>CALEQZ010000044.1 GCA_937908115.1 uncultured Alcaligenaceae bacterium | reverse complement strand
GCAACCTTGCCAAGGTTGAGGTCGCGAGTTCGAGACTCGTTTCCCGCTCCAGATTTTCCGCGAAGAGGGGAAGCCCATGCTTCCCCTTTTTGTTGCGACGGCGACGGTCGTCGTTGCGTCCGGCGCAATGGCAGAGTGGTTATGCAGCGGATTGCAAATCCGTGTACGTCGGTTCGATTCCGGCTTGCGCCTCCAACCTGAAACAGGCTATAATGGCCGTCTTCGCAGCACATGCGAAGACACACGCGGGAATAGCTCAGTTGGTAGAGCGCAACCTTGCCAAGGTTGAGGTCGCGAGTTCGAGACTCGTTTCCCGCTCCAGGATTCTCACATGGCCCCTCGCTTGGGGTCATGCGAAAAAAAAAGGAGCTTCGGCTCCTTTTTTGTTGCTTGCTTTGCGGCGCCACGCCCGGGCCTTCTTCGGGCGCATCCCCCTTTGCTACTTCCTAGCGGCTTTCGCAAGCCATGGCCATCCCGACCACATCGCCCGCGTGCGGCTGAGCGAGTGCACAAAGCCATGGCGGCCGTGCCCGGCCCTTATGCGCAAACGTCGGCCAGCCGCGGCGGGCGCCCCCCCTTAGACGATGTTCAACGTCACCTCGATGTTGCCGCTGGTGGCGTTCGAATACGGGCAGACGATGTGTGCCTCGTCGACCAGCTCCCACAAGATTTCGCGATCGACGCCCGGCGCCGAGATCGTCAATTCGGCTTCGATGCCAAAGCCGGTGGGGATCTGGCCGATGCCGACCTTGCCCGTGACACTGGTGTTTTCGGGCAACGCGACTTTCCTGCGGCTGGCCACGAACTTCAGCGCGCCCAGGAAGCACGCCGAGTAGCCCGCTGCGAACAATTGTTCCGGGTTGGTGCCTGGCCCGCCGGCGCCGCCCAGTTCGCGCGGCGTGGACAGTTTTACGTCCAACACGTTATCGGACGAAACAGCGCGCCCTACCCGGCCTCCCGTGGCGGTGGCAGTGGCGGCGTACAGGATTTTTTCGATGGACATGGCAGTGCTCCTATAAATGTGTGACAGACATCGTTTGCTGGTCGCTGCCGGGGCGACGTCGCCCGGCAAGACGCATTCTGCGCCGTCCACCCGAATGATTGGTGATGTAAAGTACGGAAAACTTGATCAGGCGTTCAAATGGCGGATCGACTGGCTGCACTCATGTCCTACTTCCCGATCAAGGCGAGCGTCTTCAACGCGGGCACGCTGTGCGGGCTGAACACCCTGCAAAGCGACGGCGTGCATGGGCAGATCCATCTGGTCCGCCGCGGCACGGTCCAAGTGCAATATGGCCGCCGGCGCTTGCAGGTCGACCGGCCGAGCCTGCTGCTGTTTGCGCGGCCACTGACCCACCGCTTCGTCACGGATCCCGAGCAGGGCGCGGACATGGTCTGCGCGCACCTGTCCTTTGAGGGCGGCCCGGGTAACCCCGTGGCCTCGGCGCTGCCAGACGTGGTATGCCTGCCGCTGCAGGAGGTCGCCGGCGCCGAGCCCGTACTGGCCCTGCTGTTCGACGAAGCCTTCGCGCAGCGCTGCGGCCGCATGGCGATGATCGAGCGCCTGATGGAAGTGGTCATGATCCAGGTCCTGCGCCAATTGATGGAAAGCGGCGCCGTACGCGGCGGCCTGCTCTCGGGGCTGTCCCATCCCCGCCTGCGCAACGCCCTGGTGGCGATGCACGAGGCGCCGGCCAGGCAATGGACACTGGAGGCACTTGCCGGCGAAGCCGGCATGTCGCGCAGTGCCTTCGCTACGAGCTTTCGCGCAACCGTGGGCATGACCCCCGGGCAATACCTGCAGGGCTGGCGGGTCAGCCTGGCCCAGCAGTCCCTGCGGCGAGGGCGCCCGCTGAAGGCGGTGGCCGCCGAGGTGGGCTACGGCAGCGAAGCGGCCCTGTCGCGTGCGTTCAAGGCCCAATTGGGGATGTCGCCGCGGGCCTGGAAGGCACTGCCGTCGGCCTGACGGCCAGGGGCCCGCGGCAGGGTATGCCCGGCACCCGGCCAGGTGCGCGGCCGGGGTTAAAATCGGCCCGGGTCGCGAATGCGCCGTGCGCACGCCGACGCCCCGGCTCCGGTACTCGAAGTTTCCGCCACATCTGCGATAAACCGAGGTTTACGAAAAACATGACCACAACGTCGAAGATCATCTATACCCTCACCGACGAAGCGCCGGCGTTGGCCACGCATTCGCTGCTGCCCATCATCAAGGCCTTCACCCGTTCCTCCGGCGTCGCCGTGGAGACCCGCGACATCTCGCTGTCGGGCCGCATCATTGCCGCGTTCCCCGATTACCTGACCGAGGAACAAAAGATCTCCGACGATCTCGCAGAGCTCGGCCAGCTGGCGACCCGCCCGGAAGCCAACATCATCAAGCTGCCCAACATCAGCGCCTCGATCCCGCAGCTGAAGGCCGCCATCAAGGAACTGCAGCAACGCGGCTACAAGCTGCCGGACTATCCGGACGAGCCCAAGAACGACGCCGAGCGCGAAATCAAGGCGCGCTACGACAAGGTCAAGGGCAGCGCGGTCAACCCGGTGCTGCGCGAAGGCAATTCGGACCGCCGCGCGCCGCTGTCGGTCAAGAACTACGCCCGCAAGCACCCGCACAAGATGGGCGAATGGTCGGCTGATTCCAAGGCGCATGTCGCGCACATGGAGGCCGGCGATTTCTACGGCAGCGAAAAATCCACGGTGGTCGAGCAGGCCGGCAACCTCAAGATCGAGCTGACCGCCGCCGACGGCACCAAGACCGTGCTCAAGGAAAAGACCCCGGTCAAGGCCGGCGAAATCATCGACGCGGCCGTCATGAGCCGCAAGGCGCTGCGCCAATTCATCCAGGCCCAGGTCGAGGACGCCAAGAAGCAAGGCGTGCTGTTCTCGGTGCACCTGAAGGCGACCATGATGAAGGTGTCGGATCCGATCATCTTCGGCCAGGTCGTGTCAGTTTTCTACGAGGACGTTCTCGCCAAGCACGCAGACGCGCTCAAGCAGGCCGGCTTCGATCCCAACAACGGCATCGGCGACCTGTACGCGCAGATCAAGAAGCTGCCCGCCGAGAAGCAGGCTGAAATCGAAGCCGACATCCAGGCGCTGTACGCCCAGCGTCCGCAGCTGGCGATGGTCAACTCCGACAAGGGCATCACCAACCTGCACGTGCCCAGCGACGTAATCGTCGACGCGTCCATGCCGGCGATGATTCGCGAAGGCGGCCGCATGTGGGGCCCGGACGGCCAGCTGCACGACGCCAAGGCGGTCATCCCCGACCGCTGCTACGCCGGCGTCTACCAGGCCGTCATCGAGGACTGCAAGCGCAACGGCGCCTTCGACCCGGTCACCATGGGCAGCGTGCCCAACGTCGGCCTAATGGCCCAGGCCGCCGAAGAATACGGCTCGCACGACAAGACCTTCCAGATCCCGGCCGACGGCACGGTGCGCGTCATCGACGAGTCGGGCAAGGTGCTGCTCGAGCATGCCGTCGAGCAGGGCGATATCTGGCGCATGTGCCAAACCAAGGATGCCGCCGTGCAGGATTGGGTCAAGCTCGCGGTCACCCGCGCGCGCCTGTCCAGCACGCCGGCGGTCTTCTGGCTGGACGCCAAGCGGCCGCACGACGCACAGCTGATCGCCAAGGTCGAGCGCTACCTCAAGGACCACGACACCAGCGGCCTGGACATCCGCATCCTGGCGCCGGTCGAAGCAGTCAAGTTCTCGCTCGAGCGCATCCGCGCCGGCCAGGACACCATCTCGGTCACCGGCAACGTGCTGCGCGACTACCTGACCGACCTCTTCCCCATCATGGAGCTGGGCACCAGCGCCAAGATGCTGTCCATCGTGCCGCTGATGGCCGGCGGCGGCCTGTTCGAAACGGGCGCCGGCGGCTCCGCGCCCAAGCACGTGCAACAGTTCCTGGAAGAGGGCTTCCTGCGCTGGGACTCGCTGGGCGAGTTTTTGGCGCTGGCCGCATCGCTGGAGCACCTGGGCAACACCTATGACTCGCCCAAGGCCAAGCTGCTGGCCAAGACGCTGGACCAGGCCACCGGCAAGCTGCTGGACAACGGCAAGTCGCCGGGCCGCAAGGTGGGCATGCTCGACAACCGTGGCAGCCACTTCTACCTGGCCATGTACTGGGCCCAGGCGCTGGCCGAGCAAAGCGAGGACGCCGCCCTGCGCGAACAATTCGCGCCGGTGGCCAAGGCGCTGACCGAGAACGAAGCGAAGATCGTCGAAGAACTGGCAGCCGTCCAAGGCAAGCCGGCCGACATCGGCGGCTACTATCGCCCGGACACCGCGCTGACGAACAAGGCGATGCGGCCCAGCGCAACGTTCAACGCCGTCATCGACAAGCTGGCCCAGTAGTCGCCGGTGGCGTCACGGCGTCGGCGCGGCCGGCGCCGTGGCCTGCCGGTGCCATCTTACGGGCGCGCATCACGCGCACGTAACGCCAGGCCCTCGATATACCATCCCTTGCGGGCGCAGTCGGCATCCGGCTGCGCCCGCTTCGTTTGCGCAGCCGGCCGCAGGCCGATGGCTGCGGGCCGGCTGCGGGCACCTGCCGTATTCAGCCGGCTGCCGCCCTGTCCAGCAGAACGCCTTCGCCGTGTTCAACGTAGGCCTTTAGCAGGTGATGGGCGATCGCGAACGGCTTGGGCGTGGACAGCCCGTCCGGATGCGAGCCGTCGAGCATCTGCGCCACTTCCGCGCGGGCAAACCAGCGGGCATCCTCCAGCTCGGCCTCGTCGACGGCAATATCGATGCTGACCGCACGGGCGAAGCACCCTATCATCAGCGACGAAGGAAAGGGCCAAGGCTGCGAGGCGTAGTAGCGCACCTGTGCACAGCGCACGCCCGCCTCCTCGAGGATTTCACGGCGAACCGCGTCTTCGACTGTCTCGCCAGGCTCGAGAAAGCCGGCCAGCGCCGAATACATGCCAGGGGCGAAACGCCGTTGCCGGCCCAGCAGGCACCGCTCGCCGTCGACGGCGACCATGATCACCACCGGATCGACGCGCGGGAAATGCTGCGCGCCGCAGGCCGTGCAATCACGGCGCCATCCGGCTGCTGCGACCCCGCTGGCCGCGCCACAGTTGGCACAAAAGCGATGCCGCTGATGCCAGTGCAGGATGGCTTTGGCGCCGCCCAGCTCGCCCGTCAACGCATGGGGGAACATCCCGCGCATGGCGATGGTGCGCAGGTCGATCAATTCGATGCCAGGCAAGGCGGCCAGTGCATCGCCGCGATCCTGGCCGACGTCGATGGCAAACAACGCCCTACCGTCGGCCTCCTTGCCCAGGAATACTTCTTGGCAAGGCTCGCCGAGCACGGGGATCTCGTGCGCGCAAAAAAGGGCATCGCGGCCGGCGTCCGTGCGCTTGAGCACGGGTACCTCGCCAGCGAATACAAAAAAGCGGGACCGCGCGTCGCGCCGTGCCGCCTGGACGAATGCCTCGTCCTCGCGCCTGTCCGACAGCCGGTCGAGCGGGTTCAATCCAAAGCCGATGGCGGCCGAACAATCCAAGGCATACATGGCGGCAGACGCAAAGTCGGGTCAAGAAGCGTCGGTACAGTATCACCAAAGCCCGCGCCGCCCAAGCGACGCCGGCGTCTTCGGCCGCCTGCGGCAATTGATGTAAAATCCCCCGCTTGGCGTGACCGCCACCGCCCGGCGCAATGGCAGAGTGGTTATGCAGCGGATTGCAAATCCGTGTACGTCGGTTCGATTCCGGCTTGCGCCTCCAGATTCACGCGGGCTTGTTTGCAGCCGGTCGCGGTTTTGCCGTTTTTCCGCAAAAACCAAAAATTGCCCTCTTTCTGAGGGCTTTTTTTCGCCCCGCCCCCCAAACGGCCTCGAGACCGGTGAATGTCAGACCGCCTGTCCTGATTTCCGGCCCGCAAATTCGGATTTTTTTCAGCAACGGATGGGCGCGGCGCAGCCCTTGGCGACCTCGGATTCGCGTCCATCCACTGCGCGACTGGGATGGCGTAAAAGGCGGCGATAAGTGCGTCGCGGTGATCACCCGGCAGCACACGCCGCAGCGCCGCCGCGAAAGGCCCTACCCCGCTCAGGCCGCTGCAAGCCTGTGGCCGAGTCGGAAAACCTCCCGCAGCTTGCCGGCAGCCGACCATGGCAGGCCCGCCTCAATCGATCCCTTGCCTGCGCTTTAATGCATCGATCAGCAGCTTCGCGCCGTGCGACAGCGGCGCGTCTTTTCTCGTAACGAGCTCATAGGGTTCGCTGCGCGAGGCCAGCTCAAGCGCAAGGATGCAGGTCATGTCGTGACGCGCGAAGAATTGCGCGACGTCGATGGACACGAGTGCGACGAATGACGGGTTGCTGCGCAGGATCGCGAGGGTGGCGAACAGGGAGGTCGTTTCGACCAGGTGCCTCGGAAAGGGTATTTCGGCTTCCCTGAATTCGCGCTCGAGCAACAGGCGCATCGGCATGTTCGCGCGATACACCACCCAACGATAGTCCGCGAGGTCATGCAGCGTCAGCCGCTTGGCCCGCCTGAGCGGATGCTGCACGTTGGCAACCACCGCAAGCGTTTCATCCTGCAGCTTGAGCGAATCATAAATTTGCGGCGTCGGGCTGATGGTCGTGCGGCAAATGGCCAGGTCGAGCCGGCCGACATCAATCAGTCCTAGCAAGGCTGCGCTCGTGTCTTCCACGATTTCGACCGACATGTCCGGCTTGAGCGACGTGACGGCATCGACAAGCAGCGGCACCGCCCCCATGATGACACCGACCGAGACGCGGCCGCCCTGGATCCCCACCATTTCCTCGCGCATGTGCGCAAGTTCCGTGCAAATCACGCGCGCATAGCGGATCACGCATCGTCCGGCCTCGTTGGGTTGAAGCCCGCGGTTGGTGCGAACGAATAGCGGCATGCCGAAGGTGGTTTCGATTTCCTGCAGCGCCTTGCTGGCGCCGGGCTGCGTGAGCGCTACCTGCTGCGCCGCCTTGAGCAACGAGCCGTGGTCGCCAAGTGCAATCAGAAGCCGCAATTGCTTCAGGTGCAGCCGGGAAATGATGGAATTGAGCGAGGGCACCATTGGATTAAGGAACAGTTATACCCGTATTAGAACCTCTCAATTACTGCGCACTTGGCTTTTACCTATACTGCCTCAGCTCAAGGCAGATTCTACGGGCGCCAAAGCGTCGCCTGCGTCCAGGCGGTCAGGATCCAGTGCCGTAAGAATGCATTCACTGACCGGCCCCAGTATAACTAAAGCTTATTCCATGTCCCTCATCAATTACGTCACGCGAATCCAGTTCGATTTTGGCGCCGTCCGTTTGCTCAAGAATGAATGCGAGCACGTGGGCATATCCCGACCCTTGATCGTGACCGATAAGGGGGTGCGCGCCGCGGGCCTCATCGACACCGTGCTCGGCGCGCTTGGAAACGACGTGCCCGTGACGATCTACGACGGCACGCCCCCGAATCCGAACGAAGCCGCGGTGCGCGAAGCCGTGTCGGTCTACCAGGCCGGACAGTGCGACGGCATCATCGCCGTGGGCGGCGGTTCGTCCATCGACCTGGCCAAGGGCGTGGCGGTCTGCGCCACGCACGACGGTCCGCTGCAGCGCTTCGCCGTGATCGAAGGCGGCATGGCAAACATCACCGCAAACACTGCGCCGGTCATCGCCGTGCCCACGACGGCCGGCACCGGCAGCGAAGTCGGCCGCGGCGCGATCCTGATCCTCGACGATGGCCGCAAGGTCGGCGTGATCTCGCCGTTCGTGGTGCCGCGCGTTGCGATCTGCGACCCCGAACTGACGCTGGGCTTGCCAAGCGCGTTGACGGCGGCAACCGGCATGGATGCCATCGCGCATTGCATCGAAACCTTCCTCGCCCCCTCCTTCAACCCGCCTGCGGACGGCATCGCGCTCGACGGGCTGTGGCGCGCGTGGCGGCACATCGAGCGCGCAACGCGCGAGCCCGGCGACCGCGTCGCGCGCCTGAACATGATGAGCGCGTCGATGCAGGGTGCGCTCGCATTCCAAAAGGGCCTTGGTTGCGTGCATAGCCTGAGCCATTCGCTCGGCGGCATCAACCCGCGACTGCATCACGGCACGCTGAACGCCATCTTGCTGCCGGCCGTGCTCGCCTTCAACCAGGAAGCGCCTTCCGTGCGTCAGGAGCACAAGCTCGACCGCCTCGCCATGGCAATGGGCCTGGGTAGCGGCAGTGAGGTGGCTTCCTCGGTGCGCGCCATGACGCAACGGCTCGGCCTGCCCACGGGGCTGGCGCAACTGGGCGTCACGCCCGACATGTTTCCGGACATCATCGCCGGCGCGCTCAAGGATCATAGCCACAAGACCAACCCGCGCGAGGCGTCGGCCGACGATTACCACGACATGCTTGAAGCGTCGCTGTGATGCGCAGGTATGCATGCCCGACGTGGCGCTTGCGCGCACAAATCTCGACGTGTGACCTTCGGGGATCCGACTGATCCTATTTGGGAAATGGACATGGACATCACAGGAAACCTATTGATTGGCCAGGCCGAGCGGCGCGGAACCAATAGTGAGTTGCATGGTATTGCCGCTGCCAGCGGAGAACGCCTCGAACCGAGTTTCGGAGGCGCCACGCTGCAGGACGTGGACGCCGCTTGCGCGCTCGCGTGGTCCGCATTCGACCGCTTTCGCGAAACGAGCCTGCCAGCCCGCGCGGAATTCCTGGACACCATTGCCAACAATATCCTCGAGTTGGGCGACGCGCTCGTCGAGCGCTGCGTTGCCGAGACGGGGCTGCCGCGTGCACGTATCGAAGGCGAACGCGCTCGCACGGTCGGCCAACTGCGGATGTTCGCGGGCGTCGTGCGCGCCGGCGATTTCCTCGAAGTGCGTGTGGATCCTGCGCAGCCGGAACGCAAGCCGCTGCCGCGTCCCGACCTGCGCATGCGCCATATCCCGCTCGGGCCCGTCGCGGTGTTCGGCGCCAGCAACTTTCCGCTCGCCTTTTCCGTTGCGGGCGGCGATACGGCTGCCGCCTTCGCGGCTGGCTGCCCCGTGATCGTCAAGGCCCATTCGGCGCACCCCGGCACCTCCGAACTCGTGGGCAAGGCGGTTCGCCAGGCCGTGGCGGCCTGCGGCATGCCGGACGGAACGTTCTCGATGCTGTTTGGCAGTGGCCGCGAAATCGGCCAAAGCCTCGTGCGCGATCCACGCATCAAGGCAGTGGGTTTCACCGGTTCGCGCCAGGCCGGCACGGAGCTGATGGCCATTGCCGCGGCGCGTCCCGAGCCGATCCCCGTGTACGCCGAAATGAGCAGCATCAATCCGGTGATCCTGTTTCCCCATGCGCTGGAACAACGCGGCGAAGCGATCGCACAGGCATTCGTGCAGTCACTGACGCTGGGCGCCGGCCAGTTCTGCACGAACCCGGGCTTGATCCTCGCCGTGCAAGGGCCGGCGCTGGACCGCTTCGTGGCCGCGGCGTCGGAGGCGTTGGCCCGCGCGCCGGCCGCAACGATGCTCACGCCGGGCATCCACCGGGCGTTCGAAAAGGGCGTGGCGGCCTTTTCCGGCCACCCGGACGTGCAAACGGTGGCGCGCGCACAGCCTGCTGCGGGCGCGTACGAATGCCAGGGTGCCCTCTTTTCGACGACGGCCGAGGCATTTCGCGAGCACGCCCTGTTGCGCGAAGAGATCTTCGGTGCCGCTTCCCTGATCGTCCGTTGCCCGGATTTTCAATCGATGCAGGCACTGATCGAATCGCTGGAGGGCCAGCTCACGGCGTCGCTGCATATCGATGAGCCGGACTATCCGGCGGTCCAGCCGTTGCTGCCGGCCCTGGAGCGGCGCGCGGGACGGCTGATCGTCAATGGCTTCGGCACGGGCGTGGAAGTCTCGCACGCGATGGTGCATGGCGGCCCCTACCCGTCCACGGCCGACGGACGTTCGACCTCGGTGGGCAGCCTCGCGATTCGCCGCTTCCTGCGACCGGTGTGCTACCAGGACATGCCCGAGGCGTTGTTGCCCGAGGCTCTGCGGACGACGAATCCTTGGAAGGTCAATCGACTCGTCGACGGAAAGATCGATCTTGCGTCCCGCTAGCTCACGCCAGGCCGCAACGGCCAGGTGCGCAAAGCCCAGGCTTGTCGCTACGCGTATCGAAGAAATCGCCGCGCAGCGATAAAGCCGGCATGGCGGACATTCACGCGTAATACAGGCGCTTGAGCCTGAGGAACACGCTGGCATGGCGTGCATGCCAGCAAGGAGGGTATGGCATGGAGCAAGAAACACCCAAGGAAGGCACAACACATGGCCGGGTGGCCATCGTGACCGGTGCAAGCGCAGGAATCGGCCGAGCCACTTCGCTGGCGTTGCTCGATGATGGATGGTGCGTGGTACTGGCTGCCCGCCGCGAAGATGCGCTCAACGACGTGGTGCGCGAGTACCGCGAGGCGGGGGGTGACCACACCCGCGCGATCGCGGTACCGACCGACGTATCCGAGCCATCCTCGGTGCAGCACCTGTTCGACGTCACGCGCAAGACATTCGGGCGCCTTGACCTGCTGTTCAACAACGCCGGGCTTGGCGTGGAAGGCGTTTCGGTGGAGGAACTATCCATCGAACGGTGGAAAAAGTTGATGGACATCAACGTAACCGGCACGCTGCTTTGCACGCAGGCCGCGTTCCGGCAGATGCGCGCGCAGACGCCTGGCGGAGGGCGCATCATCAATAACGGCTCACTGTCCGCCCACGTCCCACGGTTGCATTCTGCCGACTACACCGCCAGCAAGCATGCAGTCCTCGGGTTGACGAAGGCTTGCGCGCTGGATGGCCGCAAGTTCGGCATAGCAGTTTGCCAGATCGACTTCGGCAATGCGCAGACGCCCATGACGGCGAAGATGGGCGCAGGCACCCTTCAGGCAAACGGCGAACGGGCCGTCGAGCCGGTGATGGACGTGTCGCACGCGGCCCGTTCCGTGGTGTACATGGCGAGCCTGCCACTGGACGCCAACGTCCAGTTCATGACCGTCATGGCGACCAACATGCCTTTCATCGGCCGCGGTTAGCGCGAGCAGGCGCAACCGCTTCGAGCCGGTGTCGTCGCAAGGGGCGGTTGCTTTAACCAGCATTACAAATAAATGGAGACACGCGATGCAAACACAGGCATCACTGGCGGCAAGCGCGCAGCCTGCCGACCTGTTCGACGAGCAATTCGAGAAGCAACTCTTCAACAAGGTCAATTGGCGTATCGTCCCGTTGATACTGGCCTGCTTCGTCATGGCCTATCTGGACCGGGTGAACGTCAGCTTCGCCAAGCTGCAAATGCAGTCGGACATCGGCCTGAGCGAAACCGCCTACGGGCTGGGCGCCAGCGCCTTCTTCGTCGGTTATCTGCTGTTCGAGATCCCGAGCAATGCCATTCTGGTGAAGGTGGGTGCGCGCATCTGGATCGCGCGGATCATGATCACATGGGGCATCGTCTCGGCCGCAATGATGTTCGTCACCTCGGAGACCATGTTCTACGTACTGCGCTTCCTGCTCGGCGTGCTGGAAGCCGGTTTCGTGCCCGGGGTGCTCTATTACTTCACGCGCTGGTTTCCGGCCGAGCGTCGCGGACGGATCAACAATCTGTTTTTCAGCAGCATCGCGCTGTGCGGCATCATCGCGGGGCCGGTTTCGGGTGCGATCCTCAAGTACTTCGACGGCGTTTACGACTTGCAGGGTTGGCAATGGCTGTTCCTGCTCGAGGGCGTTCCGTCTGTCCTGCTGGGCATCATCGTGTTGTTGGTGCTGGACGATCACGTCAAGGATGCAAAGTGGCTCACGCCAGACGAGAAACAGCGCCTGAGCGAGATCCTTGCTCGTGACCCCCAGGTCGACAGCACGCACTTGTTCGGCGAGGCACTAAAGCGCCCGGTCACGTACCTGTTCTCGCTGATTTACTTCGGGCTGTGCATGGGCATCTACGGCTTCCTGTTCTGGATGCCGCAATTGGTCAAGACGGCTGGCACCACCGATCCGTTCATGATCGGCCTCATCACGTCTTTTCCGTACATCGTGGCGTTGATCGGCACGATCTTCCTGGGCAGGACGTCTGACCGCACCGGTGAGCGCCGCTGGCACCTGACCGGCTGCGCCTTGGCGGTGGCCATCGGCTATGTGCTCAGCGCGGCTTATGAGCACAGCACCCTGGTCCTCGTGTTCGGCATGACGATCGCGGCGACCGGCATCATCGCGTCGTTCGGCATTTTCTGGATCTTTCCCGCGCGGGTATTGACTGGGGCAGCCGCCGCGGCCGGCGTGGCGCTCATCAACTCGTTCGGGCAGATCGGGGGACTCATCGCGCCGTACATGGTGGGCAAAGTCAAGGACATGACCGGCAGCGCATCGATGGGCCTGTACACGATCGCGATCACCTGCGCCGTGACGGCCGTGCTCATCGCTTACGGGATACCCAAGAAGATCCGCTTCCGCGACGCCGGCACGCAGAAACCATGAACGCCACTTCCTTCCTCTATTGACTGTCGCCATGAGCAAGCAGCCCCTGATCGTTGTATGGCCGTATACGCCATCAGATATGGCCATCCTGGAACAAACGTATGACGTGCACCGGCTGTGGGAGGCGAGCGACAAGGCCAGCTTCCTCCGGCAAGTCGGCCCGGGCGTGTGCGCGATCGCGACTGACGGCGAGCACGGCGTTGACGCAGCGACGATGGATTTGCTGCCTGACCTCGAGCTCATCGCCTGCTATGGTGTCGGGGTCGACGCCATCGACCTCGCGCACGCGCGGCGGCGTAACATCCGCGTGACCCACACGCCGGATGTCTTGACCGAGGACGTCGCGGACATGGCGATCGGCTTGCTGCTTGCCTGTGCCCGCCGCATCCCGCAGTGCGACGGCTACGTGCGGCAGGGGTACTGGCCCGGGGGCGGCCCTGGCCTGACGACGCGCGTATGGGGCAAGCGCCTTGGCATACTGGGCCTGGGCCGCGTAGGGCGCGCAGTGGCGCGGCGGGCAGAAGCCTTCCAGCTGGACGTCGCCTACTACGACCGATGCCGTTTCGACGACGTTCCCTATCGCCATTTCGATGACCTGGCCACCTTGGCCGCGGAAGTCGACTTCCTCGTGATCTGTGCCTCGGCCGATCACGACACGAAAGGCCTGGTCGGCGGCCGTGTGCTCGACGCATTGGGGCAAGACGGGATGCTGATCAATGTCGCCCGGGGCGCAATCGTCGACGAACCCGTCTTGCTACGGTACTTGCGCGAGCGTCGGATTGCCGGCGCGGCACTGGATGTCTTTCACAACGAGCCGTACATCGCACGCGAGTTTTTCGAACTCGACAATGTGGTCCTGCAGCCCCATCAAGCAAGCGCAACGAAGGAGACGCGCGCCGCGATGGGGGCGCTGGTGCGGGAAAACCTGAGCGCCTATTTCGCTGGGCGGCCGCTGCCGACGGAGTACCTGGGGCCGCCGAGATAGACTTGGCGAGCACGAGGCGCGAAATGTAGGGACCCTCCTGGCGCTTCGCTTGCTGCGCCCCAATTCGCCCGACTGACACTTTTTCAGGAATGTGCGCACCATGACGACAGAAAAGCACCCTTCGGCTGCCACGGGGAGTCGTCCCCGCCTGCGCAGCCGCCGCTGGTTTGACGATCCGGCCGATCCGGGCATGACCGCGCTGTACATCGAGCGGTACATGAACTATGGCATCACACGCGAGGAACTGCAGTCGGGCAAGCCGATCATCGGCATTGCGCAAACCGGCTCGGACCTTGCGCCGTGCAACAGGCATCATCTCGAACTGGCCAAGCGTGTCAGGGACGGCATCCGCGATGCAGGCGGCATTCCCCTCGAATTCCCGGTGCATCCGATCCAGGAAACCGGCAAGCGCCCGACGGCCGCACTCGACCGCAACCTCGCGTATCTTGGGCTGGTCGAGATCCTGCACGGCTATCCCATCGACGGCGTGGTGCTCACCACTGGCTGTGACAAGACGACGCCGGCCTGCCTGATGGCGGCCGCGACGGTGAATATCCCCTCGATCGTGCTTTCGGGCGGCCCCATGCTCGACGGTTGGTACCAGGGTAGCCTGGCGGGGTCCGGAACGATCGTATGGGAGGCGCGCAAGCGGTATGCCGCGAGCGAAATCGACTATGACGCGTTCATGGACATGGTGGCGTCGGCTGCGCCGTCGGTCGGCCACTGCAATACGATGGGCACGGCACTGTCGATGAACTCGCTTGCCGAGGCGCTTGGCATGTCGCTGCCCGGGTGCGCCGCGATTCCCGCCCCCTACCGGGAGCGCGGCTGGATGGCCTATCGCACCGGGCGTCGCATCGTCGAGATGGTCGCCGAAAACCTGCGGCCGTCCGATATCATGACCCGCGCCGCCTTCGAGAACGCGGTCGTCGCGGCAGCAGCGCTCGGGGCATCGTCGAACTGCCCGATCCATCTGGTCGCCATCGCCAGGCACATGGGGGTCGACCACACGCTCGACGATTGGCAGCGCCTGGGGGCGGACATTCCCCTGCTCGTCGACTGCCAGCCGGCCGGACGGTTCCTCGGCGAGGCGTTTTACCGCGCCGGAGGCGTACCGGCGGTCATGCGCGAACTGATGCTGGCCGGGCGCCTCAACACCGAAGTCAAGACGGTCACCGGACGCACACTGGCCGAGGACCTGGCGACAGTCGGGGAACCTGACCGCACGGTCATCCGCGCCTTCGACAACCCGTTGAAGGAGGCAGCGGGCTTTGTCGTCATGTCCGGCAACCTGTTCGACAACGCCGTGATGAAGATCAGCGTGATTGATCCCGCCTTCCGCAAGCAGTTTTTGTCCGACCCCGACAATCCGGACGTATTCGAGGGGCGGGCCATCGTGTTCGAGGGGCCGGAGGATTACCACGCACGGATCGACGACCCGGAATTGGGCATCGACGAACGCTCCATCCTGGTCATCCGCAACTGCGGGCCCGTCGGCTATCCGGGCGGCGCAGAAGTCGTCAACATGCAGCCGCCCGCCGAGCTGCTCAAGCGCGGCGTCAAGACACTGCCGACGATCGGCGACGGCAGGCAAAGCGGCACGTCTGCGAGTCCATCCATCCTCAACGTATCGCCCGAGGCGGCGGTCGGCGGCGGCCTCGCGCTACTGAAGACCGGCGACAAGATCCGCATCGACCTGAAAGCGCGCAAGGTGGACGTGCTGTTGCCGGAAGGCGAACTCGCCCGCCGGCGCAACGCATGGGTCCCGCCCAAGTTGGAGCACAAGACCCCGTGGGAGGAAATTTACCGCAGCCTCGTGGGCCAGCACGGGACCGGCGCGTGTCTGGAGCCGGCCACGCTCTATCTGAACATCCTCGAGACGCGTGGGGAGTCGCGCCATAATCATTGACGCGCATTGACGCACGGCAAGGGGGCCGCTTCCACATGCCCGGGCAACCGGAAAGCGCCCTCTTGCCCTCGCCGGCCGCGCCGGATGCATTGGCGCCTCGGGCGACGACCGGCGCGCACTAGGCAGCAGGCATTGCCCCCGCGCGCTGCAGCGTGGCGACCAGCTCGCGGTTGAACGCTGGCAAATCATCGGGCTTGCGGCTGCTGATCCAATTGCGGTCCACGACCACTTCCTTGTCGACCCATTGCGCGCCGGCGTTGCGCAGGTCGTCCTGCAGCGACGGCCAGCTCGTCAGCGTGCGCCCCTGGGCCAGGCCGGCGGAAACCAGCAGCCAGGCGCCGTGGCAGATCACGGCAACGGGCTTGCCCGCGCGATCCATGGCCTGGACGAAGGCGCGCGCCTTGGGATGCATGCGGATTTCGTCGGCATTGATAACGCCGCCCGGCAGCACCACCGCGGCAAAATGGGCGGGGTCGGCCTCGGCGAAGGTCAGGTCGACCTCACAGCGGTCGGCCTTCTCGTCGTGCTGCATGCCCTGTATGGGTTCGCGCGTGGCGGAAACGATCGCGATGCGGGCGCCGGCGTCCTGCAATGCCTGGCGCGGTTGCGTCAATTCGGCTTGCTCGTAGCCGTCGACCGCCAGGATGGCGACATAGGGGTTGTCCTGCTGGCTCATGGCAGTGCTCCTTGAATGCGGATGCGCGGGTGCGGTTGCGCCCGTCAGGTCACGCTAGCAACCGCCGCCGCGCGACGCAATGGCGCGTTACCGCCGTTTACCGGCCTGCCCAGCGACGGTACGGCGCGCTTGCCACCTGTAGCCTTCGGCATCATCCCAAGGCCGCGCGCATCCCAGCCCTTCCTATAATCGGACCGCCACCATCCGAGGAGCCGCCATGGACTTGGAAGTCCTGCAAGCCATGCAACGCTGGCCGAACGTGCCGCACGTCTACGGCTGGCTGGCGCTGGACGCGCGCGGCCGCTGGCGCATCCACCCCCAGGGCGGCGGCCCCGGGTCCGGCGAACCCGAACCCATCGCCAACGAACAGATCTGCCGCTTCATCGCCCGCAACTACGCGGCGGACGAGCGCGGCTGCTGGTATTTCCAGAACGGGCCGCAGCGCGTCTACGTGCACTTGCACGCCGCGCCCTTCATTTTTCGGCGCGATGCAACCGGCGCAGGCCTGGAGACGCATACCGGGCTGCGGGTCAACACAGTCGGGCAATGGCTGCTGGACGACGAGGGCCGCCTGTACGCGCGCAGCGACGCCGGGCCCGGCATGGTCGACGACCGTGACCTGCCGATGGTGCTGCAGCAGCTGTGCACGCCGGATGGCGAGGCCCTGCTCGACGCCCTGGAGGCCGGCCTGCCCGATGTGGTTGACCATCCGGGCCTTGGCCGCGCACCGCTGGCCAGCGTGCGCGCCGGCGACGTGCCCGATGCACTGGGCTATCGCCAGCTGCCCGAGCCCTGAAAGGCCGCAGGCCTTGCCCCCCAAGGCCTGGCTGGGGCAAAAACCGGGCTCCGCCGGCCTGCCGTGTTGGGTAGAATCGCCTGCATGAAAGCCCCCCATCCGCCCGAGTTTTACTATCCGGCGCCGCGGCGGCAGCGCTATTGCAGCCAATGCGGGACCCCAGTCGTACGGCGCATGCCGGACGGCGATACCCGGGTGCGCGACCTGTGCGACAACTGCGGCGCCATCCATTACCAGAACCCCCGCGTGGTGGTGGGCGCCATCCCTGTCTGGGAGGGCCGCATCCTGCTGTGCCGCCGTGCCATCGAGCCCCGCTACAACACATGGACGCTGCCCGCCGGCTTCATGGAGCTGGGCGAAACCACGGCGCAAGGCGCCGAGCGCGAAACGCTCGAGGAAGCCGGCGCCCGCATCCAGGTCGGCCGCCTATTCACCGTCATAGAAGTGCCCCAGGTCGAACAGGTGCACATGTATTTCCTGGCCGAGGCCCTGGGGCCGGAACTGGCCCCCGGCCCGGAAAGCCTCGAAGCCCGCTACTACGACGAGGCCGACATTCCGTGGGACGACCTGTCTTTCCGCACCGTCTCCACCACCTTGCAGCATTTTCTTGAGGACCGCCGGCGCGGGGTCTACGGCTCGCATCATTATTCGCTGGCCGCGCACTGACGCGCCCCTTGCGACGTGAAGCTGCCCTGGCTGGACCGCGACACGCCTTTTCCGCCAGTCGAAGCGGCGCTGGACCATCCCGCCGGCCTGTTGGCCGCGGGCGGGGACCTGTCGATCGCCCGGCTGCGCGCGGCTTATGCCCGCGGCATCTTTCCGTGGTTCTCCGAAGGCGAGCCGATACTGTGGTGGAGTCCGGAGCCGCGCATGGTGCTGGAATGCGCGGCCTTTTCACCCTCACACAGCCTGCGCAAGCTGCTGCGGCGCGTCGCGCGCGGCCCCTCGGCCGGCCAGCCCACGATCGAAGTCCGGGTCGATACGGCATGCGCAGCGGTCCTGCGCGCCTGCGCCGAGCCGCGCCCCGGCCAATCGGGCACCTGGATTACGCCTGAGATGCAGCGCGCCTACCTCGCCTGGCACCGGGCCGGCGAGGTGCACAGCGTAGAAACGTGGGTGGACGGGGAGCTGGCCGGCGGCCTGTACGGCGTGAGCATGGGCGCAATGTTCTTCGGCGAGTCGATGTTCGCGCGCCGCACCGACGCATCCAAGATCGCGCTTGCCTATCTCGTGAGGTTCCTGGCGCGGCACGGCGTGGACCTCATCGATTGCCAACAGCAGACCGGCCACCTGGCGCGCCTGGGCGCACGTCCCATGGCGCGCGCCGACTTCGTGGCGGGACTGGCGCCGCGCCTGGCCCGCACCGGCCCGCCCTGGCGCCCTGGAAGGCTGGACGCCGACGGCGTGTTGCACCCGTTGGCGGCGAAGCCCCCGGTGTAATATGGAACGACGATCCGGCGCGGCCGGAACCTGCGCGATGCCCCCAAGGTCTGCATGAGCCGACTCCAGGAACTTCCCTTCACCGCCCTGCAGTTCTACGCGACGGCCCCATATCCTTGCAGCTACCTGCCCGGGCGCCAGGCGCGCTCGCAGGTTGCCGCCCCGGGCCACCTGATCAACGCAGGCACTTACTCGCAGCTGGTCGAGCAGGGCTTTCGCCGCAGCGGCCTGTTCACGTATCGCCCGTACTGTGATACCTGCCGCGCATGCATACCAGTGCGCGTCGACGTCGCGCGCTTCGCGCCGGCGCGCTACCAGCGCCGCGCCTGGAAGCGGCACGCCGACCTGCAGCCGCTGGTGGCGGAGCTGGCGTGGTCGCCGGAGCACTACGATCTTTACTGCCGCTACCAACAGGGCCGGCATCCCGGCGGCGGCATGGACGAGGACAGCCGCACCCAATACGCGCAGTTCCTGCTGACCAGCCGCGTCAACACCCGCCTGGTCGAATTCCGCACGCCGGCCGGCGAGCTGCGGATGGTCTCCATCATCGACGTGCTCGACGAGGGACTGTCGTCGGTCTACACGTTTTATGACCCCGACGTGCCCGGCAGCCTGGGCACTTACAGCGTGCTTTGGCAAATCGAGCAATGCCGCACCCTGGGCCTGCCCTGGCTGTATCTGGGCTACTGGATACGCGAAAGCCGGAAGATGGCCTACAAGGCGCGCTTCCAGCCCGCCCAGCTGCTGGTCGACGGCGCCTGGCGCGACGCGTCGCCCGAACTGACGGCCGGCGCCTGAAGCGCGCTGCAGCGGCCGGCTGGTGCCGTCGGCTGCCGGCGGCTCATCTACAATCCGCGCCATGTCACTGCTCTTCCAAACCTACCCCTTGGCCCGCGCGGCGCTTTTCGCCATGGACGCGGAAACCGCCCACGAGCTCACCCTGAAGGGCTTGCAACAGGCCTATGGGTGCGGCCTGACCCGCGCCCTGCTGCACGACGCGCCGCAGGCGCCCGCCACCGTCATGGGCCTGCCGCTGGCCAACCCGGTCGGCCTGGCGGCCGGCCTGGACAAAAACGGTGCCTACATCGACGCGCTGGCCAACCTGGGGTTCGGTTTCGTCGAGGTGGGCACGGTCACCCCGCGCCCCCAACCGGGCAATCCCAAGCCGAGGCTGTTTCGCCTGCCGCAGGCGCAGGCGCTGATCAACCGGATGGGGTTCAACAACCTGGGCTTGGATGCCTTCCTGGCCAACGTCCGGCGCAGCACCTGGCGCGCGCGCGGTGGCGTGCTCGGACTGAACATCGGCAAAAACGCCGACACGCCGATCGAACGCGCCGCTGACGACTACGTCATCGGCCTGGCCGGCGTCTATCCGCACGCCGACTACGTCACGGTCAACATTTCCTCGCCCAACACCAAGAACCTGCGCGCGCTGCAAGGCGGCGACGAGCTGCAGGCGCTGCTCCAAGCCCTGTTGCAACGGCGCCGCGAGCTCGAGCAGCAACACGGCCGGCGCGTGCCCCTGGCGGTCAAGATCGCGCCCGACCTGGACGACGAGCAGGTCGACGCCATCGCCGACGTCTTGCCGCGCCATGAGATCGACGGTGTGATCGCCACCAACACCACGCTGTCGCGGCAGGCCGTGGCCGGCCAGCAACACGCCGACGAAGCCGGCGGCCTGTCAGGCCCGCCCGTGCACGAAATGTCGCTGCGGGTGATCGCGCGGCTACGCCAGCGCCTGGGCTCGGCCATTTCGATCATTGGCGTGGGCGGCATCGTCTCGGGCAAGGACGCCGCTGAGAAAATCGCCGCGGGCGCGGACGCCGTGCAGCTCTACACCGGACTGATCTATCGCGGCCCAGCCCTGGTGGGCGAATGCGTGCGGGCGATCCGTAGCCGAATGCTGTCCTAGGCACAAGTGCCAGGATCTGCAAAAGATGGACTTGCATGCCTTGAACGTTCCGCGCACGCATTATATTTACTAATGGAATTGTGAAATTTCGTCGCTTATAAAAGCGTAGCTCGCCCGCTACCATTGGCGCCGTACACGGCGAGCGCCGGGCACCCAGCAGCGGTCAATGCTGGCGTAGTTGTTCCCATAGATTTGATTCATATGGCGCTCCCGTCCATTCAATGGTTGGTAGGAGACGCCATGCTTTTTCTCGTCATTAGCACCCCTCGACCGGATCATCCCTCCAATCTCGTCGGCTCGCGCAACCGGTATTGGGATTGGATGCGCCCGTTGCTGCAATCGGGATTGGCTCGATCCGTGTACGCTCGTGTTGGCCGCGGGGCAGTTGCCTTATTCGATGTCGACTCCAATGCGACTTTGCACCGGTTGCTGAATGAATGGGCCGATATCATTCCGGCACACTTCGACGTATATCCTTTGCTGGACGAGGATGCTGCCAAAGCTTTTCTCGCCACACAAAAAGTTGAGGAGGCGCGGCAATGACGACCGTCGTGCGCATCCTCGCCGCCCTCCCGAAACGGTTTGCATTCGCCGCGGTGGCGCTGTTGTGCAGCTTGGCCGCCCACGCGGAGAACTTCCCCGACAAACCCATACGTATGATAGTGGCCTTTCCGGCCGGCGGCGGCACCGACATCATCGCTCGTCTCATGGCAGAACGGCTAACGGCGCTCTGGAACCAGCAGGTCATCGTCGACAATCGTGCTGGCGCGGGAGGCGTGATTGGAACCGAAATCGCCGCGCGTGCTGAACCAGACGGCTATACGATATTTATGGCCACCCTGGGTAATCTGGCCATCAACCCCCATCTTTACAAGATGCGGATTGACCCACTAAAGGACCTGGCGCCGATTACCAACGTGGTGGATGTCAATTTTGTTCTAGTGGCAAACCCTGCATTCCCGGCAAGCACTGTAGCCGAGCTAATCGATTTAGCAAGAAAACGGCCTGGTGAAATTCATTATTCGTCGTCTGGCGTCGGTGGCGCCCCGCATCTCGCGGGCGAGCTATTTTGTGATATGGCCGATGTGCGGCTTACGCATGTCCCCTATAAAGGTAGCGGGCCGAGTTTCACGGATTTGATCGGGGGGCAGGTATCGCTGACATTTGACAGCTTGGTACAAGCCCTGCCTTACATTCAGGCCGGAAAACTCCGTCCGCTTGCGGTGCTAGCCTCCAAGCGATCGGAACTCTTGCCTGATGTTCCGACGCTGGCCGAATCAGGCGTCCCAGGTTACGACTTCACCAACTGGTTCGGTCTGGTGGCGCCGGCCGGCGTTCCGCAAACGAGGATCTCCAAGATCAACGCAGGCGTACGGACAGTGCTGGCGCGACCTGACGTGCGGGAGCAACTGGCAAAGATGGGCGCCGTACCGGCTGACGATACGCCCGAAGCTTTCGGCGCGCAGATTCGCGCAGAAGCCGTGAAATGGGCGCGGATAGTCAAGGACCGCGGCATTCAAGGTCAGTAGACTTCGTCTGTTTGAGCAGCCATTCGCGAAAGCAGGCGATCTTGCCGTCATCCGCACGCTCCTGCGGACACACGAGGTGATAGCCGCGGGACCGGCGCAGCACCAGCGGGTGTGGCGCCACTAACCGCCCCTGTTCGAGATCTTTTTGCACGTAGCGCAACTGGCCAAGGGCAACGCCCAGGCCTTCTATGGCGCACTGGTAGATAATGCTCAAATCCTCGTAGTACACATCGCCCACGGATAGCTTGCGCCGTGCGCCCGCTGCCCGTATCCAGTCGGGCCAATGCTGGGGACGCCTATTGGAATGAAGTAACGGCAATTCCAGCAGGGCTTCGGTGGTACACGGATGGGGCAGCCTAGCGGCCAGTTCCGGCGCCATGACCGGCGTTAGCTCGTCGCTGAACAGCAGATCGTTGCGCAGCCCCTCCCAGGGACCGTCACCGTAGATGATGCCAACATCGGCATTGTCGCGCTTGAAATCCACGCCCTCGACACTGGCAGACAGCCGCACATTGATGTCCGGGTACGCCGATTGGAAAGCCGGAAGCAACGGAATCAACCAGCGCACGAACAATGTCGTATGCCCGCGCACTGTGAGTACCTGTTTTGCGCCCGTCGACACCAATTCCTGCGTCGCTCGCACGATCTGCGCAAAGGCGCCGCGCAGCGCGGCTGCGTACAGTTCCCCTCCTCGCGTCAGACGCAGATGCCGAGCTTGGCGTTCGAATAGCGGAAAGCCGAGCCAATTCTCCAGCGCCTTGATCTGGTGACTGACGGCCCCTTGAGTAATGTGCAATTCCCGAGCGGCACCTGTGAAGCTAAGGTGGCGGGCAGCGGCCTCAAATACACGCAGGGGATTAAGGGGAGGAAGCTGCGGGTTCATGGCACTTGCGACTGCCGGGCGGGGGGATGTCAGAAATTCCGTGTTCAAGGCGGGTTGAACATCAGTGTGCAGGCC
>CALEQZ010000043.1 GCA_937908115.1 uncultured Alcaligenaceae bacterium | reverse complement strand
CGCGCAGGCGCCCAAGCTGGCGTGGCCGGCCGACGGGCGCTCGTCGACCCGCAGCGACCGGCCAGGGATCACCATCAGCGGCGCAGCGGGCGCGCCGGTGCGCGCCGCTGCAGGCGGCCGCGTCCAGTACGCGGGCAATGGGCTGCGCGGCTACGGCAACCTGGTGATCATCGGCCACGGCGGCAACTATCTGACCATCTATGCGCACAACCGCCGGCTGCTGGTCTCGCAAGGTCAACAAGTCCGGCAGGGCCAGCAGATCGCCGAGATGGGTAATACCGACAGCGCGCAGGTGGGCCTGTATTTCGAAGTACGCTACAACGGCAAGCCGGTCGACGCGCTGCGCATGCTGCCCAAGCGCTGACGCGCCTTGCGCGGCGCGGCCTTGCGCGGCGGGCTAGCCGCAATGCAGCTTGGTGATGACGTCGCGCTCGTCCAGGATCAGCGTGATCCGTTCCGCGTTGTATTCCATGGTCATCACCTGGCCGGGCCGCAGCACGCGGGTGTAGGTCGATCCCGACCGCGCGCGGGCCTGTTCGGTCACCTGCGGCGTCAGCTTGCTGCCGACCAGGTCCTGTACAGGTTCGGCGTCGCAGGTGCTGCCGGGCGCGGGGCGCGCGCCGCCGGCAGGCGACGGCTGCTGCTGTGGTTGTGGCCGCGGCCCGGATGCCGTGCAGGCGGCCAGCGCGGCGGCCAGGGCAAGGGGGATCAGTTTGGTGATCATGGTGTCTCCTGTTTCAGGGCGGCCCGAGGCTATCCATGATAGAGCAAGGCCGGCCGTCCAGCGGCAGGCCTGCCGGGAAAACAACAGCCCCGCAACGCGCACGCCGCATCCGGTTGCGGGTGCGGCGGGTAATGAAAACGCCCCGCCGCGGGCGGGGCGCAAGGCCAGGTCGGTGCGCGGGCGCACGCGGCAGGTCAGGATCCCGGCTTGTGCTGCGGCTTGCCCTTGCGGGGTGTGGAAGCCATTTTTTCGAGTTCCTTCTCGTCCATCGACTCGTACATGGATTTGGCGGCGCGCTTGAGTTCGCCGGCCGGCTTGTCGCCGCGCTTGGCCGACAGGGCGGCGCCGGCGGCCATTTGCTGCGCCTTGGACTTGGCGGGCATGGCAGTCTCCTCGAGGAAAGGGACAGGATCGAGTCTAGTCGCCTGGGCAGGTGCCGATGCATCAATTGGTGAGGGTGTGTAGGCAGGCTACGATAGCCGGCATGCCTGCAAGATCGAACTTCGTTGACCGCTCCTTGCCACGCGTGCCGTCAGCGGCGCGTGGCCTGCTTTTCCGGGTGATGCGTGCCTTGGTGCTGGCCGTCGGGCTGGGGGCTGCGCTGGCGCACGCCCAGCCGGCGGCGGCGTCCGAAGCCCCGCCCGCCATGGCCGGCGTGGAGCAGTGCCTGCAGCGGCTGCGCGCGCAGGCGCCTGCCCACGGCGTGGCGCTGGCCGACTTCGACCGCCATACGCGCCAGGCGAGCCTGCTGCCGGCCACGATCGCCGCCGCGCGCCGCCAGCCCGAGCGCGAAGAAGCCTGGTGGGATTACATCGCCAAGATGGTCGACGACGAGCGCGTCGAGCAGGGACGCGCGCACCTTGCGCAGTCGCACGATGTCCTGGCGCGCATCGCCGACCGCTACGGCGTCGACGCCGAGGCGCTGGTGGCGATCTTCGGCATCGAGACCAATTACGGCGCGCAGCTGGGCAAGACGCGCGTGCTCGACGCCTGGCTGACGCGCGCCTGCACCGAGGGCAAGCCCTTGTGGGTGCGCAACGTCTACGCCGCGGTGCGCCTGCTGGCCGAAGGCGTGGTGAATGAGGCGTCTTTTGTCGGATCGTGGAGCGGCGCCTTCGGCATGACGCAATTCATCCCAACCTCGTTCTACGAGCTGGCCGCCGATGGCGACGGCGATGGGCGCATCGACCTGTACGGGTCGTTGGCGGACGCCTACGCGTCCACGGCCAACCATTTGCGCAAGCGCGGCGCGCGCTGGACGCGGGGGGCGCCGGCCGTCATCGAGGTGCGGCTGCCGGCGCGGCTGGCCGCGACCTTGCCGCAGGCAATCCAAAAGCCTCACCTGGGCGACCAGCGCTCGACGTTGGGCCAGTGGGCCGGGCGCGGCGTGACCCACGCGGCTGGCGGCGCCCTGCAGCCGGCATCGGCCCGGGCGCGGCTGTTCGCGCCGACCGGCGCGCGCGGGCCCGTGTTCCTGGTCACCGACAACTTCGACGCCATCCTGCGCTACAACGCGTCGCCCAAGTACGCCTTGGCCGTGGGCCTGCTCGCTGAACGGCTGCGCGGCGGCGATCCGCTCATCACGCCGTGGCCGACCGACGATCCGGGGCTGTCGCGGGCGCAGATTCGCGAATTGCAGGGTCTGCTGCTGGCGCGCGGCCATGACATCGGCGAGCCCGACGGCATCCCCGGGGCGCGCACCCGGGACGCCGCGATGCTCGAGCAGCAGCGCCTGGGCATGAGGACGGACGGCCGCCTGGGCCTGCGGCTGTTGCAGGCCTTGCGCGCGCGGCGCTAGCGGCCGGCGGCTGCAGCCCGCCTTGCACGCTAGAACAAGGTTTCGGCCATGTTCTGCTGCTCGATGAGGCGGCGGACCGTGCAGGCGTTGGGGTCCGCCGGGATCTGGCACGGCTCGGGCGGATTGGGGCAGCCTTTCATCAGGGGACACTCGGCAAAGAGGGCGGCCACCCAATCGACGAAGGCCCGCACCTTGGGCGAAAGGTGGCGGTTTTGCAGGTACACGGCCGAGATGGGCAGCGGGCTGGGCCGCCACTGCGACAGCACTTCCACCAGCGCGCCGGATTCCAGGTATTGCTTGACCATGTAGCGCGGGGGCTGGATCATGCCGACGCCCTGCACCCCGCACATGACATAGGCTTCGGCGTCGTTGACCGAGATGCAGCCCCGCATGGGTACCGCGACGCTCTTACCGTCGACGACGAAGTCCCAGTCCACGGTCCGGCCGGTGCGGCTGGAAAAATAGTTCACTGCCCGGTGCTCGGCCAGGTCCTCGATGCGCTGGGGCGTGCCGAATCGCTCGAGATAGCGCGGCGACGCGCAGGTCAGCAGCTCGAAGGTACCGATGCGGCGCGCGACCAGGCGTGAGTCCTGCAGCTCGCCGAAGCGCAGGGCGCAGTCGACGGCCTCTTCGACCAGGTCCACCGGGCGGTCGCCCATGCCGATGACCAGCTGGACCTCCGGATAGCGCTGGTGGAAGTCGCAAAGGGCCGGCAGCAGGATGAGCTTGCCGATGGAGGCGGGCACGTCTATGCGCAGGCTGCCGCGCGGGCGGCCGGCCGCGTCCCGGAATAGCCCCTCGGTTTCTTCCACGTCGGCCAGGATGCGCACGCAGCGCTCGTAATAGGCCGCGCCGTCCGGCGTCAGGCTGATGCGGCGCGTGGTGCGGTTCAGCAGCCGCACCTGCAAGCGCTGCTCCAGGCTTTGGATGGCGTTGGTTACCGTGGTACGCGGCAGCCCCAGGCTGTCGGCCGCACGGCTGAAGCTGTTGACGTCCACGACGCGGACGAAGACCTGCATGGCTTGGAATCGGTCCATGGCGTTTCCCTGTCAGGGTGGGTTAGGCGGCCGGCATCCCCGTCAACGGCGTAGCGGGCAGATTATCCAAAATAAATGGATAGTGTTTCCAAATTCTAGCTGTTTATTCGGAAAAGAAAAACAGACAGAATGCCAACCATTCGCGCTGCAGCGCAGCAAAGCGCTGCCGCCTCCATGATTTCAGGAAGCTAGCCATGCACACATCCATCAAGCGCTATGCCTTCGGCGGGTTGGTCGTCGCTGCGCTGGCAGGGGCAGTCATCTGGGGCGCGCGCACGCCTGCGGTGGCCGAGCCGCCTGCCGCGCCGCAGGCCGCAGAAGTCGACGTCGCAGAAGTCGTCAGCCGCGATGTCATCGACTGGCGCAGCTATTCGGGGCGGCTCGAAGCCGTCGAACGGGTGGAAATCCGCCCGCTGGTATCGGGCACGCTGACCCGCATCCACTTCCGCGACGGGAGCGTGGTCGCCAAGGGCGACTTGCTATTTACCATCGACCCGCGCCCGTACGAGGCCGAGGTGGCGCGCCGCCAGGCCGAGCTGGCGGCTGCCCAGGCGCGCGACGCCTACGCCAGCTCGGAGTTCGCGCGGGCGCAGCGGCTGCTGCAGGGCAATGCCATCGCCCGGCGTGATTTCGAGGAAAAGCGCAACGCCGCTGCCGAAGCGCGTGCAGCCGTGCAAGCTGCGCGCGCGGCGTTGGCCGCAGCCCAGCTGGACCTGGAGCACACCCGCATCGTCGCTCCGGTATCGGGCCGGATTTCGCGCGCCAACGTGACCGAGGGCAACGTGGTCGCCGCCGGCGCCCAGGCCGGGCCGCTGACCACACTGGTGTCGGTCGACCGCATGTACGCCGCCTTCGACGTGGACGAGCAGAGCTACCTGGCTTTCGTCAGCCAGGCAGTGGCCCAGGGCAAGGGAGAAAGCGTGCCGGTGCTGCTGGGGCTGGCCGACGAAGACGGCTATCCGCGCCGCGGCCGTGTCAGCGACGTGGACAACCGGCTCGATACGTCCTCGGGCACGATACGCGTGCGCGCGGTCTTCGACAACGACGACGGCAAGCTGCTGCCCGGACTGTACGCGCGGGTGCGGCTGGGTGGGGGCGCGCCACGGCCGGCCGTGCTGATCGACGAAAAGGCCATCGGCACCGACCAGGAGAAGCGCTACGTGCTGGTGCTCGAAGACGGCAAGGTGGCGTACCGCGAGGTGCGCCTGGGCGCGGCCCATGACGGATTGCGCGTGGTCGAAAGCGGGCTGCGTCCGGGCGAGCGCATCGTCGTCAATGGCATGCAGCGCGTGCGCCCCGGCGAAGCGGTGACGGCCCGCGCGGTGCCCATGCAGGCGCCAGCGGTGCTGGCCGCCCGCGGGTAAGGAGCACCGTCCATGAACCCATCGCGCTTTTTCATCGACCGGCCGATCTTTGCCGGCGTGCTGTCGGTGCTCATCCTGCTGGCCGGCCTGCTGGCCATGTTCCAGCTGCCGATCGCCGAGTATCCCGAGGTGGTGCCGCCCACGGTGGTGGTGCGTGCCCAGTACCCGGGCGCCAATCCCAAGGTCATTGCCGAGACGGTGGCCTCGCCGCTGGAGGAATCGATCAACGGCGTCGAGGACATGCTCTACATGCAGTCCCAGGCCAACAGCGACGGCAACCTGGTGATCACGGTCACCTTCCACATCGGCACGGACCCCGACAAGGCGCAGCAGCTGGTGCAGAACCGGGTCTCGCAGGCGCTGCCGCGTCTGCCCGAGGACGTGCAGCGCCTGGGCGTGACCACGGCCAAGAGCTCCCCGACGCTGACCCTGGTCACCCACTTGATATCGCCTGACGACCGCTACGACGCCACTTACCTGCGTAACTACGCGTTGATCAACATCAAGGACAGGCTGGCTCGCGTGCCCGGCGTGGGCGAGGTCACCATGTGGGGCGCGGGCGACTATTCCATGCGCATCTGGCTGGATCCGAACAAGGTCGCCCAGCGTGGCCTGACTGCGTCGGACGTCGTGGCAGCGGTGCGCGAGCAAAACGTGCAGGTCGCCGCTGGCGTAATCGGCGCGTCCCCGGCCTTGCCGGACGTGCCCATGCAGTTTTCGGTCAATGCGCGCGGGCGCCTGCAGACCGAGCAGGATTTCGCCGACATCGTGCTCAAGACGGGCCCGAACGGCGCCGTCACGCGCCTGGGCGACGTGGCGCGCATCGAGCTCGATGCCGCCGAATACGGGCTGCGCTCGCTGCTGGACAACAAGCCAGCCATCGGCTTGGGCATCATGCAGGCACCCGGCGCCAACGCGCTGGACATTGCCCGGCGGGTGCGGGCCGAGATGGAGGATCTGTCCAAGGATTTCCCGCCGTCGCTGGAATATCGCATCGTCTACGACACGACCAAGTTCGTCGAGGCGAGCATCCAGGCCGTGGTCAAGACGCTGCTCGAGGCCGTGGCGCTGGTGGTGCTGGTGGTCATCGTTTTCTTGCAGAGCTGGCGCGCGTCGATCATTCCGCTGCTGGCCGTGCCGGTTTCCATCGTCGGCACGTTTTCGCTGATGCTGGCCTTTGGCTATTCGATCAATGCGCTGTCGCTGTTCGGCATGGTGCTGGCCATCGGCATCGTCGTCGACGATGCCATCGTCGTGGTGGAAAACGTCGAGCGCAACATCGAGGCGGGCTTGTCGCCGCGCGAGGCGACCTACAAGGCCATGCAGGAGGTCAGCGGGCCCATCATCGCCATCGGGCTGGTGCTGGTGGCCGTGTTCGTGCCGCTGGCGTTCATGACCGGGCTGTCGGGACAGTTCTACCGGCAGTTCGCCATGACCATCGCGATTTCGACGGTGATCTCCACCTTCAATTCGCTGACCTTGTCGCCGGCGCTTTCGGCCCTGCTGCTCAAGGGACACGGCGAGGCGCCCGACCGCCTGACCCGCGCCATCGACCGTGTTTTCGGGCGATTTTTCGGCGCGTTCAACCGGTTGTTCGGGCGCGCCTCGGACAAGTATGGCGACGGCGTTGGGGGCGTGATCCGCCACAAGGCCAAGGCCATGGGCGTGTATGCGCTGCTGCTGGCGGCAGCCGGCGTGGTCTACCAGATCGTGCCCGGCGGGTTCGTGCCGGGGCAGGACAAGCAATACCTGATCGCATTCGCCCAGTTGCCCAGCGGCGCCACGCTGGACCGCACCGAAGCCGTCATCCGGCGCATGTCCGACATCGCGCTGGAGCAGCCGGGCGTCACGCATGCGGTTTCTTTCCCGGGCCTGTCGATCAACGGCTTTACCAACAGCGCCAGCGCGGGCATCGTGTTCGTGGTCCTGGACGACTTCGAAAACCGCCGCAGCCCGCAGTTGTCGGCTGATGCCATCGCCGGCGCGCTCGGCCAGCGCTTTGCCGGCATCAAGGACGCGTTCATCGGTGTGTTTCCGCCGCCGCCCGTCATGGGGCTGGGCACCATGGGTGGGTTCAAGATGCAGATCGAGGACCGCGGCGCGCTGGGCTACGAGCAGCTGGATGCGGCCGTGAGCCATTTCCTGGCGGAAATGGCCAAGGCGCCCGAACTGGGGCCGGCCTTTACCAACTACCAGATCAATGTGCCCCAACTTCAGGTGGATTTGGACCGCGTCAAGGCAAAGCAGCTGGGCGTGCCGGTGACCGAAGTCTTCGACACCATGCAGATCTACTTGGGGTCGCTGTATATCAACGACTTCAACCGGTTCGGGCGTGTCTACCAGGTGCGCGCGCAGGCCGACGCACCGTTCCGCGCGCGACCCGACGACATCCTGGCGCTAAAGACGCGCAATGCCGCGGGGGAAATGGTGCCGCTGTCCTCGCTCGTGACGGTCAAGCCCACCTTCGGGCCGGAGATGGTGGTGCGCTACAACGGCTTTACTGCGGCCGACATCAACGGCGGCCCCGCGCCGGGGTATTCGTCCAACCAGGCGCAGGCAGCGGTCGAGCGCATCGCTGCGGCGCACCTGCCGCGCGGTTTGGCGGTGGAGTGGACCGACCTGACCTACCAGCAGATCCTGGTGGGCAACGCCGGCCTATGGGTGTTCCCGGTCAGCGTGCTGCTGGTGTTCCTGGTCCTTGCCGCGCTGTATGAAAGCCTGGTGTTGCCGCTGGCGGTCATCCTCATCGTGCCGACCAGCCTGCTGGCCGCGCTGGCCGGGGTGTGGCTGACCGGCGGGGATAACAACATCTTCACCCAGATCGGCCTGATGGTGCTGGTCGGCTTGGCGTCGAAGAACGCCATCCTGATCGTCGAGTTCGCGCGCGAGCTCGAAAGCCGCGGGCGCTCGATCGAGCAGGCGGCCATCGAGGCCAGCCGCCTTCGCCTGCGGCCTATCCTGATGACCTCGATCGCCTTCATTGCCGGCGTGGTGCCGCTGGCGCTGGCCACGGGCGCGGGCTCGGAGATGCGCCAGGCCATGGGCGTGGCGGTGTTCTTTGGCATGCTGGGCGTGACGCTTTTCGGGCTGTTCCTGACGCCGGTGTTCTACGTCGTGCTGCGGCGCCTGGCGAGTCGTCGCCAGGCACGGCCGGCGGCCGGCGCCGCAAGCGGGCCGGCCATGCCCGTCGCCAAGGTTACTGCGGAATCCCAATCATGAGAGCCATGCAACGTACGTTTGCGCCGGCGCTCCTGGCGCTGGCGCTGGCCGGCTGCTCGGTGGGGCCGGCCTATGAGCGCGCCGCCGTGGCCGTGCCCGATGCCTACAAAGAGGCCTGGCCGGCAGCGCAAGGCGAGGCCGCCTCGCAGTGGAAGGTGGCCCAACCCGCCGAGCAGCAGCCGCGCGGCCAATGGTGGCGCGTCTTCGGCGACGAAACCCTGAATCGCCTGCAGGAAGAGGCCATGGCGGCCAACCAGGACTTGCGCGCCGCTGCGGCGCGGCTGCGCCAGGCGCGCGCCCTCTATCGCGACGCGCGCGCGGACCTGTTCCCGCAGGTCGACGTGGCCGTGGGGCCGACCCGCCAGCGGCCGTCGCCGGCCTCGCAGGGCATGCCCGACGGGGCCGATAGCCGCGCCGCCACCCTCTGGCGCGCGCAGGTCGGCCTGGCCTACGAGGCCGACCTGTTCGGGCGCATTTCGGCCGAAACCGAAGCCGCCCAGGCCGGCGCCGAGCGCAGCCTGGCACTGTTCCATTCGGTGCAACTGGCGCTGCAGGCCGATGTCGCCGCAAGTTACTTCCTGCTGCGCGAGATGGACGCGGTGCAGGCCATCTACCGGGAAACCGTCGCCTTGCGCCAGCGCTCGCTCGAGTTGGTCCAGCGCCGCTACGACGAGGGCGATATCAGCGAGCTGGACCTGGCACGCTCGCGCGCCGAGCTGGCGGCCGCGCGTGCCGACGAGATGGGCGCGGCGCGCCGGCGCAGCGTGGCCGAGCACGCGCTGGCCACGCTGCTGGGCAAGGCGCCGGCAGAGTTTTCGCTGCCGCCCCGGCCTCTGGAAAGGGTAGACGTCACGATACCGGCGGGCCTGCCTTCGGCGCTGCTGGAGCGCCGTCCCGACATCGCCGCCGCCGAAAGGGCGATGGCCCAGGCCAACGCCAGGATAGGCGTGGCGCAGGCCGCTTTCTTCCCCCGGCTGGAACTGACCGGCATGCTGGGCCATGAGTCGGCGCAATTGGGCAACCTGTTCGAATGGTCCACCCGCACCTTCCTGTTCGGGCCGCTGGCCGGCGCCATCTTGTCGCTGCCGCTGTTCGACGGCGGGCGTCGCGATGCGCAGCTCGAACTGGCGCGCGCCCGCCATGAGGAGGAAGTCGCCGCCTACCGGCAAACCGTGCTCAATGCGTTCCGCGAGGTGGAAGACAGCCTGGTCAACCTGCGCGTGTTGCGTGGGCAAACCCAGGCGCAGGACGAGGCCGTGCAGGCGTCGGTGCGTGCCGCGGACCTTTCCCAGCTGCAGTACCGCGAGGGCTCGGCCAGCTACCTGGAAGTCCTGGATGCCGACCGCAGCGTGTTGCAGCGCCGGCTGGCGGCCGTGCAGCTGCGCGGCGAGCAGGCACGCGCCACGGTCGGGCTCATCCGCGCCTTGGGCGGGGGGTGGGACGCGCCCAACCCGCCCAACCCGCCCAACCCGCCCGGCGAGGCTGGAACGATCCAAGAGAAGGGGACTTGAAAACCCCGCCGGCGGCGCCATATCCCGACTCGCTATCAAATGAGTGATTTGTTCGTTTATGTAAGTGAGGACCGCGCGCGCAGCGCGCGGGAGGGGAAACGCTTACATAGCGGCTGCGTTTGGTCACCTCCTGCCTTGCGGGCACGGTCTTACACTGAACCGCAGGGCATGCGCGCCTGGCCTCGAGCCACGCATGCCATTTGGAAGGAGCTAGCATGAAGCCTGCACCAACGCTTATCCGGATCTCCGCGCTGAGCCTGTGCGCCGCCGGGGCGCTGCTGGCCTCGCAAGGGGCGGCAGCAGCCGATTCCGCGTCGGATATTCAAGCCCAATACCAGCAGGACCGTGCCGCCTGCCAAAGCGGCAAGACCGGCCAGGAGCTCAGGGCCTGCCTGCGTGAGGCGGGCGCCGTGCGCGCCGAGCGGCTGCGCAAGCTGCACAACGCCACGGTCAGCGAAGAGCAGCTGCGTGCCAATGCCACCCGGCGCTGCGAGCGGCTGCCGGCTTCCGAGCAGGATGCCTGCCGCCAGATGATGCTAGGCCAGGTCACCCAGACCCGCGGCAGCGTCCCGGGCGGCGGCGTCTACCGCGAGCTGACGATGGAGGTGCCGGTCGGCACAGGCCAGCCGGCTGCACCGTATGCCTCGCCTGCGCCCGCGCCCTCGCACATGCCCGCCATGCCGCCGACGCGGCAGCCGGGCGCGGTCTCGCCGTCGTCTCCGGTCACCCCGGCCACGCCGCCCGCGGCGCCCGGCTCGGTGCGCTGACCGATCGTTTCCCGTACGCCCGGCTAGCCCGGGCGTTTTTTTCGCGCGGCCGGCTGCCGGGCGCGGGCGGCGCGACAAGGAGTCCGCCATGCCAACCTTGCGCAAGCAAAACCGCCATATCGAAGACATCGACGAAGGCATCGGCGCCGCCGCCCATCGTCGCGACCCCGACGAAGCCTTGCCGGGGGCTGGGCCGGTGCGCAGCGGCCAACAGGCGCCGCGACCGGAGTCAGTGCCGGCCCAGCGCCAGGCCAGGCAGCCGGGCAGCCAGCAGGCCATGGTCCCGCAGCCTGAAAGCGGCGAGCGCACCTATCTGGCCGCGGGCAAGCTGCGCGGCCGCGTGGCCGTCGTCACGGGTGGCGACAGCGGAATCGGGCGCGCGGTGTGCGTGGCCTTCGCCAAGGAGGGCGCCGACATCGTGGTGATGTACCTGGACGAGCACGATGATGCCGCCCAGACCCAGGACCTGGTACAGGCGCAAGGCCAACAGTGCGCGCTCGTGCACGGCGACCTGGGCGACGCCCAGGTCGTGCCGGCGCTGGCCAGCCAGGCGCTGCAGGCGTTCGGCCGCGTCGATGTCCTGGTCAACAATGCGGCCGAGCAGCACCCGGCCCGCGCGCTGGAAGAGATCGACCCCGCGCAGCTTGAGCGCACCTTCCGCACCAACTTCTTCGGCATGTTCAACCTGACACGGGCACTGCTGCCGCATATGAAAGCAGGCGGCTGCATCATCAACACGACCTCGGTCACCGCATACCGCGGCAGCGCCCGGCTCATGGACTACGCCGCGACCAAGGGCGCCATCGTGGCTTTCACGCGCTCGCTGTCACAGGCGCTGAACGAGCGCAGCATACGCGTCAACGCCGTGGCGCCGGGGCCGATCTGGACGCCGCTCATCCCGGCCAGCTTCAGCGCCGAGGAAGTTGCCGAGTTCGGCGCCGGCACCCCCATGGGCCGTCCCGGGCAGCCTGACGAGGTGGCGCCGTGCTACGTCTTCCTGGCCTGTGACGATTCCAGTTACATGAGCGGGCAGGTACTGCATCCGAACGGCGGGGAGATCGTCAACGGCTAGCGCCGGCCTTGCGCGGCGGTGCGCGCCGTTACAATGACGCGGCCCCAACGATCGCCGCCCCCGGCCGCCGCCCATGTCCGACGTCATCGCCCTGGTTTTCGATTTCGACGATACGCTCGCCCCGGACAGCACCTCCGGATTCCTGGCCGACATCGGCGCGGACCCGGCGGCGTTCTGGAAGGACCGGGTCGATCCCTTGCTGGCGCAGGACTGGGACCCGGTGCCGGCGTACATGTACCGCATGATCGAGCTGTCCCGGCAGGGCTTCCACGGCCCGATCACGCGCCAGCGGCTGGCGCAGTGGGGCGCGCGCCTGCCGCTGCACCCCGGGGTGGATACGCTGTTTGCGCGGCTGCGCAAGGTCGTGCACGACATCCACCCGCAGGTGCAGGTCGAGTTCTACCTGATTTCGAGCGGCATCGGCGACGTCGTGCGCAACACGCCGATCGCGGCCGAGTTCACCGACATCTGGGCGTCGGAATTCACCTATGACGAGGAGGGCGCCATCGCGTTTCCCCGCCGGGTGGTCAGCTTTACCGACAAGACGCGCTACCTGTTCCACATCCAAAAAGGCATCGTCGGCGCGCCATCGCGCGGCAAACCCTTCGACGTCAACCGCAAGGTGCCGGAAGACAGGCTGCGCGTGCCGTTCAACCAGATGATCTTCGTCGGCGACGGCTATACGGACATCCCGTGCTTTTCGCTGATCAAGCGCGCCGGCGGCGTCGCCTTCGGGGTCTGGGATCCCAAGCATCGCGACCGGCGCAGCCGCGCCTGGGGCTTTATCGAGGAGGGGCGGGTCTCGAACCTGAACCAGGCCAGATATGACCCGGACGCCGAGCTCTACCAGTTGCTCGAAGTCGCGCTCGCCAGCGTGGCCGACCGCATCATCTTGAAGTCCCGGGTGTACGGTGGTTGAGGACGCTGGTAATCGCTGCGGCTGCACGGCGCCGCAGGCGGTGCCGCCGAACGCCGTTGCCGTGCATCGGGAGCCGGCACAACCGGGCGACGAGGTGCGCATGGCGCTTGCCATCGAGCAGGCCATGCTCGCTTGGCAGGCCGGCGAAGTGCCGGTGGGCGCCATCGTGGTCGACGCAGACGGCAACGTGATCGGGCGCGGGCACAACCGCGTCATCGCCGACAGCGACCCCACCGCGCATGCCGAGATCGTCGCGCTGCGCGAGGCCGCGCGGGCCGTCGGCAATTACCGCCTGCCTGGCGCCTCGCTGTACGTCACGCTCGAACCCTGCGTCATGTGCATCGGCGCCATGCTGCATGCACGCCTGGCGCGCATCGTCTACGGCGCGGCCGACCCCAAGACCGGGGCATGCGGCAGCGTGCTCGACGTGGGGGCACTGCGCCAGCTCAACCACCATACCTCCATCACCACCGGCGTCATGGCCGATCCATGCGGCGACCTGCTGCGCCGGTTTTTTCGCGAACGCCGTCGCAAGGACACGACATGACCGCTTCCCGCCGCCCGGCCCATTCCGCGCGTGATTGCCCAGGCTGCCCCGACCATGACCCTGGCCATGGGCACGACCCTGTCCACGGCCGACCCCACCCGCGCCGCAAGGCGGCCGGCATTTATTTGATCTCGCCGTCTTCTGCCGTGAAGGATCCGCAGGCGCTGGCGCGGGCGCGCCAACGCCTGGCCCGCGAGGGCTTCCGTACGGCCGTGGACCGCACGGCGCTGGCCGCCCACCAGCGTTTTGCCGGCACCGACGCCCAGCGCTTGGCCGCGTTGCACAGGGCGGTGCGCCAGAAGACGCACGACATCGTCATGGTCACGCGCGGCGGCTACGGCATGAGCCGGCTGTTGCCGCACATCGATTGGCGAGCGATGGCCGACAGCGGCAAGCGCTTCGTGGGATTCAGCGACTTCACCGCCTTCAACCTGGCGCTACTGGCGACCGCGGGCGCCGAAAGCTACAGCGGGGCGAGCGCCATCGCCGATTTTGGCGCACGCAAGGCCGATGAGCTGACTGTGGCGCTGTTCGGCGAGCTGATGCGCGGCGAACTGGAAATTCTCAGCTTCGAATCGCAGGACGCAGATCCGGTCGACTGCCGGGGCGTGCTATGGGGCGGCAACCTGGCCATGGTGGCGTCGCTGGTCGGCACGCCTTACCTGCCACGGGTACGCGGGGGCATCCTGTTCCTGGAGGACGTCGGCGAACATCCGTACCGCGTCGAGCGCATGCTCGCGCAGCTGTGGCAGGCGGGCATCCTGCAGCGGCAGAAGGCCATCCTGCTGGGTCGCTTCAGCGACTACCGGCTGGCGCCGCACGACGCGGGCTACGACATGCCCGAGGTGGTCGCGTGGCTGCGCCGCACGGTCAAGGTGCCCGTGCTGACTGGCTTGCCGTACGGGCATTCCGGGGCCAAGGCGACGCTGCCCGTCGGGCGCAAGGTCGGCTTGGCGACCGAGCCGGGCATGGTGCACCTGGTGCTGGACGAGCACCATCACTAACGCGGGTCAACTGGTGCCCTCGGGCGGTTCTTCCTGGGTTTGGTAGCGCGCCAGGAAGTCCGCGGCCCACTGCGGCGGGCGCTTTTCCAGGAAGGCCGAGATGCCTTCCCGACCTGCCGGCGACACCTGCTGGTTGGCCAGCAGGCGTGCGCAATCCTGCACGCCCATGGGCAGGCGGGGCAGCTCGCGGATCAGCGCCTTGGTGCCTTGCAGCGCCTGGGGGTTGGCCAGCATGAAGCTGCCCAGCAAGGCGTTGATGCGCGGGTCGATCTCGTCCATCTCGCAGATGTCGTGGATCAAGCCGAGCCGCCACGCCTCTGCCGCGCCGAAGGTTTCCCCGGTCAACAGCCAACGGCCGGCCGCGCGCGGACCGATGGCGCGCGTCACGTAAGGTGCCACCAGCGCGGGGATGAGGCCCAGCCGGGTCTCGGGCTGGCCGAAGGTCGCCTGGCGCACGGCGACGGCGATGTCGCTGGCGGCGACCAACCCCATGCCGCCGCCCATGCACGGGCCGTGGACGCGGGCGATGACCGGTTTCGGGCAGCGGTAGACCGCTTCGAACAGCCTGCCCAGCGATTCGGCGGGCGCTTCGCCGCCGGATGCACCCTGCAACCATGCCAGGTCGGCGCCAGCGCAGAACGCTGGGCCTCGCGCGCCAAGGACGACGGCCTGGACCTCGTCGTCTTCGGCCAATTCGGCAAACACTTCGGTGAGCTCCGCGACCATCCGTCCGTCCAGCGCATTGCGCACTTCCGGGCGGCTCATCCAGATGATCAGCGTTTGCGGTCCGCGCATCAATTCCAGGGTCTTCAACATGGGGACTCCGTGCTGGCCGCCCCGCATCGAGCGGGGCGGCGGTTGCGTCAACGGTATAGGACGGTCGGCAGCCAAAGGCCGATTTGCGGGAACATGTAGAGCAGGAAGATGGCGATGACTTGTATGCCCATGAACGGCATCATGCCCAGGAAGATCTGGTTGAGCGTGACGTGCGGCGGCGCCACGCCCTTCAGGTAGAAGGCCGACATCGCCACCGGCGGCGACAGGAAGGCCGTCTGCAGGTTCAGCGCCACCAGCAGTCCGAAGAACAGGGGGTCGATGCCGAACTTGTTGAGCAGCGGCACGAAGATGGGCATGAAGATGACGATGATCTCGGTCCATTCCAGTGGCCAGCCCAGCAGGAAGATGATGATTTGGGCCAGCAGCAGGAATTGCACCGGGGTCAGTCCCAGCGACAGTACCCATTGCTCGATCACTTGCTGGCCGCCCAACAGCGCGAAGGCCGCCGAAAAAATCGCCGACCCCACGAACAGCCAGCACACCATGGCCGAGGTCTTGGCCGTCAGGTAGACCGACTCGCGCAGCACCGGCAGAGTCAAGCGCCGGTAGGCGAGGGCCAGCAGCGCACCGCCGGCCGCGCCCATGGCGGCGGCCTCGCTGGGTGTGGCCAGCCCGAAGGCGATCGAACCCAGCACCGCCGCGATCATGAAGGCCAGCGGAAAGAACGAACCGAGCAGTAGCTTGTAGATCTCCATCCGCGCCCAGTTCAGCGCCAGGTACACCACGGCGAGGATCGCCGCGCAGATGGCAAAGAAGATCCAGTAGCCGCGCGGCGCGTCAGGCCGCTCCTGATCGGCCGGGTCCGCCGCTGTGGCTTCGGCCGGCGCGCTGGATGACGCGTCGGCAGCAGGCGCGGCGCCAGGCGGCTCGGCCACCGCTTGCGCCCCAGGGGGTTCGGCCAGCCCGCCGTCCGAGGGCGGTTCGGCCAATCCCCCATCCGACGGGGGCTCGGCAAGCTCCGTGCCGCCCCCGTAACTGGCGCCGCCCAGCTGCAGTTCGGGCGGGATGTCATAGATTTCTTCCTGTGCCGTCACGCCCAGGTAGACCGAGCCTGTCAGCACCACGAAAAACGCCAACGGCAGCATCAGCATGGCAAGGTTGGCGGCCAGGTAGCCGCGCGGCAGCACCGAGCGCACGCGCCCGGAGAAAGTCGCCGCAAGCAAGCCCGTCAAGGCGTGCGTGTAGCCGCGCGAGGCCAGCGCCGCCGATCCGGGCGACAGCGCGACGCGGCGCTCCTCTTCGGACAGCGGCGGAGCCACCGACGGCTTGAACTTGGCCAAGAGCATGACATAGAGCACGTACAGTGCTGCCAGCAACATGCCGGGGAAGAGGGCACCCGCGTACAACTGCACCACCGACACGCCGGTGGTCGCGCCGTAGACGATCAGCATGATGGACGGCGGTATCAGGATGCCCAGGCAGCCGCCGGCAGTGATGGACCCGGCGGTCAGGCGCACGCCGTATCCCGCCTTGAGCATCGCAGGCATGGCCAGCAGCCCCATCAGCGTGACCACCGCGCCGACGATGCCGGTGGCCGTGGCGAAGATCGCGCAGGTCACCAGCGTGGCCACGGCCAGCGATCCCGGCAGGCGCGACAGCGCCAGGTGCATGGCGCGAAACAGCTTTTCGATCAGGTTGGCGCGCTCGACCAGGTAGCCCATGAAGACGAACAGCGGGACCGAGATCAGCGCATCGTTGATCATCGTGGAGTAGGTGCGTTGCACCATCAGGTCCAGCGTCTGGCGCACGGCGCGCAGGCCTTCGCCAGGCGGGGCCTGCATGAAATAGGCCAGGAAGGTGAAGATCACCCCCATGCCCATCAGCGTGAACGCGGTCGGAAAGCCCAGCATGATCGCGACCACGATGAGCGCCAGCATGATCAGCCCCAGGTGGGCCTGGGTCAGCTGGCTCCATGGCGTCAGCACGATGATCAACAGGACGACCAGGGCGATGCAGGACACCCCGAACCAGATTGCCTTGGGCAGTTTCATCGGGGCTGGCCTCCTTGCACGTATTGGTCCAGTTTGGCTATGTCTTCGTCCTTGACGTCGACCATTTCCTTGAGCTTGTCCACGTCGACTTCTTCGACGTCCTCTTCGCGTCGCGGCCACGTACCTTGGCGCAGGCAAATCACGCAGCGGGCGATCTCGGCCAAGCCTTGTAGCAACAGGAAGGCCCCGGCGATGGGGATGAAGGCCTTGAAGGGGTAGATGGGAGGGCCGTTGGCCATGAGCGAGGAATGCTCGCGGATGGCGATGGAGTAGCCCGCGAAGTACCAACCGGCCCAGACCATGGCCACCACGCCTGGAATGAAGAAGATGATGTACAGCACCAGGTCTATGCCAGCCTGCACGCGCGGGGGCAGGAACCCGTACAGGATGTCGCCGCGCACGTGGCCGTTCTTGGCCAGCGTGTACGCGCCGGCCATCATGAACAGGATGCCGTAGTACATCAGCTGCAGGTCGAAGGCCCAGGCGCTCGGGCGGTTGAAGATGTAGCGCGCCAGCACTTCCCAGCAGGTATGGACGGTCAGTACGACGATGAGCCAGGCGAAGGCCTGGCCGACGAAAGTGGACAGGCGGTCCACGCCAAGCAGCAGTTTGTTCATGGATTTACCAACGGGATTCGCAAGCAGGGCGCGCGCCCGGGCCGGGCGCGGCGACGGCCAGCCCGGGCGCCCATGAGGCAGCCGGCCTTAGGCGGGCTTGTTGCCGCCGAAGTAACGGTTCCAGGCCATGCGGTAGTTGACCTGGGTATCGCCCCACCAGCGGCCGACGCGCTCGGCGAACGCGCGCTGGGAGTCCAACACCTTCTTGAACAGCGGGTTCTCCTCGGATCGCTTGGCGATCATCTGGTCCCACAGCTTGAGCTGCTCCTGCAGGATGGCGTCAGGCGTCTTGTAGAACTTGACCCCGTGCTCCTTCTGCAGCTTGATGTAGTCCTTGGAATAGCGGTCGGCCGCCTTCCAGGACATGTCGGCGCTGCAGGCTTGCGCGGCGTAGCGCAGGATGTGCTTGAGGTGGTTGGGCAGGCTTTCGTAGCGGGTCTTGTTGATCGTGACCTCGAACTGCTCCGAGCATTGGTGGAAGCTCTGCAGCATGCAAACCTTGGCCACATCCGGAAAGCCCAGGGACAGGTCCGAGGAGGCGTTGTTGAACTCGGCGCCGTCGAGCAGCCCGCGATCCATCGCCGGGATGATTTCGCCGCCGGGCAGCGCATTGACCGCCGCGCCCATGGCCGAATACATGTCGATGGCCAGGCCCACCGTGCGGAACTTTATGCCCTTGATGTCCTCGACCTTGGTGATGGGCTTCTTGAACCAGCCGAAGGCCTGGGTCGGCATGGGACCGTACATCAGCGAGGTGACGTTCACGCCCATCGCCTGCTGGATTTCCGCGAGCAGTTCCTTGCCGCCGCCGTATTCATGCCAGGCCAGCAGCAGGTTGGCGTCCAGGCCGAAGGCCGGGCCCGACCCCCACAGCGCAACGGCACTGTTCTTGCCATACCAGTAGGCCACCACGCCGTGGCCCGCATCCAGCGTCCCCGCCGATACCGCGTCCAGCAGGTTGAACGCCGGCACCACCGCCCCCGCAGGCAGGACCTCGATGCGCAGCTGGCCTTCCGCCATGTCGTTGACCTTCTTGGCGAAGTCCACCGCGAACTCGTGGAAGATGTCGTTCGACGGCCAGGTGCTTTGCATGCGCAGCGTGATGGGGCCGGACTGGGCGCGGGAGATGGCGGGAAAACCCAGTGCAGTGCCGGCCGCTCCTGCCGCAGCGGCGCCGGCGAGGAATTTACGGCGGGAAGGCTTGACGTCGTTCATCGTGAGTCTCCTGAGTACTTTCGTTATTGCTGCTATCGACCAACTTATCGACCAGCTTGTCGTGTGCTGCAGGAATACCGCCAACAACTTGTCGTGGTGCACGATGCCGGGACCACGCCCCCACGTAGCCCCGGAAACCGATCGATTAAACCTTGCAGGGCTGCTGCATACAATTGCCCAGGCATCGGGAATAACCCCAGGTGACGCGTGCAGAGCCGTGTGCATGCGGCACGGCGCGGCCTGGGCAAGGCAGCAGCGGCCATGCGGCGATCGCGCCGGTAGCCATATGGACAAGGGGCCTGCTTGGACGGCACTTGGTACACTGGGCGATTTGGCCGGCCATGCCCGCGGTCCGGCCCGCTGCCTGCGCAGGCGGCGCAAACGGCTCGTTTCACAGCGCTTTTTCCGTGATCACCACTGCAAACCTCACCATCCAATTCGGCCCCAAGCCGCTATTCGAAAACGTCAGCGTCAAGTTCGGCGAAGGCAACCGCTACGGCCTGATCGGCGCCAACGGATCGGGCAAGTCGACCTTCATGAAGATCATCGGCGGCGACCTGGAGCCCACCTCAGGCAGCGTATCCATCGATCCCGGGGTGCGCCTGGGCAAGCTGCGCCAAGACCAGTTCGCCTTCGAGTCCGAGCGCGTGCTCGACGTGGTGATGATGGGGCATGCCGAGATGTGGCAGGCGATGACCGAGCGCGACGCCATCTACGCCAACCCCGAGGCCAGCGAAGAGGACTACATGCGTGCGGCCGAACTCGAGGCCAAGTTCGCCGAGTACGGCGGCTATACCGCCGAGGCGCGTGCCGGCGAACTGCTGCTGGGGCTGGAGATCCCCGTCGAGCAGCACAACCTGCCCATGCGCGAAATCGCACCGGGCTGGAAGCTGCGGGTGCTGCTGGCGCAGGCGCTGTTTTCCAACCCGGACGTGCTGCTGCTGGACGAGCCAACCAACAACCTGGATATCAACACCATCCGCTGGCTCGAAGGCGTGCTCAACGGCTACCAGAGCACCATGATCATCATCAGCCATGACCGGCACTTCCTGAACGAGGTGTGCACGCACATGGCCGACCTGGACTACGGCGAGCTGCGCATCTATCCGGGCAATTACGACGATTACATGCTGGCCTCGGCGCAGGCGCGCGCGCGCATCGCCGCGGCCAATGCCAAGGCCAAGGAGCGTATCAGCGAACTGCAGGATTTCGTGCGGCGCTTTGCCGCCAACAAGTCCAAGTCGCGCCAGGCGACCTCGCGCCTGAAGCAGATCGACCGCATCAAGGCCGAGACGATCGAGGTCAAGCCGTCTTCGCGCCAAAGCCCGTACATCCGCTTCGAGCAGAACAAGGTAATGCACCGGCAGGCGGTCGCCGTCGAGAGGCTGTCCAAGTCCTACGACAAGCCCGTCATCCGCGACTTTTCCGCCATGGTCGAGGCCGGCGAAAAAATTGCCATCGTCGGCGCCAACGGCGTGGGCAAGACCACGCTGCTGCGCATGCTGGCCGGCGACCTGGCGCCCGATGCCGGCAGCGTGAAATGGTCCGAGAACGCCGACGTGGGCTACATGGCGCAGGATGTTTCCGACGACTTCCAGTCCGACGTCAACCTGTTCGACTGGATGGAAGACTATCGCCAGCCGGGTGACGACGACCAGGCGGTGCGCTCGGTGCTGGGCAGGTTGCTGTTTTCGGCCGCCGACATCGAAAAGCCGGTCAAGGTGCTGTCCGGCGGCGAAAAGAACCGCATGACCTTCGGCCGTCTGATGCTCGGGCGCCACAACGTCATGCTGTTGGACGAGCCGACCAACCACCTGGATATGGAGTCGATCGAGGCGCTGCAGTTCGCGCTGGAAAAGTACGCCGGTACGCTGATCTTCGTGTCGCATGACCGGCAATTCGTCTCTGGACTGGCCACGCGCATCTTCGAGGTCCTGCCCGGTGGCAGGGTGGTGGATTACCTGGGCAACTACGAGGATTACCTGCAGTCGCGCGAGCAGGCAGCGTAGGGATCCGGGCGCAACACTTGCGGACACGGCTGCCGCGGCAGCGAAGGGCTGGCGCGGCGCAAGCGATGGCGGATATCATGGGCGGCGGCGAAGCTGGCGCACGATGGCTGCGTTCGAGGGTTCGCCAATGTTCGCGCCGCCCGGGCACTGCCAGGCGCGGTTTGTGCTTGTGCCACCGGTGATCGCTGCCATGAAGAAGAAATACCTTGCTGCCTGCGTCCTGTCCTGCGTGCCCGTCGCGCTTGTGCACGCCGCCGCCTGGGAACCCGTCAGCAACACCGCCATGTCCATTACCGGCAAGATCGACTTGGCGCAAGACCGGGTCACGTTCGAAAACGGCCGGCAGATGCCGCTCGAGAAGGTCGCGTCGCGCAAGGACGGCGACGTCTACCGGGTGCTGGACAACGCGACGAAGCCGCTGCTCGGTGGCAATACGCTGTGTGGCGACCGACTGCCTGCCGGGCAACATCTCTTCTTGGTCGTGCAGGAAAGCGGAGATGACTTGTCCGTGACCGCGCATACATCCGCCGGCGTTCCGGCCGAAGACGCCGACAGCGTCTGCGGGACTTACTCCTACACCAAGCCCGGACGCTAGGCCGTCCTGCTTGCGGGCCGCGCCCGGGGGGCAACGGTCCCCGCGTGGGCTTTCTTGGCTCATGTGCGGCTTCGCCTGCGTGCGCCGGGCTGGCGCCCGCCTCGCACGCGATGCGCCGTCAACTATATGCTTATTTCTAATAGTTATTTAGAAATAGAGTTAATATAGTCGTCACTCATAAGTAAGGTTTGCTAACGTCGCGGGCCCATTATTTGGCGCGCGTGGCAGCCGCACGCATCGACACCATGAAATTGTCATTCCAGCAGGTGCACAAGCAGTTCGGCGACCTTCCGGTCGTCGACGGTTTCGACAAAGAGATCGCCAGCGGCGAGCTGGTGGCGCTGGTCGGGCCGTCGGGCTGCGGCAAGTCGACGCTGCTGCACATGGTCGCGGGGCTGGAGCCGGCCACGCGCGGCAGGCTGCTGGCTGACGGCAAGCCGATCGAGGGTCCTGATCCCAGCCGCACCCTGGTGTTTCAGGAGCACGCGCTCTATCCCTGGCTGACGCTGCGCGACAACGTCGCGCTGGCGCTCGAGTTCCAGGGCAAGCGCCGTGCCGAGGCGCGCGAGCGGGCGGTGCAATGGCTGGCGCGCGTCGGGCTGGCAGGCTTCGAGCAGTATTACCCGCACCAGGTGTCGGGGGGAATGCGCCAACGCGCCGCGCTGGCGCGCGCCTTCGTTGCCAACCCCCAGACGCTGCTGCTGGACGAACCCTTCGGGGCGCTCGACGCCCTGACGCGGCTGTCGTTGCAGGATGTGCTGCGCGAGCTGATCGTGCAGGAAAAGCCCACGGTGCTGCTGGTCACGCACGATGTGGACGAGGCGCTGTACTTGGCCGACCGCATCATCGTCTTTAGCCCGAGGCCGGCCCGCGTGCTGCGCGAATTCGTGCTGGGACGCCGAGGGAAGAGCCACGACCTGTCCGGGCTGGCGGCGGAAAAGCGCGAAATCCTGTCGCTGCTGGGCATTTCCGTCGAAGAGCAGGCTGCGGCCTAGCCGCACCAGACGCCCGGCTGTTTGGCGCCCGCAGGCGGCGCAACTTATTCATCCGTTTTTGGGAGCAGTGACATGAAACTGAAGCAATGGCTGGCCTTGCCGCTGATCGCCGCGGTGACGGCAGTCGCGCCGGCCGCGGCCGCCGAGAAGTTCCGCGTGGGTTACCTGCGCGTCATGGACGATGCCCAGGCCATGGTCGCCTACGAAGGCAAGTTCTACGAAAAGGCGGGCCTGGATGCCGAGCTGGTGGAGTTCAAATCGGGCACCGACCTGATCAAGGCCATCGTCGGCGGCCAGCTCGACATCGGCGTGCTGGGCTTTACCAACGCAGTGGCCTGGGCCTCCAAGGGCGCCGACCTGAAGGTCATCGGCGGCGCCCAGCAGGGGTACCACTCGATGGTCGTGCGCAATGACACCGGCATCAAGACGGTCGCCGACCTCAAGGGCCGCGTGCTCGCCTCGCAGTCCGAGGGCAGCACCGCGGACGTAGTGCTCAAGGGCGTGGTCCTCAAGGAAGCGGGCCTGTCGCCCGATGACGTCAACATCCTGGGCGTCAGTCCCGCGGTGGCCGTGCAGTCGCTCGTGGGCAAGCGCGTGGATGCGGCCTTCCTGTTCGAGCCGTATGACCGCATCGCGCAGTTGGTGGCGCCGGTCACGCAGATCTACGAGGTCGGACAGGCCTGGCCCTTTCCCTGCATGGTGGTGATCACTTCGGGTGAAGTGCTCGCCAAGCGCAAAGACGCCGTGTGGAAGGCGCTGGACGCGCAAAAGCAGGCGATCGACCTGCTCGAGCAACAGCCGGCCGAGGCGGCCAAGCTGATCGCCGATTACTTCATCGCCGAGCCCACGCTCAAGACGCTGACGCGCGGCGAGCTGCCCCGCGAAACCGTCATCGAGGAGGCGATCGGCACCCAGGTGTTTACCGCCAGCCTGAGCGACAAGGATCTTGCCCGCATGCAGGAAATCGCCGACATCCTGCAGGCGCAGGGCTCGCTCAAGACCCGTGACGGCTCGCGCTACGACGTCTCTTCCATCGTCGACCTGTCCTGGCAAGAGGCGCGCAAGCTTTGAGCACTTCCAACCGCGTCACCGGCTACCGCAAGCACCTGGCCGGGGTGCTTGCGGTGCTGTTCATTCTTGCCGTCTGGCAGGCGGCCGCCTGGTTGCTGCCCGACTTCCTGATGCCTGGGGTGCCCGCCGTGGCGCAGCGGCTTTTTGACGACATCGGCAACCCGGATTTCCATGCGGCGCTCAGCGGCTCGCTGTGGCGCCTGGGCGCCGGCTACGGGCTGGCGCTTGCCGCCGGCGTGGGCTTTGGCCTGCTGGCTGCCGTGCTCTTCTTTTTCCGGGAAGTCCTGCGCAGCGCCATCGTCATCCTGCAGTCCATTCCGTCCATTGCTTGGGTGCCGTTGTTCCTGATCATGATGGGGTTCGGCAACACGCCCATCATCGTCGTGGTGGCGCTGGCGGCCTTTTTCCCGGCCGCGCTCAGTGTCATGAACGCCACCGAATCGGTGCAGCGCGTGCATGTTTCGGCCGCCCGGGTGATGGGCGCCTCGCCCGCAGCGCTGGTGCGCCGGGTGTACCTGCCGGCGGTCATGCCCGAACTCATCACCGGGGCGCAGCTGGCTTTCGGCAACGCCTGGCGCGCGCTCATCTCGGCCGAGATGCTGATCGGCTTCGGCAAGGGGCTGGGTCGCACGCTCGCGTATTCGGGCGAGATCGCCGACATGACCGGCGTCATGGCCTCGATCCTGGTCATCGCGGTGCTGGCCGCGCTGATCGACCAGTTCATCCTGGAAAACCTCAAGCACAGGCTGCTGCGCTACCAGTACGTCTGAACAAGGGAGTTCCGCCGTGCCCCTCCGTTTCAGCTCGCCCTGGCGCATCCGCCCCGGTTGGGTACTGCTGCTGCTGGCAGCGGTCGCCGCGGCGCTGGCCGTCGCGCTGCCGGCATGGCAGGGACGCGGCTTCGAGGCCGCGCGTGAGCGCGGCGCGCTCAGGGTGGGCGTGCCGCACCTGCCCGAACCCGTCGCGGCAGGGGGCAAGGTGCGCACGCCGGAGCGGCTGGACGGGGAGCTTGCGCAGCGCTTGGCGCAAGACCTTGGCGTGCCGGCCCGGCTGGTGCAGGTGGCGGCGGCCGACGCCGCGCAGGCGCTGGCCGACGGCACGGTCGATGTAGTGCTCGCGCCGGGTGCCGCGCCGGCAGGCCTGCTTGCCGTGGATACCGGCTATCGCAGCGCGCCGCGCCCGGTCATGCGCAGCGATACGACGATCCGGTCGTGGGACGACATGCGCGGGCGTATCGTCTGCACTGCGCAGGCGGCATGGGCGGCGCAGCGCCAGGCCGAGCGCAGCGGGGCGCAGCTGCGCACCTATCGCGTGCCGTCCGATGCCCTGGTGGCAGTGCGTACCGGCCAATGCGACGCTGGCCTGATCGACGACGCGGTCTGGCAGCCGCTCATGTCCATGCCCGAATGGAAAAAGTTCTCGGCCACGCTGCCGGTGCAATCGTCCGAGCCGCTGCATTGGCTGCTCGCCCGCGATGCCGGGCGCGATGCGCAATGGCTTGCGCGCCGCATGCAGGCTTGGCAAAGCGAAGGCGTCTACCGCTCGATCGCCGAGCATTGGGCGCGCAACGTGGCCTTTGACGTCTACCTGGACCAGGAAGTCCCGGACTGCCACGGCTAGGCCGCCACGCGTGGCTGGGTGCGCGCCGTGCGTAGCGCGGCAATGCCAAAATAGCGCCATGACGCAGCGCTTGACCTTGGCCGACATCAGCCGCTACCAGGAAGACATCCGCAAGAGCCGATTCCTTGCCTTGGCCGCGCCCGTGGCCACGGCCGAGCAGGCGATGGACTTCTTTTCCCGGCACGCCGATCCGGCGGCCACGCACAACTGCTGGGCCTATCGCATCGGCCAGCAATACCGTGCCAATGACGACGGCGAGCCGGGTGGAACCGCTGGGCGACCCATCCTGCAGGCCATCGATGGCCTGGGCTTTGACCGGGTGGCGGTACTGGTCACGCGCTGGTTCGGCGGCATCAAGCTGGGTGCGGGCGGCCTGGTGCGCGCCTACGGCGGCGTGGCGGCCAACTGCCTGCGCGCCGGCACGGCGGTGACCGTGGTCGAGACGGTAAGGATCCGGTGTGCCGTGGGTTTTGCTGACCAGGCCAGGGTGCGCGCGCGGCTCGAGCAGGCCGGCGCATCGGTGACCGGGGAAACCTATCACGCCGACGGCGTGCAATGGGAAGTGGCCGTGGCCCGCGACCAGGCCGAAGCGCTGGCGGCCTTGTACCGTGACCTGACGCGCGGCCAGGGGATGTGGCAGGTCGAAGCAGAATGAGCGCGCCGGCCGGCGCATCGTAGCGCCGTCCGAGCGCGGATAGCCCCGGCGCGATCAGGCCGGGAAGAAGGCAAACCGGATCACGAACAGCGCGGCCACCAGCCAGGTGGCGGGATGGATGTCGCGTACCTTGCCCGTGCAGGCCTTGAGCACGACGTAGCTGATGAAGCCGAAGGCCAGGCCGTTGGCGATCGAGTAGGTAAACGGCATGGCCAGCGCGGTCAGCGCCGCGGGCGTGGCTTCGGTGACGTCGTCCCAATCGATGTCGATCATCTCGCGCATCATCAGGCCGGCCACGTAGAGCAGGGCGGGCGCCGTGGCATAGGCCGGCACGGAGCCGGCCAGTGGCGCGATGAAGAGCGCGGCCAGGAACAGCAGGGCGATTACCAGCGCGGTCAGGCCGGTGCGCCCGCCGGCCTGCACGCCCGAGGCGCTCTCGATGTAGGCCGTGGTGCTGCTGGTGCCCAGCATGGAGCCCGCCACGATGGCGGTGCTGTCGGCAAACAGCGCCCGGCCCAGGCGACCCGGCTGGCCTTCCTGCACCAGCCCGGCGCGCTTGGCCACGCCGATCAGCGTGCCGGTGGCGTCGAACACTTCCACGAGCACGAACACCAGGATGACGTGCACGAATCCGGCATGCAGGGCGCCCAGGATGTCTAGCTGCATGAAGGTCGGCATCAGGCTGGGCGGCGTGGAGAACACCCCGCGGAATTCGTTGTAGCCCAGCAGCATGGACAGGATGGTCACTGCCAGGATGCCGATCAGGATGGCGCCGCGCACGCGCAGCGCGTCCAGCACGGCGATCACGAAAAAGCCCAGGATGGCCAGCAGCGGCTCGGGGCTACGCAGGTCTCCCAAGGTGACCTTGGTCGCTTCGCTTGCGGTCACGATGCCGGCATTGGACAGGGCGATGATGGCCAGGAACAGTCCAATGCCCGCGGCGATGGCGCTGCGCAAGGATCGTGGGATGCCGGCGATCAGCCAGGCGCGCACGCCGGTGACCGTCAGCACGAGGAAAATGACCCCCGAGATGAAGACCGCGCCGAGCGCTTGCTGCCAGGTGTAGCCCATGGCACCGACCACGGTGAAGGCGAAAAAGGCGTTCAGTCCCATGCCTGGGGCCATGCCCACCGGCCAGTTGGCCACCAGCGCCATGATCAGCGAGCCGAGCGCGGCCGCCAGGCACGTGGCCACGAAGACCGCGTCGCGATCCATGCCGGTCGACGAAAGGATGGCGGGGTTGACGAAGACGATGTAGGACATCGTCAGGAAGGTCGTGATCCCCGCGACGATTTCGGTGCGCGCGGTCGTGCCGTGCTCGCGCAGCTGGAAGGGCTGATATGGCATGTCCTGTCCCTGTCTGTATGGTGGGTGATGGCCGGTTCTTGCCGGGCGGCCGCAGCACGGCACATCCGGCGCGGCGGTGGCCACGGGCAGGCTTGCCCCGGCGGCCGCGCGCGGCTGCGAAAATACCATTATTTACCCCGGGGTAAACTCTCGCGCCATGATTATTCTCGGCTTTGAAAGCTCCTGCGACGAGACCGGCGTGGCCGCGGTGTGCACCGAACGGGGGCTGCTTGCCCACGCGCTGCATACCCAGGCGGCGATGCACGAGGAGTATGGCGGCGTGGTGCCGGAGTTGGCCTCGCGCGACCACATCCGGCGGGTGCTGCCGCTGGCAAGGCAGGTGCTGGGCGAGGCCGGGCTGACGCTCGACGACGTGGGGGCCGTGGCCTACACGGCCGGACCGGGGCTGGCCGGCGCGCTGCTGGTCGGCGCCAGCGTGGCGCAGGCCCTGGCTTGGGCGCGCGGCATACCGGCCATTCCCATCCACCACCTGGAAGGGCATTTGCTCTCGCCCATGCTGGCCGATCCGCGTCCGGCGTTTCCCTTCGTGGCGCTGCTGGTGTCGGGCGGCCACACGCAGCTGATGCGCGTCGACGGTGTGGGCCGCTACGCGTTGCTGGGTGAAACCCTGGACGATGCCGCAGGCGAGGCCTTCGACAAGACCGCCAAGCTGCTGGGATTGGGGTATCCGGGCGGGCCGGCGTTGGCGGCGCTGGCCGAGCGCGGCGATCCGTCACGGCTGCCGCTGCCGCGGCCGATGATCCACAGCGGCGACTTGGATTTCAGCTTCAGCGGGCTGAAGACGGCGGTGCTGACCCGGCTCAAGTCCGCCCAGGCCGCGGGCGAAGACGCCGAGCGGCTGCGCGCGGACCTTGCCGCCGCCACGCAGGCGGCGATCGTCGAGGTACTGGTAGCCAAGTCGCTACGGGCGCTGAAGCAAACCGGCCTGCGCCGCATCGTCGTCGCTGGCGGCGTGGGCGCCAACCGCCTGCTGCGCAGCCGGTTGTCCGAAGGATTGCAGGTCATCGGCGGGCAGGCTTTCTTTCCGCCGCTTGCGCTGTGCACCGACAACGGCGCCATGATTGCGCACGCGGCGGCCGAGCGCCTGCGCGCCGGGCTGGTCGATCTGGCGGGCGCGGGCCACGCCTTTACCGTGCGGCCGCGCTGGGACCTGGCCGAGATCGCTGCCTAAAGCAGACCGCCCGCCGGCGATGCCGGGATCACGATTTTTTCTTGCCGCCGCCGATGCGGCTTTCGGTGCCTTGCGCCAGCCGCGCGATGTTGGCGCGATGGCGGTAAATCAGCAGCAGGCTGATCGCGCCGATGGCCACCCCGATCGGGGCAGAGGTATGCCAGGCGATGCCGGCGCCGAACAGGTAGTACACCGGCACGAAGATTGCCGACACGATCGACGCCAGCGATGAGTAGCGGAAGAACACCGCCACGATCAGCCACGTAGCCGCCGCGGCCAAGCCGAGCGCGGGTTCAAGGGCCAGCAGCACGCCCAGCGCCGTGGCCACGCCCTTGCCGCCGGCAAAGCGCAGGAACAGGGGATACAGGTGCCCCAAGAAGGCCGCCACGGCGACCAGCGCGATCGCGCGCGAGGTCAACCCCAGGTCGCCGGCGAAGTGCTGCGCCAGCCACACCGCGAACCACCCCTTGGCGGCGTCGCCGGCCAGCGTCAGCGCGGCGGCCGTCTTGTTGCCGGTGCGCAGGACATTGGTCGCGCCCGGGTTGCGCGAGCCATAGGTGCGCGGATCCTGCAGGCCCATGAGTTTGCTGACTACCACGGCAAACGGGATCGAGCCGATGAGGTAGGCCAGGGCGACGAGGGCGGCTGCGGCGAGCAGGGGGGACATGTCCATGGCACTCCGTGCAAATCAGTCGTAATAAGGGCTGCGGCATTCTACCCGGTACAATTCGATGCGTTCGGCCGCTTTTTCTTGCTTTCGGAACCGCGATGAGGATACTGGTTGCCAACGACGACGGCTATTCGGCCCCAGGGCTGGAAGCGCTGGTCAACGCCTTGCGCGACCTGGCCGAACTGACCGTGGTCGCGCCAGAAGTCAACCACAGCGGCGCGTCCAATTCGCTGACGCTGAACCGGCCGCTGTCGGTGCGCGAGGCGGCCAACGGCTTCATCTACGTCAACGGCACGCCGTCGGACTGCGTGCACATCGCCCTGACCGGGCTGATGGACGCGCGCCCCGACCTAGTCGTCTCCGGCATCAACAACGGCGCGAACATGGGCGACGACACGCTCTATTCGGGCACCGTGGCCGCGGCTACCGAAGGCTATCTTTTCGGCATTCCGGCGATCGCATTTTCGCTGGTCGACAGGGGCTGGCACAACCTGGACGCGGCAGCCAAGGTGGCCCGCCGCGTCGTCGAACGCCAGCTGGCCGAGCCGCTGGCGGCGCCGGTCTTGCTCAACGTCAACATCCCCAACCTGCCGCTGTCGGCCATGGGGCCGATCGAAGTCACCCGGCTGGGCAAGCGCCATCCCTCCGAGCCCGTCGTACGCTCGACCACGCCGTACGGCGAGACGGTCTATTGGATCGGGCCGGTGGGCAACGCGCTCGATGCCCAGCTCGGCACCGACTTCGACGCCATCGCGCGCGGGTCCGTGTCGCTGACGCCGCTGCGGCTGGACCTGACGCACCACGAACAGATCGCCGAAGTCCGGCAGTGGGCCCGTCCGCTATGCGCCGCCGCGTGACCGACCCCGCCGATCCGCTCGCCCGGGTGCGCTCATCCGCGTACCCGTCGGCGGGGCTTGCGCCCGGCATCTCGCCGGCCAACAGCAACACGCGCATTTCGGCCGCGGCGCTGCCGCGGCCCGACGTCGCGCCGCGCGCGCCCGTCGCGCCGCGGCCCGTTTCACCCGGCGCCAACCTGGGCCTCAACTCCGAGCGCCAACGCGCGGCCATGGTGCAGCGGCTGCGCCAGCAAGGCATACGCGATGCACGCGTGCTCGACGCGATGATGGCCGTGCCGCGCCATCAGTTCGTCGACGAGGGCCTGGCCAGCCGGGCTTACGAAGACGCGGCGCTGCCCATCGGCCACGGCCAGACGATTTCCCAGCCCTGGGTGGTGGCGCGCATGATTTCCGCGGTCTGCGAAGGCAGGCAGCCCGCGCGCGTGCTCGAGATCGGCGCCGGATGCGGGTACCAGGCCGCGGTGCTGGCGCAGATCGTGCGCGAGGTCTATGCCGTCGAGCGCATACGCGGCCTGTACGAGATGGCGCGCGAACGCCTGCGCGCGCTGCGGTTGGGGCGCGTGCGCCTGCACTACGGCGACGGCATGGCGGGCTTGCCCGCCCAGGCGCCTTTCGATGCTATTGTTGTGGCTGCCGCGGGCCTGGAAATCCCGCGCGCCCTGTTGACGCAACTGGCGCCGGGCGGGCGCCTGATCGCCCCCGAGGGTGGTGCGCAGCAGAGGCTGGTGTTGATCGAGCGCACGGGCGCTGCTTCCTGGAACCGCGCCGAACTCGAGGAAGTCCGGTTCGTGCCGCTCAGGGCAGGCATCCAATCGTGAGCTAAGAAGGAGAAACGCATGCTCGTCGGGCAGTTCCCGCTGGCCAGACACACCGCCTTGCCTGCCGGCAAGGCGTGCAACCCCTTTACTGGCGCTGTACCGGCCAGGATGGCCGCGCTGCTCGTGGTGGCGATGCTTGCCGGCTGCGCGGGCTCCGGCACGCGCGCGCCGGTGGTCGACTTGTCCGCCGCCCCGCAGGCGCCGGCAGCCACGCCGTCGAACGATGGCACCTATATCGTCAAGCCTGGCGATAGCCTCTACCAGATCGCTCGCGCCACGGGCACCGACATGGCAGCGCTTGCCCGCTGGAACAACCTGCCCGATCCCAGCCAGCTGCGGGTCGGCCAAGTATTGCGCCTGACGCCGCCGCCGGGCGGACAGGCGGCTTCCGGCACGGGCGCGCAGGCCGTGCCCGTGCCTGCCGCCAAGCCCGCACCGGCTGACGGCGCGGCGACCGAGCCAGCCTCGTCCCAACCGGCCGAATCCAAGCCGGCCGAACCGGCTGCGCCCCAACCGCCGGCGCCAGCGCCTGCGCCGGTGGCCACGCCGCCACGCGCCGCCGACGCGTCAGTGATCACCTGGGCCTGGCCGGCTTCGGGCCAGATCATCCAGCCGTTCAGTGCGCGCAGCAAAGGCATAGATATTGCCGGCAACCCGGGCGACCCGGTCTACGCGGCGGCCGACGGCATGGTCACGTACAGCGGCAACGGTGTACGCGGGCTGGGCAACCTGGTCATCATCAATCACCAGAACGGCTTCATCACCGCCTACGCCCATAACCGAACGCTGCTGGTGCAGCCGGGGCAGGAAATCAAGCGCGGCACCAAGATCGCGGAAATCGGCCAGACCGACACGACCTCGCCGCGCCTGCACTTCGAGATCCGCCGCAAGGGCACGCCCGTCGATCCGCTGCAATACCTGCCGCCGCGATGACGCCGACGCTGGTTTTCGACCTGGAGACGATTCCCGACGTCCAGGGGCTGCGGCGCCTGCGCGGCTGGGGACCCGACGTCTCCGACCAGGAAGTCGTCGAGCGCGCATGCGCCGAGCGGCGCGAAGCCACCGGTAGCGACTTCTTGCCCTTGCATTTGCACAAGGTGGCCGTGATCGGCTGCGTCTTTCGCGACGACCAGGGGTTTCGCGTGCGCACGCTCGGCCGTGCCGACGACGGCGAAGCCGCGTTGATCTCGGGCTTTTTCAAGACGATCGAGCGCTATACGCCTCGGCTGGTCAGCTGGAACGGCTCGGGCTTTGACCTGCCGGTGTTGCATTACCGCAGCCTGATACACGGCGTGCCCGCGCCGCGCTATTGGGACATGGGCGACGACGACCGGGAGTTCCGCTACAACAACTACATTTCGCGCTACCACACGCGCCACGTCGACTTGATGGACCTGCTGGCCAAGTACAACGGCCGGGCCAATGCGCCGCTCGACGAACTGGCCAAGCTGTGCGGCTTTCCCGGCAAGCTCGGCATGGACGGCAGCCAGGTTTGGACGGCCTGGTGCGAAGGCCGTGCCGACGAAGTGCGCGCCTATTGCGAGACCGACGTCGTCAACACGTGGCTGGTCTATTGCCGTTTTCGCTACCTGCGCGGCGAGCTCGACCGCGAGGCCTATCACGCCGAGGTCGACTTGGTGCGCGACACACTGGCCGGTTCCGACGCGCCGCACTGGGAGGAGTACCTCAACGCCTGGGAGGCCTCCGAAGGCGAGGGGCTGCTCTAGGGTAGGGCCGGCGCAACCGGCTGAAATATCCGCCTTGCGCCCCGAAACCCGCGTGTAACCGGGTCGCCGCCACAATGGCATCGCCATCCACACACAAGGAGTGATGCCATGAACCGTGCTTTCTTCCGTCCCGCCCTGGCAGCGTTGTCCCTGGCCCTGGCCGCCGGCGGCATGTCCGCAGCCGCGCATGCCAGCCAGGCGCCCCAGGATCCCGTCCAGGCGCAGGCACGCGCGGACAAGGACGGCCCCCGTCATCACAAGCACCACCTGCGCGCCCACAAGCACGGGCTGCAGCACGCTGCGGCGTGGATTCCCGGTGTCGGGCCGCTGCCCCAGTCGGTGGTCGATGGCCTCAAGCTGGACGACCAGCAAAAGGCGCAGCTCGAGCGGGCGCGCGCCGCCAGCAAGGCGCTGCGCACCGACATGCGCGGCGCCGACGGCCCCCGCAAGGTGCTGGCCGACCAGCTTGCCGCGGGCCAACTCGACCCGCGCGCGCTGATCACGGCTGGCGAGCAGCGCCGCGAGCAGATGCGCGACAAGGCCAAGGCGGCGCAGGAAAATTGGCTGGCGTTCTGGGACGGCCTGAGTGCCGAGCAGCGCAGCCAGGTGGCCGACTTCGTCAAGAAGCGCCAGGCGCGCATGGCCGAGCGCCACGCGGCGCGCGTGCAAGCCGCCAAGTCGGCCAACTAGGCGGGCGGCGCGCGCCGGCGCCATGCCGGTGCGCGCCGATGCCGTGCATCGGCCGGTGGCATCCGGCTTCTTCCTTCGGGGCGCCAGGCGGCGCCCCGTTTCGTTTGGTGGCGCCGCTTTGCCCGGCGCGCCGCCCTGTTTCGAGGCAGGACGTTTCATTGCGGGGCAGGGCCTGCACCAACTCGGGCGCAGCCCATGCTCGGGTGTGGCAGCGCGCATCGCGTGCGGGTTGGCACGAAATCTGCTTCTGGGTCTTGCAGGTTGCTTCTCCGCGCAAGCACCCGGTCGGGCGTCGCCCACCGCCAATCCATCCCTACAGGACGACACCATGAAGAAGACGTTGATTGCCTCCTCGCTTGCCGCAATGGCCACGTGCGCCGCGCTGCCCGCCGCCGCGCAGGAAACGGACCTGGGGGCCGGCTTCAGCCTGAGCGGTAATGCCTCCATCGTCAACGACTACCGCTTCCGCGGCTACAGCCAGACGGATTTCCGTCCGGCCATCCAGCTGGGCTTCGACATCACTCACGAGTCGGGCTTCTACATCGGCAACTGGAACTCCAATGTGGCCGATTCCCTGTTCCCGGGCGGCAACCTCGAGATGGATTTCTACGGCGGCTGGTCCGGCGAGATCGGCAACAGCGGCTTTACGCTGGACGTCGGCGTGCTGCAGTACTGGTACCCGGGCTCGGACTCGCCCAAGGGCGGCAACTTCAAGAACACCGACCTCTACGTAGGCGGCGCCTACGGACCGTTCTCGCTGAAGTACTCCTACACGCCCACGGATTTCTTTAGCACGCCCGACACCAAGGGCACGTGGTACCTGGACGGCAGCGCCAGTTTCGACCTGGGCGATGGCTGGACGCTGGATGCGCACGTGGGCTACCAAAAGCTCAAGCGCCAGGAAACCGCCGACGGCGACAGCCTGGGTCACTACGTGGACTACAAGCTGGGTATCAGCAAGGACCTCAAGGGCTGGGTGCTCGGCGTGGCCGCCGTGGGCGCGACCAAGGACAACTGGTACAACACCAAGAACGGGCATCCTGCAGGCCGCCTGGGCGTGATCGCCTCGGTCTCGCGCACGTTCTGACCTGCGGCCGGCGGCGACGCCGGCCGGCGCCGCCGGTGCGGCTCCTTTTACAATGGCGGATTTGCTTGTAATCGGACGCCGCACCGATGGTGGATGTACTGGATATCGAATCCCTGGATTTGGAGGCCCGTGGCGTCGCCCGCCGCGACGGCAAGGTCGTTTTCGTCGAAGGGGCGCTGCCCGGCGAACGGGTCAGCGTCCAGGTGGTGCGGCGCAAGCCGTCGTACGAGATCGCCCGGGTCGACCAGGTCCTGCGCGCGTCTTCGCAGCGCGTGACGCCGCGCTGCCCGCACTTCGGCGTGTGCGGCGGCTGCGCCATGCAGCATTTGGATCCGGCCGCGCAGGTCGCGGTCAAGCAGCGCGCACTGGAAGATACTTTCTGGCACGTCGGCAAGCTCAGGCCGGCGCGCATCCTGCCGCCCATGCACGGCCCGGCCTGGGGCTATCGCTACCGCGCGCGCCTGTCGGTGCGGGTCGTGCCCAAGAAGGGCGGGGTGCTCGTGGGCTTTCACGAGCGCAAGAGCAGCTACGTCGCCGACATGCGCACCTGCCACGTGCTGCCCGCGCACGTGGCCAGGCTGCTGGTGCCGCTGCGCGGCATGATCGCGTCGCTGTCCGCGCCCGACCGGATGCCGCAGATCGAAGTCGCGGTGGGTGACGCCTGTACGGTGCTGGTATTGCGCCACTTGCTGCCGCTGACCGATGGCGACGTGGCGGTGCTGCGCGCCTTCGCGCGCGAGCATGGGGTGACCTGGTGGCTGCAGCCCAAAGGGCCGGACAGCGTGCATCCGCTGGAACCCGGGGATGCCGAGACGCTGGCCTACGCCTTGCCGGAATTCGGGCTGCGCTTGCCGTTCAAGCCGACCGACTTCACCCAGGTCAACCACGCCATCAATCGCGTGCTGGTTTCGCGCGCGCTCAGTTTGCTCGAGCCCGGGCCGCAGGACCGGGTCGCGGACCTGTTCTGCGGGCTGGGCAATTTCACCTTGCCGCTGGCCACGCGCGCGCGCGAAGTCGTGGGCGTGGAAGGCAGCAAGGCGTTGACCGACCGGGCCCTGGCCGCGGCACAGCGCCACGGGCTGGCCGATCGCACCGCGTTTGCCACGCTGAACCTGTTCGAGGTCGACGCCGATTGGCTGCGGGGGCTGGGGCGCTTCGACCGCATGCTGATCGATCCGCCGCGCGAGGGGGCGCAGGCAGTCGCGCAGGCGCTGACGCAGTTGCAGGCCGCGGAGCGCCCGGCGCGCATCGTCTACGTGTCTTGCAATCCCGCCACCCTGGCGCGCGATGCGGCGATCCTCGTGCACGAAGGCGGCTACGCGCTGCGTGCCGCTGGGGTGATCAACATGTTTCCGCACACGGGTCACGTCGAATCCATCGCGGTCTTTGAATAGGGGCCGGATGGCCCGGAAAACCGCGTTCTTACGGCAAGAAAGGGACGGATCAGTCTTCGTTGCGGCGCCGCGACGCCGCTTTGCCGTGCGTGGAAAAAACGCTTATCGCGCCTAGATCGCACCAAAGAGTTGCATCACAATGCACCACTTTGGTTTTCGTATGCACCAAGGATGGACATGACCTACAAGACCGCCCACGATTTCATCGCCTACGTGGCAGCGCGCAATCCGGGACAGCCGGAGTTCCTGCAGGCCGTCACGGAGGTCATGGAAAGTCTCTGGCCCTTCATCGAACAGCATCCGCGCTACCGCAGCCAAGCACTGCTCGAGCGCCTGGTCGAGCCCGAGCGCGTGATCATGTTCCGCGTGTCGTGGGTCGACGACCGCGGCGAGGTCCAGGTCAACCGCGGCTACCGCATCCAGCACAGCATGGCGATCGGGCCGTACAAGGGCGGCTTGCGCTTTCACCCGTCGGTCAACCTGTCCATCCTGAAATTCCTGGCGTTTGAGCAAACTTTCAAGAACGCGCTGACCACGCTGCCCATGGGCGGCGGCAAGGGCGGAGCGGACTTCGACCCCAAGGGCAAGAGCCAGGCCGAAGTGATGCGCTTCTGCCAAGCCTTTGCCACCGAGCTTTACCGCCATGTCGGGGCCTACACCGATGTGCCGGCAGGCGACATCGGCGTGGGCGGGCGCGAAGTGGGCTACATGGCCGGCATGGTCAAGAAGCTGACCAACCGCGCCGATTGCGTGTTCACGGGCAAGGGGCTCAGTTTCGGTGGCTCGCTCATCCGCCCCGAGGCCACCGGTTATGGCAACGTTTACTTTGCCCAGGAAATGCTCAAGCGCCGCGGCATGGATTTCGAGGGCCTGCGCGTGTCGGTCTCGGGTGCGGGCAATGTCGCGCAATACACGATAGAAAAGGCCATGGCGCTGGGCGCCAAGGTCGTGACCGTGTCGGATTCCAGCGGGACCGTGGTCGACGAGGAGGGCTTTACGCCCGAAAAGCTCGCGGTGCTGATGGAGGTCAAGAACCACCTCTATGGCCGCGTCAGCGACTACGCCGAGCGCGTCGGGGCGACATTCATCGCCGGCGCCAAGCCCTGGAGCGTGCCGGTGCAAGTGGCGCTGCCCAGCGCCACGCAGAACGAGCTGGACGAGAATGACGCCAAGACCCTGGTCGCCAACGGCGTGGTGTGCGTCTCCGAAGGCGCCAACATGCCGTCGACCATCGAGGCGATCAAGGTGTTCGAGCAGGCCGGCGTGCTTTACGCGCCGGGCAAGGCGAGCAACGCCGGCGGGGTGGCCACCTCGGGCCTGGAAATGAGCCAGAACGCGGCGCGGCTGTCGTGGCCGCGCGAGGAAGTGGACGCTCGCCTGCTGCAAATCATGCGCGGTATCCACGAAGCCTGCCTGCACTATGGCACGGGGCCGGACGGGCGCGTCAGCTATGTGGACGGCGCCAACATCGCCGGTTTCGTCAAGGTGGCCGACGCGATGCTGGCGCAGGGCGTGGTCTGACGTCGGGGCGTGCGGGATGCCCTGGCGGCGCCTGCGCCCCCAGGGCCAGAAAGGCCGGCAGGCCGGCGCGTGCCCTAAGCGCCGGCCAGGATGCGCTGGGCTTCCTCGCGCACGCGCGCCGGCGCGGTGCCGCCGATGTGCGCGCGCGCGGCGACCGACCCTTCGAGCGTCAGGACGTCATGCACGTCCTCGCCGATGGCCGGATGGAAGGCGCGCAGTTCATCGGTGGTGAGGTGGGCCAGGTCGCAGCCGCGCGCCTCGCAGGCGCGCACCGCCGCGGCCACGGTTTCGTGGGCGTCACGAAACGGCACCCCGCGCTTGACCAGGTAGTCGGCCAGGTCGGTCGCGGTGGCAAAGCCTTGCAGGGCGGCGGCGCGCATGGCTTGTGCGTTGACCGTGATGCCCGGGATCATGTCCACGAAGATCGTCAACGTGTCACGCACGGTGTCGGCCGTGTCGAACAGGCCTTCCTTGTCTTCCTGGTTGTCCTTGTTGTAGGCGAGCGGCTGGCCCTTCATCAGGGTCAGCAGCGCCACCAGGTGGCCATTGACGCGCCCGGTCTTTCCGCGGGCAAGTTCCGGCACGTCGGGGTTTTTCTTCTGCGGCATGATGGAGCTGCCGGTGCAGAAGCGGTCGGCCAGCGTGATGAAGCCCACGCGCGGGCTCATCCACAGCACGAGTTCTTCGGACAGGCGCGAGACGTGCGTCATGATGAGCGCCGCCGCGGCGCAGAATTCGATGGCGAAGTCGCGGTCGGACACCGCGTCCAGCGAATTGCGGCACACCCCGTCAAAACCCAGGGTGGCAGCCACGCGCTCGCGGTCTATGGGGTAGGTGGTGCCGGCCAGCGCCGCCGCTCCCAGCGGCAGCCGGTTGACGCGGCGCCGGCAGTCGGCCAGGCGCTCGGCGTCGCGGCCGAACATTTCCGCGTAGGCGAGCAGGTGATGGCCGAAGGTGACCGGCTGGGCGACCTGCAGGTGGGTGAAGCCCGGCATGATAGTCTCGGCGTGGGCGAGCGCCAATTCGGCCAGCGCGCGGCGCAGCTGGCCGAGCAGGTCGATGGCCGTGTCGATCTCCGCGCGCAGCCACAGCCGGATGTCGGTGGCCACCTGGTCGTTGCGCGAGCGCCCCGTGTGCAGCCGCTTGCCGGCATCGCCGACCAGCTCGACCAGGCGCTTTTCGATGTTCAGGTGCACGTCTTCGAGCTCGAGCAGCCATTGGAAGCTGCCGGATTCGATTTCCTGCAGGATCTGCGCCATGCCGCGCTGGATGTCGGCCAGGTCCTGGGCGCTGATCACGCCGGCGGCGGCGAGCATCTCGGCATGGGCCAGGGAGCCCTGGATGTCGAAGCGTGCCAGGCGTTTGTCAAAGCCGACCGAGGCGGTGTAGCGCTGGACCAGGTCCGACACCGGCTCGGAGAAGCGGGCGGACCAGGCCTGGGATTTCTTGGCGAACTGGTCCTGCGTAGGGGGGGCTGGAGTCTTGGGCATAGTGCGCGGATTATAAGGTCGGCGATAATGCCGGGCTTGGCGTCCACGCAGTCTTTCCAACCCGAATGAACGATTTTCTCGTCCAGTTGTATCAGCGGCTCGATGCCTATGTGCCGGACCAGGCCTGGTCCCAGGTGCTGCTTGGCGTCGCGCTGCTTGCGGCCGGCGCGCTGTTCGCCCAGTGGGGGGTCGGCCGGGTGGTGCTGTATCTCGCGCACCGGCTGCTGGTGCTGACCGGGCACGAGGACTGGGACCAGGCGCTGCGGCGCCGGCGCGCCTACCAGAACCTGTTTTATGCCGTGCCGTTCATCGTGGTGTCGGCCAACGTGGCGTTGGTGCCTTACGCCGAGTCGGTTGCCGCCGCCATCGGGCGGATCTCGCATGCCCTGGCGTGGGTCTTCCTGTTCACCGCCATGCGCGGGGTGCTCAGCGCCTGGCAGGACACGTACGCGGCGACCACACGCGCCCAGACGCGGTCGATCAAGGGCTATATCCAGCTGGGCAAGATCGCGTTGCTGGTCATTGGCGCAGTGACCGTGGTGTCCATCCTGCTGGACCGGTCGCCGGTGCTGATGATCTCCGGCCTGGGCGCGCTGTCGGCCGTGCTGCTGCTGGTGTTCAAGGACACGCTGCTGTCGCTGGTGGCGAGCACGCAGCTGACCTCCAACGACATGCTGCGCATCGGCGACTGGATAGAAATGCCGCAGGCCGGCGCCGACGGCTTCGTCATCGATATCGCGCTGCACACCGTCAAGGTCCAGAATTGGGACAAGACCGTCACCACCATCCCGACCTACAAGCTGTTTTCGGAAAGCTACCGCAACTACCGGCAGATGTTCGAATCGGGCGGGCGGCGCATCAAGCGCACGTTGCGGCTCGATGCCAAGTCGGTGCGCTTTTTGACCGAGCAGGAATGCGCCGAATTGATGCGCTTCCGGTTGCTGCACGATTACCTGCGTGCCAAGCAGCGCGAGGTCGAGGAGACCAACCGCTCGCTGGGCGAGGCCGCGGCCGTGCCGGCCAACCGCCGGCGCCTGACCAACGTCGGCACTTTCCGCGCCTACGCGCTGGCCTACCTGAAGCAGCATCCCGAGGTGCACCAGGACATGACCATGATGGTGCGCATGATGGAGCCGGAGCCTTCGGGCATCCCCATCGAGGTGTATTGCTTTTCGGCCAAGACGGCCTGGGTCGACTACGAGCGTATCCAGGGCGATATCTTCGACCACTTGCTTGCGGTGCTGCCCGAACTGGGGCTGCGCCTGTACCAGGCGCCGTCCGGGGCAGACTTCGCGGCCATGGCGGCGCGCGCCGAAGCCTCGCAAGGCGGCTGGTCGGGCGCGCAGCATGCCGAGGCGGGCTCGCCGAAGTAGGGCGTGCGCCCGGGGACGCCATGCGATAATCGCGCGTCCAGTTTGCAATGACGGAGAGCGCAACCATGGGCACCGCCAAGGTGGCTATTGCGCAATTGAACATGTGCGTCGGCGACCTTGCCGGCAACGCCGCCCGCCTGCTGCAGGCGGCCCGCACCGCGCACGTGCAGGGCGCCGACGTGCTGGTCGGCCCCGAGCTTGCGCTCACGGGCTATCCGCCCGAAGACTTGCTGCTGCGCCCGCGCTTCGTCGCGCAGGCGGCCGAGGCGCTGGCTGCGTTGCAGCGTGACCTGGCCGGCCTGTCCGGGCTGCACGTGGTGGTCGGACACGTGCTCGAGCGCGGCGGACGGCTGTATAACGCCGCTTCGGTCCTATGCGAGGGGCGGGTGCTCGGCACGTATTGCAAGCTGGAGCTGCCCAACTATTCGGTGTTCGACGAGCAGCGCTATTTCGTCCCCGACGGCACGCCTTTCAGTTTCGAGGTCAAGGGCGTGCGCTTTGCGCTCAATATTTGCGAGGACGCCTGGTTCGACCGGGCGCCGTCGCTTGTGGCCGGCCAGCGCGCCCACGTGCTGCTGGTGCCCAACGCGTCGCCCTTCAACCTGGGCAAGCAGGCCCAGCGCGAAAGCGTCATGGCACGCTGCGTGCGCACGGCCGGTTGCGCCGTCGTGTACGCCAACCTGGTGGGCGGCCAGGACGAGCTCGTCTTCGACGGCGCGTCCTTCGCCATGGACCCGCAGGGCCGCATGTCCGTGCGGCTGCCGGATTTCGCCGAGGCGGTGCAAGTATTCGACGTGTCGTCCGACGGGGTAGTGGCCTCGCCCGGCGCCCAGCCGGCGGCGGCCGAGATCCAGCCGCAGGAAGACCAGGTCTGGCAGGCGCTGGTCATGGGCGTGCGCGATTATCTTGGCAAGAACGGGTTTCCCGGCGCCATCATAGGCTTGTCCGGCGGGATCGACTCGGCGCTGGTGCTGGCCATCGCTGTCGAGGCGCTGGGCGCGGACAAGGTGCATGCCGTCATGATGCCTTCGCCGTACACTGCGGCGATGTCGCTGGAGGACGCGCGGGCCATGGCCGAGGGCCTGGGCGTGCGCTACGACGAGATTCCCATCGAGCCCATGATGCAGGCGTTCGGCCAGGCCCTGGCGGCGCAGTTCGCTGGCCTGCCGCAGGACGCCACCGAGGAAAACATCCAGGCACGCATACGCGGCACGCTGCTGATGGCGCTGTCGAACAAGAGTGGCAAGCTGGTGCTGACCACCGGTAACAAGTCCGAGCTCAGCACGGGCTACTGCACGCTGTACGGCGACATGGCGGGCGGGTATGCGGCCATCAAGGACGTGCCCAAGACGCTGGTCTATCGCCTGGCGCGCTGGCGCAATGCGCGCTCGCCCGTGATTCCGGAGCGCATCATCACGCGGCCCGCGTCGGCCGAGCTTCGGCCGAACCAGACCGACCAGGACTCGCTGCCGCCGTACGACCTGCTCGACGCGATCATGGAACGCTATATGGAGGGCAATCAGTCGGCCGCCGACATCGTCGCGGCGGGCTACCCGGCCGACGCGGTCGAGCAGGTCGTGCGGCTGCTGCGCATCAACGAATACAAGCGCCGCCAGGCGCCGCCCGGGCCGCGCGTCACGCCGCGGGCATTCGGCCGCGACTGGCGCTACCCCGTGACCAACGGTTTTCGCGACACCCTGCGCGCAAAGTAAATCCACAAGGAAACCGCCGTGAAGCAAATTACCGCCATCATCAAGCCGTTCAAGCTCGACGAAGTGCGCGAAGCGCTGGCCGAGGTGGGCGTCAGCGGCCTGACCGTCACCGAAGTCAAGGGTTTCGGCCGCCAGAAGGGCCACACCGAACTCTATCGCGGCGCCGAATATGTGGTCGATTTCCTGCCCAAGATCCGCGTGGAGGTGGTGCTGGCCGATTCACTGGTCGAGCCGGCCATCGAGGCCATCATCAAGGCGGCGCGCACGGGCAAGATCGGCGACGGCAAGATCTTCGTCACGCCCGTGGAGCAGGCGCTGCGCATCCGCACGGGCGAGACCGGCGACGCCGCCCTCTGACCGCGGCCGGCAGCGGCCCTGTCCAATGGCGCGGCCTTAATGACCGGAGCGGGGCGGCTGGCGAAAGGTCTGCGCGCATTCTTGGCAGATCGTCGCGACGATCCGGTCGCCGGCGCGCTCGGCGCTTTCTATCATGCCGATGGGACGGACCGCGCCTTCCAGGCGCGCCGGTAGCGGCAGCACGCGCAGCGCCGGGTCTCGCTCCCAGGCGGCGCCGCGCAGCAGCGGCAGCAGCGTGGCGCCGACCTCCTGGCGCACCAGTTCCACCAGCGTCTCGATCGAGTTCAGTTCCAGGAAATCGTTGACCGGCCACTGCAGCCGGCGCAGCGTGCGCTCGACCAGCATGCCGGTGCGCTCGCTGCGGTCAAAGCGCAAGAAGGGCAGGCGCGCCAAGGCGTCGCGCGGCCGGCGCACTGTGGCGCCGGCCGGCGCCACGACCACGAGCGGCTCCTCGTAAAGCGGTGTCCAGCGCAGCGCCGGGCGGGAGCGCCCTAGCGCCACGACCAGCGCCGCATCCAGTTCGCCTGCCTCGACGCGGTCGGCCAGCTCCGTCGACTTGCCCGAGCGCACGCGCACCACCAGCGCTGGGTGCGCGCGCTTGAGCCCCGAGACCACGCGCGAAAGCGCCCCCATGCAGGAAACGATGGCCCCGAAGCCAGCCGAGCCAGCCAGCTCGCCGGGCGGCGGGCGCCGCGCGCGCAGGGCGTCGTATTGCTGCAGCATCTGTTCGATCTTGGGCAGCATCTCGCGCCCGGCGGGGCTCAGGATGGCCAGCCGGCCGCTGCGCTCGAACAAGGCGCAGCCCAGCTCGTTTTCCAGCGCCTTCATCTGGAAGCTGACCGCGGCCTGTGTCAGCGCCACGTGCTCGGCCGCCTCGGTAAACGAGCCGTGCCGGGCCACCGCCACGAAGGTCCGCATGAAGCGCAGGGTACTCATAAAAATTTTTTTCAACGGTAAAAAAGCAATCAAATTGATTTAATTAGAGCATGGGGTTACCTTGCGGGGATCTACCGCCAGGTCCTGCCATGAAAAACTTCGACTGGAACAATCCCTATCCCTCGGTACGCACGCCACTGTTCGCCCGCAACGTCGTTTCCACCTCGCACCCGCTGGCCGCCCAGGCCGGCTTGCGCATGCTGCTCAAGGGCGGCAACGCGATTGACGCCGTGGTCGCCGCGGCCGCGGCCATCACGCTGGTCGAGCCCGTCTCCTGCGGGCTAGGCAGCGATGCCTTTGCCATCGTCTGGGACGGCAACAAGCTGCAGGGGCTCAATGCCTCGGGCGTCGCGCCGGCGGCCTGGAGCGTGGACTATTTCCGCAAGAAGTACGGTACGGGGCCCGATGGGTTGGCCAAGGCGCCCAAGCGCGGCTGGGACACGGTCACCGTCCCTGGCGCCGTGTCGGCCTGGGCGGCGCTGCACGAGCGCTACGGCAAACTACCGTTCGCGGACCTGTTCGAGCCGGCCATCGAGCTTGCTGAACGCGGCTACGCCGTGCCGCCCATCGTCGCGCGCAAGTGGGCCGCGGCGGTCGACGAGCTGCGCGACCAGCCCGGCTACGCGCAGGCCTTCATGCCCAATGGCCGGGCGCCGGCGACGGGCGAGCATTTCCGCCTGCCCGAGGCGGCATGGACGCTGCGCCGCATCGCCGAAAGCCGTGGGCGCGACTACTACCAGGGCGAGATCGCCGAGCGCATCGCCGCCTTCAGCAAGGAATGCGGCGGCGCCATGACGGTGCAGGACCTGGCCGGCTACCAGCCCATGTGGGTAGACCCGATTTCGCGCAACTACCGCGGCTACACGCTGCACGAAATCCCGCCCAACGGGCAGGGCATCGCCGCGCTGATCGCGTTGGGGCTGCTCGAACGTTTCGACCTGGCGTCGCTGCCGGTCGACTCGGCCGAGTCCCAGCACCTGCAGATCGAGGCGATGAAGCTGGCGTTTGCCGACGTCTACCGCTACGTGGCCGATCCCGCCAGCATGGAAGTCACGCCCGAGCAGATGCTCGACGACGCCTACCTCGATGCGCGCGCCAAGCTCATCGACCCGAAGCGCGCCACGCAGTTTTCGCCTGGTCGCCCGCACGCCGGCGGCACCATCTACCTGACCGCCGCCGACGAAAGCGGAATGATGGTGTCCTTCATCCAGTCCAACTACATGGGCTTCGGCTCCGGCGTGGTGGTGCCCGGCACCGGCATCAGCCTGCAAAACCGCGGCTGCGGGTTCTCCATGGATCCGGCGTCGGCCAACGTCGTGGCCGGCGGCAAGCGGCCGTTCCATACCATCATCCCGGGCTTCTTGACGCGCGACGGCCGCCCGGTGATGAGCTTCGGCGTCATGGGTGGCGACATGCAGCCGCAAGGCCACCTGCAGACGGTGGTGCGCATGATCGACTACGACCAGCAGCCCCAGGCCGCGTGCTGCGCGCCGCGCTGGAAGGTCAACCGCGATTTTTCGCTGGACGTCGAACCGGCGATGCCGGCCGGCACGGTGCAGGGCCTGCGCGACCGGGGCCACGTGATGAAATCCATCGCTGACCCGTACATGGACTTCGGCGCCGGCCAGTTCATCTGGCGGCTGGACGAGGACCCCGAGCGCGGCTACGTCGCCGCCAGCGACAGCCGCCGCGACGGGCAGGCCGTGGGATATTGATCAAGCAGATCGAACCTGGACATACAAGGGGAAAACATGAACCGATATCGTTGCTCTATGGTCCTGGGGGCGGCGGCGCTCGCCCTGGCTGCGTCGGCTGCCGGCGCACAGAATTTGCGCATCGGCCTGCAGGAGGATCCGGATGTCCTGGATCCGCACCGGGCCCGCACCTACGTCGGCCGCATCGTCTTTACCTCGCTTTGTGACAAGCTGATCGACATCGACGCCAAGCTGCAGTTCGTGCCCCAGCTGGCCGAATCCTGGCAGTGGAGCGACGACAACCGGACGCTGACCTTCAAGCTGCGCACCGACGCCATATTCCACGACGGGACGAAGTTCGACGCCGAGGCCGCCCGCGCCAACCTGGAACGGGCGCGCACGCTGCCCGATAGCCTGCGCAAGAGCGAGCTCGCATCGGTCGAGTCGGTCGAGGCGCCGGATCCGGTCACGCTGGTGCTGCGCCTGAAGCAGCCGGACGCGACGCTGCTGGCGCAGCTGTCGGACCGCGCAGGGATGATGCTGTCGCCGGCCACCTTCAACGACGACGTGGGGGCGGTGGCCCGCGCGCCGGTCTGCTCCGGGCCGTACAAGTTCGTGCAGCGGGTGCAGAACGACCGCATCGTCCTGGAGAAGTTCGCCGAGCACCGCGACGCGGCGCAGTACCATTTCGAGCGGCTGACCTTCCTGCCCATCCCGGACACCACGGTGCGGCTGGCCAACCTGCGCGCGGGCAGCCTGGATATCATCGAGCGCATGAACCCGTCGGACGTCCCGCAGGTCAAGGACGATGCGTCCCTGCGGTTTGCGCCGACCCCGGGCCTGGGCTGGATGCGCATCACGTTCAACACCAACAACGGCGCCCGCGCCGATAGTCCCATCGGCAAGGACAAGCGCGTGCGCCAGGCCTTCCAGCTGGCCATCGACCGCCACGCCATCAATGAAGTGGTCGGCGCCGGCATCTATGACCCCGCGCAACAGCCTTTCCCGCCGGCCAGCCCCTTCCACAGCGAGAAGTTCCCGGTGCTCGCGCGCGACGTGGCCAAGGCGCGCGCGCTGCTCAAGGAGGCAGGCTACGACCGCGTCAAGGCGGAGTTCGTCTTCGGCAACAACACCACCACGGCCGCCATCGCCGAAATGATCCAGGCCATGACGGCCGAGGCGGGCTTCGACCTGAGCCTGCGCCCGACCGAGTTCGCCGCCATGCAAAAGGAAGCCCAGGCCGGCAACTTCGACATCATGATGATAGGTTGGTCGGGACGGGTCGATCCTGACGGCAATATCCACACCTTCGTGACCTGCAAGGGTGCGCTCAACGACGGGCGCTACTGCAATCCCAAGGTGGACGAGTTGCTGAACAAGGCGCGCACCGTGCCGGATACGGCCGAGCGCAAGGCGGTCTACGAGCAGGCGCAGGCGATCCTGCAGGACGAGCTGCCGAACATGTACGTGTACTACCAGCCTTGGCCCTTCCTGCTCTCACGCAAGGTCGAAGGCTTCCAGCCCTATCCGGACGGGATGATTCGCCTGAAGGGCGTGCGTTTTAGCGGCTGACCGACTGGTCCGCTGGGGCGGGCCGGTACGCGGCCCGCCCGTCCTTGCGCTTTCACGGCCCATGCTCAAGCTAATTGTCCGCCGCATCCTCGTCGCGATACCGACGCTGGTGCTGGTGTCGATCATCGTTTTCCTGCTGCAAAAGCTGCTGCCCGGCGATCCGGTGCTGACCCTGGCCGGAGAGGAGCGCGACCCGGCAGTGCTCGAGTACCTGCGCGAGAAGTACCGCCTGGACGATCCGCTGCCCATGCAATACCTGGCCTGGCTGGGGCAGGTGGCGCAGGGCGACCTGGGCGTGTCGCTGCGCACCGACGTCCCGGTGTTGACGCTGATCGCCCAAAAGCTGCCAGTCACCCTGCAACTGGCCGCGATGGCCATGTTCTTTGCCTTGGCCATCGGCATCCCGGCCGGCATCCTCGCGGCCGTGCGCAAAGGGACGCTGACCGAGGTCGGCGCCAATGTCGCGGCGCTGTCGGGCATGTCCATCCCCAACTTCTGGCTGGGCATCATGATGATCATGGTGGTGTCGGTGCAATGGCGGCTGCTGCCGGCGTCCGGCTACGTGGCGCCGTCGCAGGACCTGTGGCTGTCGCTGCAGACCATGCTGATGCCTTCGCTGGTACTGGCCACGGCGCTGGCGGCCTACTTGATGCGCCATACCCGCTCGGCCATGCTCGAGGCGTTGGGCTCGGACTATGTGCGCACGGCCCGCGCCAAGGGCGCGCCGGCGCGCGCCGTGGTGCTCAAGCATGCGCTGCGCAATGCGCTGATGCCGGTGGTGACGCTGGCCACGCTGCTGTTTGGCGAACTGTTGGCCGGTGCGGTGCTGACCGAGCAGGTGTTCACCATCCCCGGGTTCGGCAAGCTCATCGTCGACGCGGTGTTCAACCGCGACTATGCCGTCGTGCAGGGCGTGGTGCTTTGCGTGGCGGTGGGTTTCATCGTGATGAACCTGTTGGCCGACGTGCTCTACATCCTGATCAACCCGCGCCTGAGGCACGCATGAGCGCGGTGGACAAAGCTTCTTCTCCCGCCGGGCGCGGCCATCGGATCTGGGCCAAGTTCCGGCGCAATCCGGCGGCGCTGGCCGGCGGGGTGATCGTGTTGCTGTTCGTGCTGGCTGCGGTGTTCGCGCCGCTTCTGGCCACCCACGATCCTTTCCAGACCAGCTTCATGACCGTGCGCAAGCCGCCTTCGGCGCAGTTCTGGCTGGGGTCGGACGAGCTGGGACGCGACATCTACACGCGCATGCTGTACGGGGCGCGCGCTTCGCTGATGGCTGGCGTGGTCTCGGTGCTGATCGCCTTGGTCGTTGGCGTGCCCTTCGGGCTGGCGGCGGGCTACTTCGGCGGCTGGACTGACAGCGCGATCTCGCGGGCGACCGAGGCGCTGTTGGCGATACCATTCCTGATCCTGGCGATCGCGCTGGCAGCCTTCCTTGGGCCGAGCCTGACCAACGCCATGATCGCCATCGGGCTGTCGGCCGCGCCCATCTTCATCCGCCTGACGCGCGGGCAGGTCATGGCCGTCAAGAACGAGGACTACGTGCAGAGCGCCCGGGCGCTGGGCGCATCGGATGCGCACATCATCTTCGCCCACGTGCTGCCCAATGTCATGCCGCCGCTCATCGTGCAGGCCACCATCACCATCGCCACGGCCATCATCGCCGAGGCCAGCCTGTCCTTCCTGGGGCTGGGCTTGCAGCCACCCAATCCGTCCTGGGGGTCGATGCTGAATACGGCCAAGAACTTCATGGCGCAGGCGCCGTGGATGTCGTTGTTTCCGGGCGGCGCGATCTTCCTGGTGGTGCTGGGCTTTAACCTGCTCGGCGACGGCCTGCGCGACGCACTCGATCCCAGGCAGGAGGCCTAGCATGCAGGAGATGGATGCACGCCGGGTCGTGGAGGTCAGCGGGCTGACCGTCGAATTCAAGGGCCCGCACGGCACGGTCCGCGCAGTCAATGACGTGTCCTTTCATGTGGACCGGGGCGAGACGCTGGCCATCGTCGGCGAGTCGGGCTCGGGCAAGTCGGTGACCTCGCTGTCCTTGATGCGCCTGGTCGAATTCGGCGGCGGACGCATCGTCTCGGGGCGGATGCGGTTGCGCCGACGCGACGGCAGCGTGCTCGACCTGTGCGCCGCGGGCGAGGACGTGCTGCGCCGCGTGCGTGGCGCGGACATGGCGATGATCTTCCAGGAGCCCATGACGTCGCTGAATCCGTCGTTCACGGCGGGCAGCCAGATCGCCGAGGCGCTGCAATTGCACCGCGGCATGGACCGGACTGCGGCCCGGGCCGAGGCGCGCCGGCTGCTCGAGCGCGTGCGCATCCCCGAGGCGCAGGCCGTGCTGGACCGCTATCCGCACCAGCTCTCGGGCGGCATGCGCCAGCGCGTCATGATCGCCATGGCGCTGGCCTGCCGGCCGCAGCTGCTGATCGCCGACGAGCCGACCACGGCGCTGGACGTGACCATCCAGGCGCAGATCCTGCAGCTGATCCGCCAGCTGCAGGAAGAGATGCACATGGGCGTGATTTTCATCACGCACGACATGGGCGTGGTCGCCGAAATGGCCGACCGGGTGCTCGTCATGTACCGCGGCGACAAGGTCGAGGAGGGCGCGTCCGAGGACGTCTTTGCCCACCCGCGCCACGCCTATACCCGCGCGCTGCTGTCGGCGGTGCCGCGGCTGGGGGCGATGCGTGGCACCGACGCGCCGGCGCCGTTTCCGCTGCTGCGCGTGGACGGCTCGCCCGCGCCCGAGGCAGGTGCGCAGCCGTCGACGGTGCGTCGCGATGGCGAGCCGGTGCTGCGCGTGCGCGACCTCGTCACGCGCTTTGACATCCCCGACGGCATCTTGGGCCGGGTGCGGCGACGTGTGCACGCCGTCGAGCGCGTCAGCTTCGACCTGTACCCCGGTGAGACGCTGGCGCTGGTGGGCGAATCCGGCTGCGGCAAGACGACGACTGGCCGCTCGCTGCTGCAGCTGGTGCGCAGCCAGGGCGGACGCATCGAGTTCGAAGGCCGGGACATCGGTGAGCTGCGTGGCTCGGCCATGCAGTCGCTGCGCCGGCACATCCAGTTCATCTTCCAGGACCCGTTCGCGTCGCTCAACCCGCGCAAGACGGTGGGTTACTCGATCGCCGAGCCGTTGTTGGTGCACGGAGTCGCGCGCGGCAAGCAGGCGCAGGAGCGCGTGGCCTGGCTGATGGAAAAAGTCGGCCTGTCACCGGACATGGCCGACCGCTATCCGCACGAATTTTCCGGCGGGCAGCGCCAGCGCATCTGCATCGCGCGGGCGCTGGCGCTCAATCCCAAGGTGGTGGTGGCCGACGAGTCGGTTTCGGCGCTGGACGTGTCCATCCAGGCGCAGATCGTCAACCTACTGATGGACCTGCAGCGCGAGTTCGGCGTGGCGCTGCTGTTCATCTCGCACGACATGGCCGTGGTCGAACGCATCAGTCATCGCGTCGCCGTGATGTACCTGGGCCAGATCGTCGAGATCGGCTCGCGCCGCGCGATCTTCGAGAACCCGCAGCATCCCTACACCAAGAAGCTGATGGCCGCCGTCCCGGTGGCCGATCCGGCGCGCCGGCACCGCCCGCGCTCGCTGCTGGTCGACGAAATCCCCAGCCCGGTGCGCAAAGTGGGCGACGAGCCCATCGTCCAGCCGCTGGTGCAGGTCGGCGACGATCACTTCGTCGCCCGGCATCCGGTGGGAGCGTACGACGCGGCGGCGTAAGGCCGGACGGGCGCAGCACACGCGCGCCGTGCCGCTTGGCCGCACCCGGCTGCCGTTTATTGGCCGTTGACCCAGTCCTGCGCGTCCCGGATGAACCAGGGCAGGTTCAGCTTTTCGCCTTCGCCGGACTGTATGGTCAGGCGCCGGCTGCCGTCCTCGCTGGGCGCGGCTGCCGGCGTCCGGCTGCGATAGTCCACCGTGTCGGTTTGCCGCTGTGGCGCGTGGCCGGCGCACGCGGCCAGCAAGGCGCAGGCGCCGGCGGCGATGGCCAGGCGCGCGGCCTTCCGTGGATGCTCGATCATAATGCCGCTTCCTTTGCGTGTGCGAAGCCCGCCGATCGGGCGGCGGACGCCTCGCGTGGCCCCTTCCATCGTCACCTTACCCGCAATTGCCCGGTCGTGTCAGCGCGGGGGACTTGTCCCGCAGGCCGTGGCGCCGGCAACCCATGCGCGTCAGCGCGCCGCCGGCGACGTCCTGGCATGCTGCCAGGCCAGCAGCAGGAGCACCGCCGCCACGGCCGGATGGACGATGAGGTTGACCATCTGCCAGCCGCCCGCATGGAGCAATTGGCCAGACGACATCGAGGCCGTGGCCACCGAGCCGAAGACGAGGAAATCGTTCAGCCCCTGCACCCGCGCCCGCTCGCACGGTGCATAGCAGTCCGTGACCAATGCCGTCGCGCCGATGAAGCCGAAGTTCCATCCCAGGCCCAGCAGGACCAGCGCGACCCAGAAATGCGCCAGGCCCAGGCCGCTGAGCGCGACGACGGCCGCGGCGCTGGTCAGCAGCAACCCAGCGACGGTGACGCGCACCTTGCCGAAGCGCTGGATCAGCCTGCCGGTGTAGAAGCTGGGGCCGAACATGGCCAGCACGTGCCACTGTATGCCCAAGGCCGCCTCGCCGACGGTGTGTCCGCAAGCGACCATGGCCACGGGCGCGGCGGTCATGACGAAGCTCATTAGGCCGTAGGTCACCATGCCGGCGGCGGCCGCGGCGATGAAGCGGGGATGGCGCACGATTTGCGCCAGCGGGCGCGCCTGGCCGGCGCTTGCATCCTGGCCGTCGCCCGACGGGCCCGGGGCGCGCAGCATGGCCACCACAGGCAGGGCGAGCAAGGCCAGGCCCGCCTGCGCCAGGAAACTGGCGGAAAACGGCGCGGCGGGAATCAGGTCGCGCGTCCAGATGACGGTCTGCGGGCCGATCACGGCAGCGGCCAGCCCGCCCATCATCACCCATGAGATCAGCCGCGGCCTCAGTTCGGCCGCCGCGCCGTCGGCGGCCGCGAAGCGATAGCTCTGGACGTAGGACGCGTACAGGCCGGCGATCATCGTGCCGGCGCAAAACAGCGCGAAGGCGCCGTCATATACCCCGTATGCGGCGGCCAACCCCGCCAGCGCGCCCAGCAAGGCGCCAAGGATGTAGCCTGCGCGCCGCCCCCAGCGGCGCATCACCATGGCCGCAGGCAGCGTGCCCAAGGCCAAGCCCAGCTGGAATAGGCCCACCGGCAGCGTCGCCAGGGCCGCTTGCGGCGCCAGCGAGGTGCCGACCAATCCACCCAGCGAGATGACGATGGCCGGGTTGGCGCCGCCCAGCGCCTGCGCGCCGGTCAATACCAGCGCATTGCGCCGGATCTGCGAGGGGGTCGGCTGCATCGTCGACGTCTCCTTGAAGGCGAAAGGCCGCGCGTGCCCGGGCGCTCATGCCCGCCGGGCGAGTGCCCAAAAGCCAGGAAGAAAGCACTCGGCCACCAGCAGCGGCTGCCCGTGGCGCCAGAACACCGACCGGCGGGCCAGCAGCGTGCCGCGCGCGACCGCGGCGGCGGCGTCGGCCCAGGCCAGCCGCACGGCCCGGTACAGCGGCATGGACGCACGCACGCGCGCCACGGCAAACGGCGTGCGCACGATGCTGCGGTCGTGATAGAGCATGTCGGCCAGCGGCCGCGTGCGCAGCCGCCGCATCCCTTGCCAGACGCCGTGCGAGGCCGCCAGCGGCGTCAGGCTGCGCGCGGCGACGCAGTCCACGCCGTCGATGGACATGACGATTTCGCGTACCCAGACGGGCGAGCGCGCCGGCAAGCCCAGGGCGGGTGCTTCGTCGGCAGGCAAGCCACTGGCGTATTCGCGCAGCACGCGCAGCTGCATGCGGCCCAGTGCGCGCAGCCCGGCGGTCAATGCGCCGGGGCGCAGCAGCCAATATTTGTGCGACGAAGGCAGGACGGGGGGAACGGTGTTGCGCCAACCGGTCGGCGCAATGGGTGAGGCATCGGTCATGGCCGCGATTATCGCCGATGCGCCGCGCCGCCCGCCGGCGGCGGCCATCCGGTTAACATGCGCCTGTCCCGGGAAACGCCATGCAAGAAAAAGTCCGCATCTCCAAGCTCATGTCCGAACGCGGCCTGTGCTCGCGCCGCGAGGCCGACGATTTCATCGCCCGCGGCTGGGTGCGGGTCGACGGCCAGGTGGTCAGCGAACTGGGCGCCAAGGCCTACCCGGGACAGGCGATCACCCTGGATCGCGCCGCGCGCCAGCGGCAGGTGGCCCGGGTGACCATCCTGCTGAACAAGCCGGTCGGCTATGTGTCGGGACAGGCCGAGCGCGGGTACCGGCCAGCAGCGAGCCTGGTTCGCGCCGACACACGCCATGCGGGCGATACCTCGCCCTTGCGCTTCGAGCGGGCGCACCTGGCCGGGCTGGCGCCGGCCGGGCGCCTGGACATCGATTCGCAGGGACTGCTGGTGCTGACCCAGGACGGCCGCATCGCCCGCCAGCTGATCGGCGAAGACTCCGACATCGACAAGGAGTACCTCGTGCGCGTGCAGGGCAGGCTGGCCCCGGGCGGTTTGGACCGGCTGCGGCACGGACTGGTGCTCGACGGCCGGGCGTTGCGCCCGGCCGAAGTCGACTGGCAAAACCAGGACCAGTTGCGCTTCGTGCTGCGCGAAGGGCGCAAGCGCCAGATCCGGCGCATGTGCGCACTGGTCGGCCTCGAGGTGGTGGGATTGAAGCGCGTGCGCATCGGCCGCATCCGGCTGGGCAACCTGCCGACGGGGCAGTGGCGCTATCTGCGCGCAGACGAATCCTTCGCCTGACGCCGGCGCGCGGGCCCTGCGCGGGCAGTCGCGCCGGCACATCACTTGTCCGCCATGCAAGGGACGACGCTGCCGCGTCAGTCGTCGCGCCCGTCCAGCTTCCAGCCGGCGCGCGCATCGACGGCCAGTTCGCGTGCCAGCCAGGGCAACGCTTCCTGCAACGCTTGCCGCAACGTCCAGGGCGGATTGATGAGGAACATGCCGCTGCCATGCAGGCCGTGTCCATCGGGCGAGGGGCTTGAGACGGTCAGGCTCGCGTGTAGCCAGCTGCGAACGGGCAGTCGTTGCAGCTGGCGCGGCAGCTCGGCGGACTCGCGGCGCTGCACTTGGGGATACCAGATCGCAAAGCACCCGTTGGCAAAACGCTGCAGGCCCGCGCGCACGGTCTCCATCACGCGCCGGTAGTCGCGCTTGTCTTCGTAGGACGGGTCGATCAGCACCAGTCCGCGGCGCGTGGGCGGCGGCAGCAAGGCCTTGATGCCCTCGAAGCCGTCGGCTGCGTATAGGGTGACCTTGCGCTGCGCGGCGCGGCCTGCCTTGCCGATGTTGCCGGCCAGCACCTGCGATTCGGTCGGGTGCAGCTCGAACAGCCGCAACCGGTCGCGCTCGCGCAGGACGTCCAGCGCCAGCCACGGCGAGCCCGGATAATGGCGCAGGCGGCCATCGGGGTTGTGGCGCGCCACGGCCGCCACGTAATTGGCCACGAGCGCCGGCAGGCCGTCGCGCTGCCACAGCCTGCCGATGCCGCCGGCGTATTCGGCGTTGCGGGCGGCCCAATCGCTGTCGAGCCGGTACAGGCCGGCGCCGGCGTGGGTGTCCAGCACCCAGTAGGGGGAATCCTTGCGGTTGAAATAATCCAGGACGTGGACCAGCACGGCGTGCTTGAGCACGTCCGCGTGATTGCCGGCATGAAAGGCGTGGCGGTAGCTGAACAAGGCGGACGGTCCGGTTGGGCGTGCGTGCGGCGCGCGGTCAGAAATCGGCGGGAATGGCGTCCAGGGCGTCGGTGAAGATGGCATCCACGCCCCAGTCCAGCAATTGGCGGGCGCGGCCTGGGTCGTTGACCGTCCAGGCGGTCAGGCGCGCGCCTGCGCCGTGCACCTCTTCGACCAGATCGCGGGTGACCTCTGCCTGGTTCATGTTCAGTGCGACGCAGCCGTGGCGGCGCAGGCGGTCGCGCCAGTCCGGCGGCAGGCGCCCGGCGATGAGCAAGGCGCGCGGCAGCGCAGGCGCGGCCGCTGCAGCCGCCGCCAGCGCCGTTTCGGAAAACGACGATACCAGCGGCGGCACCTGTGCCTGCTGCCACAGCCGGGCCACGGCCAGCGCGACTGCATGGCCCGTTTCCTGTTCGCGTCCGGGGCAGGGCTTGATTTCGACGTTGCTGGCCAGCCCGTTGGCGAGCGTGTAGCGTGCCACGGCCGCCAGCGTCGGGATGGGTTCGCCGGCGTAGGCCGGTGAGTGCCAGCTGCCCGCATCCAATTGGGCGAGCGCGGCAAAGTCCAGTGCGGCGGCCGGGCCGGTGCCGTCGGTGGTGCGCTCCAGCGTGTCATCGTGCAGTAGCACGGCCACGCCGTCGCGGCTGAGCTTGGCGTCGAATTCCATCATGGCGTAGCCGCAGGCGGCGCCGGCGCGCATGGCGGCAAGGGTATTCTCGGGGGCGATGTGTCCGCCGCCCCGGTGGGCGATCAGGCGGGGATAGGGCCAGGTCGGTAAGGCGGTCAAGGGAACTCCTGGTGGGCGATGTCCGGCGCGGCCGGCGATGGCTGCGCGCCGCTGCCGAGATGTTAAACTCGCACGCGGCTTTCCGGTACGTACGGCAGCCCCGACCAAGGCGAATCGATTCGCCTTTTTTTGTGCACTTCATGGCGGACCGGCTTTTGCGCGGCGCGCCATCGGGATTCACATGTTCGATTTCATCCGTAACCACCGGCGCTGGATGCAGTTCATTTTGCTGCTCCTGATCGTGCCTTCCTTCGTATTTGTCGGCGTGCAGGGCTATTCGTCCTTCATGTCCCGCGACGCCGAGCTTGCCGAAGTCGGCGGCGAGCCCATCTCGCGCCAGGAGTTCGACGCGGCCTACCGCAACCAGATCGAGCAATACCGCTCGCTGCTGGGCGCAAGCTTCGACCCGGCCCTGGTCGATACCCCGGAGATGCGCCGCCAGTTGCTGGACCAGCTGATCGACCGACGCGTCATGGCGCGTGCCGCGGCCGACGGCCGCTTCAACGTCTCGGATGAGACGCTGCGCCGCACGATCGCCGCCATCCCGGCCGTGCAGGAAAACGGCCAATTTTCGGCCGAGCGCTATCGCCAGGCGCTAGCTGCGCAAGGCCTGACGCCCGTGATGTTCGAGCAGGGGCTGCGGCGCGACCTGGCAGTTGCCCGCGTGCTCGAGCCGGTGGGCAATTCGGCCTACCTGCCCGATACGGTCGGGCAGCGCATCCAGGCTGCGCTGTCGCAAGCGCGCACGGTGCGCCTGCGCACTTTCTCGGCGGCCGATTACCGCGACGGCGTGCAGGTTTCCGACGCCGACGTCCAGGCCTGGTACGACGCCAACCAGGATGCGCTGCGCGTGCCGCAGTACGTCACCGCCGAATACCTCGTGCTCGACGAAGCCGCCGCCGGCAAGGATGTGAAGGTCAGCGACCAGGACATCGCCGGCTACTACGAGCAAAACAAGGCCCGCTTCGGCCAGCCCGAAAGGCGCCGCGCGAGCCACATCCTGGTCGAGGCGCCGGCAGGCGACGAAAAAGCCCGCCAGCAGGCGTTCGAAAAGGCCGAATCCCTGGCCAAGCAGGCGCAAGCCAATCCGGACGGCTTTGCCGAGCTCGCCCGCCAGCATTCCCAGGACGGCGGTTCGGCGGCCGAGGGCGGCGACCTGGGCTGGATCCCGCGCGGCACGCTGGTCGAGCCGGTCGAGCAGGCCATCTATTCGCTTGGACAGGGCCAGGTTTCAGGCGTGATCGAAAGCCCCTACGGTTTCCACATCATCCGCGTCACGCAGGTCGAGCCCGAACGTGTGCGGCCGCTGGAGCAGGTGCGCGACGAGATCGTCGCCGAGATCCGCAAGCAGCAAGCGGCGGCCCGCTTTTCCGAGCTGGCCTCGCGCCTGACGGACTTGGTCTATGACCAGCGCGACAGCCTGCAGCCGGCGGTCGATGCGCTGGGGCTGCAGCTACGCCGCGCCACGGGCATCGCGCGCGACCGCCTGCTCGACGCCAAGCAGGTGGGCGAAGGCGCGGCAGCCGATTCGCCCGATGCCGCCATGCTCAACGACGCGCGGGTGCGCCAGGCGCTCTTTGCGGCCGATGCGCTCAACGAAAAGGCCAACACCGGCGTGATCGAGCTCGACCCCGGCACCATGGTGGCGCTGCGCGTGGCCGAGGTCCATCCCGCGCACGTGCCGCCGCTGGCCGAGGTGGCGCAGTCGATCCGCGAGCGGCTCGTCGCGCAGCGCGCGGCCGAGGCCGCACGCAAGGCCGGCGAGGCTTTCCTCGAAGCCGCGCGCAAGGCTCCGCAGGATGAGGCGTCCCAGGAAGGTTTCACGCCGGCGCAGACGGTGTCGCGCCAGAATCCGGGCCAGCTCGAGCGCCCGTTGCTGGAGGCCGTCATGCGTGCGCCCGCGCAGCCGCTGCCGGCTTTCGTCGGCGTGGGCGCCGGTGAGAACTACGTGGTGGCGCGCATCGACGATGTGCAGCCGGGCAAGCCCGCCGACGAGGCGGCGCAGCGCGCGCTGCAGACGCAGCTGTCCAGCGCCTGGGGCCAGGCCGAGGAGCGTGCCGTCATGCAAATGCTGCGCGAGCGCTACAAGGCGCGCGTGCTGCCCGACGCCCGCCAAGCCATCGACGGCGAAGCGGCCGACGACCAGGGCTGATTCACAGCAGCGGCTGCAGCACGGCCCAGACGTTCTCGAGCAGCACGGGCTGGGCCGATTCGGCCGGATGGATGCCGTCCGGCTGGAAATTGGCCCTGTCCTCGGCGATGCCGGCCAGCAGGAAAGGGACGAGCGCCGCGTCGTGGGCGCGGGCGACCGCTTCGAACAATGCCTGGAAGCGCCCGGCGTACGCCCGGCCGTAGTTGGGCGGGATCTGCATGCCGACGATCACCACCTGTGCCCGCGCCCTGCGGGACATTTCTGCCATGGCCTCGAGGTTGCGCCGGGTCATGTCCAGCGGCAGGCCGCGCAGCGCATCGTTGCCGCCCAGCTCCAGGATGACCAGATCGGGCTGGTGTTCGGCCAGCAGCGCCGGCAGTCGGTTGGCGCCACCGGCAGTGGTTTCGCCGCTGACGCTGGCATTGACGACCCGGTATTGCGGATGATCCTGGCGTAGCCTTTGTTCCAGCAGCGCGACCCATCCCGTGCCGCGCGCCAGGCCGTATTCGGCGCTTAGGCTGTCGCCCATGACCAGGATCACCCGGGAGGAACCCGGCGCGGTGGCGCCGGTCTGAGCAAGGGCGCCGGCGGCCGTCGCCAGCGCAAGGACAATCGAGCAAAACAGGCGGATGAGCATGGCGGACGCGGCGATCGAGGTGAAAGGGCTGGGCAAGCAGGTAAGCGATGCCTCCGGCACCCTGTCGATACTGGAGGGCATCGATTTTACGGTCGCACCCGGCAGCGCCGTGGCGATCACGGGCAGCTCGGGCTCGGGCAAATCGACCTTGCTGGGACTGCTGGCCGGGCTGGATGTTCCCACGGCGGGCACGGTGCGGCTGGCCGGCCATGACCTTTTCGCGCTGGACGAGGACGGCCGCGCGCGGTTGCGCGCAAGCCTGGTGGGCTTCGTCTTCCAGTCTTTCCAGCTCTTGCCCAACCTGACCGCGCTGGAAAACGTCATGCTGCCCTTGGAGCTGGCCGGGCGTCCGGCGCGCGATGCGGCCGTGGCCATGCTCGAGCGCGTCGGGCTCGGGGCGCGCCTGCATCATTACCCGCGCACGCTGTCGGGCGGCGAGCAGCAGCGCGTGTCGCTGGCGCGGGCCTTTGTCGTGCAGCCGGCGCTGCTGTTTGCCGACGAGCCCACCGGCAGCCTGGATGCCGCCACCGGCGAGGCGGTGATCGAGCAAATGTTCGCGCTGCATCGCGAGCATGGGACGACGCTGGTGCTGGTCACCCATGATGCGCAACTGGCCTCGCGCTGCACCCGGCAGCTGGTGCTGGCCGGGGGGCGGCTGGTGGCGGGTTGACCCTAGTGGCATGCCAGCCGTGCCGGCATGGGCATGGCAGCCACTTATCTTGCCTGGCGCCCCGACGCGGCCGCATGGACGCGGCCGCGCCGCCATTCGACGATGCCGATGGCGATGCCGCTGCCGCAGATGACCGCGATGCCCAGCCAGGTCACGGGGTCGGGGAAGTGGCCCCAAATGAGCCAGCCGATGGCGGTGGCGCTGACGATCTGGAAATAGACGAAGGGCGCCAGCAGCGACGCGGGCGCGTTGCGGTAGGCGGCGATCTGCAGCAGGTGGCCGAGGCTGCCGGTCACGCCGGTCGACAGCAGTACGGCCCAGTGCAGCGGCGGCAGATCGGCCAGCACGGGCAGCGCGGCCGGCAGCACGAAGGGCAGCGTGACGGTTAGGCACACGGTGCCGACCGCGCCGCTCCAGATCAGCGAGGTCAGCGGGTCATCGGCGGCCAGCCGCCGCGTGGTGATGAATTGCGCGGCGAAGCAACAGGCCGTCAGCAGGCCGAACATCGTGCCGACCGGATGCAGGCCGCCGCCGGGCCGGATGATGATGAGCACGCCCAGCAATCCGACGACAGCGGCCACCCAGCGCGAAATGCGCACCGGCTCGCCCAGCATCCAGGGCGCGCTGGCCAGCACGATGAGCGGGGCCAAAAAGTTGATCGCAGTGGCCTCGGCCTGTGGCAGGTAGTGCAGGGTGGTGAAAAAGGCGCAGGTGGCCGCGAACATGCAGATCCCGCGCAGGACTTGCGCGCGCGGGCGCCTGCTGCGCACGATGGCCGGCCCGCGCATGGGTAGGACGATGGCCAGCACCAACACCAGGTGCAGCGTGTACCGCACCCAGGACAGCACCAGCATGGGCACGCCGGCAGCCATGACCCATTTGCCGGCGGCATCCAGCATGGGCAGCACGCACATCGACAGAATCAGCAGCCCGATGCCCAGCAAGGCGTTGGCCGGCAGCGCCCGGGATGGCTGGGCGGGCGCGGCGGCATGGGCGCCGGCGGTCGGGGTGGACTCGGTCATGACTGCGCAACTTCGGACGACGGTCGGGCGGCGCGCACCGCGCCGGGGGCAAAGGGCGCATGATACGCGCTTTGCCCCCCGAGGGGGCATCCCGGTGCGCTGGGTGAGGCGGCGTGGCAGCCCATAAGCGGAATCAATCGCCGGTCATCCAAACATACGATTGGACGCCGCCGGGGCAGCTGCGCTGCAATGTCGGCTCGTGTGTTCAAGCGTTGCGATGCCTCCCGCCATGACTTCCGCCGTTTCCCCGGCCAGGCAGGTACGCCTGGCCGCCCGCAAGGCCGAGCTGACCGGGCCCACGGCCGGCCTTGCGCCAGGCTATGTGCAGGCCAACCTGGCCATCGTGCCCAAGGCCCTGGCTGACGACTTCCTGCTGTTTTGCCAGCGCAATCCGCAGCCGTGCCCGTTGCTGGCGGTATCCGAGCCGGGCGATCCGTCGCTGCCGACGCTGGGCGAGGATATCGACATACGCACCGACCTGCCGCGCTACCGGGTCTGGCAAAACGGCGAACTGGTCGACGAGCCGACCGACGTGCGCGCGGTCTGGCGCGACGACCTGGTGTCCTTCCTGATCGGCTGCTCGTTTTCGTTCGAGGAAGCGTTGCAGGCCGATGGCCTGGAAGTGCGGCACATCGCCCGCGGCACCAATGTTCCCATGTGGCGCACCAACATCCCCACGCGTGCGGCCGGACCTTTCGCCGGCCCGCTGGTGGTGTCGATGCGGCCGTTCAAGGCGGCCGACGCCATCCGTGCCATACAGATCACCTCGCGCTTTCCCCGGGTGCACGGCGCGCCCGTGCACCTGGGAGATCCCTCGCTGATCGGCATCGCCGACATCAACCGGCCCGACTACGGCGACCCGGTCGAAGTCCTGCCCGATGAACTGCCGGTGTTCTGGGCGTGCGGCGTGACGCCGCAGTCGGTCATCGCCGCCGCGCGGTTGCCGTTTTGCCTGACGCATGCTCCCGGCCACATGCTGGTGACCGATCTGCTGAACAGCCGCCTGTCGGTCTTTTGACACCGTCCGGCCTGGCAGCGGCGCCCAGCATCCGATCGTGGCGAGCCGCCGGCATCGTGACCGGCGCACCCGGCGGCACCATCGGCCTGGTGGCCCGCGCCGCGCCGGCGGCCGGGCCGGCTGACGGACGGCGGCCGCAGTGTGCTAGCCTAGCGTCCATTCCTGCAGAAGGCGCCGTTTGCCGCGCGTCGCTGGCCGCTCACGGCCGGCGCAAATGGGGGAGCCGGCCATGGTGGATCTTCGTACCGTCGAAACGTTTTATTGGGTGGCGACGCTGGGCAGTTTCCGGGCGGCGTCCGAAAAGCTCAACACCACGCAGCCCGCGGTGTCGCAGCGCATCGCCTCGCTGGAGGGTGCGCTGGGTGTGCGGCTGTTCGAGCGCGACGCGCGCGGCGTGCGGCTCACGGCCAAGGGGCATGAGCTGCTGTCCTACGCCGAGCGCATGCTGCAGGTCCGCAGCGAGATGATCGAAGCGGCGGCCGCCGAAAACGTCATGTGCGGCACCGTGCGCATCGGCGTGGCCGAGACCATCGTGCAGACCTGGCTGTCGGCGCTGATCGAACATATCCACAACGCCTATCCGGCACTGGTGCTGGAAATCGAGGTCGACACCACCTACGTGCTGCGCCAGCACCTGCTGTCGCGGCGCATCGACCTGGCCTTGCTGCTCGGGCCGGTGCTGGAGTCCCGGGTGGAGAACCTGCCGCTTTGCACCTATCCGCTGGCCTGGGTGGCGAGCCCGCACTTGGATCTCGGCCCGGAGCCGTTGACGCTGCAGCGTATTGGCCGGCTGCCGGTGATCACGTATCCGTCCAATAGCAGCCCCTACCAGGTGGTGCGCGCCATGCTCGAGCGGGCAGGAGTGAAGGCCCCGCGCATGTATGGCAGCGCCTCGCTGTCCATGGTGGTGCGCATGACGCAGGACGGCATTGGCACTAGCGTGATCGCGCCCGTTTTCCTGGGCAAGGAGCTGGCGCGCGGCGATTTGCGCCTGTTACGCGTGGACGCCGAACCGTTGCCGGACCTGCGCTTTACCGCAAGCTGGATGGACGGGCCGGATAGCCATGCGGTGCGCGTCATCGCCCAGCAGGCGCAGCGCATCGCTGCGCGCTCGTGCGAATCCGAACCGGTCGCGGGCTAGGGGTTTCCCTGATTCCAGTGGGGTTTTCGGCCCGGCCGACGCCGGCCATCCGGCTGCGACGATTCCCCCGCAAGCCGCGCCAATGCTTGCTTTGCGCGGCGCGGCGCAGGGTCGCGGGGCAGGGTCTTAAATGGAATTTATGACCCTGCATGCAGACATTCGATTGGACGGCTGCGCGTCGACGCGGTGCAATCCCAGCCGTGCCGCAGCCGTCGGCAACCCAAACCGCCGGGCGGTTTTGCGGCTGGCGCCGCAACCGTTGGACGGCTTTGCGGCTGGCGCCGCAAACCGCTGGACAGCTTTGCGGCTGGCGCCGCAAAACCACTGTATGGCTTTCGTCAATAGCCCCCAAGGAGCCTAGACCATGAAACTGCACGCCGTTTTCACCGCGCTTGCCGGTATCGCGCTGGCTGGCGCCGCGGCCGCCCAGGATCTGCCCAAGACGCACCTGAAGGTGGTCGGCGGCCTGAGCAACCTGACCGCCTACACGGACTATGAACAGCCTTTCTGGACCAAGACGATACCGGAGCGCTCCAACGGCCGGATCACCGCGGAGATCAAGGGCTTTAACGACATGGGCCTGAAGGGGCCCGAATTGCTCCGGTTGATGAGCCAGGGCGTTATCGAGTTCGGCACCGCCACGCTGTCGTACTTTGCCGGCGACAACCCCATCAACGAGGCGATAGACCTGGCCGGCCTGGCGCCGGACGTGGAGACCGCGCGCAAGGTCACCAAGGCCTTTGAGCCGGTCTACGCCAAGGTCTATGGCGAAGGTGCCAACGTCAAGCTGCTGGGCATTTCGACGTATCCGGCGCAGGTGCTCTTTTGCAATGCCGAGATCAAGGGCCTGGCCGACGTCAAGGGCAAAAAGGTGCGCACCAGCAGCCGCACCACCGCCGAGTTCGTCCAGGCGCTGGGCGGCACGCCCGTGACCATGGCCTTCGGCGAAGTGGTGCCGGCCATGCAAAACCGCGTGGTCGATTGCGCGATCACGGGCTCGCTGTCGGGCTATTCGGCCAAGTGGTATGAGGTAGCCACCCACCTGTACGCGCTGCCGATCAACTGGAACCAGCAGATCCACGCCGTCAACGGGCGGACCTGGAACAATCTGGATCCCAAGGTGCGCGAGTTCCTGCAGGCCAACATCGACACGCTGATCGACGACATCTGGGACGCGGCGGCCCGCCAGACGCAAGAGGGCTACGACTGCAACACGGGCGCGCCTGCCTGCCCGTATCCGGCCAAGGGCAAAATGGTCCTGGTCCAGCCGACCGAGGCCGACCGGCAGCTGCTGAAGAAAATCACCGAAGAAGCGGTGCTGCCGCAGTGGGCCAAGCGCTGCTCCGAGCAATGCGTGGCAGACTTCAACGCCACCATCGGCAAGGCGTTGGGCGTGACGGCAAGCAAGTAAGGCCGCGCATCGCCGGCGCCTGCGCAGGGATGCGGGGGCGCCGGCGGCGGGCAGGCTCCGGAGAAGGGTCATGACCAGTGAAACGATTCCTCACCCGTTGCTGGCGCGGCTGCTTGCGGCCGCCGCTGTCCTGTCGCGCTGGGCGGTGTGGGCGGGTGCGGCGCTGACGCTGGCCAGCGTCGCGCTCATCACTTTCGACGTGGTTGCGCGCAAGTTCCTGGGCTTTACCACGGGCGGCGCCGACGAGCTGTCGGGATATGCCTTTGCCATCAGCACGTCATGGGCGCTGGCCTTTGCCACTTTGCAGCGGGCCAACGTGCGCATCGACGCCCTCTACCAGAAGCTGCCCGTGCGGGTCGGCGCCGTGCTCGATTGGCTGGCGCTGGTCGCCCTGGGCGTTTTCATGGCATACCTGACGCGCTACGCGGCCGACGTGGTGCTGGCGTCCTGGCAGCAGGGCGCGACGGCCAATACGCCCTTGGCCACGCCGCTGTGGATACCGCAGGCGCTTTGGGTGGCTGGCCTGGCGTGGATGTGCGTGGTGCTGGCGCTGATGTTGGTGCGCGCCAGCATCGCCCTGGTCACGGGGGACCTGGCCACGCTCAAGGCCATCTGCGGCATGCGCAGCGCGCAGGAAGAGGCCGACGAAGAGGCAGCCGCCGGCGAGCGCATCGTGGCGAGGGAGCGGGCATGATCGCGACCGCGCTTGTGCTGCTGCTCGTGCTCATCGGGCTGAGCATACCGGTGGGCGCGGCCCTGGGCGTGCTGGGCCTGGTGCTGGACCCGCTTTTTTCCATGCTGCCGCTGGCGCGCGCGATGGGCGAGCTGGCCTGGAGCACCAGCAACGAGTTCCTGCTGGTGGCCATTCCGCTGTTCATCCTGCTGGGCGAGATCCTGTTGCGCGCAGGCTTTGCCGAAAACATGTACCGGGCCATGAGCTTGTGGCTGTCGTGGCTGCCGGGCGGGCTGATGCACGCCAACATCGGCGCATCGACGGTGTTCTCGGCCACGTCGGGGTCGAGCGTGGCCACCGCCGCCACGGTCGGGACGGTGGCCATCCCGCAGATCCGCAAGTATGGCTATAACGAGCCGCTCTTCTTGGGCAGCCTGGCCGCGGGTGGCACGCTGGGCATCCTGATTCCGCCGTCGATCAACCTGGTGATCTATGGCGTGCTGACCAATTCCTCGGTGCCCAAGCTCTACCTCGCGGGCATCCTGCCGGGGCTGGGCCTGGCGCTGTTGTTCATGACGACGGTGGCGCTGGCCTGCACGCTGCGGCCCGGGTGGGGTGGGCACAAGGTGCGCGCCTCCTGGCCCGAGCGCATGGCGGCATTGGTGCACCTGCTGCCGCCGTTGGGCATTTTCCTGCTGGTGGTGGGGTCGATCTACGCCGGATTGGCCACGCCGACGGAAGCCGCCGCGCTGGGCGTGACCGGCGCGCTGGCGCTGGCCGCGGGCTTTAGGCGGCTGAACCTGGCGATGCTGCGCGAGGCCGCGGAGAACACGCTCAAGGCCACGGCGATGATCATGCTCATCGTGATCGCCGCAGGGTTCCTGAACTTCGTCATGTCGGCCACCGGCCTGACCAGCGCGCTGACCGAGAGCATCCGGTCGCTGGATGTGTCGCCGCTCGCGATGGTGTTGATCATCGTTGCGTTTTACCTGGTGCTCGGCTGCTTCATGGAAACGCTGTCGATGATGATCACGACCATCCCGATCATCGCGCCGGCGCTCATCGCCATGGGCTTCGACCCGATATGGCTGGGCATCCTGATCATCGTGCTGGTGGAGACGGCACTCATCACGCCGCCGGTGGGCCTGAACCTGTTCGTGGTGCAGAGCCTGCGCAAGGGCGGCTCCATGAATGCCGTGATCTTGGGTGCCTTGCCTTTCGTGGCGGCGCTTTTCGTCATGATCGCGCTGCTGGTGGTGTTTCCGCAGCTGGCGTTGTGGCTGCCGGCTGCGGTGGGTGGTTGAACATGAAACTGACTTTCGAAGTGATTCACGACGGCGGCACGCGCCCGCTGCAGGCAGACATCCGCGAACTGGTCGTGGCCGGATGGGCCGGCCGGGACTTGGCGGCCATCGAGCACCATATCGAGGAGCTGGCCGCGATCGGCGTGCCGCGGCCTAGCGCCGTCCCCTTGTACTACCGCATCGCGGCCAACCAGCTGGTGCAGGCGCCGGCCATCCAAGTGGTCGGCCCGCATACCTCGGGCGAAGTGGAAGCCTTTGTCTTTGCCGCAGGCGGCGAGCTCTACGTCAGCATCGCGTCGGACCACACCGACCGCAAGCTGGAAGCCGTCAGCGTCGCCTTGTCCAAGCAGGTGTGCGCCAAGCCGGTGGCGGCGCAGGCCTGGCCGCTGGCCGAGGTCGCCGGCCATTGGGACGAGCTGGTATTGCGCTCGCGCATCGTCGAAGGCGACCGTACCGTGCTGTACCAGGAAGGCCCGGCGGCCGAGCTGCGCACGCCGGCCGAACTGATCGCCGGCTACGCGCGGGGCGGACTGCCCGACGGCGTGGGGATGACGTGCGGCACGGTCGCCGCCATAGGCGGCATCCGGCCAGCGCCGGTGTTCGAGATGGAACTGCACGATCCGCGCAGACGGCGTACTATCTCGCATCGCTACGCCGTGGAGGTCTTGCCCGAAGTGGCCTGAACCTTCGCCGTCGTCTATTGCCGCCTCGGATTTCGTCATGCTTCGCACTTTGCAAGAACTGGCCGCCGACCTCGGCGCCGGTCGTACCACCTCGACAGCCCTGACCGAAGCCGTGCTGGCTCGCGCCAGTGACCCGGCAGGCGAGGGCGGGCGTGTCTTCACCGCCCTGTATGCGGACCAGGCCCTGGCCGCGGCGCACGCCTCCGATGCCTTGCGCCGTGCCGGCCTGGCGCGTTCGCCGCTGGAAGGGTTGCCGCTGTCGATCAAGGATTTGTTCGACGTGGGCGGACAGACGACGCTGGCCGGCTCGGTCGCACGCCGCGGCGAGCCGCCGGCCTCGCGCACGGCAGAGGCGGTGCGGCGGCTGCAGGCGGCCGGTGCCGTGATCGTCGGGCGCACCAACATGACCGAGTTCGCGTATTCCGGATTGGGGATCAACCCGCACTACGGTACGCCGCGTAACCCCTGGGACCGTGCCACCGGCCGCATCCCGGGCGGCTCGTCGTCGGGCGCGGCGGTGTCGGTCAGCGACGGCATGGCCGCCGGCGCCATTGGTTCGGATACGGGCGGCTCGGTCCGGATCCCGGCCGCGCTATGCGGCCTGACCGGCTTTAAGCCGACCGCACGCCGCATTCCCATGCAAGGCGTGCTGCCGCTGTCCCGGCACCTGGATTCGGTCGGCCCGATCGCGCCGTCGGTGGCCTGCTGCGCGCTGCTGGACGCGGTGATGGCGGGCGAACCGCCCGAAGTTCCCGCGCCGGCTTCGCTGCGCGGGCTGCGCCTGGCGGTGCCCGTCACCCTGGCGCTCGATGGCATGGACGACACGGTGGCAGCGGCCTTCGAGCGGGCGCGCGATCGCCTGGCGCGCGCCGGCGCGCTGGTGCAGGAGATCGAAGTGCCGGCCTTTGCGCGCCTGGCCGAGATCAACGCCAAGGGCGGCTTTACGGCCGCCGAGGCCTGGGCCTGGCACCGGCCGCTGCTTGCGCGCGCGGGCGATGCCTATGACCCGCGGGTGCGCTCGCGCATCGAGCGCGGGCGGGAAATGACCGCTGCCGACTTTATCGACCTGCTGGACGCGCGACGCGATTGGATCGCCGACGTGCAGGCATGCATTGCCGGCTACGACGCGCTCATCATGCCCACCGTGCCGGTGGTCGCGCCGCCGATCGCCGAGCTGCAGGCCGACGATGCGCGGTATTTCGCGGCCAACGGCCTGATCCTGCGCAACCCCACTTTCATCAACTTCCTTGACGGCTGTGCGCTGTCGCTGCCTTGCCATGCGCCTGGCCAGGCGCCTGTGGGGCTGATGATCGCCGCCGCGGGCGGCCAGGACCGAAAGGTGCTGGCCATCGGCCTGGCGGCCGAGGCGGCGCTCGCCGAGCGCTGATTTATCATTGCCGCGCCGGCCCCGTGATGCCGGCGCGGGCCGACGGCCGCACGCTGCGCGCGGGCGCTGGCCGCGCCTGCCGCGGGGCGCCAGATCCGTCGCCGCCCATGCCTGCCCGCTTGATCGCCCACCTGGACATGGATGCTTTCTACGCGTCCGTGGAGCTGCTGCGCTATCCGCAGCTGCGCGGCCAGCCGGTGGTCATCGGCGGGGGCGGCAAGCCGCCGGTGCTGCAGGCAGACGGGTCGCTGGCGTGTGCCCGGCTGCGTGATTACGTCGGCCGCGGCGTGGTCGCCACGGCCACCTACGAGGCCAGGCTGCTGGGCGTGCACTCGGCCATGGGCATGATGAAGGCGGCGGCCCTGGCGCCCGACGCCGTCATGCTGCCGGCGGATTTCGACCGTTACCGGCATTATTCGCGGCTGTTCAAGGCGGCGGTGCGGGAAGTCGCGCCGTGCATAGAGGACCGCGGCATCGACGAGATCTACATCGACCTGACCGATGTGCCCGGCGCGCAGGACAGCCGGCCGGGCGATCCGTTGGCCGGCGCACGCAACATCGCCGCGATCCTGCAGGCCAGGGTGCGCGAGGCCACGTCGCTGAGCTGTTCGATAGGGGTGGCGCCCAACAAGCTGCTGGCCAAGCTGTCTTCCGAGATGGACAAGCCGGGCGGCATCACCGTGATCCGCCACGACGACTTGCCGACCCGCATCTGGCCGCTGCCGGTGCGGCGGTTGAATGGCATCGGCCCGAAGTCCGCCGCGCGCCTGCAGGCGCTGGGCATCGATACGCTGGGCGAACTGGCCGCGGCCGACCTGCAATGGCTGGTGCAGCACTTCGGCGCGAGCTACGGGGCCTGGCTGCATGCCGCGGCCCACGGCCGCGACGATCGCCCCGTGGTGACGCACAGTGAGCCCAAATCGATCAGCCGGGAAACCACCTTCGAGCGCGACCTGCATCCGCGCCATGACCGCCAGGAACTGGGTGAGATCTTCACGCGGCTATGCGTGCGGCTGGCCGAAGACTTGGCGCGCAAGGGCTACGTCGGCCGCACCGTGGGCGTGAAGCTGCGCTATGACGACTTCCGCACGGTGACTCGCGACGTGACGCTGGAGCAGCCGGTGGGCGAGGCCGTGGCGATCCGGCGCGCGGCCGGCTCATGCCTGAAGCGCGTGCCGCTGGACCGCCGCCTGCGCCTGCTGGGCGTGCGGGTGGGCTCGCTGTCGCGGCCGGGGCAGGCGCCAGCGCAGCCGGCCGGCGTCGACCCCTATACGTTGCCGCTGTTCGAATAGGGCGCGCCTGCGGCCTACAGCCGCATGTGCTGCGGCAGCCAGGTCGCCATGCCCGGAAACCAGTACAGCAGCAGCACCGCAAGGATCATCAGTACGAACATCGGCAGGGTCACCCGCGCCACATAGGGCAGCTCGCGTCCGGTCATGCCCGACAGCACGAACAGGTTGAAACCCACCGGCGGCGTGATCTGGGCCATTTCGACGACGAAGACGATGAAAATGCCGAACCAGATCAGGTCTATGCCGGCGGCCGTCACCGTCGGTAACAGCACGCCCATGGTCAGCACCACCATGGAAATGCCGTCCAGGAAGCAGCCCAGGACGATGAAGAACACCGTTAGCGCCACGATGAGCCCGAACTGCGACAGGCCCAGCGAACCGATCCATTCGGCCAGTGCGCGCGGCAGGCCGATATAACCCATGGACAGGGTCAGGAACTGCGCGCCGGCCAGGATGAGCGCGATCATGCAGTACAGGCGCGTGGCGCCCATGAGCGACGCCTTGAACGTGCGCCAGTTCAGCGACCCTTGCGCCAGCGACAGCAGCAGCGCGCCGACCACGCCGACGGCGGCTGCCTCGGTGGCGGTGGCGATGCCGCCGTAGATGGACCCGAGCACGACGGCGATCAGTAGCACGACCGGGATGAGGTGGCGTGACTCGTACAGCTTGCGTGCCAGCGGCAGGCGCTCGGTGGCGGCCGGAACCTTGTCGCGGTTGAGCAGCGCCCAGACGGCGATGTAGCCCATGAAGAGCGCGGCCAGCACGATGCCTGGCACGATGCCGGCGATGAACAGCTGCGCGATGGACACGTCGGCGGCCACGCCATAGACGATCATGATGATGGAGGGCGGGATGAGCAGGCCCAGCGTGCCGGCGCCGGCCAGCGTGCCGATCACCATGTCGTCCGGATAGCCGCGGGTCTTGAGTTCAGGCAGGGTCATCTTGCCGATGGTCGCGCAGGTCGCCGCCGATGACCCCGACACTGCCGCGAAGATGCCGCAGCCGATCACGTTGGCGTGCAGCAGGCGCCCGGGCAGCCGTTCCAGCCACGGCGCCAAGCCGCGGAACAGGTCCTGGGACAGCCGCGTGCGAAACAGAATCTCGCCCATCCACAAGAACAGCGGCAGCGCCGTCAGCGTCCAGCTCGAGGCTGCCCCCCACATGGTGATCGCCATGGCGTCGCCGGCCGGGCGGCTGGAAAAGAGTTCCATGCCTATCCAGGCCGCGCCGACCAGCGTCAGGCCGACCCATACCCCGCAGCCGAGCAGCACGAAGATGGAAATGATCAGCAGGGTAATGACGGCGACTTCATTCATGACGTTGGTCTTCGTGTGCCTGCACGGGCTCGATGCCGCGGATGCGGGCAATCGCTTCGTCCACGAGCGCGACCAGGAACAGCACGGCGCCCACGGCCATGCTGATTTGCGGGATCCAGAGCGGCGTCGCGTCGTTGCCGGTGGAGATGTCGTTGTACAGCCAGGAGTCGTGCACCAGCTTGACGCTGAACCACGCCAGCGATGCAGCCAGCACGCAGCCGACCAGCAGTGCGAAGATATCCATGCGCCGCTTGCCCGGCTTGGACAGAGAATTGAGCAGCAGGGTGACGCGGATGTGCTCGCCGTGCTTGAGGGTGCTGGCCAGCGCCAGGAAACCGGCCGCCGCCATGAAATAGCCGGCATAGGCATCCATGCCGGCTACATAGACGTCAAGCTGGCGGCTGACGATGGCGATCACCACGCAGGCGAGCACGCCTATCATGCAAAGGGCCGCCAGGCCCCCGGACACGGCGTACAGCGTATCGAGGGCTCGGCGCATCAGTTCTTCCGGTAAGCGTCGACCATGGCCTGGCCGTCCGCGCCGGCCTGCTTGAGCCATTCATCGAGCATGCGTTGGCCGACCACGCCCAGGCCTTCCTTGAGCTCAGGCGTGGGGGTGATGATTTCCATGCCGTTGGCGGTCAGCTGCTGCTGGTACCACTTGTTCTTTTCCTCGGACGCCTTCCAGCCGCGGGTTTCGGCCTCGGCCGCGGCCTTGCGCAGCGCCTGCTGGGTGTCGGCATCGAGCGCCTCGAACGCCTTGCGGTTGACGATCACCGCATTCTTGGGCAGCCAGGCCTGGGTGTCATAGAACTTCTTGATGTACTCGTAGGTCTTGGTGTCGTAGCCGGTGGAGGCCGACGACATGTACGAGTCGATCACGCCGGTGGCCATGGCCTGCGCCAGCTCGGCCTGCTGCACCGTGATCGGCTGGGCGCCGACCAGTTCGGCGATGCGCGCCGTCACGGGGCTGTAGGCGCGCCATTTCAGGCCCTGCATGTCGCGCACCTGCTTGATTTCCTTGTTGGCGAAGATGCCCTGCGGCGGCCAGGCCACCGCAAAGAGCAGCATCATGCCTTGCGATTCGAGCTTCTTGTCCAGGAAGGGCTTTTGCGCCTGGTAGAGCTTCCAGGCCTGCTCGTAGCCGCTGGCCAGGAAGGGCAGGCCGTCGAGCGCATAGACCGGCGCCTCGTTGGCGAAGTTGGTCAGCAGGATTTCGCCGATCTGCGCCTGGTTGCCTTGCACGGCACGCTTGATCTCGGGCGCCTTGAACAGCGAGGCGTTGTCGTGGATGGTGATCTTCAGCTTGCCGCCGGAGAGCTTTTCGACGTCCTGGACGAATTCCTTGAGGTTCTCGACATGGAAGTTCGACGCCGGATAGGCCGAGGGCAGGTCCCAGGTCGTCTGCGCCTGGGCGGTGACGCAAGCGCCGAGCGCAAAGCCGGCGGCGATGAGGGAAACGGTCTTCTTCATGGGCAGATATCCTTGCAGAAGGGCCTGGCAGGCCAATGGGTGACACGTCTTTTCGGAACGCCTGTCCGATTCGTCGACGTATGCAAGCCCGGGGATTGTAGGTGTTACGTCGGCGATCTTCGCCGCAAACGGGCCGTGTCTAGGGAAATTACTAAGATGGTTACCATGGCGGCCGAGGCGTTGGCCCACGGCCTCATGGGCGGGCGCCGGCGGCAGGGGGCGCGCAGCGCAAATCGTCCGCGCGCAGTTCCCATAGCAGCCGGAAAACCTGGGCGCCGTCCGGCGCGAGCGCCAGGCGGTCGACGAGCGCGCGCGCGGCATCCTGGGCTGAGGCTTCCGAGACCGCGTCGACCGCGAGCAGGGGTTCGAGCACGCGCGTGGTGACATCTTCCGAGGGCAGCGGCGTGGACAGCTCGGCATCAGGCACGAGCACGCGCAGGGCCAGCAAACCGGCCGCCTGCGCCTGGAATCCGGCGGCAAGGCGGGCAGCCTGTTCGGCGCGCGCCAGGTCTGCCAGCGGCAGCAGGGCGATGGCGCCGCCCGTGCCGGCGCCGGCAAGCGGCGTGACCGCGGCCACGCGCCGGATCGTGTCGCGCATGCGCGAGAAGTTCAGTAGCGACCATTGCGTCTGGTTTTCGAACGCCTGGCGGTACGCAGCCGAGCCGAACACATGCAGGTCTTGCGTGCCGTACAGTGCCAGGTAGCGCCGTGGCCCAGCCTGCGCGCGATAGCGCCGCGCCCACAGAAAGCCCGGGATGGCGGCGCGCTCGGCCATGTGCTCACGGTCGTACCACTGGTTGAATTCGTCTTCGTGCGCGGGGTCGATGTTCGTCCAGATGAGCAGTTCGCCCCGGGCGTCGCGGTCTTGTCGAATCGGGTGGGCCATGTCCGGTCTCCATTGCGCGGCCAGCGTCCGCAGGCCGCGCAATGGCGCCCATTCTGGCCAAGGGCCGGCGTGCCGGGCAAGCAGATTCTCGTTGTCGGTTTCGATAAGGAAGTCTTATCGAGCCGCCAACCCGCACGGCGTCTTGGATGGCGGCGCTGCGGCCACGGATCGGCTGCGGGAAAACCCCAGCAGGCTTTCACGCCGCATGCGCGGCCGGCGCGGTCTTGGGGCCGGCTACGGCAGCAGGGCCGCGCACTCGCGCGGGGCGGTGGCCGTGGTCACTTCGCGCGCGTAGCGCCGCATTTGTTCCTGCGCCAGGCCGACGACGGCTTCGGCCAGGCCGGCCACGGGGTCGGGCCGCCAACTGGCCACCAGGTGCAAGTCCGGCAGTTCGTATTCGCAGGTCACGCGCCGGTAACGGCCCGCGTCCAGTCCCGCCTGGACCGCGGCAATGGGCAGCACACCCAGCCCCATGCCGGTTTCGACCAACTGCATGCTGGCGGCGATCGAAGAGACGAAATGCAGGCGCCCGGGACGCAGCCCTGCGCGGTCGATGACTTCGAGCAGCTGCATGTGCGGCTGCGAGTAGCGGGGAAAGGTCACCATCGGCCAGGCAAGCAGGTCGGCCAGGGGCGCGTGCGAAGGAATCGCCGCATCAGTCGCGCAAATCCAGCCCATGGCGAGCGTTCCCAGGTCGCGGTTGCGGATGTCTTCGCCGACCACCGGGTCGGTCTGCAGGATCGCGTCCACACGGCCGCGCTTGAGCAGGTCTTGCAGCCGGCGTGTCGATTCGGTGGTCAGTTCGATCTCGATGTCCGGGTAGGTGTGCTGCAAGGCGGCCACGAAGGGCCGGAACCACGTATGCACGATGGATTCGACGATGCCCACCCGGACCGTGCCGCGCAGCGGTTGCGGCTGCTGCAGTGCCTGGCGCATGGCACGGTCGGCGTCGAGTAGCCGCTGCGCATGGTGCAGTAGGGCACACCCGGCGGGCGTGAGCTGGACGTCGCGGCCGGCCCGCTCGAATAACTGGTTGCCCAGGTCGCTTTCCAGCGCGGCGATGCGCCCAGAGACTGCCGCCTGCGTCAGGTTCAGCCGCGCGGCCGCGCCTTTGAAGCTGCGCAGCTGCGCGACCCAGAGAAAGGTTTCGAGTAAGCGCGTGTTCATGCGCAATCCCCCTTGAAAACTTTTTTGTAGATAATTCGTTGATAAATTATGAACGAATCACTATCATCACGCACCATCCCATCCGGCAGCAACGAGCGACGATGAAGAAAACGCTGATCGCGTCGTCGGCCCACCTGGCCGAGCGCGCCCCCGACCTGTCCGAGGTCGAGTTCGGGCTGATGATCGCCAGCCATGCCTTCAACCGTTGGACGGTGCGCTGCATGGCCGCGGCCGGCCTGCCCGACCTGACCGCCACCGACGTGATGGTGCTGCACCACGTCTACCACCGCCAGCGGCCCAAGAAGCTGGCCGACATCTGCTTCACGCTCAACGTCGAGGACACGCACATCGTCAGCTATTCGCTCAAGAAGCTGGAGCGGCTGGGCGTGGTGCGGGGCACGCGCAGCGGCAAGGAGGTGCTGTATTCGGTCACCCCCGCCGGCGCCGACGCCATCGGGCGCTACGCCCGCATCCGCGAGCAATGCCTGCTGGACGGGTTGGAGACGGCCGGCGGGATCGGGCCGGAAATCACGCGTCAGCTGGGCACGGCGTTGCGCGCGCTGTCCGGGCTGTACGACCAGGCCGCGCGCGCGGCCACGTCGCTGTAGGACGGGCAGGGCGCGGCGCGGCCGCATGGACCAATCAAGGCAACGACAAGGACGATTCGCATGAAATGGCAATTTTGGATAGACCGCGGCGGCACGTTTACTGACATCGTCGCGCGCCGGCCCGACGGCACCCTGGTCACGGCCAAGCTGCTGTCGGAGAACCCGGAGCAGTATCGCGACGCGGCCGTGGCCGGTATACGCAAGCTGCTCGGGCTGGCCCCGGGCGAGCCCGTGCCGGCCGACCGCATCGACTGCGTGAAGATGGGCACGACCGTGGCCACCAACGCGCTGCTCGAGCGCAAGGGCGAGCGCACGCTGCTAGTGACCACGCGCGGCTTTCGCGACGCGCTGCGTATCGCCTACCAGAACCGGCCGCGGCTGTTCGAGCGGCACATCGTCCTGCCAGAGATGCTCTATGAGGCGGTGGTCGAGGCCGACGAGCGGCTGGCCGCCGATGGCTCGGTGGTGCGCCCGCTGGACGAGCAATCGCTGCGCGCGCGCATGCAGCAGGCCTACGACAGTGGCGTGCGCGCCGTGGCCATCGTGTTCATGCACGCGTGGCAGTCGCCGCAGCACGAGCAGCGCGCCGCCGCCATCGCCAAGGAAATCGGCTTCACGCAGGTTTCCACCTCGCACGAAACCAGCCCCTTGATCAAGTTCGTCTCGCGCGGCGACACCACGGTGGTCGACGCCTACCTGTCACCCATCCTGCGCCGTTACGTCGACCAGGTGGCAAGCGAATTGCCGGGCGTGCGGCTGATGTTCATGCAATCGAGCGGGGGACTGACCGACGCGCACCGCTTTCGCGGCAAGGACGCCATCCTGTCCGGACCGGCCGGTGGCATCGTCGGCATGGCGCGCACCAGCGAACTGGCCGGGTTCAAGCGCGTCATCGGCTTTGACATGGGCGGCACGTCCACCGACGTCTCGCACTACGCGGGCGAGTTCGAGCGCGAGTTCGAAACGCAGGTCGCCGGCGTGCGCATGCGCGCGCCCATGATGAGCATCCACACCGTGGCAGCCGGTGGCGGGTCCATCCTGCACTTTGACGGCGCACGCCTGCGCGTCGGCCCGGATTCGGCCGGGGCCAATCCAGGCCCGGCTTGCTACCGGCGCGGCGGGCCGCTGACGGTGACCGACTGCAACGTCATGCTGGGCAAGATCCAGCCCGATTATTTCCCACGCGTGTTCGGCCCGAACGCCGACCAGCCGCTGGATCGCGATATCGTCGAGCAGCGCTTTGCCGAAATGGCCGAACAGGTCGAGCGCGACACTGGGCGAGCCATGACGCCCGAGGCGCTGGCGGCGGGCTTTCTGGAGATCGCCGTGGGCAACATGGCCGAAGCGATCAAGCGCATCTCGGTGCAGCGCGGCCACGACGTGACCGGCTACGCGCTGACGACCTTCGGCGGCGCAGGCGGCCAGCATGCCTGCCTGGTCGCCGATGCGCTAGGCATGAACACGGTGTTCGCCCACCCGTTGGGCGGCGTGTTGTCCGCCTACGGCATGGGCCTGGCCGACCAGGCCGAGATGCGCCAGCAAACGGTGGAAAAGACCCTGGACGAGTCGCTCATGCCAGAGCTGGGTGCAGGGCTGGACGCGCTGGCCGGCCAGGCCGAGGCCGAGCTGCGCCGCCAGCACGTGCCGCAGGGTGATATCTCGGTGACGCGGCGCGTCCACCTGAAGTACCGCGGTACCGATACCGCGCTGGAGGTGCCGTTCGGCACGCTCGCACAGATGAAGCAAGCCTTCGAGGCCGCGTACCGGCAGCGCTACTCCTTCCTGATGCCGGGCCGCGAACTCGTGGTCGAGACGATTTCGGTCGAAGCCAGCGGCGGCGGCGAGCGCGTGGACGAGGCCGTGCCGCAGCGTAGGCGGGAAGGGCCGCTTGCGCCGCGGTCGACGGTGCGCATGTACAGCGAGGGTCAGTGGTGCGACACGCCGCTGTACGTGCGCGAGGACCTGGTCCAAGGCGACCGCATCGATGGTCCGGCCATCATTTCGGAACCCAACCAGACCACGGTGGTGGAAGCCGGCTGGCAGGCCGAGGTCACGCCGCGCGACCATTTGGTGCTGCGCCGCGTCAAGGCGCGCCCCGAGCGGCGCGCAGTGGGCACTGCGGCCGATCCGGTCATGCTGGAGGTGTTCAACAACCTGTTCATGTCCATCGCCGAGCAGATGGGCTACCGCCTGCAGAACACCGCCTACTCGGTCAACATCAAGGAGCGGCTCGACTTCAGCTGCGCGATCTTCGACGCCGAAGGCAACCTGATCGCCAACGCCCCGCACATGCCGGTGCACCTGGGATCGATGAGCGAGTCGATCAAGACGGTGATGCGCGAAAACGCCGGGCGCATGCGGCCTGGGGACGCCTATGTCGTGAACGACCCTTACCACGGTGGCACCCACCTGCCGGACGTGACGGTGATCACGCCGGTGTTCGACCCGTCCTCGCCGCAGCGCATCCTGTTCTTCGTCGGCTCGCGCGGCCACCACGCCGACATCGGCGGGACCACGCCGGGGTCCATGCCGCCGGATTCGCGCACGCTGGAGGACGAGGGCGTGCTGTTCACCAACTTCCAGCTGGTGCGCGAAGGGGAATTCCGCGAGGACGCCGCGCGCGCCATTTTGGCCAGCGGCAAGTGGCCGGCGCGCAACCCGGACCAGAACCTGGCCGACCTGCGCGCGCAGATCGCCGCCAACGAAAAGGGCGTGCAGGAACTGCTGCGCATGTGCGAGCACTTCGGCCTGGACGTGGTCCGTGCCTACATGGGCCACGTGCAGGACAACGCCGAGGAATCGGTGCGCCGCGTCATCACGGTCTTGAAGGATGGCAGCTACGAGTACCCGCTGGACAACGGCGCGGTGATCAAGGTGGCCGTCAAGGTCGACCGCCAGGCGCGCAGCGCGGTCGTGGACTTCACCGGCACGTCGGCCCAGCTGGCCAACAACTTCAACGCGCCGGCGGCGATCGCCGTGGCTGCGGTGCTATATGTGTTCCGTACCCTCGTCGACGACGAGATCCCGCTGAACGCAGGGTGCCTGAAACCCATCGAGATCATCGTGCCGCAAGGCTCGATGCTGCGCCCGAACCCGCCGGCGGCGGTGGTGGCCGGCAACGTCGAGACCTCGATGTGCATCGTCAACGCCTTGTATGGGGCGCTGGGCGTGCTGGCCGCCAGCCAGGGCACGATGAACAACTTCACCTTCGGCAACGACCGCTACCAATACTACGAAACCATCGCCGGCGGCACCGGTGCGGGTCCGCGCGAACTGGGCAAGCCCTTCGAGGAGGCAGGCGGCTTCGACGGCACGTCGGTGGTGCAAGCGCACATGACCAACTCGCGGCTGACCGACCCGGAAATCCTGGAGCTGCGCTTCCCGGTGCGGCTGGAGTCCTACGAGATCCGCGCCGGCTCGGGCGGGGCGGGACGCTGGCGCGGCGGCGACGGCGGGGTGCGCCGCGTGCGCTTCCTGGAGCCCATGACCGCGGCCATCCTGTCGAACAACCGCCTGCACGCGCCATTCGGGCTGGCAGGCGGCCAGCCCGGCAAGGTCGGCCGCAACTACATCGAGCGCGCCGACGGCACCGTCCAGGAGCTGGGTCCGCAGGACAGCGCGCAGCTCAATCCGGGCGACGTCTTCGTGGTGGAAACGCCGGGAGGCGGCGGTTACGGGCCGCCCGCGGCCTAGGGCGCACGTACGCCCGCGCGGCCTGGGCCGCGCCTAGAGGATCGGCAGGGTGAGCACAGGCTCCGGGCTGCGGTCATGAATGCGCAGGGCAAGGCCGCCGTCGCGCATTTCGAACAGTGCCGTGGCCAGGGTGTTTTCCTGGTCGGGATCATCGGGCGCGCGCCGCAGGATGGGCAGCGGGCCTTGCTCGTCGAGTAGCGCCGCCACGACCGTGTCCCCGTCGGCTTGCGGCGGCCAGGTATCCATCAGGTTCTCGGCCCGGCTTTGCCGCGCGCGCGAAGAGTCGGTGACGATTTGCGGCACGCGCTCGGCGCCCGGATGCGTCAAGTGGTTGGCGTGCGCCGTGCCGCGCGTGACTTCCTGCACCGAGCATAGGCCGGGGGCGGCTTCCACGCCCACGATGCGCGGCTCGCGCGCCGCGCCGAGCAGGTGGTGAAAGCCGCCGGCGCGCGGATGCGACTGCAGCACTGCCAGGGCCTGGTCCAGCGTCGCGCAGTCCAGCACGGCGCGCGCCAGGAACATGCGCGGCACCCCGGCATGGCGCCGGCGCGTGCGCAGGTTGTTGATGACCTGGACCAGTCCGGCCCGGTTGGCGCCGAAGGTGTGTCCCGGCAGCGACCCCGGATAGGCGAAGGCGACATAGCCCGGCGCGTCGTCGGGCCGCACGTCCAGCAACAGGCAGCGGCCGTACAGGTAAGGGTCGCCATCCTCGTTATGGCCGATCCAGCGCGTGCCGTCCGTGCCATGCCAGGCAATCGACGTGCAACCCTCGGGCGCGCTGTGCAGCAGCTCGCCGCGGCAGTGCCACAGCAGCACGTCGGGCAGCGGCATGCGCAGGCCTTCGGCCAGTCCTTCGAACTCTTCCCAGACCGACGGCAACGCGCGCTGCACGCAGCCGGCCAATTCGTCCAGGTAGGCGTGGCCGCGCCAGGGACGCAGCGCCGCCCAGACCGGGCTTTGCGCCAGGTAAGCGGCCATGCGCGGTCGGGCCAGCTTGCCGATTTCCTGGCCGATCCTGCGGCGCGGTCCGCAAATCGTTTGAAGTTTGAATGGCATGGGTTCTCCGGCTTGCGGTCATTGTAATGGCCCGTCCCGGCGGGCCGCGGCGCTGTCGGAGAAGGGGACGGATGCGCTAAGATTCGCTCCAGCGTCCCGCCGTGCCCCACACGGGCCAGGCGGGCGTTCCGACCCCGGTCCCATTCGTCGTCAAACCATCCGGACCGGCCGTCGCGTCCGAGCGTCCGACCCGTATAGGAGCCTGTCATGATCAAAGCCAAATTCGCCGCCATGCTGGCCGGCATGTCCCTCGCCCTGGGCGCGTTTGCCCCCGCGGCGACGGCCCAGGAACGCGAACTGATCGTCGCCACCGACACCGCGTTCGTGCCTTTCGAATTCAAGCAGGGCAACACGTATACCGGGTTCGACATCGACCTGTGGGCCGCCATCGCCAAGGAGCTGAACCTGAAGTACAAGCTGCAGCCCATGGACTTCAACGGCATCATCCCGGGCCTGCAGACGCGCAACATCGATGTGGCGCTGGCCGGCATCACCATCCGCGACGACCGCAAGAAGGTGATCGACTTCTCCGATCCCTATTATGAAAGCGGCCTGGCCATCCTGGTCAGCAGCAAGAATGACAACATCAAGACGGCGCAGGACCTGGTTGGCAAGACCGTCGCGGTCAAGACCGGCACGGCCACGGTTGACTTCTTGCGCGAACAGGTGCCCGGCGCCAAGCTCAAGCTCTTCCCCAACATCGACAACGCCTACCTGGAGCTGGCCACCGGCCGCGTCGATGCCGCCGTGCACGACACGCCCAACGTCCAGTACTACGCCAACACGGCAGGCAAAGGCCGCGTCAAGGTGGCCGGCACCGTCAAGAGCGGCGACTTCTATGGCATCGCCTTCCCCAAGGGCAGCGAGCTGGTCCCGCAAGTCAACAAGGCGCTCGCCGCGCTGAAGGCCAACGGCCAGTACGACGCCATCTACGAGAAGTGGTTCGGCAAGCAGCCGTAAGCGGCTGCAGCGCCTGCATGCCGGTCGCCGGCCGCGCCGCCGCCGCGCGGCTTGCGGCCGGCCCGTCGTTTGACGCGGACGCCGTGGCCATGTCCCGGCCCGCAGGTTCCGGGGGGACATCGTGGACTTCGACTGGTCTGTAATCTGGGACGCGCTGCCCAACCTGCTCGACGGCACGCTGATGACCGTCAAGATCACCTTCTGGGGGTTGATCGGTGGTTTCGTGTTGGGCGTGCTGGCCGGCGTGGCCAAAACCTATGGGCGGGCCAGCGTGCCCGAGGGCGCGTTGCGCCACGGCTGGCGCGTGACCGTGGCGCCGTGGGTGCTGGTCGTCGCCGTGCTGCTGTACGCCTTGTTCGCGCATCGGTTCGCTGGCGGCATCCAGGCAGCGTATTGGATCGTCGCGGCGGCGGTGCTGGCAGCCATGCTGCTGCCGGCGCTGCGCGAAGTGGGCTTGCCCGTGCTGGCCGCGCCCTTCGGCATGCTGCTGCACGACATTGCCTCGGCCTACGTAGCCGTCATGCGCGGCACCCCCATCGTCGTGCAGGTGATGTTCATCTACTTCGCGCTGCCGGTGTTGGCCGACGTGCGCGTCGAGGCAGAGCCCGCCGCCATCGTGACGCTGATGATCAACTCGGGCGCATACATCGCCGAGATCGTGCGCGGCGCGCTGCAATCCGTGCCCAAGGGCCTGCATGAGGCCGGGCAGGCCATGGGCCTGCCGTTTTACAAGATCCTTGCGCACATCATCGGCCCGGTGGCGTTCCGGCGGATGATCCCGCCGCTGGGCAACCAGTGCATCATCAGCCTGAAGGATTCGTCGCTGTTCATCGTCATCGGCGTGGCCGAGCTAACCCGGCAAGGACAGGAAATCATGGCGGCCAACTTCCGCGCGCTGGAGATCTGGTCGGCGGTGGCCGTCATTTACCTGATCCTGACCGGCCTGATCGCCGCCGGCCTGCGGGCCGTGGAAAAAAGGATGCGCATACTATGAGCATGGTCGAATTCCGTGACGTCACCAAGCGCTTCGGCGATTCCACGGTCCTGGATGGCATCACGCTGAACATCGAGCAGGGCGAGGTCGTCGTGGTCGTCGGGCCGTCGGGCTCGGGCAAGTCGACCTTCCTGCGCTGCATCAACGTGCTGGAAACCATACAGGGCGGCGACCTGCTCGTCGACGGCCTGAGCGTGCGCGGTCCGGCCGCGCAGGTGCGCGAGATTCGCCGCGAGGCCGGCATGGTGTTCCAGCAGTTCAACCTCTTCCCGCAGATGACCGCGCTGCAGAACGTCATGTTCGGGCCCATCCACACGCGCGGCGCCAGCCGTGAGCAGGCCCGCCAGGCCGCGGTCGAATTGCTGGGCAAGGTCGGGCTGGCCGAGCGCATGAACCATTATCCGTCTGAGCTGTCCGGCGGGCAGCAGCAGCGCGTGGCGATCGCCCGGGCGCTGGCCATCCGGCCCAAGCTGATGCTGTTCGACGAGCCGACTTCGGCGCTCGACCCGGAGCTGCGCCACGAGGTACTCAAGGTCATGCGCGATTTGGCCGAAGAAGGCATGACCATGATCGTGGTCACCCACGAAATGGAGTTCGCCGCCAAGGTCGGCAGCCGGCTGCTGTTCATCGACGGGGGCAAGATCGCGCACGACGGGCCGCCCGCGGAACTGCTGTCGAATCCGCCCAGCCAGCGGTTGAAGGATTTTCTGCAGCACGTGGCCTGATTGGTCCGTTCCTGCCGTTTTGGGTGGATCGGGCGCAGTGGGCCAGGCTGTGGCTGTGCCGATCACCAGGCTATACCTGACAATGCATCAGCGACAGGCCACGCCAACATGGGTCATTGATTCCGATTGGCTTGGGAGCGCTTTTTCTTGGCAGTGGGCAGATCGGACGGCCGGCGTTTGGTCGGTCCGATACCGTCCAGGTTGGATAGGTGGGCGACGGCGAAATCGATGAATGCACGAACCTTGGCCGACTGGGCGGCGCCCTCGGGAAAGACCACGTATAAGTCGCGGTTGGGGAGATCGTAGTCTTCCAATACGATTCTTAGTTCGCCACTTCGGGCGTAACGCACCGTATCCCAGGCCGAGCGCATCAATATTCCCCGACCTTCCAGCGCCCACGCCTGTGCGACTTCACTGTCGTTGCATCGCAGTGCGCCATGGACCTTGACGGTCTCAACGGTATCGCCACGCGTGAATGTCCAAACCCCGTAGGTGTCATCGCTTCGCGGAACGACGATGCATTGGTGATGAACCAAGTCCTCCGGACGTTGCGGAATGCCGTACTTCTTGAGATAGGATGGCGACGCCCAGAGATGGCGACGGTTGGTAGCGATGCGGCGCGCCCGCATGCCGGAGTCCGGCATCGCTCCGAAACGGATCCCGGCATCGAACCCACCTTCGATGAGGTTGTAGGGATGATCGGACAGGATGAGGTCCACTTCGAGCTTGGGATAGGCTTGAGAAAACGCTGAAATCATCGGAGCGACTCGCACCCTGCCAAAATTCAACGGAGCATTGACGCGTAGCACGCCGGAGGGTTCGGAGCGCCTATTCATGACATCTTGCTCCAGCGCGTCGAAGTCCGCGAACAGTTGTGATGCGCGCTCGTAGTAGAGCTGTCCCTCGTCGGTCAGGTTCATTGCACGCGTATTGCGATGGAGCAAATGCACGCCGAGTCGCTCTTCGAGTTGTGCCAGTCGCTTGGAGAGCGCCGGCGGCGACAGCCCGAGAGCGCGTGCCGCCGCTGAAATCGATCCGTGCCGGACGATGGATATGAAAAAAGACGTGTCGGTCGCTACGCAACACGCGATGGCCGTCGGCGGGATCATTTTATCGGCGGCGATCCTCATGATGGCCCCATGCCCATGGATTATTTCGTGTGGGCTGCAGTGTGCCAGGAACGGACGGTAGTCATCGATACCGGATTTACGGAGCAAGTGTGTTGTCGCCGCGGCGGCCGTACTTACCTGCGATGTCCGATCGAAGGGCTGTCGCTACTAGGCATCGCGGCCGATCAGGTCAGTGACGTCGTATTGACCCATCTGCACTACGACCACGCCGGCAACTTCGAAAGGTTTCCCAACGCCCGCTTCCATTTGCAGGAAGCCGAACTGCACTATGCCACTGGCAAATATATGCGCTACCCCCGGCTTTCCCATTCGTTCGAAGTCGACGATGTTTGCGGACTGGTGAAGCTCAATTACCGGCAGCGTGTGCATTTCCATGGCGGAGACGGCGAGGTTGCCCCGGGCATCAGCGTGCATTATGCCGGTGGACACACGGCGGGATTGCAGTTTGTCCGGGTTCGCACGGCGCGCGGATGGGTTGTGTTGGCCTCGGACGTCAGTCATTTCTACGAGAACTTCGAAAAAGGGCGTCCGTTCTCCAGTGCGTTCCATGTCGGCCAGATGCTTGAAGGTTTCGATCGCTTGAGAGTGCTGGCCGACAGCGATGCCCATGTCGTACCTGGCCATGATCCGTTGGTCATGCAGCGTTACGCCGCTGTCGGACCCGGCCTGGAAGGAATTGCGGTCAAGCTGCATGAGCCGCCGCGTGCGTAGCCTGCCTAGCGACGCAACGAACTGAGACGTTTCACGAGAGTTTTTTGGCAGGAGCCCGTGCCCACAGCGCGACGGGGTGCTTGCATGCGACCAAGATTGATTTGAACGAGAGAGGAGACATTCATGAACCGCGCAGCACGTTTCATCCGGCATGTCATCGTGGGACTTTCGGTGTCGGCCGGCATGTGCCTTGGCGCAGCCGTTCAAGCAGCGTACCCGGACAAACCAATCAAATTGGTGGTGCCTTTCCCTCCAGGAACTGCCGCCGACATTTCGGCCAGGCGGGTTGCGCAGGGCATGGCGTGGACGGCGTGACCGATAGGCAGCCGGGAACGCCACTTCCGGCGGAGATGTTCTTGTTAATCGACTGCATTGCCCCAACGGCCGCCCGCGCTTCGGAAGTCATGCGCACGATGAAGCAGTACTTGCTGCATTTCGGCTATGAAGGCCGGTTGTCAACCGGGGGGAACCTGGCCTTTCCCTTTACGCCGCCCGAAGTGTCCGTCGGCCCGGCTTACAAGTTCAACATTTATCACGTCATGGAGTCCGAGCGGCTCGATGATCTGTTTCCACTCACTGTGGAGCAGCTGTAGCCGCCATCGCAAACCAAGCGGTGCTTGCCAGGCGCCGACGCCTCAGCCCTTGACCCGCACGATCTTCTGCACCTGCGAGACGTGCCGGATTGCGCGGATGACCTGCGCCAGGTGCTTGCGGCTGTCGACCTGAATGGTCAGGTGCAAGGCGATGGTCGCCACCGCGTCGTCGTGCATGGTCACGTGCACGATGTTCGAATCCGCCGCGGTGATCTCGGCCGCGATGCGGCCGAGCACGCCACGCTCGTTGCGCGCGATGATGTCCAGGCGCGTGGAGAAGTGCCGCGCCGTCTGGGCATCCCAGCCGACGGACACCCAGCGCTCGGGTTCGCGCGCGCGGGCGCGCGCGGCTACCGGACAGTCTTCGGTGTGCACGACCAGGCCGTGGCCGAGCCGGATGCCGGCAACGATGGCGTCGCCCGGCAGCGGGCCGCAGCAGGGGGCCAGTTGCACGGCCTGGCCTTCGTTGCCCTGGATCAGGATGGGCGCGGCGCGTGCGGCGGTGATCTCGTCGACCGCAGCCGCGGTGGTGGCCACCAGGGGGTGTTCGGGTGCGAAGCGGCGTGCCACGACGGCGGCCAGGCGCTTGCCCAGGCCGATGTCGGCCAGGATTTCGTCGCGCGAGCGCGCGCCGCTGGCGCGTGCAAGCTTTTCCCAGACAGGGTCGTCCGCTGGGGGCAGATCGAGCTTCAGTTCCTGCAGGGCCTGCGTCAACAGACGCTCGCCGAACGCGACCGATTCGGCGTACTTGACCGTGCGCAGGTAGTGCCGGATTTCCGAACGGGCCCGGCCGGTGCGCACATAGTTGAGCCATTGTGCGTTGGGGCGGGAGGCCGGCGAAGTGATGATCTCGACCGTATCGCCGCTGGACAGCTCGGTGCGCAGGGGCACGAATTCGCCGTTGACCTTGGCCGCGACCGCCTGGTTGCCCACGTCGGTGTGGATGGCATAGGCGAAGTCCACGGGCGTGGCTCCGCGCGGCAGCGAAATGATCTTGCCGCGCGGCGTGAAGACGTAGACCGCATCGGGAAACAGGTCGACCTTGACGTGCTCGAGGAATTCGCCCGAATCGCCGGTCTGGCTCTGGATGTCGAGCAGTGACTGCAGCCACTGGTGGGTGCGCTTTTGCAGGTCGTTGAGCGACAGGTCGGAATTCTTGTAGAGCCAGTGCGAGGCCACGCCTTCCTCGGCCACGTGGTGCATGTCGCGCGTGCGGAACTGGAACTCCACCGGCGTGCCGTAGGGGCCGACCAGCGTGGTGTGCAGCGACTGGTAGCCGTTGACCTTGGGGATGGCGATGTAGTCCTTGAACTTGCCCGGCACCGGTCGGTAGAGCTGGTGCAGCACGCCCAGCGCCAGGTAGCATTCCGGCAGCGTGTGCACGATGACCCTGAAGCCGTAGACATCCAAGACGTCGGAGAAGCTTTTCTTCTGCTCGACCATCTTGGAATAGATGCCGTAGAGGGTCTTTTCGCGGCCGCTGACCTCGGCCTCGATGCCGGCGGCGGGCAGCGCCGCCCGGACCGCGTCGCCGATCTTGCTGATCACCTCACGCCGGTTGCCCCGGGCGGCCAGCACGGCCTTGCGCAGCACCTGGTAGCGGTTGGGGTACATGGCCGCGAAGCACAGGTCCTGCAGCTCGCGAAACAGCACGTTCAGGCCCAGGCGGTGGGCGATGGGCGCGTAGATTTCCAGGGTTTCGCGGGCGATGCGGCGGCGCTTTTCGGGGCTGACGGCGTCCAGGGTGCGCATGTTGTGCACCCGGTCGGCCAGCTTGATCAGGATGACGCGCACGTCGCGCGCCATGGCCAGCAGCATTTTCCGAAAGCTTTCTGCCTGCTGCTGGGCCTTGGTGGCGAAGTCCAGCCGGTCCAGCTTGGACAGGCCGTCGACCAGCTCGGCGACTTCGGTGCCGAAGCGCTCGGCCAGCTCCTGCTTGGTGACCCCCTGGTCCTCCATCACGTCGTGGAGCAGGGCGGCCATCAGCGCGTTGGCGTCGAGCTTCCAGCCGGCGCAGATTTCCGTGACGGCGATGGGATGGGAGATGTACGGCAGGCCGCTGGCGCGGAACTGGCCCAGGTGGGCCTGGTCGGCGAAGCGGTAGGCTTCGCGGACCCTGGCGACGTCCTTGGGATCGAGGTAGCCGCTGATGATCTCGGTCAGCGGGGCGAGCGAAACGGCCGAGGAAGCGGCCGCCTCGGCGGGTTCGGATGCGGTGGCGGCCGGGGCCGCCGGCGCGGCCTTGCCGTTGCGCCGGCGCAGGCGGGAACGGGCCTTCAGAGCGGCCAGCAGCCCGGAAGATGCGTGTCTCAGTCCGGGGAAAGCCATGTCGCCGCGGCCGCAGTCAAGGTCAGGTGGGAACCTTGCGCAGCATCTCCAGGCCGGTATGCCCTTGGGCGATTTCGCGCAGTGCCGTCACCGTGGGCTTGTCCTTGGTTTCGATGCGCGGGGCATGGCCCTGCGCAAGCTCCCGGGCGCGGTAGGTGGCCGCCAGCGTCAGCTTGAAGCGGTTCGGGATTTTCTGCAGACAGTCGTCGACAGTGATGCGTGCCATGGTTTACCTGTGCGTAAAAAGGGTATCAGGCGGCGACCGGGATACCGAGTTGGGAGAAAAGCTCCGGATGCCGCGCCGCCTGAGATGCAAAACGCAGCCGCGCCGCATGGACGATCTGGGTGAGATCGTTCAGGGCGACGCTAAATTCTTGATTAATAATAACATATTCGAATTCCGGCGCATGGGCGATCTCGCCGCCGGCGGCCAGCAGGCGCCGCGCGATGACCCCTGGATCGTCCTGGCCGCGCTTGTGCAGCCGGGTCTCCAGCGCCTCGATCGACGGCGGCAGGATGAACACGCCGATCGCATCCGGGAAGTGCCGCTTGACTTGGCGCGCCCCTTGCCAGTCGATCTCCAGGACCACGTCGCGTCCCTCGGCGGTGGCCTGCTCGATGAAGTCGCGGGGTGTGCCGTAGAAATTGCCGTGCACCTCGGCCCATTCCAGCAACTGATTGGCCTGGCGCATCCGGCCGAACTCCTCCGGGGTGACGAAGCGGTAATCTTTTCCGTCGACCTCTCCGGGGCGCGGCGGGCGGGTGGTGCATGACACCGACAGGCACAGGCTCGGGTCGGCCGCGAGCAGGGCGTTGACCAGGCTGGACTTGCCGGCCCCGCTGGGGGCGACCACCATGAAGACGTTTCCGGAGCGCGCGGGCATGGCCATCGGTAAAAAGGGCGGATAATGCCAAAGATTCAAAGGATAGCAAAACAGGATGTTCCGCCCATGCGCTACACCACGCTGATTACCGCCGAACAAACCGACAGCTTGCTGCACGACCGCCCGGCCCGGGTACTGATCTGCGATTGCCGCCACGACCTGGCCGATCATTCGGCCGGCGCGCGCGCCTATGCCGAGGGCCACATCCCCCAGGCCATTTTCGTCGACATGGAGCGCGACCTGAGCGGGCCGAAGACGGGACGCAACGGCCGCCACCCCTTGCCCGAGCCCGAGGCGTTCGCCGCGCGCATGGCGCATCTGGGCGCCGGCGACGACACCCAGGTCATCGCCTACGACGCGGGCAACGGCATGTTCGCCGCGCGGCTGTGGTGGATGCTGCGCTGGATCGGGCACGAAGCGGTCGCCGTGCTCGACGGCGGGTTGGCCGCCTGGCAGGCTGCGGGCTTGCCGCTGTCGCAAGAGCCGCCCGCGGTACGCACCGCGGGCAGCCTGTCGGTGCGTCCGGCGCTGGCCACGACGGTGGACTACGCCGCCGTGCGCGCCAACCTGGACGGTGGCCGGCACCTGGTGCTCGATGCCCGGGCGGCCGATCGCTTCCGTGGGGAAAACGAAACCATCGACCCGGTGGGTGGCCATATCCCGGGTGCGCGCAACCGGCCGTTCGCGGACAACCTGGACGCTGGGGGGCGCTTCAAGCCAGCCGAACAGCTGCGCAGCGAATACCTGGCGCTGCTGGGCGAGACGCCCGCCGAGCGCGTGATCGCCCAGTGCGGCTCGGGGGTGACCGCCTGCCACAACCTGTTGGCCATGGCGGTCGCTGGGCTGCAGGGAGCGGCGCTGTACCCTGGCTCCTGGAGCGAGTGGTGCGCCCAGCCGGATGCACCGGTGGCCACCGGTGCGGACTGAGCGCCGGCAGGACACGCACGGTTTGGCGGTGTGTTTCCGGCGCGGCGGCCAGGCCCCGCCGCGGGATCACCGTCCGTCGCCATCATCGACACGTATCACCCCTAGACACGTCAACAAGGAGGCAAGGCATGAACGAGGCAAACGGCAAGGTCGCGCTAGTCACCGGGGCCGGCAGCGGGATAGGCAAGGCGGTGGCGCTGGAGCTGCTGCGGCGCGGCTATCGCGTCGTGCTGGCCGGGCGCCGCGCCGCGCTGCTCGAGCAAGTGCGCGACCAGGACGAGGCACTGCGTCCGCGCGCGCTGGCCGTGCCGACGGACGTGTCCGACGAGGCGTCGGTCGACGCATTGTTTGCCCGGGTGCGCGAGGAGTTCGGCCGGTTGGACGTGCTGTTCAACAATGCCGGGCGCGGGGCGCCGGCCGTGCCCATCGAAGACCTGCCCGTGCAGACCTGGCGCGAGGTCGTCGACGTCAACCTGACTGGCATGTTCCTGTGCGCGCAGGCCGCCATCCGCATCATGAAATCCCAAGATCCGCGCGGCGGGCGCATCATCAACAACGGTTCGATCTCGGCGCACGCCCCGCGTCCTTTCTCCATTGCCTATACGGCGACCAAGCATGCCGTCACGGGGCTGACCAAGTCGATTTCGCTCGATTGCCGGCCGTACAACATCGCCTGCGGGCAGATCGACATCGGCAACGCCGCCACGGAAATGACCGAGCGCATGGCCGCGGGCATCCTGCAGGCCGACGGCAGCACGCGGGTCGAGCCGCGCATGGACGTCCAGCACGTGGCAACGGCCGTGGCGTACATGGCCGAGCTGCCGCTGGATGCCAACGTGCAATTCATGACCATCATGGCGACCAACATGCCTTTCGTGGGCCGCGGCTAGGGCGGCCGGCTCCCCGGGGGGTGTGTTCTCCCGGGCCGTGCGGCCGGATCGGTTTGCGTCCCGCGGCAGCCGCCGCGGGGCGGCCAGCCTTGCCGGGAACGCCGCTTGCTCGTGCGGGAGTTTGGGCCGCGCGTGCGGCCGGGCGACGGCGAGGAGGCCGCATGCAGACCGTTTCGGATTTCATGGTGGCGCGGCTGCGCCAATGGGGCGTGGCCAGGATATTCGGCTATCCCGGCGACGGCATCAATGGCTTGCTGGGCGCGTTGCAGCGCGCCAGCCCGGGCATGGCGTTCGTGCAGGTCCGGCACGAGGAGCAAGCCGCCCTCATGGCGTGTGCGCATGCGAAGTTGACCGGCCAGGCCGGCGTTTGCATGGCCACCTCGGGGCCGGGCGCAATCCACTTGCTCAACGGCCTGTATGACGCCAAGCTCGATCACCAGCCGGTAGTGGCCATCGTCGGACAGCAGGCACGTTCCTGCCTGGGCGGCGACTACCAGCAAGAGGTCGACCTGGTATCACTGTTCAAGGACGTGGCGCACGACTACGTGCATATGGCCGTGGATCCGGCCCAAGTGCGCCATTTGGTCGACCGGGCCATGCGCACGGCGCTGGAGCGGCGCGCGGTCACGTGCGTGATCGTCCCCAACGACGTGCAGGACTTGCCGGCTGTGCCCGAGCCGCCGCGCGAGCATGGCACGCTGCACAGCGGCATCGGCGACACCGTCCACGCGCGCGTGCCGACGGCGGCCGGCCTGGAGCAGGCTGCCGCCGTGCTCAACCACGGCAGCCGTGTGGCCATCCTGGCCGGCGCAGGCGCCCTGGGCGCGGGGGCGGAACTTGCGCAGGCGGCCGAACGCCTTGGCGCCGGCGTGGCCAAGGCGCTGCTTGGCAAGGCCGCGCTGCCCGATGGGCTGCCGTACGTGACCGGCGCCATCGGCATGCTGGGCACCCGCCCGAGCTGGGAGCTCATGCAAGGGTGCGATACGCTGCTGATGGTAGGCACGTCCTTTCCGTATGCGGAGTTCCTGCCACGCGAAGGCCAGGCGCGCGCGGTGCAGATAGATGTCGACGGCAGCAGGCTAGGGCTGCGCTATCCCATCGAGGTGGGGCTGGTCGGCGACAGCCGCCAGACGCTGCGCGCCTTGCTGCCGTTGCTGGCGCACAAGCAGGACCGGTGCTGGCGCGCGCGCGTGGAGAAGACAGTCGCCAAGTGGCGCGAAACCGTCGCGGCGCGCGCCCAGGAGCCGGCCAAGCCGATCAATCCGCAGCGGGTGTTCACCGAGTTGTCGAAGCGATTGCCGCCGCGTTGCATCCTGACGGGCGATTCCGGGACGGTGGCGGCCTGGTATGCGCGCGATATCGAGATGCGCGAAGGCATGTCCGGCACCTTGTCCGGCGGGCTGGCCAGCATGGGCAGCGCCGTGCCGTACGCGCTGGCCGCGCGGCTGGCGTATCCCGACCGGCCGGTGGTGGCCCTGGCCGGCGACGGCGCCATGCAGATGAACGGCATCAACGAACTGATCACGGTGGCTGCGCGCTGGCGCGACTGGCCGGGCGCGCCCTTCGTCGTGGCGGTGCTCAACAACGGCGACCTGAACATGGTCACCTGGGAATTGCGCGCGATGGGCGGGCAGCCGCGGTTCGAGGCGTCGCAATCGCTGCCGGACTTTCCCTACGCGGACTACGCGCGCCAACTTGGCTTGGCCGGTCGCCGCGTCGACCGGCCCGAAGACGTGGGACCGGCATGGGACGAGGCGCTGGCCGCGGACCGGCCCATGCTGCTGGAGTTCATCGCCGATCCCGACGTGCCACCGCTGCAGCCGCATGCCGACATGAAGCAGGTCAAGGCTTACTTGTCCGCGCTGCGCCGCGAGGGGCCCGGTGCGGTGGAGTTGCTACGGGCCACGGTACGCCAATGGTGGGCCTGACGGACCGCTGCCGGGCGCGGATGGCAGGCCTGCCGGGAGCACGCCATGCGACAGGCATGCCGCTTGCGGTGGCGTTGCGTGAGGCTCCAGGGGTAACGGGGGCCGATCTGGGAGACATCATGGTGATGCACGATTACGGCGGCCGGTCCGGACGCGATCTGGGCGGACCGGTTGCCGCGCTGGCCACGGAAGTGGAAGAGCTGCTGCGCGCGACGGCGGCATACGGCAGCGTCGACATCGAGGCCGCGCGCAGCCGCGTTCGGCGCCGGCTCGACGAACTACGTCAAAGTGTAGAGCCGGCAGCTGGTGCCACGCGATGGCGCGAGGCGGTGGTCGGCCGCGCGCGAGCCAATCCCGCGTTGGCATTGACCTTGGTCGGATTGGCTGGGGCATTGGCCGGGTGGTGCGCGGGGCGCCACTTGCACGCCCACGTCCGCAGGCAATAGGGCGGCAGGCGCGGCACCGCCTCAGCGCGTATCCGGCATTCGGTATCCCGGGCGCCGGGCATGCCGCTTGCTGGATGCGGACACGGGCCGGCCGACGGCCCATCTGGCAGGGTTATGAATATTTCGTGGAGCGACTTGTTCCTGCCCCAGCAAGGGCCACTGGCCATGTTCGTGCGCGGGACGGTGATTTACTGGTTTGTCTTCCTGCTGCTGCGCATGGCTGGGCGGCGCGAAGTCGGCTCGCTCGGCGTGGCCGACCTCATCGTGCTGCTGTTGGTGGCCGACGCGGCCGGCTCATCGATGTCGGGCGACTCGGATGCGTTGCTCGACGGCATGACGGTGGTGGTTACGCTGGTGTTTTGGAGTTTTCTCGCCGACCGCGCGGCGTATTACTTCCCGGTGCTGCGGCGCGTGCTGGAATCGGACCGCGTCTGCCTGGTCAAGGACGGACGTATCCAGCGCAGCGGCATGCGCAGCGAATTCATCACCCGCGCGGAGCTGCTGGAGGCGTTGCGCTTGAAGGGGATAGACGACCTGACGCAAGTCAGGCGCGCCTACATGGAATCGACCGGCGAAATCAGCGTCATCAAGCGCAATGCGCCGCACGGATCGCCAGGGCACTCGACGCTGCCGCCCGAGACATGACACCGGGTGCCGCCTGAAGGAGGGCAGCTTGCCGGATCCACAGCGACCGCCAGCGTGCCCGCGCGCGACGCGGCCCATCGTCAGTTTCGCATAGGGAGCCGCACATGCAACAAATACCTCCTTCTCACATTCCGCCCCGGCCTTCTCCCGCCCCATCGGGGCCGCCGCCGGGCGCGCCGCCCGTCGATCCGGACACGGACGACCCGGACGTCGGACTGCCGCCAGCTGGCCCGCAACAGGCGTTGGTTTGGACACCAAGGTGCGCAGTGCGCCGTACGTCGGCAGCCGGCGGGGATTTTCCGCCCCAGGCGCCGCCCGAAGGCGCGGATATCCCCGTTATGCCCGGGCCCGGCCAAGAGCCGCCGCCGGCGCCGCCGCCGGGCTCTGATCCGGCAACTAACCAGGATCCCGAGCAAAGCCGGCTGCCGCAGGAACGCCGCACCGCGCCCTGATGCGGTGCGGGCGGCATCCTGGTCCGGCTGGCGCGAATTAGGCGCGGGCGGCCCGGGCAGAGCCCTCCTGTGCGGCCTGGGGATTGCCTTCCTGCTCGGCCAGCAAGGTCAGCTTCTTGTCGGTGGCCTTTTCCTCGGCCAGCGTTTCCTGCAGCAGCTTGACCGCGTCAGTCAGTCCCAACTGCTTGCCTAGCGCACACAACGTGCCGTAACTGGCGATTTCGTAATGCTCGACCTTCTGCGCGCCGGCGATCAGCGCCGCATCGCGCACCGGCCCTTCCTCGACGGAATCGATGACCTCGCGCCCTTCCTCGACCAGGCCTTCCATCGCGGCGCACTTGATCCGCTTGAGCTTGAGGTCGGCGCCGTCGACGACGCGGTCGATGCGGTCGATCTGGCCCTGGGTTTCTTCAAGGTGGACTTCGAATGCGTCGCGCAGCTTGGGGTTGCTACTGGCGCGGGCCAAGCGGGGCAAGGCCTTGGTGAGCTGTTTCTCGGCGCTGTACACGTCCGATAGCTCGTGGATGAATAGTTCTTGCAGCGTCTTGACGCTCATGAGTGGCTCCTTTCGGCAAACTTGGCGAAAATCCGCTGCCGGCGTCGCCCGCAATCGGCGCCGCGGCCGTTACCGCGAAGTCTCATGCGGCGGCCATGCGGATAGAGAGGATCGGGAGCGCGTTGCGCTGCAAGTGCCGTGCCTGGCAGGCCACTGCCGTGGCGGCCAGGGGTAGGGGAGCATCTCGAGGGGCGGCCGGGCGCGACGGCGCGGCCTACGCCGGCCGCGCCGGGGCGTCGTCCAGGTAGCGGCGAGCCCCGGTGTAGCGCTTGGACCAGTAATCGTCGTCCAGGCTGTCGATGCGTACCCGCGATCCGCGCGACGGGGCATGCACGAAACGCCCGTCGCCGATGTAAATGCCGACGTGCGAGGCCGGGTTGCGGCGCGTGTTGAAAAATACCAGGTCGCCTTCGCGCAGCTGCGTGCGCCGCACCGGCTTGCCTTGGCGCTTTTGGTGGCGCGCCACGCGCGGCACCGGGATGCCGGCCGCCTGCCGGTAGACGAATTGGACCAAGCCGCTGCAGTCGAACCCTTCGTCGGGGTCGCTACCGCCCCAGATGTAGGGCGTACCGACGGCCGCCAGGGCGGCTTCGACGATGCGGGCGCGCAGGTAGACCTGGGACTTTTCGCGCAACCAGGATTCCAGGCGGACGGTGCCGGGCGGCCCGGACACGGCCGGGTTGGCGTACGCGGCGGGGCCTGGCAGCGCCAGGGCGCAGAACAAGGAGAGTGCGGTGAGGTAGCGGGTAAGGGAGAGAGTGAGGCGCGGCTGATCGGTCATTACGGCAAACGGCTGGCCCACGCCAGGGGCAGCGCGAACACCAGAATCGACGACAGACAATGGGGAACGGAAACGCGCGAGCGGCCGCGGCGTTCCCGGGCCGTCATTGTACTGGAATAGTATTTTGTTTCATTTTGGCGGCCGCGGCGCATTTTTCCTAGTGGCGCGGCGATGCCGGCCGTTGCCGCTATTCGATGTTCTGCGCCTGTTCCCGCATCTGCTCGATCAGCAGCTTCAGGTCCATGGCTGCGCGGGTCACGTCCACGCCGCCGGCCTTGGAACCCAGCGTATTGGCCTCGCGGTTCATTTCCTGGAAGAGGAAGTCCAGGCGCTTGCCGGCGCTGCCGCCGCGCTTGCCGCCCGGGCCGCGTCCGCCCCCGCCGTCGGCCAGGATGTGCGCCAGCTCTTGCAAGTGCGAGCGCAGCCGCGACAGCTCCTCGGCGACGTCGATACGCAGCGCAAACAGCGTGGCCTCCTGGGCGAGGCGCTCGGACAACTCGGCGCCGCTGATGTGCGTGAATCCGCCAGGAAAGGCGCTTTCCAGCGATTCGCGCAGTTTGGCGGCGAGCCGCTCGCGGTGCTCGGCCAGCAGCTCGGGCAGCCGCTGCTCGACCTGGCCGACGATGGCCTCGATCTGCGTGGCGCAGTCGCGCATCATGGCCGCCAGGCGCTCGCCTTCGCGGCGGCGCGCCTGTTGCATCTGCTGCAGCGCTTGTTCGGCCGCCTGCAGGCAGGCCGCCGTCCAGGCCTGGGGGTCAGGGCCGTCGGCGCCGCGCAGGCCCGGCCAGTTCAGGATTTCCACCAGGCGCGGCGCAGGCGTGTCCGGAAACACTTCGCGCACGGCGGCCAGTTGCGAGGCGATCACTTGCAGCGCCTGGGAGTCGAGCCGCACGTCGCTTGCCGCGGCGCTGCGGGTGAAACTGGCGCGCACTTCGACCTTGCCGCGCGACAGCGCCGCACTGAGCAGTTCGCGCAAGGGCGTTTCGGCCTGGCGCAGTTCCTCGGGCAGGCGAAAGTAAAGATCCAGGAAGCGGCTGTTGACGCTGCGCAGCTCCAGGGCAAGGGTGATGCCGTCGAATTCGACCTGGGCGCTGCCAAAGGCCGTCATGCTGCTGATCATGTTTTCAGTATCCTGCGGTGAGTCCATCCGGGTTGCGGGGGTCCGAGGCGCCGGACAGGCGGCCGTCCTCGATCTGTATGGTCTGCGTGCCGCCCATCACTGGCATGACGCGCACGTCGTGCCCCATCTGCGATAGCAGGGTCGTCGTGTCCGGGCTGAGCCCTTTCTCCACCCGCAGGAAATCCGGCTTCCATGGATGGTGGATGCGCGGCATGGCGGCCGATTCGGCCGGATGCATGCCGAAATCGACGGCGTCGATGATGGCCTGCAGCACGGTTGAGATGATACGCGTTGCGCCGTTTGACCCCGTGACCAGCCAGGCAAGGCCGTCTCGGTAGACGATGACCGGCGACATCGCGCTCGACGGCCGCGCGCCGGGCTCGACCGTGCCGACGCGGCCGCCGGCTGGGCGCGTGCCGTCGGTCGCGCCGTGCAGCGCATCGTTGAGCAAAATGCCCGTGCCGGCGGCCACGCGGCCTGTGCCAAATTCACTTCCCAGCGTGAGCGTGGCGCTGACCGCATTGCCCACGGCGTCGGCCACCGAATAGTGCGTGGCCTGGGCGCGGTCGTCGGGCGCCGCCGCGCCGGGCGCAATCCGATCGGCGGGCGTGGCGCGCTGCGGATCGATCTGCCGGGCCAGCTCGTCGGCGTAGGCCGGCGCGGCCAGGACGGCCGCGGGAATCCGCGTGGGATCGGATTCGCCTAGCCAGCGCGCCCGCTCGGCGTGGGCGAGCTTCATGGTTTCGGCCATTAGGTGCAGCGCCTGCGCGCTGCCCGCGCCGTAGTCCGCAAGCGGATAACGCTGCAGCAGGTTGAGCATCTGGACCACGTACACGCCGCCCGAGCTCGGCGGTGGCATGGCGATCACGCGCATGCCCCGGTAACTGGCCGATACCGGGTCACGCTCGACGGCTCGGTAGGCGCGCAGGTCCTCGGGCGCCAGCGGGCTGCCGTGGCGGCCAGCCTCGGCGGCGACCAATCGGCCGATTTCGCCTTGGTAGAAGGCGGCTGCGCCGTCGCGGGCGATCGCCTGCAGCGAGCGGGCCAGGTCACGCTGGACCAATAGGTCGCCGGCGGCCAGCGGCTCGGACGCGACGGTCACGGCGCAGGGCGGTTGGCTGCACGGCAAGGGCTGCTCGACGTCCTTGAAGAAGATGGCGCGGGCCTGCGGCCAGCGGGCGAGCGCCTCGCGCCGGGCCCGCAACTTTTGCGCCAGGGTGGGCGTCACCTGGAACCCTTTTTCGGCCAGTTCGATGGCCGGGGCCATGACCTCGGCCAGGGCAAGCCGGCCGAAGGCCGAATGGGCGTGCAGCAGGCCCGCGACCATGCCCGGCACGCCAACGCCTGGCACTGGGGGCGGCGCGGATGCATCGCTGCCGCGCGCAGCCGCATCCCGGGCGGGGCCAGCCGGCGCCGATTCGCGAAAGTCCAGCGCCACCTCGCGGCCGCTGGCCGCATCGTGGATCATCATGAACCCGCCGCCGCCCAGTCCGGCGGCATCGGGCCGGGTCACCGCCAAGGCAAAGCCGACCGCCACGGCCGCGTCCACGGCATTGCCGCCGCGCCGCAGGACTTCCACGCCTGCATGCGTGGCCAGCGCATGATCGGAGGCCACCATGCCGCGCGTGGCGGTCACGGGCGTAAAGATGCGATCACCGGCGCCGCGGCCGGCGTCGGCCGCTTGTTGGGCATGCGCTGGGCCTGCCGCGAACAGGGCCATGCAGGCGGCGCAGGCGGACATCACACGCGCAAGGCGCGAACGGTTCATGGCGTGGCGCGAAAATGGGCAAGGTCGTCGTGCAGGATACCTTATCGGCACGTGCCGCAAGGCGCGCCATCAAGCGGCCCAGACGTTGGGCAGGTAGGCCGAGGAAAACCCAGAGACGAAAGATTTGCCTTGCCCGGTGGCCGGATCGTAGACGTGGCGGCGCACCGTGCCGATGTTGGCGCCGTAGACGTGGATGCTGATCGAGACGCGGTCGGAGTGCGCGTTGCGCACTTGGTGGATGTCGTTCTCGTCGGGCAGCAGTACTTCGACGTCGCCCGGTCGCAGCACGGTTTCCTCGCCGCGCTGCAGGCCGCCTGGCCCAAGCCGGTACGCCGTCGAAACTTCCGAGCCACGCAGCATGCCGATGAGCCCCCAGACGGTGTGGTCATGCACCGGCGTGCTTTGCCCCGGCCCCCACACGAAACTGACCACGCTGAACCGCTCCAGCGGGTCGCAGTGCAACAGGTATTGCTGGTAATACTGTGGATGGGGCTGGCAAAAGACGTCGTCCAGCCAATCGTCGGACGCAACCAGGCCGGCCAGCAGGGGGCGCAGGCGTGCAGTCGCTGCGCGTGCGTCCAGCGGCGCGGACAGTTCGCGCGTGGCGGCCTGGATGAAGGTCTTGAGCTTGGCGGCGGACATCGTGATAGGAGGCGGTCGTCGGATCACGCCACTATACGTGCGCGGGCCGGCCGATCGCAATGGCCGCCTGCCGGCGCGCGCGGCACGCCGTGTCCCTGTGCCGCGAGCTTGGGCCGGCGGCGCCTGCCTGCCGTTCGTACAATGCGGTGCAACACGCTTTTGACAAAATGGAGCCCGCCGTGTCTTCGTCCGATGTTTTTTCCGTTGCGCGTCCGTCCGGGCGCGCCCCCGATGCGCTGCGCCCCGTGAGCCTGCAGCGCGGCTATACCCGCCACGCCGAAGGCTCGGTGCTGGTCAAGATGGGCGACACGCACGTGCTGTGCACGGCCAGCGTCCTGGATAAGGTGCCGCCCTTCCTCAAGGGGCAGGGCAAAGGCTGGGTGACCGCCGAATACGGCATGCTGCCGCGCGCGACCCATACGCGGGGCGATCGCGAGGCCGCCCGCGGCAAGCAAAGCGGACGCACCCAGGAAATCCAGCGCCTGATCGGACGCAGCCTGCGCGCGGTGTTCGACTTGCAGGCGCTGGGCGAATACACGCTGCACTTGGATTGCGACGTGCTGCAGGCCGACGGCGGCACGCGCTGCGCCAGCATCACCGGCGCCTGGGTGGCCGCGGCCGACGCGGTCGCTTGGATGCGCGAACGCGGCCTGCTGCAGGGCGAGCCGCTGCGCGATTCGGTCGCAGCCGTCTCCGTGGGCATGGTGGGCGGCCGTCCGGTGCTCGACCTGGACTACGCGGAAGATTCCGGCTGCGAGGCCGACGTCAACGTGGTCATGACCGGCAGCGGCGCCTTCGTCGAAGTGCAGGGCACGGGCGAGGAGGCGACCTTCAGCCGCGCCGACCTGGATGCCATGCTGGCCTTGGCCGAGCGCGGCATCGCGCAACTGACGCGCGCGCAGCGCGAGGCGCTGGGCGCCTGACGGCAGGCGCTTGCAGCTATGCCGGAAATGTAAGGCTGGTATACGGCCGGCGAGGCCTCTTGTTGCACCGCTCATCGCTAGCATGACCTGGATCCGGCCGGGTCCGCGCCTTGTGTGCGGGTCCTGGCGCGACGCAGATCGGGCGGCCATGACCGCCCACGACAGAGGAGACAGGCATGTTGCGATTCATCGCCAGTTGCATGGCCGCCTTGACCCTGGCCGCTCCGGCGGCCGCGGCCGACAGTTTTCCCAATAAGCCCATCACCATGATCGTCGGCGTGGCCCCGGGCGGCACGCTCGACACGCTGGCCCGCCTGATCAGTACCGAACTGTCCAAGATCCTCGGCCAGCCGGTGGTGGTGGAAAACACCACCGGCGCCGGCGGGCTGATCGGCATGCAAAGGCTGCTGAAGTCCGACCCGGACGGCCACACGCTGATGTTCAGCAATATGTCGCTGGCCATCATTCCGTTGCTGCATCCGAAGGCGGGCGTGGACGTGGTGCGCGACCTGGCCACCGTGGGCACGGTCGGCACGGTGCCCATGGTGCTGTCGGTCAGCAACAAGAGCGGCATCCAGGATCTACCCACCTTGCTGGCGCGCGTGCGCGGCGACCAGCCGCGGCTGAACTTCGGTTCGGGCGGCCCCGGCACCACGGCGCACCTGGCCGAAGGCATGTTCCTGCACATCGCCAAGGGCAAGGGCGAGATGGTCCAGTACCGCGGCACGGGCCCGGCGTTGACCGACCTGATGTCCGGGGTGATCGATGCGGTCATCGACCAGACGGTGACCATGATGCCGCTGCACCAGGACGGGCGCATCAAGTCGATCGCGGTATCGGCGCCGGCCCGCCTGCCGCAAATGCCCGACGTGCCGACCTTCGCCGAAGGCGGCCTGCCCGAGTTCGACATGGCGATATGGAATGGCGTCGTCGCGCCCAAGGCCACTCCCAAGCCGGTCATCGACAAGCTGGCCAAGGCGCTGTCCGAAGCGATCGACAGCCCCGCGTTCAAGGGCAGGCTGGAGCAGCTCGCCGCGCGCGCGCCGGCGCCGCAAGAGCGGGGGCCCGAACCCTTTGCGAAACTGCTGGCGCAGGACGTCAAGCGCGTGGCCGACATCGCGTCGGAGGTCGGCCTGATGCCCCGCTAGGCGGCGCAACGGTGCACAGGTTTCATCACACGGAGTCGCAATGAACAGCCTTACCTTCGGCTTCATCGGCCTGGGCAATATGGGCGGGCCGATGGCCCGGCGCCTGCTGGACGGTGGCTATGCCCTGGCCGTCTACGACCGCAACCCAGCCGTGCTCGACCCCCTGGTCGAAAAAGGCGCCAAGCGCTGTGCCGGCATCCTCGAGATGGCCCAGGAGGTCGACACCATTTTCTTGAGCCTGCCGACGCCGGAAATCGTCGAGGCCGTCGCCCTGGGCCCGGGCGGCCTCGTCGAAGGGCAGCGCGTCAAGCGGGTCGTGGATTTGTCCACCATCGGCCCGCGCATGGCCCGGCACGTTGCCCAAGCGCTCGGCAAGCGAGGCATCCTCTACGTGGACAGCCCGGTCAGTGGCGGGGTCGGCGGCGCCGAGCGCGGCACGCTGGCGGTGATGGCGGCCTGCCCCAAGGCCGACTTCGAGCGGCTGCGCCCCGCGCTGGAGCGCTTTGGCCCGGTGTTCCACCTGGGCGAGCAGGCCGGGCTCGGGCAAAGCATGAAGCTGGCCAACAACATGCTCTCGGCCGCTGCGGTGGCCGCCACTTCCGAGGTCATGGCCATGGGGGTGAAGGCCGGGCTGGACCCGCGCATCATGCTCGACGTCATCAACGCCGGCTCCGGGCGCAACTCCGCCACGCAGGACAAATTTCCGAAGGCGGTGCTGCCCGGCACCTTCGACATCGGCTTTGCCGCGGCGCTCGCGTACAAGGACGTGCGCCTGTGCGTGGAAGAGGCCGAGGCCATCGGCGTGCCCATGGTGGTGGGCGCGGCCGTGCGCGAAATGCTGGTGCTGACGCAGGCGCTGTGCGGCAAGGATGCGGACTTCACCGACGTGGCCAGGATGGTGGAGAACTGGGCCGGCGTGCAGATACGCCAGCGCCAGGGCTGACGCTTTTCCAAGAAGGGGCGCTTGCGCCGCGCCGTTCCGACCGGCGCGGCTTTTTTTGCCTACGAGAAGACCTCGGGCCCCGGAATCCAGCCGCCGCGCTCGACCAAGTCCTGGATCTGGCGCCTGAGCAGGGTCCCCAGCGCGCGCACCGGCCGGGTCGAGGGCCGCTGGGTCGAGGTCGCCACCAGGAGCGAGCGCGTGATCGTGGGCTCGACGATGCGCCAGATCCGCATGCGCCCTTGGGCGATCGGCGCCGCCACGCAGGAGTAGGACAGCACGGCGTAGCCCATGCTGCCTTCGACCAGCTGCAGCATCGAATGCATGGCGTCGACTTCCATTTCGACGTTGGGCTGGCGGCCGATGCGCGCCAGCGCCTCATCGACCAGCACGCGGATGCCGTGCGGTCGGCTGGGCAAGATGAGCGGCAGGCAAGCGAGCCGGCCGGCACGCACGGGGCCTGAGCCTACGCCGGCCGGGTCATCCGGCGGGCCCAACAGGAACAGCTCGTCGGTCAGCAGCGAATCGGCCGGCAGTGCGGGGATCGACAGGCGTGGCGCGTCGTAGAGCACGGCGAGGTCGATGCGCCCGGCCGCCAGCCATTCGAGCACGTGGCCGCTGTAGCCTTCCATGACCTTGAGCGGCACGGAAGGGAAGGCCTGGCGGAACTCGCGGATCAGCGAGACGGCCAGCACCGTGGAGATGGAGGCCGGCATGCCGATGACTACGGGGCTCGATGGCGCGGCGCCGGCGGCCTTGGCAGCGGAAACCGCACTGCGCGCGGTATCGACCAAGCCGCGCGCGTAACTGGCCAGCACGGCGCCGGCTTCGGTCGGCGTCACGCCCCGCCCAGTGCGGTGAAACAACTCGACGCCCAATTCTTGCTCCAGTGCGCGGACCTGGCGGCTGAGCATGGGCTGGCTGACCGACAGGCGCATGGCGGCACGCGAATAGGCGCCCGCGTCGGCCACGGCCAGGAAGAATTCGAGTTGTCGCAAGTCCATCGCGTGCGGGCTGCTCCGGTGGGGCGCAAAGCGTGCGCCGCGCGTCCTGCCGCGCAAGGATACCCCGCCATCAGGCGGGGCGGACGAGAAAATCGGCGGGCGCGCCGGCCAGGCGCAAGCCAGCCCAGGCAGCAGCGTTCAGGACGCGGCGGGCAGCAGGGGGCCGACGCGCGGCAGGCGCTCCAGCCCCCAGGCCCAGTCGATCAGCGCGCGCACCTCGTCGGCGCTGGCCGCGCCGGCGTAGGTGCCCAGCCGCATGACCTTGTCCTCGATCTCGGGGCGGGTCAGGGTGTTGCCAGGATCGCCCTTGGGCTCGTCCACGCGTGCATGCAGGGTGCGGCCGTCGCGCGTGTAGACCGTAACCTTGCCGATCCAGCGCGCGGGGTAGGCGCCATCGACCTCGGCGTCGAGCTGCATGCTCACGCGCCCGCGCAGCGCCGCCACGTCCGGGTCGCCCAGTGCCTGGTCGAACTCGGCCAGCCCGGCGCGCCCCTTCAGCGCGATGAGCGCCAGCACCGTGCCCATCGAGAACTTGGACTGGTGCACGGTCTTGGGGTCGGTGACCGGTCCGAGCACGTCGATCGCGCCCTGGTGCACGTGCGCCACCACCCGGTCGATGTCGCCGGCGGCCAGGCGGTGCTCGCGCATGGCCGATTGCAGCGCGTCGGCGGCCGGGTGCGTATGCCGGCAGGACGCGTGGTATTTGAACGAGGTCTCGGCCAGCGCCCAGCGCCTGCCCAGCCGGTCGGTCAGGCGGGCCGGGTCGGCGTCGGTGGACATGCCGGCTGCCATGCCCTGCGGGCCTTCCAGGATGCGGCGCGCGCCGGTAAACCCTTCGCGCGCCAGAAAGGCAGCGGCCAGCCCGTCGGCGGCCGCCTTGGCGGTATGCAGTTGCTTGGAATCGGCCGCATCGCGCAGGAATTCCCACAGGCCGGCTGCCTGCGTGCCGGCCGAGCCGATGGCGTGCAGCATGCGCCGGGCGTCCAGCCCCATCAGGCGCCCGGCCGCCACCGCCGCGGCGACCGTGCCGGCCGTGCCCGTGGTGTGGAAGACCTTGTAGTGCGACCGCCCGAGGAACTCGCCCACGCGGATGCCGACCTCGTAGCCGGCAACCGCGGCAGTGATCAGGTCCTGGCCGCTGGCACCCGTTTCCTGCGCCAGCGCGAGCACCGGCGGGAAGACGACGGCGGCCGGGTGAAAGACCGCGCCGTTGTGCACGTCGTCCTGCTCCACCACGTGGGCCGCGGCGGCATTGACCATGGCCGCGAATACCGCACTGCTGCGCCCGCGCGTGGGCAGGATTTCGCAGGGGCCGCCCTGAGGGCCCATGGCGCGTGCGTACGCCGCGATGGCCCGGATCGGCGCCGTCTTCGCACCGGCCAAGATGGACCCGAGGGTGTCGAGCAGCAGGTCTTCGGCGCGCCGGCGCACGGCTTCAGGGATGTCCTGGTAGCACAGGCCGGCGGCAAAGGCCGCCAGCTCGGCGCTCGGGTGGGCAGCAGCGGCCGTGGCGGGGGCAGGGGTGGCCAGGGCGGTCATGGTCGGCGTGTCTCCATTCGTATCCGCGCGCCGTCCTAGAACGAGCGCGGCAGGCCGAGCACGTGCTCGGCCACGTAGGCCAGGATCAGGTTGGTCGAGATCGGCGCGACCTGGTACAGGCGCGTTTCGCGGAACTTGCGCTCGACATCGTACTCGGTGGCAAAGCCGAAGCCGCCGTGGAATTGCAAGCAGGCGTTGGCCGCTTCCCAGGACGCGTCGGCGGCCAGCAGCTTGGCCATGTTGGCCTGGGCGCCGCACGGCTGGTGCGCGTCGAACAGGCGGCACGCCTCGAAGCGCATCAGGCTCGCGGCCTCGACGTTGATATAGGCGCGCGCGATGGGAAACTGCACGCCTTGGTTCTGGCCGATGGGTCGACCGAACACCACCCGCTCCTTGGCGTAGGCAGTGACCTTGTCGATGAACCAGTAGCCGTCGCCGATGCATTCGGCCGCGATCAGCGTGCGCTCGGCATTGAGCCCGTCGAGGATGTACTTGAAGCCCTTGCCTTCCTCGCCGATGAGGTTCTCGGCCGGGATTTCCAGGTTATCGAAGAAGAGCTCGTTGGTCTCATGGTTGACCATGTTGGGGATGGGGCGCACCTCCATCCCCTTGCCGATGGCCTCGCGCAGGTCCACCAGGAAGATGGACATACCTTCGGATTTGCGCGAGACCTTCTCCAGCGGGGTCGTGCGCGCCAGCAGGATCATCAGGTCCGAGTGCTGCACGCGCGAGATCCATACCTTTTGGCCGTTGACCACGTAGCGGTCGCCCTTGCGCACCGCGGTGGTCTTCAGGTTGGTGGTGTCGGTGCCCGTGGTGGGCTCGGTCACCCCCATGGACTGCAGCCGCAGCTCGCCGCTGGCGATGCGCGGCAGATAGGTGCGCTTCTGTTCCTCCGAGCCGTGGCGCAGCAATGTGCCCATGTTGTACATCTGGCCGTGGCAGGCACCGGAGTTGCCGCCCGAACGGTTGATTTCCTCCATGATGACCGAGGCCTCGGTCAGCCCCAGGCCCGAACCGCCGTATTCCTGGGGGATGAGCGCGGCCAGCCAGCCCGCCTTGGTCAGCGCATCGACGAAGGCTTCGGGATAGCCGCGCGCTTCGTCGATTTTGCGGAAGTATTCGGGGGGAAACTGGCTGCACAGGTCGCGCACGGCGTCGCGGATGTCCTGGTAGGGGTCGGATGCGCGTTGCATGGGAAATATGCGGTCGTTGGTGCCGGGATGCGATGGAAAAGCTGGGACTTTGCCGCAACCCGGCCGGCTCGGCAATTTGCGTTTGCGGAATGCCGCCTTCAGGGGCGGCGAAAGCGGCAGCCGCCGCGCGCGGCGGCGCGCAGGGGCCGCGGCCGCGGGATCGCCGCGGCCTGGCCGCCCGATGGCGCTGCTGCGGATTTGGGGGCAGCCGGCCGGGCAGGGCGACGCGGGCAACCGTACAATCGCGTGATGGAAGATTGGTTGTCTTGTGAACGGCCGCGCCGCGTGGTGCTGGCTTCGAACAATCCGGGCAAGCTGCGTGAGTTCGCCGCGCTGTTCGGTCCGCTGGGCATGGAGTTGGTGCCCCAGGCGCAACTGGGCGTGGACGAGGCCGAGGAGCCTCACGCCACCTTCATCGAAAACGCCCTGGCCAAGGCCAGGCATGCCAGCCGGCGCACCGGCCTGCCGGCCTTGGCCGATGATTCCGGGCTGTGCGTGGCGGCCCTGCGCGATGCGCCCGGCGTGTATTCGGCGCGGTACGCGCAGCTGGCCGGCGGTGCGCGTTCGGACGAGGCCAACAATGCCTTGCTGCTTCGCGAACTGGCCGGGCGGCGCGACCGGCGCGCCCGGTACGTGGCGGTGCTGGCCTTGGTGCGCCATCCCGATGACCCGCAGCCGCTGATCGGGCAGGGCGAGTTGCACGGCGAAATCCTGGACGCGCCACGCGGCACGGGCGGCTTCGGCTACGACCCCTTGTTCTGGTTGCCGGCCATGCAGCGCAGCGTGGCCGAGCTCGATCCGCAGGAGAAAAACCGCATCAGCCACCGCGCGCTGGCGCTGCGCGAGCTGCTGGCGCGCCTGGGCGCGTAAGGGACGGACACGCATGGCCGCCACCATCCCCATCGCCAGCGTGGGACGCCGCGCCGGGCAGGGCGCCGGCGTGCCCTTGTCGACGCTGCCGCCGCTGTCGGTCTACGTGCACGTGCCGTGGTGCGTACGCAAGTGCCCGTATTGCGACTTCAATTCCCATGCCGCGCCCGCCGGCGGCGCGCTGCCGGAGAAGCGCTATCTCGATGCGCTGCGCAGCGACCTGGAGCAGGCGCTGCCGGTCATCTGGGGCCGGCAAGTGCATACGGTATTCATCGGCGGCGGCACGCCCAGCCTGCTCTCGCCCGAGGCGCTGGACACGCTGCTGTCCATGCTGCGGGCCTGCCTGAACCTGTGGCCGGACGCGGAAATCACCTTGGAGGCCAACCCGGGCACGGCCGAAGCGGCCCGTTTCCGGGACTATGCCGCCAGCGGCGTGAACCGCATTTCGCTGGGCATCCAGAGCTTCGACGACGGGCGGCTCCAGGCCTTGGGCCGCATCCATGATGCGACCCAGGCGCGCGCGGCGATAGAAATGGCCATGCGCGCAGTCGAGCGCGTCAACCTGGACCTGATGTTCGCCTTGCCGGGGCAGGATGTGGCCGGCGCCCTCGCGGATCTGGATGCGGCGCTTGCCTATGGCACCGAGCACCTGTCGCTGTACCACCTAACGCTGGAGCCCAATACGGTCTTCGCCAAATACCCGCCCCAGCTGCCCGACGAGGACGTGGCCGCGGCGATGCAGGACGCGCTGGAGGAGCGTGCGGCGCAGGCCGGCCTGGCGCGCTACGAGGTGTCGGCCTACGCGCGGCCGGGGGCGCGCTGCCGCCACAACCTCAATTATTGGGAGTTCGGCGATTACCTGGGGATCGGGCCGGGGGCGCACGGCAAAATCTCGACGCCTGCGGGCATTGTGCGCGAGGCGCGGGTGCGCAATCCCGAGTCGTGGATGGATAAGGCGCTGGCCGGCGACGGCGGCCACGTGGCCGAGCGCCGCACGGTCACCGCCGCCGAACTGCCCTTCGAGTTCATGCTCAACGCGCTGCGGCTGAAGGAGGGTGTGCCCAGTGCCTACTTTGCCGAGCGCACCGGCCTGACGCTGGCCGCCGTCGCGCACCAAATCGATGCAGCCGTGCGCCGGGGCCTGCTTGACCCCGATCCTGTGCGGCTGCGCGCTACGCCGCTTGGCTGGCGATTCCTCAACGATCTGCAGGAAATTTTCCTTTAGTTGGCGCACGTCGCTGTTCCAAAATGGTGCAATCTGCGCCATGATTGCACTGTAATGGTGCGAACTTGCCCGTGTTTGGCCCGGCTTTCCCCGTAACGGGGCCTGGCACGCAAATTGCTTACGCTTAGACCGCCAGCCGGGCAGCCATCCCCGGCCCTTAATCTACCCAGGAGATAACATGGCCACCCCCCAAGACGTCCTGAAACTGATCGCCGAGCACGAAGTCAAGTTCGTCGACTTCCGTTTCACTGACACCACCGGCAAGGAACAGCACGTTTCCCTCCCGGCCAGCGTCGTCGACGAAGACAAGCTCGAATCCGGGCAGGCTTTCGACGGTTCGTCGATCGCCGGCTGGAAGGGCATCGAGGCGTCCGACATGCTGCTGGTGCCGGATGTCGATACGGCCCGCCTGGATCCGTTCCGGGAGGAGTCCACCCTGATCCTGACCTGCGACGTGGTCGAGCCGTCGGACATGAAGGGCTATGACCGCGACCCGCGCTCGCTGGCCAAGCGCGCCGAGGCCTACCTGAAGTCCAGCGGCCTGGGCGATACCGCCTACTTCGGCCCCGAGCCCGAATTCTTCGTCTTCGACGGCGTGACCTGGGACGACGACATGTCCGGCTGCTTCGTCAAGATCAAGTCCGAAGAAGCACCGTGGTCCCGGGGCCAGGAGTTCGAAGGCGGCAACCTCGGCCACCGCCCGCGCGTCAAGGGCGGCTACTTCCCCGTGCCCCCGGTCGATTCCTTCCAGGACATGCGCTCGGAAATCTGCCTGCTGCTCGAGCAGCAAGGCGTGCCGGTCGAAGTGCACCACCACGAAGTGGCCGCGCCCGGCCAGCTGGAAATCGGCACCAAGTTCAACACGCTGGTGCGCCGCGCTGACTGGAACCAAATCCTGAAATACACGGTGCACAACGTCGCCCACGCCTACGGCAAGACGGCCACCTTCATGCCCAAGCCCGTGGTCGGTGACAACGGCTCGGGCATGCACGTGCACCAATCGATCTGGAAGGACGGCCAGAACCTGTTCGCCGGCAACGGCTACGCCGGCCTGTCGGAGTTCGCGCTGTACTACATCGGTGGCATCATCAAGCACGCCCGCGCGCTGAACGCCATCACCAACCCCGGCACCAACTCGTACAAGCGCCTGGTCCCGCACTTCGAAGCCCCGGTCAAGCTGGCGTACTCGGCCCGCAACCGCTCGGCCTCGATCCGCATCCCCTACGTGGGCAACCCCAAGGCGCGCCGCATCGAGACCCGCTTCCCGGATCCGCTGGCCAACCCGTACCTGGCCTTCTCGGCGTTGATGATGGCCGGCCTGGACGGCGTGCAGAACAAGATCCACCCGGGCGACCCCGCGGACAAGAACCTGTACGACCTGCCGCCCGAAGAGGACGCCAAGATCCCGACCGTGTGCTCCTCGCTCGAGCAGGCGCTGGAGGCGCTGGACAAGGATCGCGAGTTCCTGACCCGCGGCGGCGTGTTCAGCAACGCGATGATCGACGCCTACATCGAGCTCAAGATGCAGGAAGTGCAGCGCTTGCGCGTGACCACGCATCCGGTCGAGTTCGACATGTACTACAGCCTGTAAGACGGGCATGGTCCGGCGGCGCGTCGCCTCGCGTGCAGGCGGCGCGTGCGCCGGCCGGTCCGGTATGCCCGCGCGCGCGGCCGCC
>CALEQZ010000042.1 GCA_937908115.1 uncultured Alcaligenaceae bacterium | reverse complement strand
CGTCCACGTCATGCGGGGTTCGGTGCCGCGCATCCTGTTCAGGCACGTCCTGCCCAATATCCTGCCGAACATCGTCGTGCTGGCCACGTTCATGCTGGGCTCGGCCATCGTCATGGAAAGCGGCCTTTCGTTTGTCGGGCTGGGTGTGCCGACCGCCACGCCCACCTGGGGAAGGATGTTGTCGGAAGGGCGCGATTACATGCAGACCGCCTGGTGGCTGACGGTTTTTCCAGGCGCAGCCATTTTCTTGCTTGTGCTGTCCATCAATGTCTTGGGGGAGCATCTGAGGGATAGGATCAGTCCCAAGAAGTCGTCCAACTGAGTTTCATCGCAGCTTTCGCGTGGCAGTCCGACCGTCCTAGGAGTCCATCATGAAACCATTACAGTCATCGACTCGCAGCACCTTGAAGCGGTTTGCGCTTGGCGCCTTGTCAGCCATGGCGCTGTCCTTTGCGTCCGGTCCGGCCTGGTCGGCCGAACCCGTGACCGCGCGCGTAGCGCTTAGCGGCGGACTGGACCGGCTTGATCCGTCCCAGACTGCCAACGGCACCGACTTGGTGATCGTCACGCAAATCTACGAAACCCTGCTGGAGATCGACTACGCCACAAAGGAGCTCAAGCCGAAGCTTGCGCAGTCATACCGCGCGGTGTCTCCGACGCTTTGGGAGATCAAGCTGCGAAAGGGGGTCAAGTTCCACGACGGATCGGAGATGACCGCCGAGGATGTCAAGTTCTCGATTGAGCGCATCCTCGATCCCAAGCTGAGTTCGCCGCATTTTTCCCAGCTCAGCAGCATCAAGGACGTCCGGGTCGTCGATCCCTATACCGTCGAGATCGAAACGAAGGTCCCGGACCCGGTCTTGATGCGTCGCATGCAGCCGCTGGGTGGAAGCGGCCGGCTTTTCATCATGTCCAAGAAGTACTACGAGGGCAAGGACAATGCCGAGTTGGCCAACACGCCCATGGGAACGGGCCCCTACAAGCTGGAAAGTTGGGAGAAGGGGCAGCGCCTGGTGCTGACGCGCTTCGAAGACTACTGGGGCAATAAGCCGGAGATCGACAAGGGCATCTATACCTTCATCCCGGAGAACGCGACCCGCGTCAATGCCCTGGTGCAGGGAGAAGTCGACATCATCCAGCGCGTGCCCATCACCGACGTGGAGCGTCTGGAAAAGAGCGACAAGGTCCATGTGATAGCCAGCCCGAACGGCCTGGTGCACACGCTGCTGCTTGATTCCTCCAAGCCACCGTTCAACGACATCGACGTGCGCAAGGCCTTTGCGCATGCGCTGGATGTCGAAGACATGGTGGAGGGCCTGTTGGGCAAGTACGGCCGGGTGTACGGCGTGCCGATGAGCGAGAACGTGGTGCAGTTCGATGCCAGCATCAAGCCCTATGCCTATGATCCCGAGCTGTCCAAGCGGCTGCTCAAGGACAAGGCGCCGATCAAGCTCGAAACCTTCACGTCCGACGGCCGGTATGTCAATGACCGGGACTTTTACAACGTGATCAACAGGCAGCTCGAGGAGGTGGGCTTCAAGGTCACGCCGCAGACCCTGGAGTGGGGCCGGCTGATCAACATGATGCAGAACCGCAGCGCCGGGCCCTTCTACATCATCGGCTGGGATTTCGGCGAAGGGGATGCGAGCAAGATCAACTCGTTCCTGCATTCGTCCTCGGCACTGTCCATCACGCAGGACGCGGAGTTCGACCGCCTGGCCGCATTGGCAGGCCAGGAAATCGATCCCGCCAAGCGCACGAAGATCTTCCACGACATCCAGAAGTACGTACATGACCAGTACTTCATCGCGGCGATTTGGCAGGCAGCGGCGCTGTATGGCTTTTCCAAGAAGTTCACTTGGGAAGCCAACTCTGGCGACACGCTGTTGCTGCACGAAGTCAAGGTCAGCAAGTAAAGGCGCAATCCGGCGTGAAGAATAGTCCTTCTGGCATCACGCTGTCGGTGCGGGACCTGGGTGTCACGCTCAGGTCCCGCAGCGGTGCGCTTTCCCTTGTCAGGAATGTCAGTTTCGACATTGCCCGGGGCGAGATCTTCGCCATCATCGGCGAGTCCGGCTCGGGCAAGACGACGACGGCGCAGGCGATCATGGGCCTGTTGCCCAAGCATCTCGAAGTGACCGGCGAGGTCCTGCTCGGGGGGACGGACCTGCTGGCGCTGCCGCCCAGGGAGCGCCGGGCGTTGCTCGGTAAGCGGATCGGCTTTGTCAGCCAGGATGCCCTGAGCGCCCTCAACCCGTGCACCACGGTCGGCTACCAGATCGCCGAAGTCATGATGGTGCATCGCAAGACCCCCAAGCGGGAAGCGATGCAAAGGGCGGTCGAGCTATTGCGGCTGACCGGGGTTTCCGCACCGGAGCAGCGCGTCAACCACTATCCGCATCAGTTTTCGGGCGGCATGCGCCAGCGCGCGCTCATTGCCATGGCGCTCGCCTTGGACCCGGAATTGTTGATCGCCGATGAGCCGACGACGGCGTTGGATGCGACCGTCAAGGCGCAAATCAATGAACTGCTCCTGTCCTTGCGGGATCGCTTCGGAATGTCGGTCCTGCTGATTACCCATGACATGGGGACGGTGGCCAAGCTGGCCGACAGGCTGTTGGTGATGTACGCGGGGCAGTGCGTCGAACAGGGTCGGGTGGAAGACACCTTCGCACAGCCGCTGCACCCCTATGCGCGCCTGTTGCTGAAATCCATCCCCAGGTTGGACCAGCCCAAGCAGCTGCTGTCGTCCATTCCGGGCGCCCCGCCGCCGCCGGGCGGCCTGCCTGCCGGCTGCCCGTTCGAGCCGCGGTGTGACCGCGCCGATGCCCGGTGCAAGGCCAGCGCGCCGGTGCTGCGCCGGTTTCCCGGGGACAGGCAGGCGGCGTGCCACCACTGCGAGATGGAGGCCCAACCATGAGTATGTCGGCGAGCGTGGCACCAGGCGGGCCGGACGCCGCCCCGGCCTTGCTCAAGGCGGAAGGCATCACCAAGACTTTCCTGATCCCGCGGGGATTGTTTCGCCCCGCGCTCAGGCTGTCGGCCGTCAACGACGTCAGCCTGGACGTCCGGGCGGGCCGGACCCTGGGGATCGTGGGCGAATCGGGATGCGGGAAGTCGACGCTTTCCCGTATCCTGGCTGGCACCCTGCGGGCGACGAGCGGGCGCCTGGTACTGGACGGGCAGGACCTCGACGCCTTGTCGCCTGCCACCAGGAAGCAGGCGCTGCGCAAGGTGCAGATGGTGTTCCAGTCGCCCTACAGTTCGCTGAACCCGCGCATGACGATCGCGCAGATCGTGCGCGAGCCGCTGGATATCCATGCCCGGTCGGTGCCGCTCGCGCAGCGCGATGCCAGGGCAAGGGCGATGCTGGAGCGGGTTGGCCTGGGCGCAGCCTTTGCCGACCGCCATCCCAACTCCTTGTCCGGCGGACAGCTGCAGCGTGTCGGGATCGCGCGGGCGCTGATCGGCGACGCGCGGCTCATCATCTGCGACGAGCCGGTTTCTGCGCTGGATGTCTCCATCCAGGCACAGGTCCTGAACCTGCTGCACGAAATGCAACGATCGCTGGGGCTGTCGTACGTGTTCATCTCGCATGACTTGTCGGTGGTCGCCAACATGGCGGATGACATCGCGGTCATGTACTTGGGCAAGGTCATGGAATACGGCCCCGCATCCACCGTGCTGGGCAAGCCCGCCCATCCCTATACCCAGGCGCTCGTCGATAGCGCCAACATCCCGGATCCGCGCATCGAGAAAAGCCGCCGCACGATTGCCCTCAAGGGGGAGATTCCGACCCCCACCCAGCCGCCTTCCGGGTGCCGCTTCAGGACGCGGTGCCGGCTGGCTGCCGCGGTCTGCGCCGAGCAAGAACCGGCGCTTGCCGCGCGGGGCGCCGTGCAGCATGCAGTGGCTTGCCATTTCGCCTAAACCTGTCCAACTCTGTGGCCTGACAATGTCCCACGTCTCTTGCCCCCAACCGGACCACGTATCCTGGTGGTTCCAGGAAGCCCTGCAGCATGATGACCAACCGCCGCTCGCACCCCTGCGCGGCATCGTCAACGCCGATGTCGCCATCGTGGGCGGCGGCTTCACCGGATTGTGGACCGCCTTGCTGCTCAAGCAGAAGAAGCCGGACCTGCAGGTAGCCTTGATCGAGGCGAACCGCTGCGGGTCGGGCGCCAGTGGCATGAACGGTGGAAAGGTGCACGGCTACTACGCCTCGCTGCTGACGCTAAGCAACACCGTGGGCGAAGCGGCCGCGCTGGAAGCCGCTCGCCTTGGCACGGCCGCCCAGGATGCGATACGCGAATACAGCCGCACCGCGCCCATAGACATCTGGTGGCGGGAATCCGGCAACATGCGGGTTTCGCTCATTCCCGCCCAGGATGCCAAGCTGGACCAGATGGTCGACGTGGCGAGACGGCTGGGCGTGCCCGACAGCGTCGTGCCGCTGAGCCACGACGAGGTGATGCGTCGCGTGTGGTCCCCGGTGTTTCGCCGCGGCCTGTTCTTCCCGGAAGGCGCCAACGTCCAGCCGGCGCGCCTGGCGCGCGCCTTGTTGCGATCGTGCCTGCTGGCGGGGGTGCAGGTATTCGAGAACACGAAGATGACGGCGCTCGAGGAGGGATCGCATTGCGTCGTCAAGGCGGCGGGCGGGGAGATCCGTTGCGCGAAGGTCGTGCTGGCCACCAATGTGGCGCTGGCCAACCACCGGGACGTGGTGGGCCGCTTGGCGGTGTTTTCCTCATATGCCGTCATGAGCCAAGCCGTTCCCGACCTGGCCGCGCGGACCGGCTGGCACGCGTACGAAGGGCTGGCCGACGCCCGGATGTTCTTGCACTACTTTCGCAAGGCGGGCGAAGACCGCGTGCTGATGGGATCGGGTTCCGGCCCGATCGTTCCGGCCTACAACCTCGATCCTGCCAAGCTCAACCGGGACAGGGCGAGCGCCCTGCGCGCAGCCACGGGCTTGCACCAGCTGTTGCCGGCCCTGAAAGGTGTTGGCGTGGACAAGGCATGGGGCGGCGGCATCGACATGTCGGCCGACCGGCTGCCCTTTTTCAAGGCCGTGGGAAAAGGCAATGTCTTCATCGGCGCCGGCTACTCCGGGCACGGGGTCAACGCCACGCGTATTGGCGGCGAATGCCTTTCGTCGCTTGTGCTCGGGGAGCGAAATCAATGGTCCCAGTCCATTTTTTGCCGGCGCACGGTCGCCCGCTTCCCGCCGGAACCGTTCCTGACGCAGGGAGGAAAGCTCGTCCGGGCAGCCATCTTGGCCTGTGAGGAAGCGGAGGCGGCGGGCAAGACACCCAATGCGTTGGCCCGCTTCGGTGCTTGGTTGCCGCGGGCATTGGGAATCAAGGTGGGCATGCGCTAGCGATGACGCTGGACATCAGGTGTTCCAGATGTCGACTTCGTGCGCGACCCGGTTCCAGCGCGCGTATTCCGATGCCATGCGCCGGGTCATGTCGGCGGAGGGTTGGTAGGTGGCGATGGCGCCCAGCTTGAGCATGCGTTCCTGTATCTGTGGGTCGGCCAGCAGCACGGACAGCTCCTGGTTCAGGCGGTCCGAGACGGCCTGGGGGGTACCGTTGGGCATGATCAGGCCGCTCCAGCTGCTTGCCTCGAAGCCGGGAAAGCCTTGCTCGGCGATGGTCTTGACGTCCGGCAGGAACTTCTTGCCTGATTCGGAGCCGACGGCGATGGCCCGCAGCGCTCCGGATTGGATGTGCTGGATGGCCGCGATCATGTCGGCCATCATGACCGAGATTTGCCCGCCCAGCAGGTCGGTCATGGCAGGGGCGCTGCCGCTGTAGGCGATGTGCAGCATGCGTGCCTTGCTCAGTTGCTTGAACTGTTCCATCGCCAGGTGCGCGATGCTGCCTGCGCCGGGGCTGGAGTAGTTCAATTCCCGCTTGGCGCTGGCGGCGATCAGTTGCTGCAAGTCGTGCACGTCGGGTAGCAGCTTCGGATTGATCACGATCACGTAGGGCAGGTCGTAGACTGTGGCCACGCAGGTGAAGTCCTTGCGCACGTCGTACAGGTTGTTGCGGTGGACGATGGGGGCAATGAGCGCCGGCATGCCGAACATCGAAATCGTATAGCCGTCGGGCGTGGCGCGGATAAATTGCGACGTGCCGACCGACCCCGATCCACCGGGACGGTTTTCGACGATGATGGTCTGACCAAGGCGTTCGCCCAGGACCTGGGCGATGAAGCGCGCGATCGTGTCGGTGGGGCCGCCGGCCGGAAAGGCCACGACCATGCGCACGGGGCGTTCGGGCCATTGGGTGGCCAGGCCGGGCAGGGGCATCAGCGAGGCGCCCAGCGTCATGGCGGACGCCTGCAGGAACTGGCGACGGGTGCAGCGGGCCGGTTGTTTCATTTTTCCTCCATGTAGTGGCTGTTATTGAATGACGTTGCCGTGCCTGAGCCGTTGCAGCGTCTCCTCGTCTAGGCCGAGCGTCTCTTGCAACACCTGGGCGGTATGTTCGCCCAGGTGCGGGGGACGCAGCCGTACATCCATGCGCCGGTCGTCGATGACGTAGGGCGGGGCATGGATGGCCTGGTTGCCGGCTTCGGGGTCGTCGAAGCGATGCAGCATGCCAGCTTCGGTCGTGCGATCGGCCAACAGCGCTTCGTACAGGCCGTAAACCATGCCGCACGGGATATCGGCCTGTTGCAGGCGTTCGATCAGGGTGTCGCGCGCAAAGTGGCGCAGCTGTGCTTCGATGATGGGTAGCAGGATGTCGCGGTGCTGGGATCGGTCGATGTTCTTCTCAAAGCGCGGATCGTCGGCAAGCTCCGGGCATTCGATGACCTGTTCGCAAAACCGGCGAAACTGTCCGTTGTTGCCTACCGCGATCACGAGCGGGCCGTCCTTGGCCTCGAACACCCCATAGGGGACGATGGCGGGATGGGAGTTGCCGAACTTGGGCGGATCGCGGCGGGCGAGCAGGGCGGCCAGGCCGTAGTAGGACGTGATCGCCAGCCCGTTGTCGTACAACGCCATTCGGACGTGGCGGCCGCACCCGGTGCGGGTGCGCTCGTAGAGCACCGCGAGGATGGCCTGCGCCGCATTCATGCCCGTGAAGATGTCCACGGCCGCGACGCCGAACTTCAGCGGCCCTTGGCCGGGTTCGCCGTTCATGGCCATGATGCCCGTCTCGCCTTGGATGACCAAGTCGTAGCCGGGGCGGTGACGTTCCGGGCTAAGTGCGCTGTAACCCGAGATCGAGCAGTAAATGAGCCCGGGATTGCGTTCGCGTAACGCGTCGTAACCCAAGCCCAGCTTCTCTGCACCGCCGGGCTTGAAGTTCTGGATGAGGATGTCCGCCGATGCGGCCAGGCGCTGCACGAGTGCACGACCGTCCTCGGTCTGCAGGTCGATGCAGACCGAGCGCTTGTTGCGGTTGGCGCTGTTGAAGTAGGACGTATTGCGGGTGCCGACCCGCATGCCCCAGTCGCGCGTGTCGTCACCGCGCGCAGGATGCTCGATCTTGATGACGTCGGCGCCCAGATCACCCAGGGCTTGGGCGCACAAGGGTCCCGCCAACACGCGGGACAGATCCAGCACACGGATGCCGGCCAGGGGCTGGGAAGCTGCCACGCCTCTCCTCTCAGTCAAGTTTTTTGTTCATAACGGGCATTATCTACGGCATCCAGCTGTTGACAATTACAAGGATCATTGACATGAAGTCAAATAAATTCGATCATTAGGCATGGAGCTGTCTTCCTTGTCCATCTTTGTCGAGATCGTCGACGCTGGAAACCTGGCGCAGGCCGCCCGGTCGTTGGGCATGTCACGGGCCAACGTCAGCTACCACCTTTCCCAGTTGGAAAAGTCCTTGGGTGCGGAACTGCTGCGCCGTACCCCTCAAGGCAACGAGCTGACTGAGGTCGGTGAAAGCGTCTACCGGCACGCCGTCAGCATCCTGAACGAGACGGCCATCCTGCGCGAAGCGGCCCGGCAGGGGACCGAAGGGCTGACCGGCCGCGTGGGATTGAGCGTGCCCACGGGCTACGGCCACCTGGTGATGGCGCCGTGGTTCATTGAGTTCAAGCGGCTGTATCCCGGCATCGTGCTCGAGCTGCGCTTCGGCAATTTCGTCGAGAACTTGGCGCGCGACGGGGTCGACGTGGCCGTGGTCGTCATGGTCGAGCCGCCGCACTCGCTTGTCGTGCGCAACCTTGGGCCGTTGCGCTACGTAGCCTGCGCGTCACAGGCGTGGGCCCGGGCAAATGGCATGCCGCGCACCCTGCAGGAGCTCGCCAATGTGCCCATCATCACCACCGGCGGCATTACCGGGCGGGCGCACCTGACCGCGCGGCGCGGCGGGCGCGAAAGCGAGCTGCACTTGCACCCGACGCTGCTGTCGCGCAGTTTTCCCTTCCTGCGCGATGGCATCCGGGCAGGCCTGGGCGTGGGCATCGTGCCCGACTACGTCGTGGCAAGCGACATCGCCGCTGGCGACGTGGTGACGAGTCTCGAGGATTACGCGCTGTCGTTGGACCGCAGCCAGATGTATCTGGTCTATGCACACAGTCGATATCAATCACGCGCCGTGCGCACCTTGATCGACTTCCTACTGCAAAAGTGCGGCGTTCCCCAGCCCATCCCTCGCGAGCCGCTGGCTTAGGTGCAGCCGCCCTGGCCAGCCCGGCACCGCGCCATTGCAGCCTTCAATCGGCCGGCAGGCCGAGGTACTCCACCAAATGCCGCTGCACGTCCTCGGCAAATGCCGTCATCACCTCCTGACACACAAAGCCCAGGTGCGGTGTCAGCAGCACATTGGGCAGTGATAGCAGGGGATGGTCCTGCGGAAGCGGTTCGTCGTCGTAGACGTCCAGCGCGCAAAAGCCCGGGCGGCCAGATTGCAGGGCGTGCACGAGCGCGGGCGTGTCAATGAGCTCGGCCCGCGAGGTGTTGACCAGGATGCTGTGCGGCGGCATGAGCGCGAGCTTTTGCGCGTCGAGCAGCCCGCGCGTCGGCGGCGACGGCACCAGGTGCAGACTGACGACGTCGCAGGTTTGCAGCAGCTCGGGCAGCGGCACGGACGTGGCGCCGTGCGCTGCGGCGCGTTCGGCTGTCATGTGGGGGCTCCAGGCGACGACGTCCATGCCGAAGGCCCGGCCGACCGCGGCGACGCGTTGGCCGATGTCGCCTAGGCCGATCACCCCCAGGCACTTGCCCGCCAACGTGGGCGCAAGCCAGGTCTGCGCGGGGCGCCACTGCCGGCGATCGGTGCGCAGGGCGACATCCATCAGCCGCTGCTTGGCTGCCAGGATCAGTGCCCAGGTCAGTTCGCAGGTGCTGGCCTTGGACGGTCCGCCGCGCGTGTGCACGATGGTGATGCCGGCGGCCTGGGCGGCTTGCGCATCCAGGGTGCGGTTGCGGGCGCCCGTGCAGACGATGCGCTTTAGCCTTGGCATGGCCGCGATCAGCTGCGCGTCCACGGGCGTGCGCTCGCGCAGCAGCACCAGCACGCTGGCATCGGCCACCGCCTGTTCAAGCTGCACACCGCGCAGCGCCTGGCTGTGGATGTCGACGTCGGCGTGGCGCTTCAAGGTTTGCCAATCGACCAGGTCGTGCAGCGCGTTTTCCCAGTCGTCCAGGACGACGATCTTGGGGCGTTCGCCGTTGCCGTTTTCCATTGC
>CALEQZ010000041.1 GCA_937908115.1 uncultured Alcaligenaceae bacterium | reverse complement strand
TGGACATGACCAGCATCAGCATCGAGAAGGTGAACAGCGAGATGTACGCGAAGAAACGCTGGTAGCCGGGATCGTCGGCCATGTAGCCGATGGTGTAGATGTGCACCATCAACGACACCGAGGTGACGACCACCATCATCATGGCCGACAGCGGATCGATCAGGAAGCCGATCTCCAGTCGCGCGTCGCCGATCAGCGACCAAGTGTAGACCGCGCCATCGAACGTGTTGCCGGCCAGCACGTCGGCCAGCACGACGACCGAACCGATGGCCGAAATCGCCACGCCCGCGATGGTGATCATGTGGGCGGCGCGCCGGCCGACCGGACGGCCCAAAAAACCCGTGCCGAACAAGCCGGAGAGCACGGCGCCGGCCAGCGGAGCCAGCGCGATGACCAGGTAGAGAGCAGGTACGTTGGACATATTCTTCTCGGCCCCGTCGTCAGCCCTTGAGGCGGTCGAGTTCGTCGACGTTGATGGTGTTCAGGTTGCGGAACAGCAGCACCAGGATGGCCAGCCCGATGGCCGCCTCGGCCGCCGCCACGGTCAGGATGAAAAAGACGAACACCTGGCCCGCGGCATCGCCCGCCCAGCTGGAAAAGGCCACGAAGTTGATGTTGACGGCCAGCAGCATCAGCTCGACCGACATCAGCAGGATGATCAGGTTGCGACGGTTCAGGAAGATGCCGAACACGCCGATGGCAAAGAGAATGGCGCCCAGCACCAGGTAATGCGCAAGCGTCAGGGTCATGATTGTTCCTTCTGTCCGGTGGCGCCGGCTTCGCGCGCCCGGGCGCGTTCGCTCTGGGCGCTCATCTTGACCATGCGCAGGCGGTCCTTGGCGCGCACGCGCACCGCCGCCGAGGCATCGTTGTACTTGACGTCGTTGCGCCGGCGCAGCGTCAGCGCAATGGCCGACACCATGCCAACCAGCAGGATGGCAGCGCCGACCTCGACCGCATACACGTATTGGCCATACATGGCCTCACCCAGCGCGCGGGCGTTGTTGTAGTCGCCCTCGGGCAGCGGGAGCGGCCCGCTGTCGGCCCAGGTGGTGGCCAGCACGAAGGCCATCTCGGCCACCATGACCAGGCCGATGGCCAAGCCCAGCGGCAGGTGGGTCTTGAATCCGGCCCGCAGCGCCTCGAGGCGGATGTCCAGCATCATGACCACGAACAGGAACAGCACCATCACGGCGCCGACGTAGACGAGCACCAGCAGCAACGCCAGGAACTCCGCGCCCAACAGCATCCAGAGCATGGCCGCGTTGAAGAAGGCCAGGATCAGGTGCATGACCGCGGTGACGGGGCTGCGCGCACTGATCACGCGGAAAGCCGCGAACACCAGCACGGCCGCCAGCACATAGAACAGGAAAGAGGTAAAAGTCATCGCTTGCTTTCCCCGGCGGTCAACGGTAAGCGGCGTCCGCGGCGCGGCGCTCGGCGATCTCGGCCTCGTAGCGGTCGCCCACGGCCAGCAGCATGTCCTTGGTGAAGTACAGGTCACCGCGCTTTTCGCCGTGATACTCGTGGATGTGCGTCTCGACGATGGAATCGACCGGGCAGCTTTCCTCGCAGAAGCCACAGAAGATGCACTTGGTCAGGTCGATGTCGTAGCGCGTGGTGCGGCGGGTGCCGTCATCGCGCACATCCGATTCGATGGTGATGGCCAGCGCCGGACAGACCGCCTCGCACAGCTTGCAGGCGATGCAGCGCTCTTCCCCGTTGGGGTAGCGGCGCAGCGCGTGCAGCCCGCGAAAACGCGGCGAGGTCGGCGTTTTCTCGTGCGGGTAGCGCAAGGTGATCTTGCGCTTGAAGAAATATTTGCCCGTCAGGCGCATGCCCTTGAGCAGTTCGGTAAGCATCAGGCTACCGAAGAAATCCTTGATCGCTTCCATATTCTGCCTCGGTGCGTTTGGGCTACTGCCAGATGTTCCACGGCGTCTGCATCCAGATCGCCACCACCAGCAGCCACACGCCGGTCAGGGGGATGAAGATCTTCCAGCCCAGCCGCATGATCTGGTCATAACGGTAGCGCGGGAAAGACGCGCGGAACCAGACGAACAGCGACACGATGACGAAGGTCTTCAGGCCCAGCCAGATCCAGCCCGGTATCCAGGTCAGCGGCGCGATCTCCAGCGGAGGCGCCCAGCCACCCAGGAACATGATCGAGGCCATGCACGACAACAGGATCATGTTGGCGTATTCGCCCAGGAAGAACAGCGCGAATGCCATGCCGGAATATTCGACCATGTGGCCGGCCACGATCTCGGACTCGCCCTCGACCACGTCAAAGGGGTGGCGGTTGGTTTCGGCCACGGCCGAGATCACGTAGATGACAAAGAGCGGCAACAGCGGCAGCCAGTTCCAGGACAGCACGTTCAGCCCACGCTCGGCGAACCAGCCGCGCGACTGGCCTAGCACGATGTCGGAGATGTTCAGGCTGCCCGAGACCAGCAGCACGGTGACCAGCACGAAGCCGATGGCCAGCTCATAGGACACCATCTGCGCCGATGCGCGCAGCGCGGCCAGCAAGGCGTACTTGGAGTTGGACGCCCAGCCGGCGACGATGACGCCATAGACGCCGATGGAGGTGATCGCCATCACGTAGAGCAGGCCCGCATTGACGTCGGCCAGCACCACGTCTGGGCCGAAGGGCACCACCGCCCAGGCCGCCAGCGCGGGCATGAGGGTGACCACCGGCGCCAAGATGTAGAGCACCTTGTTCGAGCGCGACGGGACGATGACTTCCTTGGTCAACAGCTTGAACACGTCGGCAAACGGCTGCAGCAGCCCCCGGAACCCCACGCGGTTGGGGCCCAGGCGCACGTGCATGAAGCCGATCATCTTGCGCTCCCAGTACGTGAGGTAGGCCACGCACAGGATGATGGGAATGGCGATCAGCAGGATCTTGAAAAGGGTCCAGACGACCAGCCAGCCATTCTCGCCCAGCAGGGAGACGCCATGGCTTTCCAGGATGTTGAGCCACTCCATCAGGCACGCTCCACCTTAAGTTGACCGAAGGCGCTGCCAAGCGCGGCAGTCTGCTCGAAGGCCGCGGCAATCCGCACGGCGCCGTCGGCCACGCCGTCGTCCTGCACCGTTTCGAGCTCGACGCTGCCGCGCGCGGACGACACGCGCACGCGCACGCCGGCGGTCAGGCCCAGGCCGGCCAGGGTGCGGCCGTTCATGCGCGCGGTGGGCGGCGCCGAGGCAGGCGTGGCCTGCAGCGGCGCCGAGCGGCGCACGATGGCGTCGCTGCGGTAGATGGGCACGTCGGCCACGCGCTCGAGCCCCTGCACCGGCGCCTCGCCCAGGCCGCGCGGGGCGCGGATCTCGTTGGACAGGCGCGATTCGATCCCGCCGGCGAGCGCCGCGTCGCGCACCGCCTCGGAGGTCTCGTCATCAAAGCCCGGCAGTTGCAGCACGTTGCCCAACACGCGCAGCACCTTCCAGCCCGGGCGGCTTTGCCCGTAGGGCGGCGCCACGCCCTTGAAACTTTGGGCCAGGCCCTGGGCGTTGACGAAGGTGCCTGACGTCTCGGTAAACGGCGTGATCGGCAGCATCACGTCGGCCCAATCCTGGGCGCCGGCACGGTAAGGCGTCAGCGCCACGGCGAATTCGGCCTGGCGCAGCGCAGCCACGGCCTGGGCGCCATCGTCGGCGTCGAGCAGCGGCTCGGCATGCAGCACCACGTAGGCCTTGAGCGGGTCGGCCAGCATGGCCGCAGCGGTGCGGCCGCCCTTGCCCGGCGTGGCGCCGGCCAGGTAGCCCCCTACCGTGTTGCCGCCGGCGGTCAAAAAGCCCAGCCGGCCCCCGGCCGCTTCGGCAATCGCCGCGGCGTTGGCCGCCAGCGTGGCCGCCTGCGGGCTGGCCACGGCCATGTTACCCAGCAGCACCCCAACCTTCTCGCCGCTGGCCAGGCTGGCGGCGATCAGCTTGGCCGCCTCGCCGGGCTGGACTTGCGCGAACTCGGCCGGCACCTCCAGGGACTTGGCCTGGGCCAGCGCGACGGCCACCTCGGCCAGCGTGCGCGGCAGCAGCGACGGCGCCACCGTAGCGCGCGCGGTGACCGGCAGCAACGGATCGTCGGCAGCGCTGTCGATCAGGCAGACCTGGGTGCCGCGCTTGGCAGCCTGGCGCAGGCGCTGGGCCATCAGCGGATGATCCTTGCGCAGGAAGGATCCAATGACCAGCACGCGGTCCAGCGTCTGCAGGTCGGCCACGGCCATGCCCAGCCAGGGCACACCGGCCAGCGCCGCGTCAAAGCCCGCGTCGGTCTGGCGCAGGCGGAAGTCGATGTTCTCGGAGCCCAACGCGCGCATCAGCCGCGCAAGCAAGGCGAATTCTTCGGTCGTCGCGTACTCGGCCGCCAGCGCGCCGATCTGGCCGGCGCCGTGCGCCTCGCGCACGCGGTTCAGGCCCTCGGCCACTGCCTGCAGCGCCTCGTTCCAGGACACCTCGCGCCACTGGCCGTCGCAGGACTTGACCATGGGCGCGGCCAGGCGGTCCTCGGACACCAGGCCCTCATAGGAGAAGCGGTCGCGGTCGCTGATCCAGCATTCGTTGAGCGCTTCGTTTTCGAACGGCACCACGCGCAGCACGCGGTCGCGCTTGACTTGCACCACCAGGTTGGCGCCCAGGCTGTCGTGCGGGCTGACCGAACGGCGGCGCGCCAGCTCCCACGTGCGTGCCTGGTAGCGGAAAGGCTTGGACGTCAGCGCCCCCACCGGGCACAGGTCGATCATGTTGCCCGACAGCTCGGACTCGACCGAGCGGCCAACGAAGGTCGTGATCTCGGAATGCTCGCCGCGGTTGAGCATGCCCAGCTCCATGACCCCGGCGATTTCCTGGCCGAAGCGCACGCAGCGGGTGCAGTGGATGCAGCGCGACATTTCCTCGGCCGCCACCAGCGGCCCGAGGTCCTTGTGAAAGACCACGCGCTTTTCCTCGCGGTAGCGCGACTGCGAATTGCCATAGCCCACCGCCAGGTCCTGCAGCTGGCATTCGCCGCCCTGGTCGCAGATCGGGCAGTCCAGGGGGTGGTTGATCAGCAGGAACTCCATGACGCTCTTCTGCGCCGCGATCGCCTTTTCAGAGCGGGTGTGCACGACCATGCCGTTGGTGGCCGGCGTGGCACAGGCGGGCAGCGCCTTGGGCGCCTTCTCGACCTCCACCAGGCACATGCGGCAGTTGGCGGCGATGGACAGCTTCTTGTGGTAGCAGAAGTGCGGTACGTACAGCCCCAGCTTGTGGGCTGCATGCATGACCATGCTGCCTTCCGGGACCTCGACCTGGCGGCCGTCGATGGTCAGTTCAACCATAGTGTTGTCCTAGCCTTACAGATATTGCGGCACCACACAGCGCTTGTGCTCGATGTGGTGGACGAATTCGTCGCGATAATGCTTGAGGAAGGCGCGCACCGGCATCGCCGCGGCATCACCCAGGGCGCAGATGGTGCGGCCCATGATGTTGCCCGCCACCGAATCCAGCAGCTCCAGGTCTTCGGGACGGCCCTGGCCGTGCTCGATGCGGTTGACCATGCGGTAGAGCCAGCCCGTGCCTTCGCGGCAAGGCGTGCACTGGCCGCAGCTTTCCTCGTAATAGAAGTACGACAGGCGCAGCAGCGACTTGACCATGCAGCGCGTCTCGTCCATGACGATCACCGCGCCCGAACCCAGCATGGAGCCCGCCTTGGCAATGGCGTCGTAGTCCATGGTCAGGTCCATCATGATCTCGCCCGGGATCACCGGCGCGCTGGAACCACCGGGGATGACCGCCTTGAGCTTGCGCCCGCCGCGCACCCCGCCGGCCAGCTCCAGCAGCTTGGAAAACGGCGTGCCCAGCGGAACCTCGTAGTTGCCCGGCCGCTCGACGTCGCCCGACACCGAAAACAGCTTGGTGCCGCCATTGTTGGGCTTGCCCACCTCCAGGTAGGCCTGGCCGCCGTTGCGGATGATCCAGGGCACCGCGGCGAAGGTCTCGGTGTTGTTGATCGTGGTGGGCTTGCCGTACAGGCCGAAGCTCGCCGGGAACGGCGGCTTGAAGCGCGGCTGGCCCTTCTTGCCTTCGAGCGATTCGAGCAGCGCGGTTTCCTCGCCGCAGATGTAGGCGCCGTAACCGTGGAAGGCATGCAGCTGGAAGCTGAAGCCCGAGCCCAGGATGTTCTCGCCCAGGAAACCCGCGGCGCGCGCCTCTTCGAGGGCCTCCTCGAAGCGCTCGTAGACCTCGAAGATCTCGCCGTGGATGTAGTTGTAGCCCACGCTGATGCCCATCGCGTAGGCGGCGATCGCCATGCCCTCTATCACGATGTGCGGGTTAAAGCGCAGGATGTCGCGGTCCTTGAAGGTGCCGGGCTCGCCCTCGTCGGAGTTGCACACCAGGTACTTCTGCCCAGGAAAGGCGCGCGGCATGAAGCTCCACTTCAGGCCGGTCGGAAAGCCCGCGCCGCCGCGGCCGCGCAAGCCCGAAGCCTTGACTTCGGCGATCACGTCTTCGGGCTTCATGCCCGAGGTCAGCACCTTGCGCAGGGCCTCGTAGCCGCCGCGCTTGACGTAGTCGGCCAGCCGCCAGTTGTTGCCGTCCAGCCCAGCCATGATCTGGGGCTGGATGTGGCGGCCATGCAGGCACATCGTCCGGGACGGGTCATTGCCGGGATCCGGCGCCAGCGCCTGGGCGAAGCGTTGCAGTTCGGGCGCGCTCATGCCGATTCTCCTTGCTGCGAACGGATGTCCTGGATCAGCGCATCCAGGCGGTCCTCGGACATGCGCACGCACATCGTCTTGTTGTTGACCAGCAGCACCGGCGCGTCGCCGCAGGCGCCCATGCACTCGCCTTCGACCAGGGTGAACAGGCCGTCGGCGGTCGTCTCGCCGAACTCGATGCCCAGCTTGCGCTTGAGATGGTCGGCGGCCTTCTCGCCGTCACGCAGGGCACAGGGCAGGTTGGTGCAAACCGATATCTTGTACTTGCCGACGGGCTTGACGTCGAACATGTTGTAGAACGTAGCGACCTCCTGCACCGCGATGGGCGGCACGCCGAGGTAATTGGCCACGTCCTCGATGATCTCGGTGGCCAGCCAGCCCTTCTCTTCCTGGGCAATGGCAAGCGCCGCCATGATGGCGGACTGCTTCTGATCGGCCGGGAACTTGGTCAGCTCCCGGTCGATGCGTTGATAGGCCTGTTCGGAAAGCAGCATGATGGAATCCGATGTTGACTTGGCGCGGCCGTCCTAACGGTCGATCTCGCCGAACACGATGTCCTGCGTGCCGATGATGGTCACGGCGTCGGCGATCATGTGGCCGCGCGCCATTTCGTCGAGCGATTGCAGGTGGGCGAAACCGGGCGCGCGGATCTTCAGGCGATAAGGCTTGTTGGCGCCGTCGGACACCAGGTAGATGCCGAATTCGCCCTTGGGGTGCTCGACGGCGGTATAGGTCTCGCCCTCGGGCACGCGGATGCCTTCGGAGAAGAGCTTGAAGTGGTGGATCAGCTCTTCCATGTTGGACTTCATCGCCGTGCGCTTGGGCGGCGCCACCTTGTGGTTGTCCACCATGACCGGGCCGGGATTGTTGCGCAGCCACTCCACGCACTGGCGGATGATGCGGTTGCTTTCGCGCATTTCGGCGATGCGCACCAGGTAACGGTCATAGCAGTCGCCGTTGACGCCCACCGGCACGTCGAAGTCGAGCAGGTCGTACACCTCATAGGGCTGCGTCTTGCGCAGGTCCCAGGGCACGCCCGAGCCGCGCAGCATCGGGCCGGTAAAGCCCAGCGCCTTGGCGCGCTCGGGATCGACCACGCCGATGCCCACCAGGCGCTGCTTCCAGATCCGGTTGTCGGTCAGCAGCGTCTCGTACTCGTCCACGCAAGCCGGGAAGCGGTTGGTGAAGTCTTCGATGAAGTCCAGCAGCGAACCCGAGCGGGCCTCGTTGATGGCCTTGATTTCCTTCTCGCTGCGGTACTTGGTGTTGCCCCTGAACTGCGGCATGGTGTCGGGCAGGTCGCGGTAGACGCCGCCCGGGCGGTAGTAGGCTGCGTGCATGCGCGCGCCCGAAACCGCCTCGTAGCAGTCCATCAGGTCCTCACGCTCGCGGAAGGCGTACAGGAACACCGCCATCGCGCCCACGTCCAGCGCGTGCGAGCCGATCGACATCAGGTGATTCAGGATGCGGGTGATCTCGTCGAACATCACCCGGATGTACTGCGCGCGCAGCGGCGGCTCGATGCCCAGCAGCTTTTCGATGGCCATGACGTACGCGTGCTCGTTGCACATCATGGACACGTAGTCCAGGCGATCCATGTAGGGCAGCGCCTGGATGTAGGTCTTGTGCTCGGCCAGCTTTTCGGTGGCGCGGTGCAGCAGCCCGATGTGCGGGTCGGCGCGCTGGATGACCTCGCCGTCGAGCTCCAGCACCAGGCGCAGCACGCCGTGCGCAGCCGGGTGCTGCGGACCGAAGTTCAGGGTGTAGTTCTTGATTTCAGCCATGATGTCAGCGCCCTATCCCGTAGCCCTCTTCGCGGATGACGCGCGGGGTGATCTCGCGCGGCTCGATCGTCACGGGCTGGTAGATCACGCGCTTTTGCTCGGGGTCGTAGCGCATCTCGACGTTGCCCGACAGCGGGAAGTCCTTGCGGAACGGATGACCGATGAAGCCATAGTCGGTCAGGATGCGGCGCAGGTCCGGATGGCCTTCGAAGACGATGCCGAACAGGTCGAAGGCCTCGCGCTCGTACCAGCCCACCGACGGCCATACATCGACCAGCGACGCCAGGACCGGAAACTCATCGTTGGGTACCCAGGTGCGCACGCGCAGGCGCCAGTTGTGGGTGATCGACAGCAACTGCACCACCACCGCGAAGCGCGCCGGAAACGCCTTGCGCCCGGCAGCCTGGTCGACCGATTCCTTGCCCTGCCCGTAGGTCAGGTAGTCCACCCCGCACAGGTCGATGCACGTCTCGAAGCGCAGCCCCGCGTCGTCGCGCAGGCGCAGACAAATCGACGACCATTGGTCAGCCGGCACTTCCAGCGTCAGCTCGCCCAACGCCTCGGCCAGGGCGATCGATTCGCCCAACGCGGCGCGCAGATTGGTTTTCAGGGTCTCTAGCCTGGTCATAGTTTCGATGCTCAGAGAGAACCGACCGCACCCAAGGCGGCCGGCCCGGCGGCCGGGATCAACGGGCGATGGTGTTGGTCAGGCGGATCTTGTTCTGCATCTGCAGCAAGCCGTAGACCAGCGCCTCGGCCGTGGGCGGACAGCCGGGCACGTACACGTCCACCGGCACGATCCGGTCGCAGCCGCGCACCACGGAATACGAATAGTGGTAATAGCCGCCGCCGTTGGCGCACGACCCCATGGAAACCACCCAGCGCGGCTCGGGCATCTGGTCGTAGACCTTGCGCAGCGCCGGGGCCATCTTGTTGCAGAGGGTTCCCGCCACGATCATCAGGTCCGACTGGCGCGGGCTGGGACGGAAGATGATGCCGAACTGGTCCAGGTCATAGCGCGCCGCGCCGGCGTGCATCATCTCGACCGCGCAACAGGCCAGCCCGAAGGTCATGGGCCACATCGAGCCCGTCTTGGCCCAGTTGATGAACTTGTCGGCACTGGTGGTGATGAAACCCTGCTTGAGAATGCCGTCTATTGCCATGTTGGTCTCTCAGGTCGCCGGCGGGATCACTCCCAGTCCAGGGCGCCCTTTTTCCATTCGTAGATGAAGCCGACGGTCAGCACGGCCAGAAAGACCATGACCGTCCAGAAGCCGACCATGCCCACCGTACCGTTGGCGATGGCCCACGGGAACAGGAAGGCGATTTCGAGGTCGAACAGAATGAACAGGATGGCGACGAGGTAATAGCGCACGTCGAACTTCATGCGGGAATCTTCGAAGGCATCGAAGCCGCATTCGTACGGAGAGAGCTTTTCCGGATCGGGCCTGCGCGGGCCCAGCAAGCTGCCTGCGGTAATGAGCGCAAACCCGATCAGGGTGGCCACCACGATGAAAAGCAGGACGGGGAAGTACTGTTGCAGGTTCATCTAAACATCCGGCCCGTACATAAACCTTTGGATTGTAGCATTCCAGTGGTTACGTCCGGCTGAACCCTGTTGCGAGCTGTACGATCCTCGCGAGGGGCTGGCAGTCAGCGTCGCCGCCATGCGTCAGGCATAGCGTAGCACGCGCGCCGGCCGCGCCGAAACGCGCCCCGGAAGGCGAAAAAAAGCCACCCACAAGGGGTGGCTTTCACAGGCCCGCGGCAAGCGCGGGCCTGCACGTCTTGCGCTTTCCGGCCCCTCAAGCCAAGGCCGAAGGACCGGCCCGCAGCGGCACGGATGTGCCGCGCACGGGATTAGAAGCGGTGACGGATGCCGACGCCGACGGACGTGCTCTTGGCGTCGTCGATGAAGGCAAAGTTCTTGGCATACGAACCGAAGGCGTACAGGTTGGTACGCTTGGACAGGTCGTAGGTGTAGCCCAGGCTGAAGACGTTCATCTTCTCGTCGTCGCCGGTCAGGTTGTCGTTCTTGGGATCGATCATCTGCCACGAACCGAACAGGCGGCTGGCGCCGCCGATCGGGGCGGTCAGGCCGACCATGTAGGAGTTGGCGCGGAAGTCGTCAGCAAACGCGCGGCTTCCCAGACCACCGAGGGGGGAAGAACCTGCACCGACGACCGTCGGGCCTTGGAACCAGCCGTCTTCCGTACGGGCGTAGGCCAGAGCCAGCTTCACGACTTCGAAGTCGTAGGAGCCGCCGATCGTGTATTGACGCGGCGTGGCGTCGTCATCCAGCGAATGGATGTTCTTGAGCTGGTCGAAAGCCAGGGCCACGTTCAGAGGACCGTTGGCGTAGCGCAGACCGGCGGTGATGGCGCGCACGTTGTCGGCGGTCTCGAAGCTGTTCTGCTGATCAGCCGAGAAGGAGTAACCGACACCGAACTGGAAGCCGCTGAACGACGGGGTCTGGTACAGGACCATGTTGTCGATGCGGAAGGTGTTGGCAGCACTCATGCCCACGCCGATGTTGGCCTGGCCGAAGCCGGCGCCGAACGGATCGATGGAGCTGAAGTACTTGGAGGCGATGTTGGTTTGACGACCGAAGTCCAGTTGACCCCAGGAGTCGCTGGCCAGACCGATGGTGGCCTGACGACCGAACAGGCGGCCGCCTTGGGCCTGGTCACCGTCGGACGAATCGAAGCCGCTTTCCAGCGTGAAGACGGCGCGCAGACCGTCACCCAGATCTTCGGTGCCGCGCAGACCCCAGCGGGAACCGCTTTGCACGCCATTGATCATGCCAACGCGGCTGTGGTCGTAGCCCGGGACGTCAACCTTGTTGTAGCCGATACCGGTATCGATGATGCCGTACAGCGTCACCGACGTTTCTGCCTGAGCAGCGCCGGCAAAGCCAGCCAGCAGAGCGGCAGCGAGCAGAGTCTTTTTCATTTAAGAAATCTCCGATGATTTGAGTGACAGAGCAGCAAAACCCAGCATCCTGTTCCGCCGCCCCTCCTAACTCCGCGAAGGGAAGTTGACGTTATTGCATCAAAAATCCGAGGGCGTGGCTATGCTCTCGTCCGGAAAACCGCCCAGGCTTGGTGGCAGTGTTGGCTATAAGCAACAAGCCTTGCGGCATCGCCGCCACAGCTAAGGGATTACCCGAGGTGCGGGGCGGCAGCATTGGCCGCCCAAGCCGACACAGCCGGCCAGCCACGCGCCCGTAGCGCCCCAAGCGGCAAGGACGTCGCTGGCGTAATGGACCTGCAGCGCCACACGGCTCCAGCCTACCGTGGCGATGATGGCGGATGCGGCCAGCAGCGCGGGCCAGTGCCAGCGCGGCGGCGACAGGCGCAGCGCCAGGTAGCCGAGCATGCCGTAGACGGCCATCGCGCCTGCGGCGTGCCCGCTGGGAAAGCTGAAACCATCCGCATAGGCATAGCCGTGCAGCGCGTCCGGCCGCACGCGGGCAAAGGCGTGCTTGATCAATGTGTTGAGGCTGCCGCCGCCCGCGGTGGCAAGCGCCCATAGCAGGGCCAGGCGGACGTGCCCGCGCCGCGCAACGGCCCAGGCAACCCCGGCAACCAGCCATGCCGCCACGATCATCGGCACCAACGCGGCAAGGGGATGCGCGGCCAGCGCGTGCACAAGCGCCTGCATGCCCTACCCTTGCCGCATCGACGCAGGTTCCGGGTCTACCGGCAAGCGATCCAGGTCCAGCCGCACGCTGCAGGCGCGCGCAAATGCCTGTCCGGGCGCGGCGCAGTCCCATTGCTCGACGACGCAGCAACCGCCTTCGGGCGGGTAGACGATGTGGTTGACCGAGTTGGGGACCCCCGCTCGCAGCCGATGCGAGACGGCCGTGCCGGCCTGCACCGCCCACGCTCGGCGCGCGGCATCCGGATGCAGCGGCACGATGTATGGCAGATGGATGTGCCCGCCCAGCACCAGGTCCGCCCCGGACGCCGCCCACAGGCGGGCAGCCTGCTCGTGACCTTTGACGAGGTTGGCGGTATCTTGCAGCGTCACCGACCGCATGGGATGGTGCAGCACGACGACACGCAGCTGCGCCGGGTCTGCCGCGCGCAGGCGCCTGGCCACGCCGCGCACCTGCGCATCCGAAAGCTCGCCGTCTTTGTGGCGCGCCGGCCGCGTCGAGTTGACCCCCAGCACCAGCAGGCGTGGAGTTGCGAAGCTGGGCTGCAGGTTGGGGCCGAGGGCCTGGCGGAAGTTGCCGTAGGGACGCAGGCAGCGCGACCACAAGTCGAACAAGGGGATGTCGTGGTTGCCCGGCACCGCCAGCACCGGCGCCGGCAGGCGCCGGAGGAAATCCACGGCGGCGCGGAACTGCGCACGGCGCGCGCGCTGCGTGACGTCGCCGCCCAGCACCACCAGGTCCGGCGCCAGGCTGTGCGCCAGTGCCACCAACGCATCGACGACGGCCGGCCATTGCGTGCCGAAATGCGTGTCGGAGATGTGCAGGATCGAAGCGCTGCGGGCATTCATGCGCGGTCGGCCGGATCGGGGTGGCGCGGCACCAGCAAGGGCAAGTGGTGCCCGGCCACGCGAAACTCGATGGGCGGGCGCAGGCGCAGGATTTCGCCGTCTATCGCGACCTTGATACCGCGCGGCGACGCGGGCGCGAGCCGCTGCACCGTCACGCGGCGGAAGGGAAAGCTGACCACGTTGTCGGCCTCGCCCAGCCGGGCGAGCGCGCCGCGCAGCACCAGCCCGTACAGGGCAAGCGTGCCGACCGGCCTGGGGCTCATCGCCACGAGCCGGCCTTGCTTTAAGTCGTCGGCCAGGTCTATGCCCAGCTGCTCCAGCTGCAGGGCGTTGTTGCCGACCACCAGCGTGCACGTGCGCATGGCCGTTTCACCGCCCGGGCCGTCGAGCCGCAGCGACAACTGCCGGGGCGAGCGCAGCAAGGTAACCAAGGCGGACGCCAGCGCCACCAGCCGGCTGCGCCCGTAGCGCTGCTTGAAGGCCTCGCGGTCTTCCAGCAGGATGGGGTACAGGCCGAGGCTGGCGTTGACCAAGAAGGCACGACCGTTGACCAGGCCCACCTGCACGGGCTGGACCCGGCCGTCGAGCAAGATACCCAGCGCCCGTTCGTTGTCGGCCGGGATGCTGTGGCTGCGGCCGAAGTAGTTGAAGGTGCCCTGGGACAGGATGCCGAAAGGCAGCCCCGTGCCCAGCACGGCGTGGGCCACGGCGTTGAGGGTACCGTCGCCGCCGGCAGCCACGACCACGCCGCCTGCCTGCTGCGCGCGTTCGACGGCGCGCGCAGCTGCCTGCGCCAGCTTGCGCGGGTCGGTGACGAGGTCGATTTCGCATCGCCTGCCGGCCGCCTGCAACCGGCTTTCGATCTGCTCGCGCAAGGGCCCGGCGTCGGCGCGGCCGGAGCCCGCGTTCATGACGACAAAAAAGGGTTCGCTGCCGGACAGATCGAAGGGCGCGCCGTCGGTGCGTGGGGCATTCATCGACCCACCATAGCCCATGCCCGATGGGCCGGCAAGGCGTTAAGGCGCCAGCCGCACGCCGCGCAGTCGCAATAGCCCGTCCGGATACGGAACGTAACCTTGCACGCCCGCGCCAAGCGCCACGGGCCAAGGCAGGTAGTACAGGAAAATCAGCGGCGCGTCGTCCTGCAAAATGGCCTGCGCCTGGTCGTAATAATCCTTGCGCGCCGCAGGATCGGTTTGCGCGCGCGCCTGACGCAGCAGGCGGTCCAGGTGGGCATTGCAGTACCCGCTGTCGTTGAGCGGCGCGCCGCAGGTGACGAAAGGCTCGATGTTTCCCGAAGGGTCGGCGCGGCCCGACCAGCCCGTTTGCGCCACCTCGAAGTCGCCCGAAGCCAGCCGGCGCTGCAGCTCGGCAAAGGGCATGGGTGCAAGCGCAATGTCGAATCCCGCCTGGTCGCCCATGCCACGCACCAATTCGAATACACGCTGCAGCAGCGGGTCTTCGCCATAGGCCAGCGTAAAGGCCACCCGGTCATGCCCTGCCTCGCGCAGCAGCGCGCGTGCGCCGTCGATGTCGCGGCCCTGGGGCTGGAAGCGCGGCTCGAAGGCCCAGCTGGCCGGCGGAAAAGGCTGGCCAGCCGGCACGAGCGCGCCGCCGCCCACGGCCTCGTCGACCAGGTCGCGATCGATGGCCAGGGCAAGCGCGCGGCGCACACGCTTGTCGGCCAGGGGATGGCCGTGCGCGCCAGCGCGCAGGTTAATGACGAGCGCCTGGAATCCCAAGCCGCTGGCCACGCTCAACTGCGCAAGCCCACCGCCCTGCAGCAGGGGAAAGTTGGCCGGCGCCACGCGCTCGATCACGTCCAGCTCGCCGCGCCGAAGCATGTCCATGGCCACCAGCGCATCCGGGATCGGCAGGAATTCCACGCGCCGGATGGGATAGGCTGCCGCATCCCAATGGCCGTCGTCGCGCTCGAGCGCCACGGCGCCGTTGGCGCGGCCGGCCAACCCACGCTCGGCCAGCCGGTACGGGCCGGAGCACACTGGCACTGCACCCGCCTTGCCGAAGCTCGCCGGTGAGACCAGCGTGCCGGCGCGCTCGGCCAGGTGTGACGGCAACGCCGCGTCGGGCTCGTCCAGGCGCAGGACCACGGTCAGCGGACCCGGCGCGACGACCTCGGCAATGCCATGCAGCCGGCCAGGCGCCGCGCTTTCCGGCGCATGGCGCATGCGGTCCAGGTTGGCCTTGACCGCCGCGGCGTCGAGCGGCGCGCCGTCGTGGAATCGCGCGCCGGCACGCAAGGAAAAAGTCAGTTTCCGGCCGTCGGCGCTCCATTCCCAGGATTGCGCCACGCCCGGCACGATGCGCAGCTGCGGGTCGATTTCGACCAGCCGCTCGCACAGCGACGCCAAGACCATGCGCGCCGACAGCGTGCCGGCGCGCAACGGGTCCAACGGGCCGGGCGCCTCGCGCACGCCCACGCGCAGCACCTGCGCCTGCCCAGCTGCGGCCGCCAGGCCGAGGGCCGCAGCGCAGGCCACGGCCAGCGTCGCGCGCCACCCGCCAGGCATGCCGGACATGCTTTTGCGCATCAGATTTTCCACCCCCGGGGCGGCACGCCCCGCGATGCGTGCATTGTAGTGACCACACTCCGGGCGGAAACGGCCGTGGCCGCCTCGCGCAAGTGTTGCGCTGGCGCGCCGGATCCGGCGAACGCAGCCGTAAGGCCGCATGCCGCCATGGCGGCGCGCAACATCTTCGATAAAAGCGATCGAACTTGGTGAAGTCTTGTCGCTTTATTCCACCCGCCAGACTCGCTAGAGTTGCAAGCCTGGCTTTTCCCTGTGTCCGTGCGATGGCCGTAATACCGCAACCTGATTCGTCCGCCCGTATATCCGACCCCGCCACTGTTCCCGGCGCCGTGCCGCAAGCGGCCCAGGGCGCGCGTCCGGCGCCGCGCCTGCTGCGCAAGGTGCTGTCGCTGGCTGATTTCGAGGCGCATGCGCGCCGCCGCCTGCCGCGGCCCATTTTTGGCTATGTGTCGGGCGCGGTGGAGGACCACCTATCCGCGCGCGACAACCGCGAAGCTTTCGACGCCTACGGCTTCAAGCCGCGGGTGCTGACCGGGGCCGTCGCCCGCGACCAGAGCGTGACACTGTTCGGCAAGCGGTACAGCAGCCCGTTCGGGCTGGCGCCCATGGGCCTGAGCGCACTGACCGCATACCGCGGCGACATCGTGCTGGCCGAGGCCGCGCAACGCGCCGGCATCCCAGCCATCATGAGCGGATCGTCGCTGATCCGCCTGGAAGAGGTCATGGAACGCGCCCCCGGGACGTGGTTCCAGGCATACCTGCCGGGCGACCCGGCGCAGATCGATGCACTGATCGACCGCGTGGCGCGCGCCGGCGTACAGACGCTGGTGATCACGGTGGACACGCCGGTCAGCGCCAATCGCGAAAACAACGTGCGCGCGGGGTTTTCCACGCCGCTGCGCCCCAGCCTGCGGCTGGCCTGGGACGGTCTGTCGCATCCGCGCTGGCTGGTCGGCACCTTCCTGCGCACGCTGGTGCGCCACGGGATGCCGCATTTCGAGAACAACTACGCCACGCGCGGCGCGCCCATTCTGTCGTCCAAGGTGCTGCGCGACCTTTCGGAGCGGGCCTACTTGAACTGGGAGCACATCGCCAAGATCCGGCGCCGCTGGGACGGGCCGATGATCATCAAGGGCATCCTGGACGCGCGCGACGCGGCGATCGCGCGCCGGCACGGCATGGATGGCATCATCGTTTCCAACCACGGCGGGCGCCAGCTCGACGGCGCGGCCTCGCCCGTGCACGTACTGCCCGAGATCGCCGAGGCCGCGCGCGGCATGACGGTCATGATGGATAGCGGCGTGCGCCGCGGCACGCACGTGGCCAAGGCGCTGGCGCTGGGCGCGCAGTGCGTGTTCATCGGCCGTCCTTTCAACTACGCGGCCGCCGTAGCCGGGCCCGCCGGCGTGGACCACGCCATCTCGCTGCTGCGCCAGGAAATCGACCGGGACATGGGCATGCTGGGCTTGTCTTCGCTGCAGCAGCTCGATGCCAGCTATTTGGTGCCGGTGCGCCCGCTGCCCGGCCGCATGCCTGCAGCGCCCGCTGCTGGCGACTGACCGACAGCCGGCTTTGACCGCCCGGCCTTTTGCGGCCATAGTGTCGGCCTGTCCGTGAACGCCCCGGCCGGCCCGGACGGCGCGTCCGGCGTTCTTCCGCAACAGGCCAGGCCATGGATGTCCGCTACCTGCAAAGCTTCGTCACCGTCGTCGAAAGCGGCTCGTACGCGCAGGCCGCGCGGCGGCTGGACTTGACGCCGACGGCGGTGGCCGCGCGCGTCAAGGCGCTGGAACAGACCCTGGGTTTGTCGCTGGTCAAGCGCGCCGGCCGGTCGGTGCGGCCCACCGACGCAGGCATGCGCATCCTGGACCGGGCGCGCGCGCTGCTGCGCGATGCGCGCGACCTGGCGGCGCTGGCCAGCGACGATATGCCCTTCGGCGAGCTGCGCCTGGGGGTGTTCGTGTCGGCCATGACCAGCGTGCTGCCGCCGGTGCTCAAGCGGGTCTACGAGCGCTATCCGCAATTGTCGGTATTCGTGATGCCCGGCGCGTCGGTCGACCTGTGCCGGCGCGTGGGCGTGGGCGAGCTCGATGCAGCCATCGTGGTCGAGCCCCAGTTCGCCATCGCCAAGACGTGTTCGTGGCAAGCCATCATGGAGGAACCGCTGGTGGTGGTTGCGCCGCTTTCGATGCAGGGGCGCGACGCCCACGAGCTGCTGCGCACCCAGCCTTTCATCCGCTATGACCGGTCGGTGCTGGGCGGCCAGCTGGCCGACCGCTACCTGCGCGACCACGGCATCGTGCCGCAGCAACGCCTGGAAATCGACGGATTGATGGCGATTGCCGCGCTGGTCGACCAAGGCCTGGGCGTGGCGTTGCTGCCGGATTGGTCGTCCATGTGGTCGGCCAATTACGCGCTGGCGCGCATTCCGCTGCCGGGGCGAGCGCCGGTGCGGCGCATCGGCCTGGTCTGGCAGACGCACGGCCCGCGGGCGCTGTTGGCGCGCACCTTCCTGGAAGAGGCGCAGAAGGTGTTTCCCGCCGCCGCGGGCAAAGACGCGGCGGCAGACCGGCGCTAGCGGCTAGCCCTTGCCGGGCTTGCCGACCGGCGTGCTGCCCTGCTCGCGGGGATGGCGCAGGAAGTCGAAATCACAGCCCTGGTCGGCCTGGGTCACGCTTTGCAGGAATAGCTTGCGGTAGCCGCGCTCGTCCTCCTGGCGCGGCGGCGCCGGCTTCCACGCCTGGGCGCGGCGGGCCAGCTCGGCGTCGTCCACGAGCAGGTCCAGCCGGCGCCCGGACACGCTCAGCCGGATGCGGTCGCCGGTGCGCACCAGCGCCAGCGGACCGCCAGCCGCGGACTCGGGCGTGACGTGCAAGACGATGGTGCCGGACGCGGTGCCGCTCATGCGGCCGTCGGAAATGCGCACCATGTCCTTGACCCCGGCGCGCGCCAGCTTGCGCGGGATCGGCATGTAGCCGGCCTCGGGCATGCCGGGCGCGCCCCGCGGCCCGATGTGCTTGAGCACCATGATGTCGTCGGCGGTGATGTCCAGGTCCGGGTCGTCCACGCGGGCGGCCAGGTCTTCGAGGTCTTCGAAGACCACTGCCCTGCCCTCGTGCTCCATCAGCGCGGGCGTGGCGGCCGATTGCTTGATGATGGCCCCGCCCGGCGCGAGGTTGCCGCGCAGCACTGCGATGCCGCCCTGGGCGTAGACGGGCCGGTCGAACGGCCGGATGACGTCCTGCTGGAAGGGCGGCCCGGCGGCGTCGAGTTCCTCGCCCAAGGTGCGGCCGGTGACGGTCAGCGCGTCCAGGTGCAGCAAGGGGCGCAGCTCGCGCAGCAGCGCGCGCACGCCCCCGGCCTTGTGGAAGTCTTCCATGTAGTGCTGGCCCGATGGCTTCAAGTCCACCAGCACGGGGGTTTCGCGGCCGATGCGATCGAACGCTTCCAGGTCCACGCGTATGCCCAGGCGCCCGGCGATGGCGGTCAGGTGGACGATGCCGTTGGTCGATCCGCCTATGGCCAACAGCACGCGCAAGGCGTTTTCGAACGCCTTGGGCGTGAGGATGCGGTGCGGGGTGAGGCCCTGGGCGATCATGCGCACGGCGGCCGCGCCGGTTTGTTCAGCGATGCGCATGCGGTCGGCAGTGACCGCCGGCGGGGAGGCCGCGCCCGGCACCGACATGCCCAACGCCTCGGCGATGCACGCCATGGTGCTGGCCGTACCCATGACCGAACAGGTGCCGACGCTGGCGACCAGTTTGTCGTTGACCTCGGCGATTTCCTGGTCGTCGATCTCGTCGGCGCGATAGCGCGCCCAGAAGCGGCGGCAATCGGTGCAGGCGCCGACGCGCTCGCCCCGGTGCGCGCCGGTCAGCATCGAACCGGTCACCAGCTGGATGGCCGGCACGTTGGCGCTGGCCGCCGCCATCAACTGCGCGGGTACCGTCTTGTCGCAGCCGCCGATGAGCACCACCGCGTCCATCGGCTGGGCGCGGATCATCTCTTCGGTGTCCATGGACATGAGGTTGCGCAGGAACATGCTGGTGGGTGCGGCGAAGCTTTCATGCACGGAGATCGTCGGAAACTCCACCGGCAGGCCCCCGGCCAGCATGACGCCGCGGCGCACCGCCTCGACCAGCTGCGGCATGTTGCCGTGGCAGGGGTTGTAGCCGCTGCCGGTGTTGGCGATACCGATGATGGGCCGGTCCAGCGCGTCGTCGGTCAGGCCCGCGCCCTTGATGAAGGCCTTGCGCAGGAACAGCGAAAATCCACTGTCGCCGTAGCTGGTCAGGCCCCGGCGCATGCCGCCGGGCGCGTCGGATCCGGCCGGCCGGCCGGCGGGTTTCTTGGGATCTGCCATGAATGTCTTGCCGGGCTGTTGTTGAAGCGAAGGGAAGGATACGCGACTAATCGGCGGTGATCTTTGCATCCTGGATGACCTGCGCCCATTTCTCGACCTCGGCGCGCAGCCGCTTGGCCGCATCCTCCGGCGAGTGCGGGGCCACCGCGTAGGCGCCCTGCTGCAGCAGCTTTTCCTTGACTTCCGGCTTCTGCAGGGCCGCCGAGGTAGCCGTGTTGAGCCGTTGCACGATGGGCGCGGGCGTGCCGGCCGGGACCAACAACCCGAACATGGACGCCACTTCGAAGCCCGGCAGGCCGGCTTCGGCCGCGGTGGGCATGTCGGGCAGCATGGAGATGCGCTCGGGCGTGGTCACCGCCAGCGCGCGCAGCTTGCCCGCCTTGATGAAGGACAGCGAAGCGGGGACGGTCTCGACCATGGTCAGCACCTGGCCGCCCACCAGGTCGGTCATGGCCGGGCCGCTGCCGCGATACGGCACGTGCAGCATGTCCACCCCGGCCTGGCGCTTGAAGAGCTCGGCAGCCATGCGCTGCGGCGCGCCGGCGCCCGACGATGCGTAGGTCAGCTCGCCTGGGTGGGCGCGGGCGTACTCGATGAGATCCTTGAGCGAGTGGATGGGCAGCTTGGGGTTGACCACGAAGACCAGCGGCACCGCGGCGATGGTCGACACCGGCGTCAGGTCTTCGAGCAGCTTGTAGGAAATGCGGTCTTTTTCCAGCGTGGCCATGATGGAGTGCGAGGTGATTGCCCCCATCAGCACCGTGTAGCCATCCGGCTCGGCGCGCGCCACCGCATCGGCGCCCACGTTGCCGCCGGCACCGCCCCGGTTTTCGACGACGACTTGTTGTCCCAGCTCAGCCGAAAGGGCTTCGGCCATCACCCGCCCGACCACGTCGGTGGCGCCGCCCGGCGGATACGGGATGACCATGCGCAGGGACTTGGTTGGATAGTCGGCGGCGGCCGCCGCCAAGCAGGGGCCGAGGGCACCGGCCAGGCCCAGCGCCATGCCGCCTGCCAGCAGGCGCCGCCGCGCCCGGGAAAGGAATGCATCCATCGAAGTCTCCTCGTATCGGTATAGTGGGGCCGGCCGTAGACCGGCCGCGGCCCCATTATTGGCATGCCGATACGCGCAAAGACTTCATTCCCTCTTGTTCAGAAAGAAATTTTGTTTTGCTTTGGCCGGGTCGCGCCTAGCGGTCCTCGGGGTCGAAGGCTTCGCCGCTGCCCAGTTCGGCGCCGGTGACGGGGTCGGACTCCGGGTCGGAAGCCGTGCGCGACACCAGCGCCTGCAAGGCCTTTTTCTGCTTGGCGTCGAGCTTGACCGTGGCGTTGCCGTCGCCGCCGTCGACGGCGCATTGCTGGCTGCGCTCGGACACCACCTCGAAGTTGGCGTCGCTGTTCCACGGCCCGCGCAACTCGTCCTGCGGATCGTCGCTCTGTGACATGTCGAAGTACACGCTGGCAAAGCGTGGATCGCCCGGCAGCTTGCCCGGCGGGAAATTGGGCTGCATGGAATACAGCGCCTTTTCGAAGGAGCGCTGGTGCGCGATCTCGCGCGTCATGAGAAAGCCCAGCGCTTCCTTCACGCCCGGATCGTCGGTCACGTTGATCAGGCGCTCGTAGACGATCTTGGCTCGCGCCTCGGCGGCAATGTTCGAGCGCAGGTCCGCCGACGGGTCGCCGATGGTGTCGATATATCCGGCGTTCCAGAGCTGGCCGCCGGAATTGATCAGCGCGGGGCCGCCGCCGTAAAGGATCTGCGTGACATGCGAGTCGTTGCCTGCGCCTTGCAGGCTGCGGTAGAGGTCGGCTTCGGCCAGGGTCGCCTCGGCCAGTTCCCCCTTGGCACCCTTGTTGAGCATGGCGACCAGGGTGCCGATTACCTCCAGGTGGCTGAGCTCTTCGGTGGCGATGTCAAAGAGCATGTCCTTGCGGCCGGGATCGTCTTCGGCGATGGCCTGCGTGAAATATCTACACGCTGCGGCCAATTCTCCCTGCGGCCCGCCGAACTGTTCCAGCAACAGATTGGCCAGCCCGGGGTTGCATTGCCCGACCCGGACCGTGTACTGCAGGCGTTTATTGTGTGCAAACATGACTAACCTCCCGATAGGCGCGCCCGGACGGATTGCCGGGCGCGGCGGCCGTGCAGCAAGCGGCGTGCCGGCGCACGGCGGCCATGCCGCGCCGGGAGGGTGGGTCAGGCGGCGGATTGGCGCATGAGATCGGCGGCCCGCTCGGCGATCATGATGGTGGGCGAGTTGGTGTTGCCGGACGTAATGACCGGCATGACGGAGGCGTCGACCACCCGCAGGCCCTGCAGGCCGTGCACCCGCAGCTGCGCGTCGACCACCGCGCCGGCATCCGGGTCGGTGCCCATCGCGCAGGTGCCGACCGGGTGGAAGATGGTCGTACCTATCTTTCCGGCGGCTTCGATGAGCGCCTCCTCGGACTGGACCTCCGGGCCGGGCAGCCATTCCTGCGGCTGGTACTCTTGCAGCGCCGGGGCGCCGATGATGCGCCGGGCCAGCCGTATGGAGTCGGCGGCGACTTTTTTGTCTTCCGGCGTACTGAGGTAGTTGGGCGCGATCACCGGCGCATCGGCGGCGTCGGCGCTTTGGATGTGTACGCTGCCCCGCGAGGTGGGCCGCAGGTTGCAGACGCTGGCGGTGAAGGCGTCGAAAGTATGCAGCGGCTCGCCGAAGGCCCCGAGCGACAGCGGCTGGACGTGGAACTCGACGTTGGGTCGCGCCTGCGACGGGTCCGACATGGCAAATACGCCAAGCTGCGATGGCGCCATGCTCATCGGGCCTGTGCGGCGCAACAGGTATTCCAGGCCAATGCCGATGCGGCCCAGCCAGGACGAGGCGATGCGGTTAAGCGTGCGTACACCCGAGACCTTGACCACGACGCGCAGCTGCAGGTGATCCTGCAGGTTTTCGCCCACCCCGGGCAGCGCATGCCGAACCTCGATGCCCGCCTCGCGCAGCTGCGCCGGCTCGCCGATGCCGGACAGCTCCAGCAACTGCGGCGTGTTGACCGCCCCGGCGCACAGCGCGACTTCGCGCCGGGCACGCATTTCGCGGCCATCGCGCAGCCGCACCCCGACGCAACGCGTCCCGTCGAACAGCAAGCGCTCGACGTGCGCACCCGTGGCCACGCGCAGGTTGGGCCGCTTGCGCACCGGGCGCAGGAAGGCGCGCGAAGTGTTCCAGCGCCAGCCCGACTTTTGGTTGACTTCGAAGTAGCCGACGCCGAAGTTATTGCCCCGGTTGAAGTCCTGCACACGCGGGATGCCGGTTTCGGCTGCCGCCTGCGCGAAGGCCTCCAGGATGTCCCAACGCAGCCGCTGCGATTCGACGCGCCATTCGCCGCCTGCGCCATGCATGTCGTCGGCGCCGCGGTGGTAGTCCTCACTGCGCTTGAAATACGGCAGCACGGCGTCCCAGCGCCAGCCGTCGTCGCCGCTGAGCCTGGCCCACTCGTCGTAGTCCTCGCGCTGGCCGCGCATGTAGATCATGCCGTTGATCGAAGAGCAGCCGCCCAGCGTGCGCCCGCGCGGATAGATGATGGACCGCCCACCCAGGCCGGGCTCGGGCTGGGTACGGTACATCCAGTCGGTGCGCGGGTTGCCGATGCAATAAAGGTAGCCGACCGGGATGTGTATCCAGTGATAGTTGTCCGGGCCGCCTGCCTCCAGCAGCAGGACGCTGGTGGAAGGATCGGCGCTCAAGCGGTTGGCCAATACGCAGCCGGCCGAACCGGCGCCGACGATGACGTAGTCGTATGTCTCCATGGCTTTTTTCTTCCTGCATGGCCCGCGCACGGGGCGTTGACGGTGTTTGCCGTCGCAGCCTGGCGCAATCTTATTGCGGGTCCGGCCCTGGCCCAAGGGGACGCCGCGGCGGCGGTGATGCGGTGCACACTTTGTCGCCGAAACGGCGCGCTGTCCAATGACTTGTCGAAAAGGAGGGTATAAATATCGCTGATATCACTGCAGCCGTCCCGGCGGCGCCATGGATACCAAGCACCTTCGCACTTTCGTCACCGTGGCCCGAGAGGGCAGCCTGACCCGGGCGGCGCAGCGCCTGCACCTGACGCAGCCCGCCTTGAGCCTGCAAATCAAAGCGTTGCAGGAATCCCTCGGGCTGACGCTGTTTTCCCGCACGCCCCACGGGCTGGAATTGAGCGATGACGGGCGCGCGGCGCTGCCGGCGGCCGAACGGGTGCTGGATGCGCTGGACGAATTTCACCGCCACGCAGGCGCGCTCGGCCAAGCCCTGCGCGGGCGGCTGCGTATCGGCACCATCCTGAACCCCGAGTTCATCCGGCTGGGCAGCACCCTGCAGCACTTGGTCTCGCACCACCCGCAGGTGCGCACCCAGCTGTCGCACGGCATGTCCGGCTGGGTGGCGCGCCAGGTCCGGGACGGTGAGCTGGATGCGGGGTTTTTCCTGGGGCCCGTGGACCGGCCAAAAGGGCGGCCGGCACTGCACGCCACGCCCCTGACCCCGTTTTCCTACCGCGTCATCGCCCCCAAGGGCTGGGGAGCCCGCGTGCAAGGCATGGATTGGAGGCGCATCGCGGCGCTGCCTTGGATCTGGACCCCTCAGGACTCCGTGCACCATCGCCTGCTGTCGGAAAAGTTCGCCGCGCTGGGCGTGACCCCTTGCACGGTAGCCGAAGTCGACCAGGAAGCGTCGATGCTGGACCTGGTGCGATCCGGCGTCGGCCTGTCGCTGGCGCGCGACTCGGTGGCGCTGCGTGAATCCCAGGCCAGCGGACTGGCGCTGGTCGACGGCCTGGCCATACACACTGAGTTGTCGTTCATCTGCCTGGCTTCGCGCCGGCAAGAGCCGCTGATCCGCGCCGCCTTCGAGGCGGTGCGGCAGGCCTTCTCGTAACGCCGCCTTCGCGCACGGTGCCTGCTGGATCGCGCACGGCGCCGCTAGGCAGGCCGCGACATCGGGTAATCGCCACATCGGGTAATCGCTGATTTGCGGGCGGCCGATGTTATCGCTACCATCATCCTGTGCGATTCCCAATGGGAACGCTACCACCACAATAAAAAGGGAGACGGTTCATGCGCAGCAGAACCATGCCCTGCCCGCCGCGTGCCACGGCGGACAGGGCACCGGCGGGGGACCCCATGGCACCGGCCGGCGGCGCACGCTTATGTGCTGCCGCGCCGGATGACTTCGAAGCCCAGGTCGACGGTGCGCACGCCGACTTCCTGGCCCATGGCGCGAGCCACGATGAGTTCGGCGCTGCGTACGCCGATCTCGTAGCGCGGAAACCGCACGGTCGTCAGCGGCGGAATCATGTGCTGCATCAAGTCGTTGTCGTCGGAGGCTGCCACGGCGATGCGGCCCGGCACATCCAACCCCCTGCGCTGGCATTCGAAGACCGCGCCGGCAGCCAGCACGTCGCCAGCGAAGAACACCGCGTCGACCTTGGGATCGGTCTCGACGATGCGGGCGAGCGCGCGCGAGCCGCTTTCCAGGCCCGGGCCGACTTCCAGCACCAGCTCCGGCCGCACGGCGATGCCCAGCTTGGCCAGCCGCGTCAGGAATCCCTTGCGCCGCTCGCGCAGCCGCTCGTTGCCGCGCACCGGCAGGCTGGCGAAACCGATGCGCCGATAGCCCAATCCGGCCAAGTGCTCGGCCATCGCCGCGCCCACGGCGTAATTGGAAAAGCTGACCGAAATGTCGATGGGATTAGCAACCAGGTTGCCGGTCTCGATGCAAGTCAGCGCGCTGTTTTTCAGGATGCGCACGGCCTGCGGCGTGTGGCGTGTGTTATGCAGCACGATGCCGCAGACGCGCTGCGCGACATAGGCGGCGATCAGCTTTTCCTCCTGCTGCAGGCTATAACCGCTGTCGGAGATCATCAACTGGAAGTCGTGCTTCATCAGCACGTCCGACATGCCCTGGATCATTTCGGCGTACAGCGCGTTGCGCAGGCTGGGCACGATCAGCGCCACCAGGGTGGTACGGTTCGACGACAGGCTGCCCGCCACGCGGTTGGGTACGTAGCCGCTTTGCGCGATGGCGCGGCGCACGCGCTCGAGCGTGGCCGGCGCGACGGTATCAGGTGCACGCATCGCGCGCGACACGGTCATCGCCGACACCCCGGCGAGACGCGCCACGTCTTTCATCGACACTTCCGCACCGGCCGATTTTCGTCCCACTGCCGCATCCCCTTGGCATTGCCGTCGTCCGGGACGCTGCCCGTGACGATCGTTGGCGCCGGATTCTACGCCAAGCCGTGCAAGCATTCGCCCCCACACGTACCCTGACGCTCGTCCTTGCCGGCCAATCATGTTATCGATATCATCGGTGAGCTTCCACCTTTTTCACTGCAGGAGACGGCGTTGACCCGTTCTGAAAAATTCCGAGAGCTGCTCAAGCAACCGCCCTTCGTATGCATGGGCGCGCACGATGCCGTGACCGCCATGCTGGCCGAACAGGCGGGTGCGCCGGCCATCTACGTCAGTGGCTTCGTCGCCTCGGCCACCGTTGCCGGCAAGCCCGACGTCGGCCTGTTGTCGCAGACCGAAATGTTCGAACACATTCGCCGCATCTGCCGCGTGACCAGCGTGCCGGTGTTTGCCGATGCCGACACCGGCTACGGCGGCGTGCTCGATGCGCAGCGCACGATACAGCTGTGGCAGGAAGCCGGCGCATCGGTACTGCACCTGGAAGACCAGGCCGTGCCCAAGAAATGTGGCCACTTCGCCAGCAAGCAGCTAGTGTCCAAGGAAGAAATGCAGCAAAAGCTGCGCGCGATGCTGGATGCGCGCACCGATCCCAACTTTTTCGTCGTGGCGCGCACCGACGCCATTGCGGTGACCGGGCTGTCTGACGCGATTGACCGGCTCAAGGCCTATGCCGCCGTGGGCGCCGACGGGCTGTACGCCGACGCGCTGGAAAGCGTCGACCAGATGCGCGAACTGGTGCGCGCGCTCAAGCCGCTGGGCAAGCCCATCCTGTTCAACATGGTGCGCTCAGGCAAGAGCCCATACCTGTCGCTGAAGGAGATCCATGACATCGGCTTTGATTTTGCGCTATGCCCGGTCGAGCCTATGCTGGCAATGCACAAGGCGGTCAAGGAAATGATGGAAACCTTCCTGCGCGAAGGCTGTTCGACCAATGCCATCGCCGACCGGCTCACGCCTTTCGAGGAGTTCAACCGGTTCGTCGGCCTGGACCAGTACACCGCCGCCGAAGCCAAGTACGCGGCCTAGGTTCCCACCCCTAGGGACATACGCCGCGGCGGCCAGGCCGCCACCCCATCAACGGAGAAGAGAAGGAGACACTCATGAAACACTGGATATCGACCGCCATCCTTGTGCCGGCGTTCGCGCTGGCCGGCGCCGCCGCCACCGCACAGGCAGCCGGCTTTCCCGACAAGCCGGTGACGCTGGTGGTGCCCTATTCGCCCGGAGGCGGCAGCGACAACGTCGCCCGGGCCACCGCCAACTTCCTGTCCGAATACTGGAAGCAACCGGTCATCGTCGAAAACAAGCCCGGCGCCGACGGCATGATCGCCACCCGCCAGGTCATGCGCGCCAACCCCGACGGCTATACGCTGCTGATTTCCATCCCTGCCATCGCCGCGCTGAAGTACATCCACAAGTCGCTGGACGCAGATCCGCTGACGGCGCTGCGGCCGGTCAGCATGCTGGCGTCGGGACCGACCGGCATTGTCGTCAAGGGCGGCACCGACATCCAGTCCATCGCCGACCTCAAGCGCGCATGCGGCGACGCCAAGGCACACTGCAGCTGGGCAAGCGGCGAACCCTTCACGCTGCTGGCCGGCACCATCCTGGTCGAAAAGATGGGCCTGAAGGACAAGATGACCAACGTCCGCTACGCCGGCACGTCGGCCGCGGTCAACGACATCATCGGCGGCCACGTCACGATGGTGGTCACGGGCCTGTCTTCGGTGCTGCCGCACCACAAATCGGGTTCGATGAAGATCTTGGCACTGTCGGGCGACGATCGCCTGCCCGAGGTCCCGGATGTCCCGACCTACGGCGAATCGGGCTTGAGCGAAGTCGAGTTCACAAGCAACTGGTACGGTATATTCGTGCCGTCGGCCACGCCTGATGACGTCGTCAAGAAGATCGCCGACGGCATGCGCCTGGCCGGCCAGGATCCGGGAGTGATGAAGGTGCTCAAGCCGCTGCTGCTGCAGCCGGTGGGCAATTCCCCCGAAGCCTTCGGCGAAACGGTCAAGCGTGCGCAGGCAACGGTGGACAAGCTTTCCGGTTACCTGACGGCCCAGTAAAGAGGAATGCCCCGACCATGACCCGCGATGCCTCCATCCCCCGGATCGTCTTTCTCGACCGGGATACGATCTCTCCCCAGACGCGGCTGCGCCCGCCGGGGTTTGCGCACGAGATGGAGGTATACGGGTCGACGGCGCCGCATCAGGCCGCCGAACGGATCGCCGAAGCCGACATCGTCATCGTCAACAAGGTGCGGCTCGATGCCGCGACGATCGCCGCAGCCAGGCGCCTAAAGATGATCGCCGTGGCTGCCACGGGCACCGACAACATCGACCTGGCCGCCTGCGCCAGCCGCGGCATCGTCGTCAGCAACATCCGCAACTACGCGGTCAACACCGTCCCCGAGCATACGTTTGCGCTCATCTTCGCGCTGCGCCGCAGCCTGTTCGCCTACCATCAGGCGGTCAAGGCCGGGCGCTGGCAACAAGCGGGCCAATTCTGTTTTTTCGACTACCCCATACGGGACCTGCGCGGCTCGACGCTGGGCATCATCGGCGACGGCGCGCTGGGCCGCGCGGTCGCCGACATCGGGCGGGCGCTGGGGCTGCGCGTGCTCTTTGCCGCGCATAAAGGCCGTGAAGGCATGGGTTCGCTGTACACGCCGCTCGACGAGGTGCTGCGGCAAAGCGACATCATCACCCTGCATTGCCCGCTGACGCCGCAGACGCGCAACCTCATCGGCGAGCGCGAATTCGCGCTGATGGCACGCAAGCCCCTACTGATCAATACCGCGCGCGGCGGATTGGTCGACGAGCAGGCACTGGTCCAGGCGCTGCGCTCGGGCCAGATCGCTGGCGCCGGCTTCGACGTGGTCAGCCAGGAACCGCCGCCGGCGGGGCACCCGTTCGAACAGCTGGCCGACGCACCCAACTTCATCCTCACGCCGCACGTGGCCTGGGCAAGCGACGAGGCGGTGCAGGCACTGGCCGACCAGCTGATCGACAACATCGAGGCCTTCTGGGCGGGCAGCCCCCGCAACGTCAAGACCTGAGCGCGACCGGCCGGCCATGACCGAGCCCTTTGAAACGGACCCGCGCGTGTGCGCCGTACTGACTCCCGCCCAAATGCGGGATGCCGACCGGCACGCTGCCCGGAGGCTGGGTGGCACCCTGCCGCTGATGGAAGCGGCCGGCCGTGCCGTCGCGCAGGCCGTGCGCGAGCGCTGGGCCCCTCGCCAGACGGTCGTGCTATGCGGCCCGGGCAACAATGGCGGCGACGGGTTCGTGGCCGCGCGCTGCCTGGCCGCAGCCGGCTGGCCCGTGCGGTTGGCCCTGCTGGGCAGCGTGGAACGGCTGGCCGGGGACGCCGCAGCCATGGCGGCACGCTGGCGCGGCGACATCGATCCTTTTACGCCGGATGTGCTGGACGGGGCCGGCCTGGTCATCGACGCGATATTCGGCGCCGGACTGTCCCGGCCAGTCGAAGGTACCGCTGCGGCCATGCTGCAGTCCGTCAAGCAACGCGAGATCCCGGTCTGCGCGGTGGACGTGCCCAGCGGGCTGGACGGCGCCACCGGACACGTGCGCGGCGTGGCGGTACCCGCCGAGGTGACGGTGGCCTTTTTCCGCAAGCAGCCCGGGCACTTGCTGATGCCGGGCCGCCAACTGTGCGGCGAGCTGGTCATCGCGGACATCGGGATTGCCGACGAGGCGCTGCAAGAAGTCGGGCCCGACACGTTCGAAAACGGCCCGGCACTTTGGCTGCAGGGTTACCCGTGGCCCGCGATCGACGGCCACAAGTACGGCCGCGGGCACGCTTTGGTGCTGGGCGGCGAGGCCATGACCGGCGCGGCGCGCTTGGCTGCCCGGGCGGCGCAGCGCGCCGGCGCCGGCCTGGTCACGCTGGCCGCCCCCGCGGCGGCCTGGCCGGTCTACGCCGCTGCGCTGGCCAGCGTGATCGTGCGCCCCATCGACGGATGGGCCGGCTTCCAGGCGCTGCTGTCCGACGTGCGCAAGAATGCGGCCATCGTCGGCCCGGGCGCAGGGACCGGCGAGCAGACGCGGCGCTGTGTGCTGGCGGCGCTGGGCGCGCGCCGGGCAACCGTGCTGGACGCGGACGCCATCACCGCTTTTGCCGACGCGCCGGATGAACTCTTTCGCGCCGTGCAGGCCCCCTGCGTGCTGACGCCTCACGAGGGGGAGTTCGCACGGCTGTTCGACGCTTCCGGCGACAAGCTGGCCCGTGCCCGCCGGGCGGCGGCCCGCAGCAAGGCGGTGGTGCTGCTCAAGGGCGCGGACACCGTCATCGCCGCGCCCGACGGCCGTGCGGCCATCAACGCCAACGCGCCAGCCTGGCTGGCCAGCGGCGGGACCGGCGACGTGCTGGCCGGTTTCATCGGCGGCCTGCTGGCGCAAGGCATGGACGCCTTCGAAGCGGCGTGCGCGGCCGCATGGCTGCATGGCGAATGCGGCCAGGCGGCCGGCCCCGGGCTGATCGCCGAAGACCTGGCCGAAGCGCTGCCCGGCGTGCTGCGGCGGCTGCTCGCGCTGGCGGGCGCCTAGGCCCCCGCGCCCTGCCGGATGGCGGCGACGGCCGCCTGCGCGGCGCCCATGAACAGCGCGGAGTCCGACGGATAGCACAGCACTCGGCAGTCGTCCCCGAGCCAGCGCGCCGCCTCGTCCGCGCCGTAGACGACCATGCAGACCGGGATGGCGGGCGTGGCATTGCGGGCGGCCTCGATGACGCGCTGCGTCGCGGCGAGGACTTCCGGGTCCTCGACCTGCCCGGGCCGGCCCAGCGACGAAGCCAGGTCCGAGCGGCCTATCATCAGCACGTCCGGCCGTGTATCGGCCGATACGATGGCATCGATGTTGCGCACCGCCGCGGCATCCTCGATCAGGGCGAACAGCGGCAGACGCCGGTTGACCTGCCGGCAATGCTCCAGGAACACGGGCCGCAGCCTGCCGTATTCGGCGGCGCGGGTGACGCTGCAGCTGCCGCGCCGGCCTTCGGGCGGGTAGCGCATGGCGTCGACGGCCCGGCGCACGTCGGCCGGATCATTGACGAATGGCACCACGATGCCTCCGGCGCCGGATTCGAGCGCGCCGAGTATGTCCTTTTCGGCGTTCTCGCGCACACGCACCAGCGGCGTCGCCCCGCGCAGGCTGGCCGCGCGGATCATGTGGGTGACGGTCTCCCAGTTCTTGGGGCTGTGCTCCTGGTCGATGATGACGAAATCGAATCCCGCCAGGGCCATGATCTCCACGAGGTCGGCGCTGGGCAGGAAAGCCAGCGAGCCCACCACGGGCACGCCGGCATCCAGCCGGCTTTTCAGGTCAGTATCCATGCGCGCTCCTTCAGGCTTGCGCCGCCGCGGCATCGCGGTAGAGGCGCTCGTACAGCATTCCGTGCGCGGCCAGCGGCGGGACGACCGGCCTGCCCGGGGTCACGTCCAGCCACAGCCTGAGCAGCAGCCGGCGATGCTCTGGCGTGTCCTTGAATGCGGTGCGCGCGTGCAGGACCACGTAGTTGTTCCAGAACAGCATCTCGCCGGGCTCCAGCAGGAAATCCATGCCGTAGACGTCGCCGTTGTTCAATTGCTCGAAGTAGTCCAGCGCCTCGACGAGGTCGTCGGGCAGGGGACGCCCCAGTTTCTCGGCCGCTGCGTTGATGAACAGCCGGCTGTACAGGCAGCTCACGTAGCCCTCCACGCAGGAGAACACCGGGATGTCGTAGGGCGTGACCGGCTGTGCCGAGAACTTGGCCTCGAAGACCGCCTGGGGAAACCCGCGATACAGCGCCGGCATCAGCTCCGGGCGCGTGCGCAGGATCTCGTTGTGCACGCCCAGCGCGCTGACCAGGCGGCTGAGGCCACCGGACTCGGCCTTGCGCACGCACATCAGGCCGACGAGCTCAAAGGCATCGGTATGGGGATACAGCTCGGCCGAACTGCGCGAACCCCGGCCGGTCGTGTTGGTGTCGGTCTCCATCTGCACATAGCCCAGCCGGTCGCCGCGCATGCTCTGCACCGCAGGCCGGCCCAGATGCGTGCCGACGCCCCAGAAGATTTTCTCGAAATCCTCGGGACGGAAGCGCTCCGGCGTCACGCCGTCGATGAGCACCGCGCCCGGGCCTCGCAGCAGCAGCTTGCGCACGCCGGCCAGCAGCGCGTTGAGCTGGGGGGCGGCGAAGTCCTCGCGCTCGATCTCCTGCAACGCCCGCCCGCGGGTGCGCGCCAGAATGGATTCGATCTCCGAGAGATGCGCCTCCTCAAGCGTCACCGTAATCCCCGGCTTGCCGCCCACGCTTTCCCGGGTCCAGGCCGCGGGGTCCTTGGTCTGCTGCATGACTGCCTCCTTATGCGAATCGCCGGCAGCCCGGCTGCCGGCCTGGTCCGTCTGCGTGCGCGCCGCCGCCCATGAGCAGGACGGACTTGCAGCGTTTCCGGTGCCGATCGTCATTGTTCTGTTAAACAGAACATATATTCTGTTATTAGAATAAATGCCTAAGTTCGCGCAAGTCAATGACGCGGTGCAGACGAAAGAACACACATCGGACAATCCCGGAACGCATGGGAAATCCTTCTTGACAGTTCCGGTGTCCTGTGGGAATAATTCGATCAAACAGAACAATAGTTCTTTCAGACAGAACACAGGAGACAACTATGGGAAAGCAGCCCTTTGCCCGTTGCATCGCAGCCGCCGCCTTGGCTGCCGTCGGATTCGCAGCCACGGCCCCCGCCTCGGCGCAGGACTACCCGACCAAGCCCGTGCGCATGATCGTGGGCTATCCTCCCGGCGGCGTGGTGGACATTCTCGGCCGCGTGGTCGCCGAGCGCCTGTCCGAGCGGCTGGGGCAGACGGTCATCGTCGAAAACCACCCCGGGGCCAGCGGCATCGTCGGCAACCGGGTCGCGGCGCAGGCCGAGGGCGACGGCTATACGCTGCTGATGGGCTACTTCAGCACCCTGGCGGTCCATCCCAGCCTCTACAAGGACCTGCCCTACGACCCGGTCAAGGACTACGCCCCGATAGGCCGCATCGCCACCACCCCGCTCATCCTGGTGGTCAGCCCCAAGGTGCAGGCAAACAACCTGCGCGAGCTCATCGACCTGGCCAAGTCCCGTCCCGGCCGGCTGAACTACGGCGCGACCGGCAACGGCAGCGGCGCCCACCTGGCGGCCGAACTGCTCAAGCAGCTGGCCGGCATACAGATGACGCAAATCCCCTACAAGGGCAGCGCCCCCGCGCTGACCGACCTGCAAGGCGACCATATCCAGGTGCTGTTCGATGCCCTGCCGTCGGCCCTGCCCCTGGTCAACGGCGGCAAGCTGCGGGCGTTCGCCGTCACGGACGCCACCCGGTCGGCGCTGGTGCCGGACGTACCCACGGTAGCCGAATCGGGATTCCCCAACTACCAGTTTGCGCCCTGGCTGGGCCTGCTGGCGCCCCAGGGCACGCCCCCGGCCATCGTCGAACGCCTGAACACCGAGCTCAACGCCGTGCTGGCCATGCCGGAAGTCGCCAAAAAGCTCACTCCCCTGGGCTACCAACTCAAGGGGAGCAGCCCGCAGGAGTTCGCGGCATTCATCAAGTCCGAGCGCGCCCGCTGGGCAAAATTCATCGCCGACGCGGGCATCAAGGCCAACGAGTAGACCCCGCCCGCCACACCAATACTTTTTGGAGATCCTCCGATGCAGTCGCCAGGTAAACGTCTTCGAGAACTCATATCCGGCCCGCAGACCGCCATGGCGCCGGGGTGCTACGACGCCATGGGGGCGCGGCTGATCGAGTCCCTGGGCTTTCCGGCCGCCTATATGTCGGGGTTCTGCGTGGCCGCCAGCTGCGGCAAGCCCGACATCGGCATCCTTGCCATGGCCGACGTCGTCGAGCGCGCCCGCAGCATCGCCCAGTCCGTGTCGATCCCGCTGATCGTCGACGCCGACACGGGCTACGGCGGCATACCGAACGTGGTGGAGACGGTCCGCGCCCTGGAGCAGGCCGGCGCCGCCGCCATTCAGCTGGAAGACCAGATCACGCCCAAGCGCTGCGCGGCCATTGCCGGCAAGGAGCTGGTGCCGGTGCACGAAATGCAGCAAAAGCTGCGCGCCGCGGCGGCCGCCCGCCGCGACCCGGACGGCATGGTCATCATCGGCCGCACCGATGCGCTGGGCGTGCACGGCCTGGACGAGGCGCTGCGCAGGCTGGCCGCCTGGGAAGACGCAGGCGCGGACGTGACCATGGTGCTGGACATTTCCTCGGAAGAGGAAATGCGCGCGATCGCCGCTGCGGCGCGCAAGCCCACCGTCATGCTGCCCATGTCGGTCATGCTCAAGAAGCTCAGCCACCTGGTCACGCCCGAGGAAGCCGGCAAGCGCGGCTTTTCCATGGTCATCCATCCGTCCATCCTGCTGCTGGCCGGCGTGGCTGCGCAGCGCAACGTGCTGCGCGAACTGGCCGCGTCGGGCAGCGTGCAGGGCTCGCTGGGCGCCTTTGCCGGGTTCGACGAAATCAACGCGCTGGCTGGCCTGCCGGAATTCAACGAATGGAGCGCGCGGTTCCCGACCGACGCCGCGTAGCGCCACGACCCAAAGGGATGCGAGGAGATAGCCCCATGGGCCAGACGATGTCCGAAAAAATCCTGTCCCGGGCGGCCGGCCGCCCGGTCTCGCGCGGGGATTTCCTGTGGGCGAGCGTGCAGACGGTGTCGCTGATGGATTCCAGCAACTTCCGGCACTGGATACGGTTCTTCGACAGCAACGGCCTGAAGGTATGGGACCCGTCGCGCGTGGTCATCACGTTCGACCACCTGTACCGCAACCTGGGCGACGGCGTCGGCAACTTCCCGATGATCCGGTCGTGGGCGCGCAGGCAAGACATCCCTGTGGAAAACGTCTACGACATCGGGCGCCACGGGCTATCGCACCAGATACCGGCCGAGCACGGCTACGTGCTGCCCGGCACGGTGTACGCGGCCGCCGATACGCAGGGGCCGACGCTGGGGGCGTTCAATTGCTTTGCGGTCGCCACCCTGGACGCCATCCCCTACATCATGGCCACCGGCGACATGTGGCTGCGCGCGCCGGAATGCATCCGCATCGTCCTGAACGGCGAACTGCCCCCCGGCGTGCTGGGCAAGGACATCTATTTCCGCCTGATGCAGGACCTGGCGGGCGTGGCCGAAGGCCGGGTGCTGGAGTTCGACGGGCCCGGGGTGAATACCATCCCCCTGGACGTGCGCATGGCCGTGGCCAACGGCGCGCCGCACATGGGCGCGCTGACCATGGTCTTCCCGCACGACGCGGTGCTGCAGGCCTACCTGAAGGGACGTGTGCGGCAAGGCTACGAGCCCGTGCAGGCCGATCCGGATGCTGACTACGTCGAGACCCGCGAATACGACCTCGGCAGTTTCCAGCCGCTGGTGTCCGGACCGGACGACCCCAGCCGCATCCAGCCGCTGGATGCCGTCGGGAGCGTCGGCATCGACGCGGCCTACATCGGCTCCTGTTCGTCGGGCCGCATGCACGACCTGCGCCTGGCGGCCGACGTGCTGCGCGGGCGCAAGGTGCATCCGGGCGTGCGCCTGGTCGTCACGCCCATTTCCTCCGAAGTGATGGCGCAGGCGACCGAGGAAGGGTTGATCGCCACCTTCGTCGGCGCCGGGGCGACCGTCACGACGCCGGGCTGCGGCGCCTGCTTCTACGGCAACCAGTCGCCGCTGCTGCTCGACGACGGCGAAGTCTGCATCACCGGATCGGTGGAGAACTGGCCTGGCCGCATGGGCAGCAGCACGGCCAAGATCTACCTGGCCAACGCAGCCGTGGTGGCGGCCTCGGCCGTTGCGGGGCGCATCAGCGCGCCGGCGCAGCGGGCCGGCGATACCGGAGGCAAGGCATGATATTGAAAGGTACGGTCTGGAAGTTCGGCGACAACGTCACCAGCAATTACTTTCTTTCGGGCAAGTACGACGGCATGGTGCGCGCCGGCGAATTCGACAAGCTGGTCCCCCACGTGCTGGAGGACGTGATGCCGGACTTCGCCTCGCGCGCCCGGCCCGGCGACATCATCGTCGCCGGGCGGGCCTTCGGCACCGGCAAGCACCTGGAAGGCCTGGTCGGCGCGTTCAAGGCCATGGGCCTGGGCGGCGTGGTGGCCCAGAGCTTTGCAGCGGCCTGGGAGCGCGACGCCATCAACCTGGGGCTGCCCAGCGTCATCTGCCCCGAAGTGCCGCCGCGCGTGCAGACCGGGGACCGGCTGGAGCTGGACCTCGCCCAGGGCCTGGCGCGGCTGCCGGGGCAGGAAACCGCCCTGAAGGTAACGCCCACGCCGGCTGGCATCATTTCCATCCTGCAGGCCGGCGGCCTGGAGGCATACACGCTGCAGCGGCTGGGCAGGAGAGCCTGACGCGCATACCGCAGCAACGACCCGGACCGGCGCCCTCGCCCGTTGCGAAGGCGTCGGCCCCCGGCGGGGGAACCGGCGCGCGCCGCAAGGCGCCGTGCCAACGACTATAAAGATGAAGAGCAGGCCATGCAGGCAGACAGCAATACCGGAATCGCCGTACGGACAATGACGCACGACGGCCTGGCCGCGCGCGTGGTGATGGGAGCGGGGTCGCTGGCCCTGCTGCCGGACGAGGTACGCCGGCTGGGCGGCCGGCGCGTGCTGCTGCTGATGGGCAGGACGACCGCGGCCAGCGCTACGGCCGCGCGGGTCAGGCAGGCGCTGGGCCCGCTGCTGGCCGGGGTGTTCGACGAGGTGACGCCGCATTCGGGCGTGGGCCTGGTCGAGCGCGTGGCCGGGCAGGCCCGCCAGGCGCAGGCCGATCTGCTGCTGGCGCTGGGCGGCGGCAGCGTATCGGACACAGCCAAGGCGGTCGCCATCCTGCTGGCCGAAGGCGGACCGCTGGCGCGCCATGCCACCCGCTTCACGCCGCCCGACAAACTCGAGGCGCCTGCGCTGGACAAGCCCAAGCTGCCCATCATCGCGGTACCGACCACTGCGTCGGCGGCAGAGGTCACGCCCGGCCTGGGCATACGCGACGACGCCGGACGCAAACTGCTTTTCCGCGACCCGAAGGTGGCCGCCCGCACGGTCATCCTCGACCCCGAGGCCAACACCGAAGTGCCCGCCGCGCTGATGCTGGGCACCGGGATGAACGCGCTTGCCCATTGCGTCGAAAGCCTGTACAGCAGGCAGCACAACCCGGTATCGGACGCCCTGGCCGTTGAAGGCATCCGGCTGCTGGCGCGCGGCCTGCCTGCCGTGCGCCGCGATCCCGCCAGCGTCCCGGCGCGCGAGGAGGTGCTGTACGGCTCGCACCTCAGCGGCATGGCTCTGGTCAATGCGCGCCCCTGCCTGCACCATGCGCTATGCCATTGCCTGGGCGCGCTCGGCGGCGTGTCGCACGGCGACGCCAACGCCATCATGCTGCCCCACGTCATGCGGTTCAACCGGCCCGCGGCTGCGGCGCGCCTGCGCCTGGCAGCGCAGGCGCTGGGCGTGGAAGAGGCGGGCCAGAGCGAAGAATCCGCCGCCGACGCCGCCATCGAAGCCGTGGTGCGCCTGCAAGCGGCCATCGGCGTGCCGATGCGCCTGCGCGACACGCAGCTGGACGCCGCGGTTCTGCCGGCAGTCGCAGACCACGTCCTGGGCGACCGGGGGTTGCACTTCAACCCCGGCCCGCCCGTCACCCATGAGGCCGCCCTGCAGCTGCTGCAGGCGGCCTGGTAGTCCGTTTCCCCAGCTTTGTCTTCAAGAGAGAGGTTCGCCATGCACCATACCCGCCGTACCGCCCTTGCCGCCATCGCGGCCACGCTCGCCCTGGCGCCGCTGCCGTCGCTTGCCCAGAACCAGCCCATCCGGCTTATCGTCGGCGCCTCGCCGGGCGGCGTCACCGACCTGGTCGCGCGCAGCCTGGCCAAGGGCATGGCCGACGAGCTCGGGCGCACCGTCGTGGTCGAGAACAAGGCCGGGGCAGCCGGCAACATCGCCGCCGAGCACGTGGCCCGCAGCGCCCCGGACGGCAACACCCTGCTGGTCAGCTACACGAGCTTTTCGGCCAACCCCAGCTTGTACAAGAACCTGACCTACGATCCGGTCAAGGACTTTGCGCCCATCTCGCTGCTGGCGACCGTGCCCAGCGTGCTGGCGGTGCGCAAGGACTTCCCCGCCAACAACATGGAAGAACTGATGGCCACGCTCAAGGCCAATCCGGGCAAGTACACCGCCGGCCTGGGCGGCCTGGGGTCGTCGCTGCACATGGCCACCGAGGTGTTCAAGGCCCGCGCAGGCGTCGATATCCGCACCGTGCCGTACAAGGGCGCGGCCCCGGCGCAGGTCGACCTGCTGGGCAACCACATCGACATGATGTTCAATGCCGCGGCCAACGTGCTGTCGGTGCCGAAGGGCGCGATCAAGGTGCTCGGCGTCACCAGCCTGGAGCCGCTGAAGGAGTTCCCCGGCGTGCCGCCGATCGCCGACCGGATCCCCGACTTCGAGTTCTCGTCCTGGTACGGCGTCTTCGGCCCGGCCAAGCTGGCGGCCGATGACGTCGAGCGCCTGAACAAGGCGGTGCGGGCCGCGGTCGCGTCCAAGCCCTTCCAGGAGCTGATGGCCACGCAGGCGGCGCACGCCCAGAGCAGCACGCCGCAGGAACTGGCCGACTTCCTGGTCAAGGAGATCAAGAAGTACGCCGAAGTGGTGGAACTGACCGGCATGTCCGTGGACTAGCAGGCGCGCCGGGCGCACCTATAATGGGCGCGTCGCCTTCGCGCCCAGCCCTTGCGCCATGGACCTCCATATCGCCAACCGAACCGCCATCGTCACCGGCGCCAGCACCGGCATCGGCACGGGCATCGCCCGCTGCCTGGCGCGCGAAGGCGTGCGGCTGGCCATCACGGCGCGCCGGGCCGACCGGCTGCAGGCCCTGGCCGACGAGATCGCGGCGGCCGGCCACCACCGGCCGCTGGTCATCGGCGCCGACGTCACTCAGGCCGATGGGCCGGGCGACATCGCGCGCCAAGCCGTGCAAGGCCTCGGACAGGTCGACATCCTGGTCAACTGCGCCGGCGGGTCGCGCCCCTTGCCCGTCGATGCCGGCGACGATGCCTGGGACGAGGCCATGGCCCTGAACTTCACCGCCGTCAGGCGCCTGACCGACGCCGTGCTGCCGGGGATGCGCGCGCGCGGCTGGGGCCGCATCGTCAACATCAGCGGCTCGATGGAGCCGCGCAGCCTGAACGCCGCCAGCGCGGCCAAGGCCGCCGTGCACATATGGGCCAAGGGGGTGTCGTGCGACGTGGCGCGCGAAGGCGTAACGGTCAACACCATTGCGCCCGGGCGCATCAACAGCGAACAGATCCTGGCCCGCCTGTACCCCACCGACGAAGCGCGCCAGGCATTCATCGAGGCCAACATCCCCATCGGCCACTTCGGCGAACCCGAAGACCTGGGCAACCTGGCCGCCTTCCTGTGCTCGCCGCTGGCCGCCTACATCACCGGGGCGGTGATCCCGGTGGACGGCGGCATGCACTACTTCGCGCACTGACCGCTTGCGCGCCTGCAGCGCCGTGCCGGGCGACGGCCCGCGCCCGCTTCAGGCGTGGCCCCCCAGGTAGGCCTCGGCCAGGCTTTCGTCGGCGGCGATCTCTGCTGCGCTGCCCTCGGCCACCATGCAGCCGTTTTCCAGCACGTAGGCCCGGTCGGCCAGGGCCAGCGCAAGGCCGGCCATCTGGTCGACCTGGACGATGGTCATGTCCTCGCTGCGCAAGGCGTCCAGCGACGCGAACAATTCGGCGATCACCTTGGGCGCCAGTCCGAGCGACGGCTCGTCCAACAGCAGCACGCGCGGCAGGGCCATCAGCCCGCGGGCCACGGCAAGCATCTGCTGCTCACCCCCGGACAGCAGGCCGGCGCGCTGATGCTGCCGCTCGCGCAGGCGGGGAAAGCGCCGCAGCATGGTTTGCACCCTTTCCTCGCGGCCTTGCGGGTGCAAAAAGCCGCCCAGGCGGATGTTGTCCAGCACCGACAGCTCCGGGAACACCTGCCGCCCTTCGGGCACCAGGACCATGCCCAGCCGCACGACGCCCTCGGCGCCGCGCCGCTCCAGCGCGTGGCCGTCCAGATGCATGGCGCCCGACTGGACGGCATGCAGCCCTGCCAGGCAGCGCATCAGCGTGGACTTGCCCGCGCCGTTGGCGCCCAGCAGCGCCACCGTCTCGCCCTTGCGCACTTGCAGGCTGACGCCGTGCAGCACGGGCTCTGCGCCGTAGCCGGCCACCAGGTCGGCCACCGCCAGCATCTCGGGCGCCAGGGCGGCCGACGGCGCGCGCGGCCTGGGCCTGGCCTGCAGCGATTCCCCGAGGTAAGCCTGGCGCACGGCCGGATCGCGCTGCACCTGCTGCGGGTTGCCCCAGGCCAGCTGGCGCCCGGCGTCCAGCACCAGCACGTGGTGCGAAATGCCCATGACCAGCGCCATGTCGTGCTCGACCAGCGCCACGCCCACCCCGGCCGCGCCGATGCGCGCCAGCAGCGCCGCGAGCGCGTCCTTGTCCTCGCGCGACAGTCCGGCGGCCGGTTCGTCCAGCAGCAGGACGTCCGGGTCGGTTGCCAGGGCGCGTGCGATCTCGACGAGCCTGCGATCAACGTGCGCCAGCCCCGAGGCCGATGCCTGCGGCGCGCCGCGATAGCCGCAAAAAGCCAGCAGCGCGCGGGCGCGCGCACGGGCCTGCGGGTCGGCCAGCCGCGCCGTGCCGAACAGCGGCCCCAGCCGGCCACAAGACATGGCCAGCAGGACATTGTCCTCGACGCTCAGGCTGCCGAACAGCTGCGACGTCTGGTAGGTGCGCGCGACGCCGGCGCGCGCGATGGCATGCGCCGGCAGGCCGCGCAGCGCCCGGGCCCGCCCATCGGCGCCAGCCAGTTCGAACTCGCCGGCCGTGGGGCGGTAGAAGCCGCTGAGCATGTTCAGCGCAGTCGTCTTGCCGGCGCCATTGGGGCCGATCAGGCTGGTGACGGCGCCGCCGGCGATCTGCACGTCCAGGTCCGCGACCGCCCTGACCCCGCCGAAGGTCATGCCCAGCCCACGGGCCCGCAGCTGCGCGCGCGAACGCTGCGCCAGCGCATCGCCCGGCGCGGCGGCAGCTTGCGCCCCGTCGTCGGGCAGGCGCGGCGCAGGCTGGCGCCGCAGGGCCTGGCGCACCATGCCGGCCGCGCCTTCCGGCGCCACCCACAGCACGACCAGCAGCAGCGCGCCGAAAAGCAGCAGCCGGTAGGCCTCCAGCGAGGCCAGCAGCTCGGGCAGCGCCCCGACCACGAGCGCGCCGATTATCGGGCCCGCCACCGTGCCCGCGCCGCCGACGACGACCACCAGCACGAACAGGATGGACTGCATGAAGCTGAACGTGTCGGGCGTGACGAATCCCGACAGCGGCGCGAACAGTCCGCCTGCCAGGCCGGCCGCAGCGGCTGACAGCGCAAAGGCTGCCGTCTTGATCGCCAGGGGATTGAGCCCGATCGAAGCCGCTGCCGTTTCCGTGTCGCGCACGGCCCGCATGGCCGCGCCCCAGACGCCACCGGACAGGCGCGCGTAGGCGAGCACCAGCAACGCCGCCACGATGATCGCCAGCACCGCGATGGCTTGCTCGGCGCCCCAGCCGGGCAGTAGCGCCGGCGCGGGCACGCCCATGATGCCGTTCTGCCCGCCGGTCACATCGCGCATCTCGACGGCGGCATGCTGGACGATGAAGCTGAAGGCGATCGTCACCATCGCCAGGTACGGCCCCTTGACCCGCAAGGCCGGCAGCGCCAGCAGCGCCCCCAGCGCCGCCGCGGCCAGTGTGCCCACGGCCCAGGCCGGCCAAAAACTCCATCCTGCGCCAGTGGTGAGGATGGCCACGGCGTACGCGCCGACCGCATAGAAGCCGACATGGCCGAACGATACCTGGCCGGTCAGCCCCAGCAGCACGTTCAGGCCGATGCCCACGATAGCCACCAGCGCGATGGTGGCCAGGACAAACACGTAATAGCTGTTGAGCGTCAGCGCGAGGACAAGGCCGAGCGCGGCTGCCACTGCCACGCCGGCCAGCAGGCCGCGATTCATACTTTCTTGACCTCCGCCCGCCCGAACAAGCCGTTGGGCTTGCACGCCAGCACGGCGATGACCAGCGCGAATGTGATGATTTGCGTATAGCCCGAACCGAGGGAGACCGTAACCATCGCCTCGGCAACACCAAAGATCAAGCCGGCCAGCACCACGCCCCAGGCGCTGGCGATGCCACCCAAAATCGCCACGGCAAACGCCTTGAGCCCGAACATCGTGCCCATGTCGGCATTGACGTTGAACAGCGGCGCGATCAACACGCCCGCGATGCCGGCCAGCACGGTCGACACTGCAAAGGCCGCGGCGATCGCCCGCTTGATCGGGATGCCCATCAGCCGCGCGGCATCGCGGTTTTGCGTGACCGCCAGCAATGCCGTGCCCCAGCGGCTGCGCCGCGCCACCCTATGCAGCAAGGCAGCCAACGCCAGGCCCAGGACCGGAATCAGGATCTGCAGCGGATAAACGCCCAGGCCCATCCCGGCGACCTCGATCGGCGCGCGCGCCAGCGGCGAGGGCAGGCTGCGCGGTTCCCTGCCGAAGGTGTGCATGACCACGTTGTCCAGGACGATGCCCAACGCCACCGTGGCCATCAGCCAGGCGTTGGAATCCCGGCTGGCGAAGGGGCGCACGGCAAGGATTTCCACCACCAGGCCGTAGGCCGCGCAGGCCAGCAGCGCCAGCGCGATGGCCAACGGCATCGGCCAGCCCAACGTCTGAGCGAAGGTAAAGCACAGCACCGCGCCCAGCATCATGGAGCTGCCCTGCGCAAAGTTGACGGTGCCCGATACCGAGTAGGTGATGTGAAAGCCCAGCGCCATGAGACCGTACATGCTGCCCAGCCCCAGTCCGCTGATCAACGCGGCCAGCACTTGCATCGCTGTCCGCCCGTCATGGATTCAAGCCGACCGGCAGGATGCGGCCGTCGATGAACTGCGCCCAGACGTAATCGTCGGCGGCGAGTGCGTCGTGCCTGTCCGGCGCAAAGGGCTTGTCGTAGGTCTTGATCAGGCCTTGGTAGGTGCCGATCTCGTAGAAGCCCTTGCGGATCGCGTCCCCGTCGGTCGAGCCAGCCTTGGCGATGGCCAGTGCCGTCAGGTGCATGGCGTCGTAGGCGTTGGCCACGCCGACGGCCGGAGAAATATCTTCAGGCCCCTTGACGTCCGGATACTTGGCCTTGAGGGCGGCAATGACCTTTTCGCCCACGGGCGATTGCTTGCCGAAGAAGCTGTAGGTCTGCACGAAGTGCACGTCCTTGGCGCGCGGCCCAGCCAGCTCGCTGAAGCGCCCGCCCGCCGGCCCCCAGTGCGACACCACCGGGACTTGCCAGCCCATGCGCTCGAGCGACTTGACCACCTGCGCCGACGGTCCGACGTTGCCGACCATAAACAGCGCGTCGGCGCCGGCCGCCTTCAGGCGGCTCAATTGCGGCACCACGTCGACATCGTTGGCCTCGAATTTTTCGCTGCCGACCGGCTGCATGCCCTTGGCTGCGAGCGCAGCCACCAAGCCTTTCTCGTTGGATTCCCCCCAGGGGTTGTTGACCATGATCAGGCCAAACTTGCTGGCACCGAAGGTCTTGATCGCGTAATCGACCATGCCCTGGTCGACGATTTCATCTACCGCCGAAACGCGGAACACGAAGTTGGGGTCGGCGCCGTTCTTGGTGATGGGCGTGCCTGCCGCCCACGGTCCCATGAAGGGTTTCTTGGCCTGGTTGACCAGCGGGACGATGGCCAGCGACACCGGCGTGTCCAAGCCGCCGAAGATGACGGCGACCTTTTCCTTGTAGATGAGGTCGCGCGCAGCAACCACGCCCTTGGCCGGATTGGCTTCGTCGTCGCGGCGCACGAGTTCGAGCTTGCGCCCGCCCAGCAGTCCGCCGGAGGCGTTGATTTCGTCGATGGCCACCTGCATGCCGCGCGTGATGGCTTCGCCCGCCAACGCGGACTGGCCAGACAGCGCAGTGATCAGGCCGATCTTGATCGGCTCGGCGGCCGATACGGCGCCCGCCCATCCCGCGCACGACAAGGCGAGCGCGACTGAAAGGAAAGTGCGGCGTTTCAAGCAAGGCATTGACGTTCTCCCCTGGGGTATCGGTGGCGGTTGGGTGAAACGACCCGACCCATGACGTCCAACCACAAGCAAATGGCATGCCAACCCTGCCCGCCGCACGGCATTTTGGGCGTACCGGGCACTTGTTTTATTGCCCACAATCCAGCAGTATTTATTGACGACAAAAAATGTGTCGTTTCGGCGACAAAAATTCCCGCTTTCTGGGCCTGCCGCCGAACCAACCTGCCGTTCTTTTGCGCACCTTGGTAGTGCAGATTCAGGAGCAAACATGCCGAACGCACCAAAGTTGGACACCGAAGCGGTGCATGATGCCGCTGCAGCCGCCCGGGACATCGTCGATACCTACCTGACGCTGTTGATGAAGCCCGACCCGCAGGCGGCCCGGCAGTTTGTTGCGCCGACGCTGCGGATCCGCTTTACCGGCGGGCGCGAGATGACCGACCCCGCGCAGTGCACGGCCTTCAATCAATCTCGCTACCGCTGGGTGAAGAAACGCTTCGAATCCACCGACGTCGTGGTCGGCGTCACGCCTGCGCATGCGGTGGTCTACAACCGGGGCACGCTATACGGCGAATGGCCCGACGGCACGCCTTTCGAAGGCAACCGCTACGTCGACCGCTATGTGCTGCGCGACGGGCTGATTACCGAAATGGACGTCTGGAACGACAGCGCCGAATGGCTGCTGGTGCAGGCCGGGCTGGCGCAGCCATGAGCACGCCGGTATTGCCTGCGGACAAGCCGGCGTTCGGGCCCCTGCCCTCGCACGGACGGTTCGAATACAGCGCCATCACCCGGCGTCCGCATTACGACTGGCCGCAAGGCTGCAAGCTGGCCGTCTACATCGGCCTGAACATCGAGCACTTTGCATGGGGCACCGGCATGGGCGCTCGGCTGGGCGCGGCATGGGGCGAGCCCGACGTGCTCAACTACAGTTGGCGCGAATACGGCAACCGCGTCGGCGCCTGGCGCTGCCTGGAGCTACTGGATACGCTGGGCATGCCAGCCGGCGTCATCGCCAACACCGCCATCCTGGACCATTGCCCGGAAGTCATCGACGCGTTCGTTGCGCGCGGCGACGAGCTGATCGGACACGGCCACACCAATTCGCAGCACCAGGGCGGATTTTCCGAAGCCGACGAAGCGGCATTGCTGCGCTACTGCCGCGACCGGCTCGCGCAGGCGGGTGGCGCAGCGGTGCGAGGCTGGCTGTCGCCGTGGATCGCCGAATCGTCCAGCACACCGGACCTGCTTGCCGAGGCGGGTTACGCCTACACGCTGAATTGGTGCCACGATGATCAGCCGGTGCGCATGCGCACGCGCCAAGGCACCCTGTGGTCGGTACCCTACCCGCAGGAAGTCAACGACATCCCCATGATCGTGACGCGCCAAATGGACGGCAAGGACTTCGCCCAGCTCATCATCGACCACTTCGATGAGATGCTGGTGCAGGCGCAGCGCCAGCCGCTGGTGATGGGCATCGCGCTACACCCTTACCTGGTCGGCCAGCCCTACCGCCTGCGCCACCTGCGGCGCGCCCTGTCACACATCGCGTCGCACCGCGCGCCCGGCCAGGTGTGGATCACCACGCCGGGCGAGATCTGCCGCCACGTCGATACCTTATTTTCCTTGGAAGGATGATTGCCCGATGACCACCGTATTCCCCCTGCCGTTCGAAGACACCGCCGGCGCCTGGGTACCGCACGGACGCTTTCGCTTGCCCGCCAACGCCAGCGGCCCGCTGGAAGGTTTGCGCTTTGCCGCCAAGGACCTGTTCGACGTCGCCGGCCGCACCACCGGCGCGGGCAACCCCGACTGGCTGGCCACCCATGCGCCAGCCGCCTCGCACAGCGCGGCCGTGCATGCCCTGCTTGCGGCCGGCGCCGAACTCGTGGGCAAGACCATTACCGACGAGTTGGCCTACAGCATCCACGGCGACAACGCGCACTACGGCACGCCGCTCAACAGTCGCGCGCCTGACCACGTGCCAGGCGGATCATCCAGCGGGTCGGCCTCGGCGGTGGCCGCAGGCCTGTGCGATTTTGCGCTCGCCACGGACACCGGCGGCTCGACGCGCGTGCCGGCGAGCTACTGCGGGCTATGGGGCCTGCGCACCACGCATGCAAGGGTGTCCTCAGCTGGGTTGGTGCCGCTGTCGCCACAGTTCGACACGGCCACGTGGTTGGCAGCGCATGCCGAAACCTTTGCCCGGGTCGGCCCTGTGCTCCTGGGCCCGGAACGCCCGCGCGCATGGCGCCGCGCCGTCGTGTTGCAGGACGCCTGCGCACAGGCCGAGGCCGAGTTCCAGCCGCTGGTCGACCGGGTCGCCGCCGCGGCCGAGGACTACCTTGGCGTTGCCGCGACGACGCAGCCGGCATCGTCGACCGACCTGGAAACCTGGCGACGGACTTACGTCACCCTGTCGGCATACGACGCCTGGCGCACACATGCCGACTGGATCACGCGCACCCATCCGCGCTTTGGGGCAGCCATCGAGGGACGCTGGCGAGCGGCTGCAGCCATCGGCATCGACGAGGTCGCCGCGGCAGCCGCCTTGCAAGAGACGCTGCGCGCCGAACTGCGCAGCCTGCTCGGCGAAGACGGTTTCGCCATCCTGCCGTCGGCTTCCAGCGCCCCGCCCCGGCGCGACGCCGACCCCGACACGATAGACGGCATCCGCGCACAGACCTTCCGGATCACGTCGCTGGCCGGGTTGGCCGGGCTGCCGCAAGTCAGCATTCCATTCCTGGGCGCAGACGGATTGCCGCGCGGCGTATCGCTGCTTGGCCCGGCCGGCAGCGACCAGGCGCTCATCGCCCTGGCCTGCGAAATCGGCCAACGCGCCGCGGCCCTTGGCACGGGCACGGCGCACGATGCGACCGGCGCGGCGGTGGCACAATAGCGCGCGACGATCGCGCCCACCGCTCGCATTCATGAGGAAGCCAGCCGCCAAGCTCCCCACCCCCAGCAGCCGCGCCACGCGCGCCGCCCGCAGCCAGGCGGCCACGTCCGCGCGGCCGGCGCGCGGGCGTCCCAAAGTGCGTCCGGACGCAATGCGCCAGGCCGCCGACGCCCCGGCGCAGGACATGGAAACCCGCATCTATGCGGCGGTGGTCGAAAGCGTCATGAGCCAGCGGCTCAAGCCGGGAACCAAGCTGCCCGAGGCGGCGCTTTGCGAGCTTTTCGGCGTCGGCCGGTCGCTGGTGCAGAAAGTGCTGCGGCGGCTCGCCCACGACCACGTGGTGGAACTGCGCCCGAATCGCGGCGCCATGGTCGCCATGCCCAGCCGGGCGGAAATTGGCGAACTGTTCGAAACGCGCCGCGCACTGGAGGCGGCCATCCTGCCGTTGGTGGCCGAACGTGCCACCAAGAGCGATTACGCTTCGCTGCGGCGCCTACTGCGCACCGAAAGGCGAGCCATGCACAGCCACGACCAAACGCAATGGGCACGCCTGGCCAGCGCCTTCCACCAGCGCCTGGGCGAACTATCGCGCAACGCCATGCTGCAGCGCTACCTGAACGAGGTGATCTCGCGCTGCTCGCTCATCGTGGCGATCTTTCAGCCGCCGGGCAACGCCACCTGCGAGCACGAGGAGCACGCGCGCGTCGTGGACTGCCTGGAGCGCGGCAGGGTCGCCGACGCCATCGCCGAAATGGACGCGCACCTGAAGGCGTTGGAACAACACATCCAGCTCGTGCAGCCGCCGACCGGACAAAGCCTGGCCGGCATGCTCGGTCTGGAATAATCTGCCTGCCCACCCAACGCCGGAGACCACCTTGACGACGAGACTGAACGAATTCGGACAACCCATCGGCGCCGCCCTGCCGCACTGGAACGGCGCGCAACTGCCGGACGGGCGCACCCTGACCGGCCGTTATTGCCGGATCGAACGCCTGGACGTCGAGCGCCATGCTGCCGAGCTTTGGCAGGCCCATCAGGACGCGCCCGATGGACGCGACTGGACCTACCTGTTTACCGGACCGTTCGATTCCTTCGAAGCGTACCGCGACTACTTGCAGCGCATCGCGCCGCTGACCGACCCCATGCACCACGCGGTCATCGACCTGGCCAGCGGCCAGGCCGTGGGCACCTTCGCCCTGATGCGCATCGACGCGCCCAACGGCGTCATCGAGGTCGGCAGCGTCACCTACTCGCCGCGCATGAAGCGCACGCGCATTTCCACCGAGGTCATGGCCTTGCTGCTCAAGCTCGTCTTCGAGGACCTGGGCTACCGCCGCTTCGAATGGAAGTGCGATTCGCTCAACGCCCCGTCGCGTGCCGCGGCGCAACGCTACGGCTTTACGTTCGAGGGGATCTTCCGCCAGGCAGTGGTCACGCGGGGTCGCAACCGCGACACCGCCTGGTATTCCATCATCGACGGCGAATATCCGTTGCTGCGCAAGGCCTACGAGCAGTGGCTGGATGCGTCCAACTTCGACGAGCAGGGCCGCCAGATCCGCAAGCTCGGGGACTTGATCGCCCAGGCGCGCGGGTCGACGGCGTAGCCGCGCCCCCGATCCCCGGCGATCGCCATGCCCGTTGCATCCCACGCCGCGCCCCGGACACTGGCCGAGCTCAGCAAGCTCTGCCGTGACCGCTTTGCTGAATTCAGCCCGCAGCACCAGCTGGCGCTGCGCTACCTGATTGACAATCCCGACGAAGTCCCGCTGGCATCCATGCGCGCCATCGCCGCGCGCGCGGGCGTGCAACCCGCCACGCTGGTGCGGCTGGCGCAGCGGCTGGGTTTCGACGGCTGGCAGTCGCTGCGCGCACTGTTCGTCCAGGCGCTGCGCGACAACCACCTGTCCTATGCCGTCCGCGCCCGCAAGCTGGTCGGAATTTCCGGCAGGCAAGACCTGCTCGACGAGATCGTGCAGGCGCAATACCGCAACCTCGAGGCATTGCGCAATCAATCCACCCAAGACATCGCGGCCGCAGCGCGGCTGCTTCACCGCGCCAAGGTCATCCGCGTCGCCGGGTTTCGAGCCTGCTTTCCCATTGCATTCGCCTTCCAGTACGTGTGCCGGCTGTTTCGCGGCGCCGTTGACCTGATCCGGGGCGAGGCCGGCACGCTGGAGATGGAGCTGCGAGGCCTGTCGCCCGACGACGCCGTGCTGGCGATCAGCTTCGCGCCCTATTCGCAGGAAGCATTGCGCACCGTGGATGCAGCCGCCAATGCCGGCTGCCCGGTCGTCGCGCTGACCGACAGCTCGCTGTCACCGCTAGCGCTACGTGCTGACCGCAGCATACTTTTTTCGGTCGACAGCCCATCGTTTTTTCCGTCGATCGCCGCCGGAATCCTGGCTGCCGAAGCCTTGGCACAGCAACTGCTGACACTCGCAGGTAAGGACGCGGTCAAGACGCTCGAGGAGGCCGAAGGCCAGCTCACCAGCATGGGGGCCTACGCGACGCCCGCACCCGAAACGATCAAGCCGGCACGTCGGATTCGTCGAATGGGTAAACCCCGCGCCGGTCAAGCCGACGGTAATCGATAGACGTCAGGTCGGCCGGCCCGTAATCGGGCGTATCAACGATGAGGATTTCCTCGACGCGCGGCTCGTAAAAGTCGCGGAAATGCGTCTTGGACCGCAGCACGATCACGTCGAAATCTTCGGGTTTCTGTCCAAATAGGTAGAAAGGATCTCCGTCGACCGCGAAGGCAAAGCGGCTGACCACGCTGATCGAAACCCCGTCGACGCGCAGCAGCGCCGTCACGCCGAGGTCGACCGGCATGCCGCGCTGGTAGTTGCCCGTCACGCGGTAGGAAATCGGTCCGGCGCGCTCGACCACCGCATTGACGGTCAGGGTCGGCCCTGCCTTGGGTGAGCTGTGCCCGCCCAGCCGTAGCGTCACCTCGGCGCCCTCCCCTGCCTCGTAGGCGGCCTGTGCCGCGGCAGGATCCAGCAAGTAAGGCACGGCGACGTTCTTCAAGCCGCGCTCGAGCACCGCGGCCAGCACGTAGGTCGAATCATTCATGCGGTCGGCATGCTCGAGCAACAGGTACGGGCGCGTCGCATGGGGTAATCCTTGCTGCACGCGGTCCAACGCCTCGTCGAGCTGGTACACCTTCAAGGGCCGGTACAGTGCGTGGCGTTGGGCACGGATGTCATCGGCCAGGCGCTGCGCGATGGCGGCAGCCTGTTCCTTCGTCCCGTCCAGCACGCATAGCACCGAAAAGCCAGTGTTGTGCGCGTCGGCATACGAAAACCCCGCCATGATGGAGATATCGAGGTAGGCATTGCTTTGCGCTTCCATGCGGCGCGCAGCAGCGATCAGGCTGGCCAGTGGTTCCAAGTTGGTTGCGCTGAAAATGCTAGGAACTAGCACACCCGGCTTGGCCACCGCCATCGCTGGGCGGATTTCCCCGGCCAACATGCGCGCCATGCAGTTTGCCGCACGCCGCCCCGTGTCGCCCATGTCGATGTGCGGCGACTGGTGATAGGCGAACGCCGCATCGGCGTTGGCCACGGTGTCCGCGTCGATGTTGCCGTGATAGTCGAGCGCCACCACGAGCGGGATGCGCTGGCCAATCGCCTGCCGCACTCTGTCGATGATGTGGCGCTCGACGTCCGGATAGGCGTCGGCCGCGCATGCACCGTGCAGGTAGAGCAGCACGCCATCGACGCCGGGCGTTTGCGCGCGCAATGCAGCGCAGATCTCATCGGCGTAAAAATCCACCGCCTCGTCGGTGACCGGCCCAAGCGCGCCCAGCAGCGTATGGACGATGGGCACAATTTCTATGCCCTGATTTTCGAACACCTCGATGACGCCACCCGGAACCGTATTGGTGCCGCGCAGCTTTTCGACGATGTCGGCGCCGCGCAGGGCCACGCGCTCGAAATCCTGCACCGTGCAGTAAACGGGAAGAAAGCTGACGGACTCGGTATTGAAGGCGGCATAGGCCACGCGAGGGCGCCGGCCCCGGAACAAAGCAGTCATTTCAGCGGTCCGATCGGAAACGAATGTTGTGTATCATCATAAAACGATTCGAATGATTCATTCCGGATCGTTCAACATAAATTGGCTATCCACGATGTAATATCGAGGGGAATCACGATGTCGTCACTGCTGCAGCGCGTCCTGCGCCTGGCGTCGGCCGCAGGCATGTTTTTCTCACTGGCCGCTTTTTCCGCGCATGCCGAATTTCCGGAACGCCCGATCACGCTGATCGTCCCGTCGGCGGCTGGCGGCACGCCCGATACGCTGATGCGCTTCCTTGCCCAAAAAGCCCAGGAGCGTCATAACCACACCTTCGTCGTCGAAAACCGCCCCGGCGGCTCAGGCATCCCGGGCATTACCGCGGTTTACCGCGCGGCCCCGGACGGCTACACCATCGGCTACGCCAACAACGTCACCCTGGCGATCAACCGCACGGCGTTCAAGGAACTGCCCTACGATCCTCAGACATTGGTGCCCGTGGCCTTCGTCATGAAGGTCGCCAATGTGCTGGCGGTCAATCCATCGCTGCCCATCAAGACCTTCGACGATTTCATCGCCTACGCTAAGGACAACCCGGGCAAAGTCACCTTTGCATCGCCGGGCCAGGGCACGTCGGGGCACCTGACCGGCGAGCTGCTGGCCGCCACTTCGGGCATCAAACTGTTGCACATCCCCTATCGCGGCAGCCCCCAGGCCACCACCGACGTCATCGCGGGCACGGTCGACGCGCTGTTCGACAACACGACCAGCATCAGCCCCCACATCCGCGCCGGCAAGCTGCGTGCACTGGCCGTCACCAGCCTGCAGCGCTCCCCGTCGTTCCCCGACCTCCCCACCGTCGCGGAAAGCAGGCTGCCCGGTTTCGAAGGCGTGGCCTGGGGTGGCCTAGTTGCCCCTCCCGGCACGCCCAAGGACGTTGCAGACAAGCTCACCGCCATGTTCAACGGCTTGCTTGACGATCCCGAAATCCGCCAGCAGCTGATCAAGCTGGGCACCGACGAGGTGATTGGTGGCCCGCCCCAAGCCATGATGGACTATGCCGCCAAGGAAACCGAAAAGTGGGGCAAGGTCATCAAGGAATCCGGCGTTCAGTTCCAGTAAGCCATGGCGGTTTATGACGAGACCGTGCGCTCCGCGGTGCGTGCGCAGGTGGAGCGCTGGTTCGATACGCTTGCGGCGCGCACGGCCGACCCTGTGGCTGGCATCACCCGGCCGTCCTATGGCGACGGTGAGCAGTTTGCCCACGATTATCTGGCCGGCCAAGCGCAGTCCATGGACCTGCGCGTTGAGCGCGATGCTGCGCTAAACACCTACATGACCTTGCCCGGCCGCAACCCGGGCGCCCCGGCCATCCTGTTTGGGTCCCACCTGGATTCGGTCGCACAAGGCGGCAACTTCGACGGAGCCGCCGGCGTGATCGCCGGCTTGGCCGCTGTATCCGCCTTGCGCCAGCTAGGCGTCACGCCGTCCTGCGACGTCACGGTCATGGGCGTGCGCGCCGAGGAAAGCGCCTGGTTCCAGACCTCCTACATTGGCAGCCGCGCGGCGCTGGGCAAGCTGGCTGCCGACGCATTGCAATGCCGGCGCGTCGACACAGGACGCACGCTTGCCGAACACATGCGTGATTACGGCGGCGATCCGGACGCGTTGATCCAAGGGCAGCCATTCCTCGACCCGGCCCGCATCCGCGCCTTCATCGAAATCCACATCGAACAGGCACCCAGCCTGGTCGAAGCCGGCGCCTGCCTGGGCATAGGCACGGGCATCCCTGGGAACTTCCGCTATCCCCATGTCACCGTGACCGGCCAGACCGCCCACGTGGGATTGCCGCGGCGCTTTCGCCGTGACGCGCTGGTCGCAGCCACCCGCTTCGTTGCCGAACTGGATGCACTCTGGCGCGACTGGGATAGCCACTCGCGGCCCATGGCGTTCACCGTCGGGCGACTGCATACCGATCCGGCTACAGAGGCGATGACCAAGGTGTGCGGGCGCGCCACCTTCAGCCTGGACGTGCGAGCCTACGATGAGGACGACGTGCAGGCGCTGCACGAAGCCGTGCTGGGCATCGTCGCTTCGCTGCAGGACAGCTGCGGCGTGACCATCGAGCTGGGACGACAAACCCGGGCACCCGTGGCCAAGGCGCACCCCGCCATCCGCGACCAATTTGCCGCACTCGCCCAGGCGCGCGGCATCCCGGCCATGCCACTGGCCAGCCCGGCTTCGCACGATGCGGCAGTCTTTTGCGAGGCCGGCGTGCCTATCGGGCTACTCTTCGTGCGCAACGAAAACGGCAGCCACAACCCTGGCGAAGCCATGACCATCGCCGATTTCATGAACGCCGTGGACGTGGCCGTCGATTGGCTGATGCGGCAGCAGTAAAAACGAAAAACCCGCCTTCCCTGGACGGGAACGGCGGGCTTCAAGCGCTGGCCGGACGGGCGCCGGCCTTTGAATCCTGTGGTGCCGTCGGCGAGACTCGAACTCGCACAGCTTTCGCCACTACCCCCTCAAGATAGCGTGTCTACCAATTCCACCACGACGGCTTGGGTTTGACTGCCAGCCGGGCTGCTTTGCGCAACTCGACCTGGCGAGCCGATTATTTTATCACGCTATTGCTTGGTCTCGCCGGCAGCACCGGATTGGGCCGGCGCCTGCTGCTCGGCCGGGGCCGGCGCAGCCTGGGGCACCGGGGCGTCCGGCTGGGCAGGCGCGGCGCCTGGGCCTGGCGCCGGCACTTGGGGCACGCTGGCGTCGGGCGCGGCCGGCGCCGCGGGTGCCTGCGGCACCGAGCGGTCATAGTTCTGCATGACGCCGCCGTGATCCGCACCGCCCGGGTTGTGCCCCATGTAGGCCAGTCCGGCCGTGGCGGCAAAGAACACCACGGCGCACCATTTGGTGGTTCGCGACAGGAAATTGGCTGCACCGGTGGCGCCGAACAGGCTGCCCGCCGAGCCGCTGCCGAACGACGAGCCCATGTCCGCCCCCTTGCCCTGTTGCAGCAGCACGAGCACGATGATGGACAGCGCCGAGATGACCTGGACGACCAGGAGGATGGTAAGGAGCAAGGACATTCGAAGACTCCGGAAACTTTAGGCTGCGGCGATGCGCAGGAATTCGTCGGCCGCAAGGGAAGCGCCGCCGACCAGGCCGCCGTCGATATCGGGCATGGCAAACAGGCTGGCGGCGTTGGCCGCCTTGACGCTGCCGCCATACAGCACGCGCACGTCCGGCGCCCCCAGGTCGACCAGCGCCTGGCGGATCGCCGCATGGACCTCCTGGGCCTGCTCGGGCGACGCGGTACGCCCGGTGCCGATGGCCCAGACCGGCTCATAAGCCAGCACCATGCGGGCGACGTCGTCGCGACCCAGCGCCAGCAATGGCGCCAGCTGCCGTTCAATCACCGCCAGCGTCTGGCCGGATTCGCGCTGCTCGAGGGTTTCGCCCACGCAGGCCACGGGTGTCAGGCCGGCGGCCAGCGCCGCGCGGGCCTTCTCGGCCACGAGCTGGTCGGTTTCGCCGTGCATGGCCCGGCGCTCGGAGTGCCCGACCAGCACCCAGCGGCAACGGAAATCCGTCAGCATGGCGGCCGACACCTCGCCGGTGTAGGCGCCGCTGGCGTGGGCGCTGACGTCCTGCGCCCCCCAGGATACCGGCCCGCCGTCGAGCGCCTGGGCGGCCTGCGCCAAGTAGGGAAATGGCACGCAAACGCCGATCTCGCACTGGCCGGCCTGTGCGGCGCCGGCACGCACGTCGGCAAGCAGCCGGGCATTGGCGGCAAGGCTGCCGTTCATCTTCCAATTGCCGAGCACCAGCCGCCGGCGCGAGGACTCTGCGTTCATAGGTCAGGATACAAATCGGGACAAACCCAGTATTGTATCCTGTCGCGCCCGGCCAGGGCCAGGCGGTGCGCCAAGCGCCCGCCCCGGAGCGAATCGCGGGCCGGGCGCCGCGGAACTACACCGTCAGGATGATCTTGCCGATGTGCTCGCCCGCGTCCATCATCGCATGCGCGTCACAGGCCCGCTCGAGTGGGAAGGTGGCGTGCACCACGGGCTTGATCTTGCCCTGCTCCAGCAGCGGCCAGACCTGCTCGCGCAGGGCCTGTGCGATCGCGGCCTTGAAGGCCACCGGGCGCGGGCGCAGCGTCGAGCCGGTGATGGTCAGGCGCCGGCGCAGCACCTGGCCGGCGTCGATCGCCGCCTTGGTGCCACCCAGCACCGCGATGATGACAGCGCGTCCGTCGTCGGCCAGGCATTGCAGGTTACGGCCGACGTAGTCGCCTGCGACCATGTCCAGGATTACGTCCACGCCGCGGCCATCCGTGGCGCGCTTGATTTCCTCGACGAAATCCTGGGTGCGGTAATTGATGCCCTTGACCGCGCCCAGCGCCTCGACGGCGCGGACACGGTCGTCGCTGCCGGCAGTGGCGTAGACCTTGTGGCCGCGGGCCGTGGCCAACTGGATCGCCGTCGTGCCGATGCCGCTCGCCCCGCCGTGCACCAGCAGGGTCTCGCCCGGCGCCAACCGGCCGCGGTCAAAGACGTTGCTCCACACAGTGAAAAAGGTTTCCGGCAGGCCCGCTGCCTCGACCTCGGACAGCCCCTTGGGGATGGGCAGACATTGCTGGGCGGGCGCCACGCAATATTCGGCGTACCCGCCGCCGGCCACCAGCGCGCACACCTTGTCGCCGATGCGCAGGCCGCCCGCGGCCGCATCACCGGCGACGATCTCGCCTGCGATCTCCAACCCCGGCAGGTCGGATGCGCCCGGTGGCGGCGGATAGCGGCCTTGGCGCTGGACGACGTCCGGCCGGTTCACGCCGGCGGCCGACACCTTGATCAACACCTCTCCAGGCCCGGGTTCGGGACGCGGCCGCTCCACGGGGACCAGCACTTCCGGCCCGCCGGGCTGCGAGATCTCTATCGCGCGCATGGGTTCGGTCTCCTCACGTCAAATGGATTATTATGCGCCCTTCTTGGCGCAGGCCGCCGGCGGGCGCCCAGTGCGCTAAGGCACACACAGCCGGCGCGCCATGCTGGCGCGCCGCGACACGGTGGGTTGGCCGAGCGGTTTAAGGCACTGGTCTTGAAAACCAGCAAGGGGGCAACCCCTTCCAGGGTTCGAATCCCTGACCCACCGCCATTTTCATGTTCGATGACGGAAATCGGCTTTACCCGCTTCGACCCGGTCCAGCACGCCGGCAGGGATGCAGTGCCCTGCCAGGCTTTTTAGAAACCCTCATCCTGCCGGTTGCGGCAGCCCCGGCGGTCGGGCTGGCCGGTGCACAGCCGCAGGCGCTGCACGTCCTCGGACCAGAACGGGTGGCCACAGCGCATGCACTTGCGCCAGCCCACATAGCGCACCACGCGGCCCAGGATCGCGTCGACCACCGGCTCCCGGCGCGTGCAATCGTCCAGGGACCAGCGTGCCGGCACCCTGGCCGGCGCTGGCGAACGCCTGGGCGTCGACGCCTCGACCGTCTTTCGTGCGATCCGCCGCATTGAGCGCGGGCTGGGCCAGCGCTTGTTCGAGCGCACGCGCGCAGGCTACCTGCCCTCAGACCAGGCCCAACTGCTGGCGAACATGCCGAACAGGTCGAGGTGCAGCTCGAACAGGCGCGCTCCGCCCTGCGGCTGACGCCAGACCAGGTATCAGGAACCGTGCGGATCACCAGCACGGACACCTGCATGCACGGGCTGATCACTCCGGCGCTGCGCAGCCTTGCAACCGTGCATCCCTTGCTCGAGTACGAACTGCATGCCGGCAATGAGCTGAGCAGCCTGACTCGGCGCGAGGCCGACATAGCGGTGCGCGCCACCATCCGGCCGCCGCAGCACCTCGTGGGCAAGCGCATTGGGCCGATCCGGATGGCGCTCTATGCCGGCAAGGCCAGTGGCATCCGCTACAAGGACGTGGAGGCAGGCAAGGCCGTCTGGATCGCGCCGGACGACACGCTGCCGGAGCATCCGTCCGTGCTGTGGCGCAAGCGCCATTACCCCCGGGCAGTGCCGCGCTATCGCGTCAGCAGCTTACTGACCGTCATGGAAATGGTGGCTGCCGGCATGGGCGTAGGCATACTGCCGGTCTTCCTGGCCCGCATACGCAAGGATTTGGTCGCCTTGACCGGCCCCCTGGAAGATTGCCATGCCGAGCTGTGGCTGCTTACGCACCCGGAGTCCCGGCATCTTCGGCGGGTGTCGACGGTGTTCCTGCATCTCGGGGAATGGATCAAGTTGTGATAGGCCCCAGGCCCCTCACACCACCGCCTCGATCAAAAACGGCCCCTTGCGCGCCAGCGCCGCACGCAGCAAGTCGACGAACCGGCCCGCATCCTCTGCGCGCGCGGCCTCCACGCCCATGGACGTGGCCAAGCCGACCCAATCGATGAACGGCGAATCCAGGTCCAGCATGCGTTGCGCGTTGCGGCCGGGCTCGCCCGCGCCCATCATGCGCAGCTCGTTGCGCAGGATGGCGTAGGTGCGGTTGGCGAATACGACCGTGACGACGTCTAGGTTTTCGCGGGCCTGGGTCCACAAAGCCTGCGGGGTGTACATCCCGCTGCCGTCTGCCTGCATGAGGATGACCTTGCGGTCGGGACAGGCAACGGCCGCGCCCGTGGCCAGCGGCAGGCCGATGCCGATGGCGCCGCCGGTGATCTGCAGGAAGTCGTGGGGTGCGGCGTTCCACGTCCACTTGAATGAGTCGCGGCCGGAGCTGACCGATTCGTCGCAGATGACGGCGTTGTCGGGGCACAGGGCACCGATGGCCTGGATGACCGCGCTGGCGTCGAGCTTGCCGGCCGGCAACTGCAGGTCGCCCCGCTCGGCGACGACAGCCTTCACGGCGGGCCCGGCGCCGACGGCGTCGGCCAGTTTTTCCAGCGCATCGAGCAAGTCGTGGGAAGGCGGCGCCAGCGTGATGACCTGGCAGTTTTCCGGGATCAAGACGCTGGGCTTGCCAGGATAGGCGAAAAAGGCCACGGGCACGCGGGCGCCGACGAGGATGAGCTGCTCGGTACCGTCCAGCGCCTGCAAGGCGGCATCGACCGAGAAAGGCACGCGTTCGACGGGGACACGGCCTGCGCCGCGCTCGATGCGGCCGTTGGACTGCTGCGCAAGCAGCCGGGCGCCGGTCTTGGCGGCGATGCGGCCGGCGATTTCCAGCGCGCCCGCGCGCAGGGCCTTGCCCGACAGGAGCAGGACCGTCTTGCGCCCATTGCGCAGCGCTGCCGCCGCGTGCGCCACCGTGGCCTCGTCGACCTGCGGCGGCGCCTGCCGCCTTGCCTTGTGCACGCCCGGCACGGCCGGCTGCCAGGCGGCGTCAGCCGGCAGGATGAGCGTGGCCACGCCGCCTGGGGCAGCGGTGGCCGCCTCGATGGCCGCGGCCGCAGCGGGCGAGACGTCATCGGCCGAGCGGATGCGGCGCACCCAGTCGGACATCGGCCGCGCCAGGCTTTCGATGTCGGTATGCAGGGGTGCATCATGCCGAAGATGGTGCGTGGCATGGTCGCCCACGATATTGACCATGGGCGTGGCCGCGCGCCGGGCGTTATGCATGTTGGCCAGCGCGTTGGCCATGCCGGGCCCCAGGTGCAGGAGCGTGGCGGCCGGTTTGTCGGCCATGCGCGCATAGCCGTCGGCCGCGCCGGTGACCACGCCTTCGAACAGCCCGAGCACGCAGCGCATCGCGGGCTTGCGGTCCAGCGCCGCGACGAAGTGCATTTCGGACGTCCCCGGGTTGGCAAAGCAAACGTCCACGCCATTGGCCAACAAGGTGTCGCACAGGCTGTCTGCCCCGTTCATCGATTTCAGCTCGTTCACCTATCTACCTTCCAAACAAAACGGATTGCATCCCCGGTCATTTTGGCGCGATGTTGCGCTCCTTGACCAATTTGCCCCAGCGCTGGCGCTCTTCCTTTTCGAACGCGCGCAAGTCTTCGCCGGCGAGGTTGCCGGCTTGCGCACCCAGTGCCTGGAAGCGATCCTGCACGTCCTTGGACGCAAGCGCCTGCTTGGCCGCCTGTATCAGTTTGTCCAACGCTTCACGCGGCGTGCCTTTGGGTGCGTAAAGCGCGAACCAGGCCGTGACCGAAAACCCTGGCACGGCCGTTTCGGCAACGGTCGGGATGTCGGGCACCGAGGGGGAACGCTCGGCCGAGGTCACGGCGATGCCGCGCACCTTGGAGCCGTCCTTGATCTGCGCGAGCGTGCTGGGCAGGTTATCGAGCAGGATATCGACCTGGCCGCCGATAAGCGCCGGCATGGAGGCCGCCACGCCCTTGAACGGGACATGCAGCATTTCCACGCGCAGCTCCTGCTCCAGGTGGGCGCCGGTCAGGTGGACCGAAGACCCCACGCCCGGCGAGGCGTAGCTCAGCTTGCGGGCCTTGGCCGCCCGGACCAGGTCCTGCATGCTTCGGATGTCAGACTGCGCATTGACGGCGATGACGTTGGGCGTGCTCATGACCAAGGCGATGGGCTCGAAGTCCGTCGCCGGGTCGAAGGCCATGTCCTTGTACAAGAACTGATTGATCGCCTGCGTGCCGATGGTCCCCATGCCGATGGTGTAGCCGTCGGGCTTGGCACGGGCGACGGCGGCCATGCCGATGTTGCCCCCGGCGCCGGCGCGGTTGTCGACGACGATGGATTGGCCAAGGGCCTTTTCCATGGCCTGCGCCATGGTGCGCGCAGCGATGTCGGTCGTGCCGCCCGGCGGGAAGGGCACGATGAGCGTGACGGCCTGCTGCGGATAAGACGCAGCATGCGCCGCGCCGGCCAAGGCCAATGCAAACAGTGCGCAGCACCAGCGGGCAAACAGTCGAACGCGAGCCTGTTTTCGAGTCTTCATGCGGGTTTCCTCCAGGGTAGGAACTGCGTCAACTCCAGTACTGCATAACCGTCATCGATGCACCCGACCGGCTGGCCACGCGCCCGGGCGGGCAACCCAGCCCCACGCCCCCAAAGGGCCGCGACCGCGCGGCCATTGGGCGACCTATCAGCGCATGATGAAGGGATTGGCCGGCACGCCTTCGGCGTACGAGATCCAGGTGCTCTTGGTCTCGAGGTAGTGGCGCACGGCCTCCAATCCGCTTTCCCGGCCGATGCCGGAATGCTTCATGCCGCCGAAAGGCATCATGTAGCTGATCGCCCGGTAGGTGTTGACCCATACGGTGCCCGCCTTCAGCGCCTTGGACATGCGGATGGCGCGGCCGATATTCTCGGTCCACACGCCGGCGGCCAGGCCGTAGATGGTGTCGTTGGCCAGCGCGATGGCCTCTTCCTCGTCCTCGAATCCCAGGATGGACAGCACAGGGCCGAACACTTCCTCGCGGGCGATACGCATGCCGGGCGTGACGTCGACGAAGATGGTCGGCTCGACGAACTGGCCGCCCGGCATGTCGGAGGCGGGCTGGCCACCCAGCACGCAGCGCGCCCCTTCGCGCTTGGCGATATCGATGTAATCGAGGATCTTCTGGTATTGCGCGGGCGTGGTGACCGGACCGATGTTGGTATCCGGCAGCATCGGGTCGCCCTTCTTGGCCGAGCGGCCCAGCTGCACCAGGCGCTCGGTAAAGGCATCCTTGATCGAGTTTTGCACCAGCAGGCGCGAGCCGGCGATGCAGGTCTGGCCGGTGGCAGCGAATATCCCCGATATGACGCCGGCGGCAGCCTTGTCCAGGTCGGCGTCGGCAAAGACGATGTTGGGCGATTTGCCGCCCAGCTCCAGCGTGACCCGTTTCATGGTTCGGGCAGCCTGGGCATAAATGGCCGCCCCCGTCCTGTCCGAGCCCGTGAAGGTGATCTTGGCCACGTCCGGATGGTCCACCAGGGCTGCGCCGACGGTCGGGCCCAGGCCCGTGACCACGTTGAACACCCCGTCGGGAAAGCCGGCTTCCTTGGTCAGGGCGGCGAATTCCAGGGTCGAGGCGGACGTGAACTCCGACGGCTTGACCACGACCGAGCAGCCGGCGGCGATGGCCGGCGCGCATTTCCAGGCAATGAAAAGCAGCGGCGAGTTCCAGGCCGTCAGCGCGCCGACCACGCCGACGGGCTCCTGCGTGGTGAACGCGAAATGGTCGGGCTTGTCGATGGGCACGACCCCGCCCTCGAGCTTGTCGGCCAGGCCGCCGAAATAGCGCCACCATTCGGGGTGATACTTGAGCTGGCCGAGCATCTCTGACAGCAGCTTGCCGTTGTCGCGCACCTCGATCTCGGCCAAGCGCTCGGCATTGGCCTGGACCAGGTCGGCCAGGCGCATCATCATCTTGCCCCGCTCGGACGGCGTCATCCGCGCGTACGGACCGCTGGTCATAGCCTGGCGGGCGGCCTGCACGGCCCGGTCCACGTCCCTGGCGCTGCCCTTGGGCACCTTGGCCCAGGCCTTGCCGGTGTAGGGATTGACCGTGTCCATCCATTCGCCGTCCAAAGGCTCCACGTATTCGTTATTGATGAAATGGTTGTAGGTCTTCATTCCGATCGTCTCCTGCCGATTGACCCCGCGGGTGGTTCGCGCAGCACACTGTAACCCGTAACTTCGCCGCAGGCGTACCCTGCCCCTGGCCCAGGCCCCAGGCCGGCGTGGCATAATCCCTGGCCTTGCGCCACCCGCGCATGCCCGAGTGGTGAAATTGGTAGACACAAGGGACTTGAAGGTAATTTGAGCCCCCGCGGAGAAATCCCCGGGGTGTCGCCCGTCAAATTCGGCGAAAGCCCTGCGGCCCCCGTGCCAGCGAGCCAACGCCGAGCCAAGCCGGGCCGCCGGCCCCGGCGGTCCGGAAGGTGTAGAGAGCAGACGGCGGGCATCTACGGCCGCAAGGCTAGGATGAAGGCGTGCTCCAGACCACGAACGCCTGGGTGCGGGCCCTGGCCCCATCCCAGGCGGCGGCGAAAGCCGAAGTGGTACGAAAATCCCTCGGCCCGCAAGGGCCGTACCGGTTCGATTCCGGTCTCGGGCACCACGCCTGCCCTGCATGACACGGGGCGGCAAGATTTTTTCCACCGTCGGCGCGCCAGGCACGCCGCCTGCTGCACGCGGCGCATCGGCCGCCACACCACGCAAAGCCGGCCGCTTCTACCACGCAAGGACGCCATCATGAGCATCATCAGCAGGCAAGTGGGCAGCGCCCCGGACGGCATCAGCCTGCAGACCCGGGTCGACGACATGGAAATCCAATGCTATGTCGTGGTCGGCGAGCCCGACCTGGAGCTGGTCACCGGGATCGTTCCGCCCGAAGACTTCGAAAGCGGCGCCGACGTGCATGCCGCGGCGGTGACCAGCGCGGCGCAGGCCGGCGAGCAGGTCGAAGAGGTGCTGGAAAACGTCTCCCCGGGCGATATCGCCGTATTCCTGTGCGCCAACCCGGGCGCCTACCAGGCGGCGCTGGACGCCTTGGGCGTAGACGCCGCGCCCGGGGCCCGCGAACTGAACTGACGCGCGCCGTGCCCGCCTGGGACGACGGCGCGCCGCCCGGTGGCGGCCTCGCGGTACTAGATGCCTGCGTGCTGATGTCGGGCATCGTGCGGCCGCTGCTGCTGCGCCTGGCCGCGGCAGGCTGCTTTCGCCCGGCCTGGAGCGCGCGCATCGGCCAGGAATGGCAGCGCAATGCCGCCCGCGTCTGGCAAGCCGACCCCGAGGCGCTCCAGGCGCAGTGGCAGGCGATGCAGGCGGCGTTTCCCGACGCCGACTGCGGCGAGGTCGAACCGTGGAAGGAAGGGCTGCGCTACAGCGACCCCAAGGACTGGCACGTCGTGGCCGCAGGCAGGGCCGCGCTGGCGCGGCACCCGGGCACGCCGGCATGCGTGGTGACGTGGAACGTGCGGGATTTCAACCGGACGGAGCTGCGCCGGTTCGGCTTGGCCGTCATCGACCCCGACCGGCTGCTCGCCGGCTGGTGGGCCAGCCGCCGCGGGCTGCTACTGCAAGCCCTGGCCGACACCCCGGCCGACGCGCTGACGCTGGGCCGCCCGGCAGAGCCGCTGGCCGAGACGCTGCACCGCGAGCGGCTGTTCCGGCTGGCCAAGCTGCTGCAGGCCTATTCGGCCGTCGATCAATGATCGTGGTTTTCGGCCTTGAACCCGGCCGCGTCGAGCGTGGCGATCACCTGCTCGATGTGCTCGGGCCCGCGAGTTTGCAAGACGAATTCGACCTCGACGTTCTGGGCCGGCAACAGGGTGAAGGCCCGTTGATGATGGACCTCGGTAATGTTGGCATGGGCCTCGGCAATCAAATGCGTGGCCCGCGCCAGCGCGCCGGGCAGGTCATCCAGCGCCACGCGGATGCGCGCCAGGCGGCCGGCGCGCACCATGCCGCGCTCGATGAGTTCGCCCAGCATCAGCGGATCGATGTTCCCCCCCGATAGCACCAGGCCGATGCGCCGGCCCCGGTAGCTGTCGTCACCGGCTGCGCGCGCCCGCAGCAAGGCCGCGAGCGCAGCCGCCCCGGCGCCTTCGACGACGGTTTTCTCGATTTCGAGCAGCATGACGATGGCATGCTCGATGTCGCTTTCGCCGACCAGCTCGATGCGGTCGACCAGCCGCGAGACGATGGGCAAGGTCAGCCCGCCGGGCGATTTGACGGCGATGCCTTCGGCGATGGTATGCGCGCCGCAGGCCATTTCTTGCCCGCGCCAGGCCGCATACATGGCCGGGAAACGCTCGGCCTGCACGCCGACGATGCGTATGTCCGGGCGCAAGGCGCGCGCGGCCGTGGCCATGCCCGATATCAGGCCGCCCCCGCCGATGGGCACGACCAAGGTGTCCAGCCCGGGCTGGGCCTCGAGCATTTCCAGCGCCACCGTGCCCTGCCCGGCGATCACCGCCGCGTCGTCGTACGGATGGATCATGACCAGGCCGCGCTCGGCCGCCAGTTCGAAGCCGCGCGCCTTGGCATCGTCGAAAGTGTCGCCGGCCAGGACGACCTCGGCGCCGAAGCGCCGGGTGTTGGCGATTTTCACCGTGGGCGTAAAGCGCGGCATGACGATGACTGCCGGCACCCCCATGCGCTGCGCGTGATAGGCCACGCCCTGGGCATGATTGCCGGCGGACACGGCGATGACGCCTTGGCGCCGCTCTTGCGGATCGAGCAGACGCATGCGGTTGTACGCGCCGCGCTCCTTGAACGAGGCGGTGAATTGCAGGTTTTCGAACTTCAGCCAGACCTCGGCGTCCAGGATGTCGCTCAAGGTGCGCGACAGCGCGAAAGGCGTGTTCTGGATCTGTCCGGCCAGCGCCTGCCGGGCGGCTTGGATGTCAGCGAGTTCGACCATGGATCGTCCGTCAGCGCACGGGCAGGAAGGAGAACAGCATCAGGCCCTGCGCGTAATTGATGCCGATGCGACGGGTATTTTCGCCCAGCAGGTTTGCGATGAGGTCCAGCCTGCCTATCATCGCGCCGAATTCGCGCTCGAAGCTCAGGTTGACCGCGTCGGCGGACATCTCGTTGGCAAGCAAGAGGGGCTGCCCTTCGGCGTCTCGCCGGCTGGCCAGCAGCCAGGCCGCCGTTTCGATGTTGCGCGCGGCGTTGTAGACGCGTTGCGCGTCGAGCACATCCGCCGCATAAAAGCGCGTCTTGCCGTCATGGGCGGCAATAACGGTGTCGGCCATGCCGTAGACGAAGGCCGCGACGCGATCGCCGCGGTACGCCGGGTCCAAGGCAACCGCCAGGATCTGCACGTCCTGCAGGCCCTCCAAGCCGGGAGGCGGCCGGCGACTGTCTATGGCCCGGCGCACGGCTTTGACCGCCGCCTCGTGGCCGGCCGCGCCGGTCTTGCGCCATTCCCTGGGATTGCGGCGATACAGCTTGTCCAGCAAGGTATTCAGGCTGGCCAGGTTGTCGCGCATGGCCACGGTCAGGGTGCGGTTGAAGTCGGTCTGGGCCAACTGATCGGCCGACATCGCTTCGGTGCGCGGCCCTATGCCGGCCTGCCCTTGGGCGGCGCTGCCGCCTTGGGGCGGCGGCCCGGCCGCGCAGCCAGCCAACAGGGCCAGCGCCAGGAAAGCGATCGGTCGGGCGGAATGCGGCATGTCGGGTCCGTACGATGGCCAGACGACCATGATGGCGTCATGGCAGCGCGCCAACTTTAACCCACCCAAAAGCAAGCGGCGCCCGAAGGCGCCGCGCGATGCTAGTTCCGTAGGGCGGGACATCGGCCCGGGCCGCCACGCCAGGCGAGCGGACCCGGGCAGGCCGCCGGCCCGCCTTACTGCCCCTGGGCCGATGCGGCAGCCGGCGCGGCCGGGCCGCCCTGCTGTTCGATGCCGCCGATGGCCTTGACCGACAGCCGCAGCCGCCCCTTGTCGTCGGCCTCGATCACCTTGACGCGCACGCTCTGGCCGACCTTGAGCACGTCGTTGATGTTGGCGATGCGGTAGTTGGCGATCTCGGAGATATGCAGCAGGCCGTCGCGGCCGGGCAGCACCTGGACGATGGCGCCAAAGTCCAGCAGGCGCAGCACGCTGCCTTCGTAGACTTGGCCGACTTCGACGTCGGCGGTCAGCTCGGCGATGCGGCGCTCGGCTTCGCGGGCGCGGTCCAAGTCGACGCTGGAGATGACGATGGTGCCGTCGTCCGAAATGTCGATCTGCGTGCCGGTTTCTTCGGTCAGGGCGCGAATGGTGGCACCGCCCTTGCCGATCACGTCGCGGATCTTCTCCGGGTTGATCTTCATGGTAAGCATGCGCGGCGCAAACGCCGACAGCTGCTGGCGCGACCCTTCGATGGCTTCGCGCATCTTGGCCAGGATGTGCAGGCGGCCTTCGCGGGCCTGGGCCAGCGCCACCTGCATGATTTCCTTGGTAATGCCCTGGATCTTGATATCCATTTGCAGGGCGGTGATGCCGTGCTCGGTGCCAGCCACCTTGAAGTCCATGTCGCCCAGGTGGTCTTCGTCGCCCAGGATATCGGTCAGCACGGCGAACTTGCCACCTTCCATGATCAGGCCCATGGCCACGCCGGCGGTGTGGTTCTTGACCGGCACGCCGGCATCCATCATGGCCAGCGAACCGCCGCAAACCGTGGCCATCGACGAGGAACCATTGGATTCGGTGATCTCGGAGACCAGGCGGATGGTGTACTGGAATTCTTCCGGCGAGGGCAGCTGGGAAACCAGCGCGCGCTTGGCCAGGCGGCCGTGGCCAATCTCGCGGCGCTTGGGCACGCCGATGCGGCCGGTTTCGCCGGTGGCGAACGGCGGCATGTTGTAGTGCAACATGAACCGGTCGCGGTATTCGCCCATGAGCGCGTCGATGATCTGCTCATCTTGCTTGGTGCCCAGCGTGGCCACGACCAGGGCCTGGGTTTCGCCGCGGGTGAACAGCGCGCTGCCGTGCGCGCGTGGCAGCACGCCCAGGCGGATGCTGATCGGGCGCACCGTGCGCGTGTCGCGGCCGTCGATGCGGGGCTCGCCGTTCAGGATCTGGGTGCGGACGATGGACGCCTCCAGGTTGAACAGGATGTCCTCGACGGCGACCGGATCGGGTTCGGGCTCGCCGCGCTCGGCGGCCTGGGCAGCCAGCCGGGCCTGCACGTCGGCGTAGATTTCGCGCAGCTTGGCGGTGCGCTCCTGCTTCTGGCGGATTTGGTAGGCAGCCTGCAGGCCTTCGCGGGCCAGCTCGGTGACCGCAGCGATCAGCGCTTCGTTGCGCGGCGGCGGCTGCCAATCCCATTCGGGCTTGCCGGCTTCACGCACCAGGTCATTGATGGCGTCGATGGCCACCTGCATCTGTTCGTGGCCGTAGACGACGGCGCCGAGCATGACTTCCTCGGACAGCTCCTCGGCCTCGGACTCGACCATGAGCACGGCGTTCTGCGTGCCGGCCACGACCAGGTTCATCTTGGACGACTTGAGCTGGCTGGCGGTCGGGTTCAGCACGTATTGGCCGTCGACATAGCCGACGCGGGCCGCGCCGATCGGGCCGTTGAACGGGATGCCGGAAATGGCCAGGGCCGCCGAAGCGCCCAGCATCGCGGCGATGTCGGGATCGATCTCGGGATTGACCGACAGCGTGTGCACGACCACCTGCACTTCGTTGTAGAAACCCTCCGGAAACAGCGGGCGCAGCGGGCGGTCGATCAGGCGGGAAGTCAGCGTTTCTTTTTCGGAGGGCTTGCCTTCGCGCTTGAAAAAGCCGCCGGGGATGCGGCCGGCGGCGTAGGTCTTCTCGATGTAATCGACGGTCAGGGGAAAGAACTGCTGGCCGGGCTTGGCATTCTTGGCCCCCACGACGGTAGCCAGCACGACCGTATCTTCGATGGACACTAGCACGGCGCCGGAAGCCTGGCGAGCGATCTCGCCGGTTTCCAGCACGACGGTGTGCTGGCCGTATTGAAACGACTTGGTCACTTTGTTGAACATGACGAATCTTCCTTGCAAATGAAAAACCGTGGCCGCTGCGACGCATGTCGCACCGGCCACGGTTGCATCATGGGGAGCCTGCCCCGGCGATCACTTGCGCAGACCGAGCTTTTCGATCAGCGCGCGATAGGAATCGGGATTGCGGCCCTTGAGGTAATCGAGCAGCTTGCGGCGGCGGCTGACCATGCGAAGCAGGCCGCGGCGCGAGTGATGGTCCTTCAAGTGGGTCTTGAAGTGCTCGGTCAGCTCGTTGATGCGGGCGGTGAGCAGAGCCACCTGGACTTCGGGCGAACCGGTGTCGCCCTTTGCGCGCTGGAATTGCGCAACGATTTCGGCTTTGTTGATATCAGCAACGGACATGTAATGAACCTCTGTGACTGGCGACAGGGCCGAGGCGCCCTGACGTGATGGAAAAACGAACCGGCTGGGACACCCCTGCCGACAATGCCAAAACGTATGGATACCGAAATAGCCGTGGGATTATAGCCGATTCGCTAAAATCGCCCCAGGCGTTGCGCCAGCGCCGCCCGGCGTGCCGCGCCTGTTTCCGGAGACGGTAATGTCCCTATTTTCGCCGCGCCACGCCGGCGCCCTATTCGCCCTGGCCCTGGCCGCCGGCTGCACCACCCTGGCCGACCTGCCGGCCGGCACGCCACTGGCCGAGGTCGAAGCCCAATTCGGGCGCCCCAACTACAGTTGTCCCCTGCCCGACGGCGGCCGGCGCGTGATCTGGTCGCAGCAGCCCATGGGCCAGTACGCCTGGGCCACCGACGTCACACCCGACGGACGCACCCAGGGCATCGAGCCCGTGCTGACCGATGCGTCGTTCGAGCGCCTGCGCCAGGGCACCTGGACGGCCGAACGAGTCCTGTGCGCCTTCGGCCCGCCGGCCGAGGTCAGCGAGGTCGGGCTGCCGTCCTCGCGCCAGCAGGTCTGGGCCTACCGCTACCGCCAGTCGGGCGTGTGGAATTCGCTGATGTATGTATACATGGGTCGCGACGGCGAGCGCGTCACGCGCTTTCACCCAGGCCCGGACCCCATGTTCGACGACGACCGCTGGTCGTGGTGGTAGCCGCGGGCGTGCCGCGCCCGCCGGATTCAGGCGTCGCGCCGCCCTTGCTGCAGCCGCTTGGCGCGGTTCCAGCGCCACACCCAGATCAACCAGCCCGAAAACCCGTAGGCGAGGAAGAGGACGAACAGCACCACGGGAGGGTCGCTGGAAATGAACACGAAGGCGGCAACGACCACCAGGATGGTCCAGAACGGCACGCTGCGCCCCAGCGCAAAGGACTTGCCGCTGTAGAACGGCGCGTTTGACACCATCGCGCAGCCGGCATACAGCGTCAACGCGAACGCCGCCCAGGCGAGCACGCCGCGGTCCAGCGGCATCTTATTGTCCACTGCCAGCCAGACGAAGCCGGCGACGATGGCCGCTGCGGCGGGGCTGGGCAGCCCTTGGAAGAAGCGCTTGTCGACCACCGCGATGTTGATATTGAAGCGCGCCAGCCGCAACGCCGCCCCCGCCACATAGACGAAGGCGGCCAGCCAGCCCCAGCGCCCCAGGTCGTGCAATATCCATTCGTACATGACCAGCGCCGGCGCCACACCGAAGGAAGTCATGTCCGACAAGGAGTCGTACTGCTCGCCGAAGGCCGACTGGGTGTTGGTCAGCCGCGCCACCCGCCCGTCCATGCCGTCGAACACCATGGCCAGGAAGATGGCGATGGCCGCCGCCTCGAAACGGTCGTTCATCGCCTGCACCACGGCATAGAAGCCGGCGAACAGGTTGGCGGTGGTAAACGCGTTGGGCAGCAGGTAAATGCTGCGGTGGCGTTGCTCCGGATCACGCATATGCGGGTTTGCCATGCGCGCCTCTCCTGTCAGGCCGTCGGCAGGTCGGCCAGCACCGTGCTGGTGGCGCTGACCTTGTCGCCCAAGGCCACCCGCGGGCGCGCCTGCGGCGGCAGGTAGACATCCACGCGCGAGCCGAAGCGGATGAAGCCGTAGCGCTGGCCGCGTGCCAAGTCATCGCCGGGCTTGGCATAGCAAAGAATGCGCTTGGCCACCAGCCCGGCGATCTGCACCGCCGTGACGCGGTGACCGCTGGGGGTGCGCAGCACCATCGCGTTGCGCTCGTTTTCGGCCGAGGCCTTGTCCAGCGAGGCGTTGAAAAACTTGCCCGGGAAATACTGCACATGCTCGACGTGGCCATCGACCGGCGAGCGGTTCGAGTGCACGTTGAACACATTCATGAATACGCTGATCTTCAGCGCGTCGCGCCCGGCGTACGGGTCGGTCGTGCGCTCGACGGCGACGATGCGTCCGTCGGCCGGCGACAGCACGGCGTTGGGCGAATCCGGCGCCATGCGCGGCGGGTCGCGGAAAAACTGCAGCACGAACAGCGCCAGGATCCAGAACGGCACCGACACCCAGGGCGACCAGGCGGTCACGACCAGGGCCAACGCCACTGCGCCGCCCAAAAAAGGCCAGCCTTCCCGGGCGATGATGGGATGGGGGTAATAGGGTTTGTTCATCGTAGGTTGAAGGTTAACCGATACGAAGCCGGCGCGGGGGGCCAGCGCCGGTGAAAACCCCCATCCCCCAGGAACGTTCAGTCTATGGCCGCGCCCGCATCGGCGACGACCTTCGCCCACTTCTTGACTTCGGCCTGGACGTATGCGGCGAACTCCTGCTGGGACATGGCACCTGGCTCGGCGCCCAGGCCGGCGAGCCGCTCTTTCATGTCGGACATGGCCAGGATGTCATTGATTTCCCGGTTCAATCGGGCAACCACCTCCGGTGGCGTACCGGCCGGCGCGAACACGCCGTACCAAGGGTTGACGTCGAAGCCGGGCAAGCCCTCTTCGTCCACGGTGGGAAGATCCGGCGCCACGCTCGAGCGCTTAGTGCTGGTGACCGCCAGTGCCCGCATCCGCCCTTCGCGCGAGTGCGGCAATGCCGTCAGGATGCTGCTGAACATGATGGACACCTGTCCGCCCATCAGGCCGACCTCGGCTGGCGTCGCACCCTTGAACGGCACGTGAAGAATGTCGACCCCAGCCATGGACCGAAACAGCTCCCCCGCCAGGTGCGTGGAGTTGCCGTTGCCGGCTGAGCCGTAGGTCAGCTTGCCCGGCGCGGCCTTGGCCGCGGCAATGAGCTCGGCCACGGAATTGACGGGTAGCTTGGGATTGACCACGACCAGCAGCGGCGCGGTGGCGACTAGTGCGACGGGTTCGAAATCCTTTATCGCGTCGTAAGGCAGCTTCTTATACAGCCCCGGATTAATGCCGTGCGTGCTGATGGCGCCCATCATCAGCGTATAGCCGTCGGCAGGCGCCCTTGCAACGAAATCAGTCCCGATCACACCGCCGGCGCCCGGGCGGTTTTCGACCACCACCGGCTGGCCCAACCGGGGCTGCAGCCGCACCGCCAGGTCGCGGGCCAGAATGTCGGCGCCACCTCCCGGCGACTGCGGGACGATCATCTGCAGCGGACGCGCCGGCCAATCCTGAGCGCATGCCGACGCCATGGGCATGGCCATGACTGCGGCCAACGCAAGTGCGAAGAACGTTGATTTCATGGTGTCTCCTCCTTTTCCCCGCCGTGCCTCTTCGCCACGTAGCGGTCCGTGTTGACCGAAAAATCCCCGGCGTCGTGGCAAGCCTGGGACGCCAGCATGTGGAAAGCGCCCACCAATCCATCGGCTGCCGGCGGCTCGGGGTCCAAGGCGCGCTTGGCCAGCGCCAAGGCCAGCGGATTGCGCTCGGCCAGCGACAGTGCCAAAGCGCGTGCCGCCTCAAAAACCTGGCCGGCTGGATGCACCTGGTTGGCCAGGCCCGTTCGGTAGGCTTCGGCGGCGTCTATGCGCCGGCCGCTGAAGGCCCATTCCTTGGCAATGCCCAGCCCCACGATCTGCGGCAGCCGCTGCAGGCCGCCTGCGCCCGGAATGGTCCCGAGCCGGATTTCCGGCAGCGAGAACAGCGTGTCCTCAGCCACGATGCGGATGTCGCAGGCCAGCGCAAGTTCGAATCCGCCTCCGGCAACGTGGCCGTGCAGCGCAGCGATGACGGGCTTGGCACAGGTGGCCACGCGGTTCTTCGTGGCGAAGTCCAGCCGGATGTACTGACGCGCCTTTTCACCGTACATGCCGCCGGTCTCGCGTAAGTCCGAGCCGGAGCAGAAAGCACGCCCCGCCCCGCGCAGGATCAGCACCCGCACCTGGGGGTCGGCTTCGGCGCGATCGACCGCCGCCTGGATTTCGCGATGCAGGCGGGGATTGCAGGCGTTGAGCACCTCCGGCCGGTTCAAGGTCAGGGTGGCAATGCCGTCGCTGCACTCGTAGGCAAGATGGATGAACTCAGCAAGTTCACTCATGGGGCCGCCTGCGAACCATGGTGACGTGCTCTCCGTCTTGCACCACCTCGCCCTTCTGGTTGATCAGTTCGACGTGCTCGGTGATGATCCCCATGCCCGGCTTGCTGTTGCTTGGGCGCTTGTGCAGCAATTTCCACCGCACCCGGACAGTGTCGCCGATGAAGATCGGCCGCCTGAACGTCCATTTGTTCCACGCCAAGGACGCCACGCCCGTGCCCTGGGTGTAGTTGGTACGCCAGCATAGGCCTTGTGCGATCGACAGCCCCAGCAGGCCGTGCGCGATGCGCGTGCCAAACTCGGTCTTCTTGCAGAATTCCTCGTCGGTATGGACCTGGCTATAGTCGCCCGTCAGGCCTGCGAAGGCGACCAAGTCGCTTTCTGTAATGGTTCTGCCCGGCGACAGGCGCTCTTCGCCTTCCTTGAAATCCTCGAACCACATGCCCAGCACCACGGGCTCCGGTTTGGCTATCATCAAACGTCCTCCTTTGAAAATGCCTGGGCAAGCTGCATGCCGCCTGCGGCAAATATCCGTGGATCCATTTCCTTGAGGTCCGGGGAAACGCGCAGCGGGAAACCGACGTGGGGCGCGATGTCGCGCGCCACCTCGATGCCCGGCGCCACCTCGACGAGAACCGGCCCTTGTTCGTCGCGGCGGAACACCGCCCGTTCGGTGATGTAGAGGATCTGCTGCCCTTGCCGATGAGCGCGTGCAGCATTGAGCGTGATCTGCTCGACGCGCGGCACGAACTTGCGGTACTTGCCTTCCTGGAGGATGCGCAGGCGCCCGTTTTCGACCGCGACTTTCAGTCCGCCCGAAGTCAGCGACCCGCAAAAGACCAGCCGCGGCGTCCTTTCGGTAATGCTGTTAAAGCCCCCCGGTCCATTGAGTTCGCGGCCGAACTTGCTGACGTTGACGTTGCCTTCGGCGTCGATTTCGCCAATGCCGAGGAAAGTGACGTCCAGCCCCCCGCCCTCGTAAAAATTGAATTGGAAAGCCGAATCCATGATGGCATCGGGATTGAGCGCCGGGACGAAGGATCCGCCCAACGCGGTAGCCATCAAGCCGCCGAAAATACCGTGCTCGTTGGTGAATACGACCCGGTCGAGGATGTTCTCTTCCAGCGCGATGCGCGGCAGCTGGGTGGCCACCCCGGCACCCAGGTTGATGACATCACCGGGACGCAGCGCCAGCGCGGCGCGGCGCATCATGATGCGCTGCACGGGATCCTGCAAGGGTGGCATGCGGCTCAAGTCTGCCTTGAGGGTGCCGGTCAGGAAGGGATTCCAGCCGTGCAGCGGGTCGGCCATGGACTCGCATAGCTGCTTCTGGGCGGGATGGACGACGATGGCGTCGACCAGCGGACCGGGTATGCGAACCAGCTTCGGATCCAGGCTACCGGCGCGTGCCACTCGCTTGACTTGGACGATCACTTTTCCCCCGCATGCCTTGGCGGCCGCTGCGATCTCCAGCATGCCCAAGGTATTGGGTTCTTCCTCGAAGCTGACGTAGCCGTTCTCGTCGGCAGTCGTTCCCCTGACAATGGCCACGTCGATGGGGATGACTGGATAGAACAGATGCTCGCGCCCGGACACTGCGACCACCTGCGCCATGTCGGCGCACGAGCGCGCGTTCATGCGTCCGCCTTCGACGCGCGGATCCAGGAAGGAGCCGATGCCGACCGTGGTCCACACGCCGGGCTTGCGTGCCGCCGCGGCCGTCATCAACTGCACCATCGTACCCATGCCGATGATGTAGCCTTCGCAGCGTTCCTGCCGGATCAGCTCGAGCAGCTTGGGATGGCGGTACATGCTAAAGGACGCGCCGATCACGCGTGCAAGCATGCCTTCATGGGCGAAGGTGTTGAGCCCACCTTCGCCAGGCCGGGCCCCAGGCAACATGGGCGAGACGACCGTCAGGTTACGCGGCGCGCCCTCGGAAACGAACCGCCGCTCCAATGCCTGCAGTACGAGATCTGGCTCGAGCACGGGGCCGGTGCCACCCACCGCCACGCTGGCGCCGTCGGTAATGAGCGCAACGGCCTGCTCGGCAGACATAATCTTGCCGCAGGACGACATGCCCTTGCTCATTTCGGCAGCTCCTTGGCCAACGCCACCAGGCATTGCGAGAACACAGCGGTCGTCGACAGGCAAATCGCCTGGAAGCCGCGCTGCGCCAGCGCCGTGGCATCCTGCGCCGTGCGGGCAAAGGTCGCCGCCACCTTACCAGCCGCACGCGTCTGCCTGGCCACCTCGTCGATGGCCGCGGCGACCTCGGGATGCCCGGGTTGGCCGGGATGCCCCATGGACATCGACAAATCGGCCGGCCCCACGAACACGGCATCCAGGCCGTCGACCGCCGCGATTTCGCGCGCATGCGGCAGCGCCTCGGCGTCCTCTATCTGCGCCACGACGATGATCTCGCGGGCGGCCGTCTCCAGGTGCTCGGCCAAGCTAACCATGCCATGGCGGCCGGCCCGTGCTGTCGTGGCCATGCCGCGACGGCCGCGCGGCGGATAGTGAGCAGCTGCGACCAGATCGCGCGCCTGGGCTGCATCCAGCACGTGTGGCACCACGATTCCGCACGCACCCGCGTCGAGCGCGTGCAGGATCTCGGCTGGCGTCTGCCCGCAAATGCGCACCAGCGCCGAGATGCCCGCAGCGTCGGCGGCACGCAACTGGTTCTCCAATGTTTCGGTGCCGGCCGCCCCATGTTCGCCGTCCAGGATGACGTAGTCATAGCCGGCATACCCGACCATTTCCACGACAGCCGGCGAGGGCAACATCACGAACATTCCGTAAAGTCTTTCGCCCTTGGCCATGCGGGCCTTCAAGCCTGTTTTCATCGGTAGATCTCCAAGCGCTTGTCCGGCAGCACCCCGCCGGACCATGTGCGGCCGTCGCTGACGGCCAGGTTCTCCGCCACCCGCACCGGGCAGCCGATTCTGTCCAACACGTCGGCGCGCACGTCGACGCCTTCCGGGACTTCTACGAGGACCAGTCCTTCCTGTCCGAGCACGAACACCCCCAATTCGGTGACGTAAAGCACTTCCTGGCCCACAGCGCGCGCACGCCGGGCCGAAAACGTTACCTGCTGCACGCGCGGGACGAATTTGCGCCGCCCGTTGTCACCGACGACGGTGCAGAACACGACCTTGCGTATGCCCTGCGTGATTTCGATGAAGCCGCCGGAACCGGGAATGCGGTCGCCGAACTTGCTGACATTGACATTGCCCTCGGCGTCGATTTCGCCCACCCCGAGAAAGGCGCAGTCGACCGCACCGCCCGCATAGGCCCGCAGCTGGTCGGCTGCGTCGATGATGGCTTCGGGGTCATGGGACATCGGGAAGGTCTTGCCGCCCGCCGCATAGCCGTTGATTCCGCCAACCACCCCATGCTCGATTGTGAAGGTCAATGCGTCGTAGCGGCCGGCCTGGACGGCCACGGCAGGCAGGTAGCCAGGCAGGCCGAAACCGATCGCCAACACATCGCCGTCGCGCACTTCTCGCAACGCGCGCAACAGCACGAGACGGCTGGCCCCAGAAACCTCGGCAAGGTTGTCGGTGCCGCGCCGCGCCTGGCCGACCAGTGTCGGGTCATAGCGCACATGGGTGGTCTGCCATTGCCCAGGATGCTCGACCACGGCGTCGACGAAGATGCCGGGTACGCGCACCATGCGTGGGTCGAGCGAGCCGAACGGGACGACCTTGCGAACCTGGGCAATCACCTTTCCGCCATTGGCTCGCGCGGCCTGGGCGAGCAGCAGCCCCCCGCACAGGGCAGGCTCTTCGTCCATGGTGATATTGCCCGCCGTGTCGGCCACGGTGCCGCGGATGAACGCTACGTCTATGGGCACCGTACGGTAGAACAGGTAGTCCTTCCCGTCTACGGATAGGCGCTCGACCAGCTTGCGCGTCGATATGCGGTTCAATGCGCCGCCGCCGTGCAAAGGGTCCATGCAGGTATCCAAGCCCACCGTGGACAATATGCCCGGCCTGCCGGCAGCGGCTGCCTCCAGCAGCGCATACATGATCCCTATCGGAAGGTTGTAGGCCTCGATGTCGCAATCATGGATGCGTTGGATGATGGCCGGCACCCCGGCGGGCCAGAGCGAGCCGCCTATCATGCAGGACAGCATGCCGGGCTCGCCGAAGATGCTCGTTCCCCTTCCCTCTATTTCGCCGGTGCGTATGGGGTGGAACTCGGTCAGCCCGCGCGGCTCGCCGGTTTGCCGGAAGCGATCCAGCAAGGCGGCCAGCAGCGCATCCGGTTCCTGGACGCCACCGGCGCCGCCCACGGCCAAGGTGCAACCCGAACGCACCATTGAGACGGCCTCGAGGGCCGACATGACTTTGTTTCTGCGCATCGTCACGGGCCCGCTACGGTTGCGCCTTGCGGACCAGCTCGAGCACGTCCTGCATCTTGAAGCTGGCAGCGATCTCCTCCTGGAGCGGTTGCAGCTTTTTTCGGAATGGTTCAGTATCGATCGGCGTCACGGTGACGTTGGACCGTTGACGCAGAAAGTCCAGGTTTTCTTCCTGCAACTTCACGGCCGCCCTGGCCTGCACCATCCCGGCTTCCCGGAAGGCCTGCAGCAAGGGTTTGCGTGCGCTTTCCGGAACCTTGGCGAGCGCCTTGTCGCCGATGAAATAGAACATCAGGTTGAACTGGTGGTGGGTCAGCGAAATATTGGGCGCGACTTCGTAATACTTGTTGGCGACGATGGCGGGAATGGAGCTTTCGCCGGCATCAACCACACCGCTTTGCAGGGCGCTGTAGATTTCCGGCGCCGGAATGGTCGCCGGCATCATGCCCAGCGTGCCCCAGACCTTGGTCTCGGTGGGGCTGTTCATGACGCGCATCTTCAGCCCGTGCATGTCATCCATCTCCTTGATGACGCGCACCCGGTTGTACAGGTTGCGCGAACCGGTGACGGAAACGGCGGCCAACTGCATGCCCAGCTTGCGGTCGCGGACAATCTGCTGCAACCGATCAAAAAAGGCGTCGTTTTCCAACACGTTGAGGACGTGGTCGAAGCCAGAGAACAAATAGCTCGCGCTGAAAAGCTGCAACTCCGGCACCAACGCCGCGGCGTTGCCAGGAGACGCCACGCAGGCGTCGATGACGCCAGAGGACACGCTCTTGAGCAGCTCTTTTTCTGGGCCAAGCGCAGCGTTGCCCTGCACCCGCACGCGCACCTCGCCGTTAGTACGCGGCCCCGCGTTTTCAGCCAACCAATCCAGGCCGTACTGCGCCGCCACGCGCGGGGGATTGCCGAAGGGCTCCTCGCTGCCCATGCGCAGCGTTACGGCCGCTTGCGACGCGGTGGCGCACAGAACACCAGCCGCAGCCAGTAACCCCAGCCTTGCCAAGAATGATCTTCCGGTCGTCATGTCTGTCTCCTGAAAATGTCGTAGTGGTTATCAAGAACAGCCCCGCCTAGTTCATGAACTCCGGGACCAACCATCGCGGCAGGGCAAGCGAAATGGCCGGAAAGAACACCATCGCCACGACCACCGCCAGGAAAATTCCAATCCAGGGCAGCAGCGAAACGACGGCCTTTTCTACGGATATATTTCCGATGCGGGCGGCAAGAAGCAGGCACAGCCCGTAGGGTGGCGTAATCAATCCCAACGCCAGCGTGGTGCACACGATGATCCCGACGTGCACCTGGTCCAGGCCTACCGCCATAGTCATGGGCTGGATGATGGGCAGGAAGATCACGATGGAGGCGACGCCGCTTTCGAACGTGCCGACGATGACGAAAAGGATCATCACCATCAGCAGCACGATGGTCGCTGGCAGCTCCATGCCCTGGACCAACTCGCCGACCAGGGCGGGCACGTCCAGGTAACTCATCACCCAGCCAAATACCATGCCCATCGCCACGCAAAAGAGCGTCGGCCCCAGATACTCCGTGGCGTCGCCCAACGCCTGCAGGAAGCGGTGCACGCCGATGCTGCGGTAGACGAGTGCACCCAACGCCAGCGCGTAGACCACCGCGATGACGGCGGCTTCGGTGGCGGTAAACCAGCCTCCCCGTATGCCACCAATGACGATGACGGTCACGCCGAAAGGCAAGATTCCGTGGCGCAGCGCCTGTAGCAGGCGAACGATGCTGAAGGGCTCTCCGCGCGGATGGTTGTCGCGCCTGGCCAAGTAGGCGCAGTACGCGATCTGCGTGACGGCGATGAGAACCCCCGGCACCACGCCGGCCAGAAAGAGCGCACCGATCGAGATGTTCCCGAGGGATCCGTAAACGACCAGGAAAATGCTCGGCGGAAGGATGATGCTTATGGTCGAAGAGGCGGCCGTAACCGCCACGGCGAACTCGGGCGAATAGCCCTCCTTGATCATGGCGCGGATCAGCACCGAGCCGATACCGGCAACGTCGGCGACCGACGAACCGGACACGCCGCCGAACAGGCAGCTGGCGACCACGTTGACCTTACCCGTAGCACCGCGTGACCGGCCGAACATCGCGCGTGCCAACTCCAGCAGGCGGTCGGTCAGTCCGGCGGTAGTCATCAGTACACCGACCAGCATGAAGAACGGCACGGCAAGCAGCACAAAGCTGTCCAGGCCGTGATAGGCGGTTTGCGCGATGATCGACAGCGGCACATCGAGCATCAGCATCACGATGGCCGACGAAAGCCCTAGCGAATATGCGATCGGCACGCCTAAAACCAGCATGAGGGCGAACGAACCGAAGAGAACCGCGATCGGATCCATCATTGCCCCCCTTGCGTGTCCGCGAGCCGGCCGTTGCGCAACAGCCGCCACATCTGCTCAACGGCGAACAGGCAGGCCGTTGCACTGCACAAGGGAACGGCCACATACGTCCAAAACATCGGCAGGACCAGGCCAGGAGATTGCTCCTGGAAACCAGAGAGTGCGAAATTTGCGCCCAACACCAGCAGCACGAGCGACAAAGCAATGACGGCAAACCAAGCCATCAGTTCGAGCACGAACCGGGGTCGACCGGCCATCCGGGCCGTTTCCAGGATGGCCGTCACGCGGAAATGGGCACCGGTGCGCACAGCCGTGCTGGCACTAAGCAGCGCCAACCAAATGAAGCAAAACACCGAAACGTCGGTGGTCCATAGAATTGGCAGCTGTAGCACCAGCCGATTGAACACCTGGAATCCCACCGCCAATAGCGTGGCAAGAAAAAAGGCGATGGTCAGCATCCGCTGGATTCTCTCGACGAAGTCGAGAAACCTGCTGTAGTACCCCATTGTTGTCTCCTTTGGTGTTGTATCGACATGGGATTTGGGTTGGCGCAGGCCAGCCGCTAAGGGCCTGAATGACGGAACCGATCAGTGTTGTCCTGATATTTTTTTTCGCTGTGACAACTGTCCGATACCAAGCCATGCAGGGCCGCCGCCAACACCGGGTCGTCACGTACCCGGATTGCGGCCTTCGCGTAACGCAGCGCCTGTGCCGGTCGCTCGGCGATCCGCCGCGCCCAGGCGAACGCCTGGGTGCGTGCGGCGCCGGCAGGCACGGCGCGATTGATCAACCCCCACTCCAGCGCCTGCGCCGCGTCCAGGCGCATGCCGGAAGTCGCCAGCTCCAAGGTACGCGACGGTCCAATGAGGACTGGCAGCCGCTGCATGGCGCCCGACCCGGGCACGCTGCCCAGCGTCATTTCCGGCAAACCGATCACCGCGCCGTCTTCAGCCACTCGCAGATCGCACGCCAAGGCGAGTTCCAGGCCGCCACCCAGCACGTAGCCGTGCAAGGCCGCAATGCTGATGATGGGCGACCGACTCAAGCGCTCGAAGCAAAACCAGGTGTGTTCGATGAACCTGCGCAGTCCGGCACCGGCCAGTCCGCGCATGTGCTTTAAGTCTGCGCCGGCCGAAAAGGCCCTGTCGCCCTCGCCTGCGATGACCAGCACGCGCACCTGCCCATCGCGCTCGAGGTACTCGACGTGCCGGACCAACGCATCGCAGACTTCGGCATCGATGGCATTGAGCACCGCCGGCCGCGCCAGCGTGAGCACGGCCACGGACCCGTCGATGTGAAGCACAACCGGCCCGGCCGGGTCTTGGCCAACCTGACCTTGTGCCCCGGCCGTCATGGCATCACCTCGCGGTAGGTACGTAGCGCCACGCGGCATGCATCGCCTTCGCGCTTGATGAAAACCGGCTTGGCCATGGACGGATCGAGTCCCGGGTAATCCTCCCGGTAGTGACTGCCGCGCGTTTCCTTGCGAAGGCGCGCCGCCGCCACGATCATGCGCCCGGTATCGAGCAGGTTGGTGGCTTCGCTGAGCGCGATCTGCTCCTTGACCGTTTCCGCACGGAACCGCCCCGACACGATTTCGTCGTGCAAGGTGGCCAGCGCCTGCTCCGCGCGGTTCAAGCCCGACTCGTTGCGGATGATGAGCACGTCGCGCGTCATCGCCTGCTTGATGCGCCGAATCGCGCCGCGCACGTCCTGCTCGCCCTTGGCCTGCAGGAGGTAGTCTACGCGCGGCAATGCGGCTTTCCTGGCCCGCGCCGTGCGCGCGCGCCCGAGCTCTGCCGCGCGCCGGCCGGCGCGGCGGCCAAACACTTGGCAATTGAGCAGCATGTTGCCGCCCAGGCGGTCGGCACCGTAGGGGCCGCCGGCTGTTTCTCCCACCGCCAGCAGGCCAGGCACGGTGGTCTCGCAGTACTCGGAGATGACCAGCCCGCCATTGATCGCATGGCCGAACAGCCCGATTTCCAGTGGCTGGTTTTCGAAGTCCAGGCGCTTCTTGCGCATCCATTCCTTGGAGACCGGCCACATCACCGCCAGGTCGCTACCCGGCGCCAGCCGGGACTCATCGACGTTGCGTAAGTCCAGCCTGAATCCGCCCAGCGGGGTGACGCGGCCTTCGTCCATGGCGCGCTTGGCGGCGATCTCCAGCCAGCGCGATTCGTCGGATGCGCTAAACGGATAATGCTTGACCTTGGTTTTCATGACCGTCTCGACGCTCAGCCCCGGTGGCAGCACACCGTCGAGCAGCGGCTTGCCGTCGCGGTCGATAAAGCCGGGTTGCAGCGCCCAAAACCAAGCCATGATGATGTTCAACGACGGCTTGATCGTGCCGAAACCGGCCTGGATGAATTCCATGTTGACCAGCGACGCGCCGGCGCGATAGCCCAGCGCATAGCCATCGCCGGTGATGTCCGGCGGCATGAGGCTGAACTCGAAGAGCTGTCCTGCCCCGCCGGTGGCCAACACCGTCGCGCCGGCGCGGATGCAGGTGCGCGTGCCATCCCCCGCCAGGCACAGGACGCCACCCACGCCGTCGTCACCCTGCAGCAACCCGAGCACCGTGTTGTCCTCCAGCACGGTCACGCCGGCCGCCCTCACCTCGCGCTCAAGCGCAACGGTAATGGGTCGCCCATGGTGGTAGATTTTGCGGTTGCGCGGGCGGGACGCGAAATCGCCCATCGCCACCAGCGCCTTGCCGGTATTGGGATCGGTGATGAATTCCACGCCCCAGCGCTGGATGTCTTCGGCTGCGGCCACCGCTTCGTCGACGAGCACCCGCACCAGGCGCTCGTCGTTGCAACCTTTGCCAGCGCGCATGATGTCGTCGTAATGGACATCCGGCGAATCCTGCGGATCGGCCGCTCCATCTGGCACCGAAAATCCTGCCAGCTCGGCCACGCCGAAGGCGGTGGCACCGCTCTTGGTGATCCTGCCCTTCAGGACCAGCACCGTCCGCGCGCCGGCAACCGCAGCCTCGTATGCCGCGCGCAAGCCCGCGCCGCCGCCGCCGACCACCACCACGTCGGCTTCGATTTCCTGCATCGTCGAATTGCTCATGACAAGCCTCCCGGGGCCATGCCGGCGCCGATGCCGCGGCGCTGTAGGTTGCTGCTGATCATCAATCGCTGGATGTCAGACGTACCGTCTAGGATGCGATAGGCGCGGGCATCGCGGTACAAGCGTTCGACGAGGTATTCGCGAGAGACGCCCATGGCACCATGGATCTGTATGGCCATGTCGGCACAGCGACTGGCCGCTTCGGTGGCGTAGAGCTTGGCGATGGATACCTCCTGCACCGGATCCAGGCCCTGGTCATACAGGCGCGCCGCGCGGTACAGCAACAGCCGCGATATGTAGACGTCCGAGGTCATGTCGGCCAGTTTCAGCTTGATGGCCTGGAAATCGCCAAGCTTGGCACCGAACTGTTCGCGCTGCGAGGCGTGCTCAAGCGATACTTGAAGCGACCGGGCGCAAATACCCGTGGCGCGGGCAGCCGCCCAAAGCCTCGCCCGGCCAAGAATGAACTTGAGCACTTCAAATCCGCCGCCGACCTCGCCGAGCACGTCGGCATCGGTGGCCTCGACGTCACGGAACACGACTTCGGCGCTGCCCGACCCGGCCAATCCAATTTGCCTATCGATCTTGCCGATTTCGATGCCCGGCCGCTTATCGAGCACGAATACGGTGATGGCCCCTTTTCCACGACGCGTCGGATCGGTGACGGCCGAAACGAGAAACACGCCCGCCCGACGCGCCCGGCTGATCCACAGCTTGGATCCATTGATGATCCATTTATCGCCTTGACGCACCGCACGGGTCTTGATGCCCGCCGCGTCGGAGCCGGCACCGGCTTCCGACAAGCAGAACGCCGCATAAGTCCGGCCGCTTGCCAGCTCAGGCAGAAAACGCCGCCGCTGTTCCTCGTTGCCGGCCAAGCGGATCGCCGCGGCCGGCGCGCTGGGCGCCAGATAGAAAGTCGCACCGCCCGGACCGTGGCTGAGCGTCTCGACCGCCACGCTGGAAGCCAGCTCGCTTGCCCCAATTCCCCCATATTCCTCCGGGATGGACATGCCGAACAGGCCAAGTTCAGCGGCTTTGGCGAGCAAATCGTCCGGAATGTCGTTGGCTTCCTCGATCTGCGCGGCCCGCGGCTCAATTTCGTCGGCCACGAAACGATGAAGAGATTCCCGGAACTCGAGAAGTTCGGCGGGCAAGTCGATGTCATTCACCGTGCTGTCTCCTGTCGGCGATTGCCGGCGGCTCGTCCGCGGCAATCAGTTATAATTCATTATATGAATTAATAATCTATCTGGTGAATTATTCTAGGGAGCCGGTTCCGAGTATGTCAAGCGTTACAATCCGGGACCGCTGCCCTGTCTCCCGATTCGGACGCGGGCTAATCACCGCTCGTTCGATCCCGCAAACGATCACCACGCGACCACAATCGCGTTCATGCATCGAGCGCCATCCATGACTAAAGAAAGGGAAAACAAAAAGACCAAGGCCGCTCCAGACTCTGGCGAAGCGCGCCCGGGCGTCATCGCGTTGTCGCGCGGACTGGAAATTCTGCAGTGCTTTACGCCCACGAGGCCGCGCTTGGGCAGCGCCGAGATCGCCCGCCTGACCGGCCTGCCGCAGCCGACCGTATGGCGGCTGTGCCAGACGCTGGTGCAACAGGGCTTTTTGCTGCCCACGCCTGGCCAGCGCCTGCAACTAGGCACTGCCGCGCTGTCCTTAGGGATTGCGGCTTCGGCGTCCTTCAATGCGTTGGAGATCGTTCGCCCGCGCATGCAGGCGCTGGCTGACCGCTACCGATCGGCCATATCGATCGCAGGCCATGAGCGCCTGTACATGGTCTATTTGGAGCGCTGCACGGCAGAGGTCATGGTAGGGACCAACTTGCAGCGGGGCTCGCGCCTGCCCCTGCACAAGTGCACCTTGGGTTGGGCCTACCTGGCGGTGCTGGACGAGAAGGAGCGTTCAGCCATCCTGGCGCGCCTGCGCAAGGCGTTTCCCGAAGACGCAGGCACCATCGATGAGCTGGCCATATCCAAGCTGCGCCAGTACCAGCGTACTGGGTACGTGCTGCATCGCGGCCTGGTGCATCGCGAAATCATCGCGCTGGCCGTGCCGATACCGGCACCGGCCGGCATGCAGCCGCTGGCCATCAATTGCAGCTCGGATAGCGCCAATCTATCGGCCCGGCAGTTGGAAACCGAGGTCGAGCCGCAATTGCGCGAGATGGCGGAGATCCTGCGCACCATGTTTGTCCAGGAAGATCCGCCATCGGTCAATGGGTGGTTTGATCGGTAACAGGCGCCTTGGCCCCTGCGCCGCTTAAACCGACGCGCCGCCGTCGACGACCAGATCGTGCCCAACGGTGTAGGCCGCCCCCTCGGAACATAGCCAAAGCACCGCCGAAGTGATTTCCTCCAGTTTCGCAACCCGCTTGGATGGATTGACTTGCGCCATGCGGGCATCACGTGCTGCCCGGTCCTCGCCGGGCCGCAGGGACATCGGCGTATCGACTGGACCTGGGCTGACGCTGTTGACGCGGATGCCGCTGCCGATCGCTTCCAGCGCTGCCGTGCGGGTCAGGATCGAGACGGCCGCCTTGGATGCCGCGTAGGCCCCCGTGCCTGGGCGGATCAGGTGCGCGCCGATGTTTGACGCGATGTTCACGATGCACCCGCCGCCCTGCCGTTTCATGGCAAGGATTTCATGTTTCATGCACAGCCAGGTGCCGACTACGTTGGTATCGAGCAGCGTCCGGAAGGCATCGACCTCGGTTTCGTCCACGGCACCCATGCGAAACACGCCGGCCACGTTGACCGCGATGTCCAGCCGCTGCGAACCGGCCTGCGCCCGTTCGATCAACGCGCAGACGCTCGCCTCATCGGTCACGTCGCTAGGCACGGCCAGCCAATTGCGGCCGTCCGGATCGATTTCACGACCAGTGCGCTCGAGTTCGTCCTGGCGCCGGCCCGCCAGGACGACGCGGGCCCCCTGCCTGGCTAGGGTGATGGCGACGTGGCGCCCGATACCCGAACCCGCGCCGGTGACGAGTGCAGTCTTTCCCGAAAACGCTGTCTTCATGACAACTCCTTCACGCTCCCAAACATTCAGCCGGCGTTTACCTGACGCGGCCACACAAGAAGCTGGAGCCAGGCACCAGGCTCAGCAGACCGAGCAAGGCCAACGCTGCGCCCGCCCACAAAGGCGCCCGCAATCCATGGCCGGCATCGACTGCCCAACCGCCCCCACCCAGGATCCGAATGCCAGCCCTGCGGTGATCATCGAGGTGTGCATGGCGTTGAGCGGCCCGGAAGAAGTTCACGGCGCATATTTGAATGATCATTCCATAATTGACGAAATAAAAAGGGGCTGCCACGGGCCGGCATCCTGCCCCTTAGAACAGCGCCAGCGTGCTTTCGATTACGTCGAGCAAGACGGCGCGGTCCTGCACCGACCGACCCAGCACGCGCAGGCCGTAGTAGCTGCCCTGGAAGGCGCGCGCCAGCGACAGCGGCGGCGCCGCGGCCGTCACCTCGCCGTTGCGCTGTCCCACCGCAAACGCATGGCACAGCGCCTGCTCCAGCCGGTTCGCATACAACCGGCTGATCTGCGCCACCTCCGGATCCTTGCTTGCGCGCTCGAGCACGGCGAACAAGGCCATGCAGCCGCGGCGCTTGACGGGGTCAAGGTCGCTTTCCAGCCCCCACAGCATGAGGTTGCGCAGGCGTTCCTTGAGGCTGCCCGGACCGCCGAGGATTTCCAGCTGCGCCTGCAAGGCCTGCTCCTGATAGCGCTTGAGCGCCTCGTGGTACAGGCCCTGCTTGCTGCCGAACGCGTTATAGAGGCTGCCACGCCCCAAGCCCGTGCGCTCGACCAAGTCCTGCGCCGAAGTCGCCTCGTAGCCGTTGGACCAAAACACCTCCATCGCCGCTTCGATGACGGCTTCGTCGTCAAATCCGCGCGGTCTTCCGCTCATGGCCGGACTCCGGATGCCGGCGCCCCCGGGGGCACACCTTGCTGGTTCGATACTATGCCAATTATGGAATGATCAGTCAAATATTGGCGCGCGGCCCGGCGCGCAACAAAAAGGGCCGGCACATCGGCCGGCCCTGCAAGGACGGATCGACTGGCGGCACAGGCCGCCGGCAGGCCGTTCAGTTCTTGGTCTTGTCCACCAGCTTGTTGGCGGCAATCCAAGGCATCATCGCGCGCAGCTTGGCGCCAACCTGTTCGATCTGCGACTCGGCGTTGATGCGGCGACGCGAGGCCAGCGTGGGGGCGCCCGCGACGTTTTCCAGGATGAAGCGCTTGGCGTAGTCGCCGCTCTGGATGTCCTTGAGAACCTGGCGCATGGTCTTGCGCGTTTCCTCGGTGATGATCTTCGGACCGGTCTCGTATTCGCCGAATTCGGCGTTGTTCGAGATCGAGTAGTTCATGTTGGCGATGCCGCCCTCGTAGATCAGGTCGACGATCAGCTTCAACTCGTGCAGGCACTCGAAGTAGGCCATCTCGGGCGCGTAGCCCGCCTCGACCAGGGTATCGAAGCCGGCCTTGATCAATTCGACGGTACCGCCGCACAGCACGGCCTGCTCACCGAACAGGTCGGTTTCGGTCTCCTCGCGGAAGTTGGTTTCGATGATGCCGGCACGGCCGCCGCCGTTGGCGCTGGCATACGACAGGGCCACGTCGCGGGCCACGCCGGATTTGTCCTGGTGCACGGCCACCAGGTGGGGCACGCCGCCGCCTTGCGTGTAGGTCGAGCGCACGGTGTGGCCCGGCGCCTTGGGCGCGACCATGATCACGTCGACGTCGTCGCGCGGCACGACCTGGCCGTAGTGGACGTTGAAGCCGTGCGCAAACGCCAGCGCCGCGCCGGACTGCATGTTGTCATGCACGTGCTCGCGGTACACCGCCGCAATGTTCTCGTCAGGCAACAGCATCATGACCACGTCGGCAACCTTCACGGCTTCGGGCACTTCCTTGACGGTCAGGCCGGCCTTGACGGCCTTGTCCCACGAGGCGCCGCCCTTGCGCAGGCCGACGACGACGTTCACGCCCGAGTCGTGCAGGTTCAGCGCGTGCGCGTGCCCCTGCGAGCCATAGCCGATGATGGCCACGGTCTTGCCCTTGATCAGCGACAGGTCGCAGTCCTTGTCGTAGTAAACCTTCATTTCCGGGTTCTCCTAGTCTCGTATCCGGTTGGATCGTTCAAATGTGCAAATCAAATCTTCAAGACCCGCTCGCCGCGCCCGATGCCGGACACGCCCGTGCGCACGGTCTCCAGGATGGCACTGCGGTCCAGCGCATCGATGAATGCCTGGATCTTTTCCTGCACCCCGGTCAGCTCGATGGTGTAGGTCTTGTCGGTGACGTCGATGATGCGGCCGCGGAAAATGTCGGCCATGCGCTTCATCTCCTCGCGCTCCTTGCCCACGGCGCGGACCTTGATGAGCATGAGTTCACGCTCGATGTGCGCGCCCTCGGTCAGGTCGACCACCTTGACCACGTCGATGAGCCGGTTCAGGTGCTTGGTGATCTGCTCGATCACCTCGTCCGAGCCGATGGTGACCACCGTCAGGCGAGACAATGTCTCGTCTTCGGTCGGGGCCACGGTCAGGGTCTCGATGTTGTAGCCGCGCGCGGAAAACAGCCCCACCACGCGCGACAGCGCACCGGGTGCGTTTTCCATCAGGACGGAAATGACGTGTTTCATGCGCGGCCTCCTACAGATCTTCCGAACCGAGCAGCATCTCGGTCAGGCCGCGTCCCGCCTTGACCATGGGCCAGACGTTTTCGGTTTGGTCGGTGATGAAGTCCATGAACACCAGCCTGTCCTTGAGCTTGAAGGCTTCGCGCAGCGCCGGCTCCACGTCGGCGGGCTTGTCGATGCGCATGCCGACGTGCCCGTACGACTCGGCCAGCTTGACGAAATCCGGCAGCGCATCCATGTACGACTCGGAATAGCGCGACCCATAGTCGATCTGCTGCCACTGACGCACCATGCCCAGATAGCGGTTGTTCAGGCAAACGATCTTGGGCGTCAGGTGGTACTGCTTGCAGGTGGACAGCTCCTGGATGTTCATCTGGATCGAGGCCTCACCCGTGATGCAGACCACATCGGCGCCCGGGTTGGCCAGCTGGACCCCCATGGCGTAGGGCAAGCCCACGCCCATGGTGCCCAGACCGCCGGAATTGATCCAGCGCCGAGCCTCGGGGAAGGCGTAGTACTGCGCCGCCCACATCTGGTGCTGCCCCACGTCGGAGGTGACGAAGGCGTTGCCCCCGGTCACTTCCCAGACCTTGCGCACGACCTCCTGCGGCTTGATCACCTTGTCGGACGTCGCGAACTTCAGGCATTGCCGGCCACGCCATTCCTCGATCTGCTGCCACCACTTGGCCAGCCGACCCTTGTCCGGGCGGGCGTCGGCCGCGGCCGCCTCATAATGGGCCAACAGGTCGGTGAGCACGTCCTTGACGTCACCGACGATGGGCACGTCCACCCGCACCCGCTTGGAGATCGACGACGGATCGATGTCGATGTGGATGATCTTGCGCGGATGCTGGGCGAAATGCCGCGGATTGCCGATGACCCGGTCGTCGAAGCGCGCGCCGATGGCCAGCAGCACGTCGCAGTGCTGCATGGCCATGTTGGCCTCGTAGGTGCCATGCATGCCGGGCATGCCCAGGAATCGCTTGTCCGTGCCCGGCAGCGCGCCCAAGCCCATCAGGGTGTTGGTGCACGGCGCACCGGTCATGTCGACCAGCCGGCGCAGCTCGGCCGACGCATCGGCCAGCACAACGCCGCCGCCGGTGTAGATCATCGGGCGCTCGGCCGCCAACAGCATTTGCACGGCCTTCTTGATCTGGCCCTGGTGGCCCTTGACGACCGGCGCATACGAGCGCAATCGGATCTCGCCGCGCTTGGGCGTGAACTTGCAAGTCGCGACGGTCACGTCCTTGGGGATGTCCACCAGCACGGGACCGGGCCGGCCCGAGCGCGCGATGTAGAAGGCTTTGCGCATCGTGTCAGCCAGCTCCTTGACGTCGCGCACCAGGAAGTTGTGCTTGACGCAGGGGCGCGTGATGCCGACGGTGTCGCATTCCTGGAAGGCGTCCTCGCCGATGGCATGCGTGGGCACCTGGCCGCTGATGATGACCAGCGGGACGGAATCCATGTACGCAGTGGCGATGCCAGTCACCGCGTTGGTCACGCCCGGGCCGCTGGTGACCAGGGCCACGCCGACCTTGTTGGACGAGCGCGAATACGCGTCGGCTGCGTGCACGGCCGCCTGCTCGTGGCGCACCAGCACGTGCTTGAACTTGTCCTGCTTGAAGATTGCGTCGTAGATGTAGAGCACCGCGCCGCCGGGATAGCCGAAGACGTGCTCGACGCCCTCCTCGGCCAGGCAGCGCACGACGATATCGGCGCCATTGAGTTCCATACGTGTTCCTTTCTTTACCGGCCCCGGAAACTCCCGATCGCGGCCTGCCCGGATTGCGGCGGCAGCACGGACCCGTATCGGCGTCCGGCAGCATGCACCGGCGCTTCGCGGCTCACGGAACCGCTCCACCCGGCCACCCTGCCGACCCGGCACGCGCCCATCGGAAGCACGGTGCAAGCGACTGCCCGTGAAGGCAGGCGCAACTGGATCGAAATGGATGCCTTGGCTACACACGCTTATGGCGCGGCCCTAGGCGCAAAAAACTGGCGCTACAACGCCCGGGCTGTGGCCCGGACCACTGACTGCCACCATGCCAGCCCCGGATACAAGGCAGGCACAAGTTTTGGGAATTTACCGATTTGCGGCGGCGGGCGCAAATCGCCCGTCCCTGCCGCCGGCACACGCCGCCACCAAGACGCGGCACCGGGCGGCCAATCAGGACTGTGCCCGGGCCGCCGCAACCGCCTGCACGGCTTCACGCGCCAAGGCGGCAATGCGCTCGTACTGGCCGGCGGCGACCAGTTGCGGGGCAACCATCCAACTGCCCCCCACCGCCGCGACGTTGGGCAGGGCCAGGTATTGCGGCAATCGCGCCGCGTCGATGCCGCCCGTGGGAATGAAGCGCATGTCGGGAAACGGCGCAGCCAGCGCCCGCAGCGTCGCCACGCCGCCGTAGTTTTCGGCCGGAAAGAACTTGACGGCTGGCAAGCCCCGCGACATCGCCGCCATGAGCTCCGTCGGCGTGCAGATGCCGGGAAACACTGGCACGCCAGCATCCTGAGAAGCGTCGACCACGTCGGCCGAAAACCCCGGCGAGACCACGAAGCGTGCGCCAGCCGCGACCGCCTGGCGCACCTGCCCGGCATGGACCACGGTGCCGGCTCCGACCAGCACGTCCGGGCAGGCCTCGGCCATGGCGGCGATGGCCGCCAGCGCAGCAGGCGTGCGCAAAGTAATTTCGGCCACGCGCACGCCGCCTGCGGCGAGCGCCTGGCCCAGCAACCCTGCGGAGGATGCGTCGTTCAGGGTCACGACCGGCAGCACGCCGATGCTTTCGATTTCGGCCAGCACGGGGAATCTCCCAAGGACTCTGCTCAAATCAACGTGAACAAACGGCAACACCGCCGCACGAAGCCATCCGCACAATCGCGGCAGCGCGGCCCGCAAAAAAGCGTACCACGGCACCGCGCCGTGGGCCGTGCGTCGTTCCCGCGGCGGCATGCATCGTCCGGCACCCAGTCGGGATATAGTGCGCAAGTCGACACACTGTACGGCCCAGCGCCATAAGCGCCGGGTCCTCGATGCCCATGGATCTGCGCGTCGCCAGCCTGCGCCGCTTTCTATACAGCCACTATTTCTTCACCGGCGTGCGTCAGGCCGTCGGCATGCTGCTGCCGGTGCTGCTGGTCGCCGGCCTGCTGGACCAATACGTGCTGGGCTTGGCGGCCACCTTCGGCGCATTCTGCGTGGCCATCATCGACCAGCCGGGCCCGCACTGGCATCGCGTCAACCAAATGCTCGGGGGCAGCGTGCTGGGCACGTTCACGGTGCTCGTCACCGGACTGGCCTCTTCTCACCCTGCCCTGGCCTGGCTGACGGTGATCGCGCTTTGCTTCGGCTTTTCGATGTTCTCGGTGTTCGGGCGCACGGGCATACAGATCGGCACGGCCTGCCTGCTGCTGATGACCTTGACCATGCACGAGCCGCTGACGCCGGTCGAGTCCCTGGTGCACGCGGCCGCCACCCTGGGCGGCGGCCTGTTCTACCTGGCGTTCAGCCTGTGCGCCAGCCGCCTGTCTGGCTTGCGCGAAGAGCAGCAGGCGCTGTCGATGGCGCTGTACGCCACCGCGCAGTACGTGAGCGCGCGGGCGGCCTTCTACGACATGACCAACGATCTGGACGAATGCTACACGCGGCTGATCGCGGCACAGTCGAACATGACCGACAAGCACCAGGCCGCCCGTGACATGGTGCTGCGCGTGCTGCCGCGAGACGGCCGGCGCGACCCGCGGCGCACCATGCTCTGGAACATCTTCGTGGACATGATCGGCATCCTGGACGCGCTGGTGGCCACGCACACTGACTACGCCGTCCTGCGCCGCGCCTTGCCTGATTCAGACCTGCTGATGTTCGCGCGCGATGCGCTGACCAAGATGGCGCTGGAAATCGACCGCGTGGCGCTGGCGGTGGCGCGCGGCAAGCCCGCCCGGCACCGCACCAGCGTCAAGGCCGAGCTGCGGGCGATCGAGTACGAGATCGAACAGCTGCGCCAGCAGGACTACGCCAGCCGGGAACCGGAGGTCTATACCCTATTGATCCAGATCCTGCGCAGGCTGCGCAACACCGCGCGCATCGTCGAGCGCCTGTACGAGCATGTCCAGTGCCGCCCGGACGCCCGCCCCGCCGGCGAACTGCGGCTGGACAAATCGCTGACGCGCTTCCTGTCGCGGCAGGAATTCCGCCTGGGCATGCTGACCAGCAACCTGCGCATCGATTCGCCGCACTGCCGCTACGCCCTGCGCGTGACGCTGGCTGCGGCGCTGGCCCTGGCCATCAGCCACGCGGCCCCGGCACTGGCGCCCCACAACTATTGGGTGCTGCTGACAATCATCGTCATCATGAAGCCGGGCTTTGCGATGACCCGCCAGCGCAACGTCCTGCGCCTGGCCGGGACGCTGGCCGGCTGCGCCCTGGCGCTGGGGGTGTTCCAGCTCACGCGCGAGCCTGCCGTCCTGTTCGCGGCGCTGGTCTTCGCCTGCATCCTGGGCAACAGCCTGGTCCAGGTCAATTATATGGCCAGCGCCACCTTCAACACCGTCTTCGTGCTGCTGGCCTTTCACTTCATCTCACCGTCGACGCTGTCCGTCATCGGCGAGCGGGCCCTCGATACCGCGCTGGGCTGCGCCATCGCGCTGGCCTGCAGCTACGTGCTGCCCTGGTGGGAAGCGCGCCGCATGGGGCCGCTTGCGCGCGCGGCCATCGCCGCCAACCGCGAATACCTGGCCAGCGGCCTGCGCTACGTGGCCGCCTGCCAGGCGCAGGCGCGCGCCACCGGGCAGCCACGCGGCCCGGACAGCCCGTCCGACCCCGCCGTGCAAGACGCCGACCTGCACTGGAGGCTGGCGCGCAAGAACGTGCATGTCGCCTTCAGCAACCTGGCCGAGGGCTTCTACCGCATGATGCGTGAGCCGCGCTCGCGCCAGCGCAACGTGCCCGAGATCAACCACCTGCTGATCCAGAACCACATCCTGGCTTCGCAGATCGCCGCGACCATTCCTTTGCTGGCTGCCATGCCGGAAACGCCGCCGCGCGTGGAGCAGGCCTTGAAGGCAGTGGCGGCGCTGCTCGCCAGCGATGCGGACGATACGGCCGCGGCATTCCAGTTCGAGCCGCACGGCGAGGAAGCCGCCTTCGCCCACCCGATGAAGCAAATGCTGCAGGCCGCGCACATGATCCGCAACGAAGCGCGCGCCTTGCGCGCGCCGCAGCCACTGCTGGGCGATAGTCAGCCTGCCTGACCGGTCCGCGCCTTGCGCGGCGGCCAGAAGTACCAAACCGCCGCCGCAGCCTGCAACGCCAAGAGCACGCCCCAGGCGGCCTGGTGGGCCTGCGGGGGATAATGGCCGCCTTGGTTGGGCCACAGGTCCAGGATGGCGCCGATGCCGACCTGGCAAGCAAAGATCATCATGAACATCACCAGGTTGGCGGTGGTGTTCACCCGGCCGAGCAGTTCGGGCGCGAACCGCCCCGGCAGCAAGGCATACAGCAGGATCGGCGCCGACCCGAAAATGCCGTAAAGCGCCCAGGCAAGCGCCCCCGGCAGGGGCAGCCCCATCATGATCGCCAGCTGCACGGCGATGAACGCCACCATGCCGAGCCCCGCAAACGCATGCAGGCCGATTCCCAGGCCTTCTATGCTGCGGGCAAGCGCCCCCAACAGCACATTGCCACCCACCATCGCGAAGCCCAGCACCGACACCAATGCCGCGGCATGGTCGGGCGCCAGCCCCTTGGCGTCGACCAGGAAAGGTCGCACCCACAGTGACTGCACCGCGAAGAACACGCCGGCCGTCATCACAGGCAAAGACAGCAGCTGCCAAAACCCGCGGTCGCGCAACAGCTCCAGCGTGCCTTGCCATTGCCGCGCCGGGCCCTGGCGCACGCGGCTGCCCTGCGGCGTCCGCACCGCGTCGCGCGTGCCCCACCAGACGAGCGCGGCCACCATCACCGTCGGCAGCGCCATGCCCACGCTGACTTCGCGCCACGTCGCCACGTCCAGCAACGCCGCCAGCGGCGAGCCGACGACCACCCCGCCCATGCCGCCGATGGCCATGACCAGCCCGTTGATCAGCGGCAACCGCGCCAGCGGAAAGGTACGCGCCAGCGCCTGGAAGGTCGCGCCCAGGCACACGGCCACACCGATGCCGATCAGCAGGCGCCCGGCCATCAGCCCGGCAAGCGTATCGGACAGCCCGAACGCCACCGACCCGGCCGCGGCCAGTAGCAACAGCACGGCATTGACCCGGCGCGGCCCCCAGGTGTCCAGCATCATGCCGGCTGGAATCTGGGCGATGGAAAATCCCAGGAAATAAAGGCTGGTCAAGGTTCCCAGGTCCGCGGCGGTCAGGCCGATCTCGGCCGTCAAGTACGGCGCAAAGCCGATGTTCAACCCGCGATAGACGTACGAGACGAAGTACCCTAGGGAAAAGAAAAGAAAGACCCGTGCGGCAGCAGACATCGATGCGGTCAACCCCAAGCGCCTACGCCTGCTTGCGCCGGAACACCAGTTGGTCTTCCGACGAGGCGCTTTCGTCGTACGCGTAGCCTTCGCTGTCGAAGCCCAGCAGGCCCTTGGGCGTCTTGACCTTGTGCTGGATCGCGTAGCGCGCCATCAATCCGCGCGCCCGCTTGGCCGAAAAGCTGATCACCTTCCAGGCGCCGCCTTTCCATTCCTGGAAGACGCACTGCACCACGCGGGCCTTCAGAACCTTGCGGTCGACCGACTTGAAGTACTCCTCGGAAGCCAGGTTGACCACCACCGGGTTGCGCTCGCCGGCCAGCCGCTCGTTCAGGTAGTCGGCGATGCGGCTACCCCAAAATTCGTACAGGTTCTTGCCGCGCGGCGTTTCCAGGCGCGTGCCCATTTCCAACCGGTAGGGCTGCATCAGGTCCAGCGGGCGCAGCACGCCGTACAGGCCGCTCAGGATCGCGACGTGCTCCTGGGCCCAGTCGAGCTGGGCGGGGCTAAGCGTCGAAGCCTCCAGCCCCTCGTACACATCGCCATTGAAGGCCAGCACCGCCTGGCGCGAGTTCGACAGGTCGAACGTCTTTGTCCATGCTGCGTAGCGCTCGGCGTTGAGCTTGGCCAGCGCCGGGCTCAGGCTCATCAGCCCGGCGATCTCGCCGGCCGACTTGCGCTTGAGCAGCCCGATCAATTCGGCCGCCTGCTCGACGAACAGCGGCTGGGTATGCCGGTCGACATGCACCGGGCTGTCGTAATCCAGCTTCTTGGCGGGGGAAAGCAGGTAAAGCATCAAAACACTCCAGTCCAGAATGGGACCGTCACCGCCGGCCCGGCGCCGCGGATATCGCGCACGGGCCGCTGCGGCGCGGTCCTGGGTTGTCCGTCTTGGGCTACGTAGGCGGGCGCGCCTTGCGTGCGGTCAGCGCGCCGTCCAGCCGCCGTCGACCGACAGGCTGGCGCCAGTGATCTGCGCGGCGGCATCCGATGCCAGGAACACGGCCATCGCCGCCAGCTGCTCGGGCGTGACGAACTGCAGCGAAGGCTGCTTCTCGGCCAGCAGCTCGCGCGCGGCCGCTTCCTGGTCCAGGCCCTTTTCGCGCGCGATCGCGGTGATCTGCTTTTCCACCAGCGCCGTGCGCACCCAGCCCGGGCAGATCGCATTGGCGGTGACGCCCGTGCCGGCCGTCTCCAGCGCCGTCACTTTGGTCAGCCCCACCACCCCGTGCTTGGCCGCCACATACGCGGACTTTTGCACCGACGCCACCAGGCCATGGGCCGAGGCAATGTTGACGATGCGGCCCCAGCCCTGCTTTTTCATGTAGGGCAGCGCCGCGGCCGTGCCGTGGAACACCGCCGACAGGTTCAGCGCAATGATGGCGTCCCAGCGCTCGGTCGGGAAGTCCTCGATCAGCGCGGTGTGCTGGATGCCTGCGTTGTTGACCAGGATGTCGATCCGCCCGAACCGCTCGGCGGCGTCCTTGACCATTTGCCGCACCGCCTCGCCGCGGGTCAGGTCGGCGCCGTCATAGTGCACCTTGACCCCATGGTCGCGCTCCATGCCCGCGCGCAGCCGCTCGATCTCGCCGGCATCGCCCAGGCCGTTGAGGACGATGTCGCAACCCTGCTCGGCGAACGCCTTGGCGATGGCCAGGCCGATGCCGCTGGTGGACCCGGTGACGACTGCGACTTTTCCTTTGAGCATGCGCGATCTCCTTTGGGGGGTGGCCGACGGGGCACAGTTTAGCGTTTCGCCCCGGCGGCGGCCGGCAGGCCGCCTTGCCCCAGTGCCGCCACCCAGTCGCGCCAAGGCGCGGATTTCTGATATAGTCTCGGTCTTCGCCTTTTCGGAGGCGAAGGTTTCGGCAGCCGCCTCGTCGACCACGCGCCAAGCAAGGCGCAGCGGGGCGGCACCTGTGCCCGCGACAGCTGGCGCAGCCGAATCCCCCGGAGAGGTGGCAGAGTGGTCGAATGTACCTGACTCGAAATCAGGCGTACGGTTTCCCCGTACCGTGGGTTCGAATCCCACCCTCTCCGCCAGATTCCCCAAACGGTGGCAAGCAGCATTGAACGAGGTCCCCCGACAAAGGGCGTTGGATTTCGAGGGTTCTTGCCATCGCTTGCCACCCGTCCGAACCGTTCGATTCGGTTCCGTAATCTGGGCAGGCGCAACGCGCGTCCCCCACCCACGGTCTTTTTTCTTCCGTCCTCCTTGGCTGGCCAGGCCGCCAGCGTGACGTCGGCCAGGTGCATGAGCGCCTGCCTGCTCGCGCCGTCTCAGGCCTGGGTCGACATGCCTTGCAGGACGGCAGCTGCGGCATCGCAAGGCGCCCTGTAGACCCTGACGCTGGCGCTCGCCCCGGCCTTTGGCCCGCGTAACATCACGGTAAACGCAGTCATGCCGGCGTGACCGAAACCGACATGAACACTTCGTGGCTCAATGACCGGCAGGCTGGTGCGCGCCCGCCTACCGGCCGAGGCGCTCGACCAGAAAATCCACGAATACCCGGGTCTTGAGCGGCAGGAACCGCGCATGCGGGTAGACGGCGAAAACCCAGCTGTCGGCGCCGGCCCATTGCGGCAGCACGCGCACCAGCCTGCCCGCCTTGAGGTCGTCATCGACCAGGAAATCGGCAAGCAGCGCGATGCCCTGCCCGCCAAGGGCAACCTGGCGCAGGGCTTCGGCGTTGTCGGCGCGCACGGCCGGGACGATGGGGACTTTGACTTGGCGTGCGCCTTGGGACAGTTGCCAGCGGTCCTCTTCCAACAGGGGACTGAAGTGCAGGCAGGCGTGCTGGGCCAGGTCGGCGATGTCTTGCGGGTGACCGCACCGCGCCAAATAGGCAGGGGACGCGCACAGGTACCGACGGTTGGGCGCCAGCCGCCGCGCAACGTATTCGCCGGCCTGTAGCCTGCCGATGCGCACACCCACGTCGATGCGCCGCGCGACCAAGTCGACGTAATGGTCATCGAATGACAGCTCCAGCCGCAGCTTCGGATGGCGGCGCATGAATTGCGGCAGCAGCGGCGCGACCCGCAGCTGGCCATAGAGGTTGGGCAGGGCAACCCTCAGCAGGCCCTGCGGCTCGCGCGAAAAGTCCGAGATCGCGGCGTCGGCCTCTTCGGCCCTGGCCAGAATATCGATGCACCGCTCCAGGTAAAGCCGGCCTGCCTCGGTCAACGTCACGCGGCGCGTGGTCCGCTGCAATAGCCGGCATCCCAGGGCCGCTTCCAACTGGGTGACGCGCCGGCTCAATGCGGACGGGCTGATGCCCAACTCGTCGGCCGCATCGGCAAAGCTCAGCTTTTGCCCCGCGGCGACGAAGGCGCGCATCGCCCCGAAGCGATCGAAGTCCTGCCGTGGCATGTCCGCCCCATTGATGCATTGAATGCAAGTAATCCTTGCATGGACGGTTGATTATATGTGTCCATCCGTACAGTAGGATGGACAGACCGCATGGCCATGGCCGGCCGCAGCGTCGGCCGAGCCCTGCCGCTTCTCCGCCCGCGCACCCGGATCACCGGGTTCGCACATCCGCATCTGCCGCCGGCGAAGCGTCGGCGCTACCGCAAACACGAAGGACTCCCGCATGCCTGGACACTTCCTCACCCCTTTTCTGGCCCTTACGCTGATGAGCAGCCATGCAGGCCTTCCTGCCATGGCGCAGCCGAGCGAGCTGGCCGCGCGCCTGTCCGCATCGACGATCGTGGCGATTTCCGATGGCGACTTCGTCGGCCAGACCTACGCCACCGGCCGGCTGGCGCCGCGCGAAGCCGGCCATCGCGACCTGTTGACGGTGCTGTCGGTCGCCGACGGCCGGGTGCGCTCGGCCAGCCTGCCGGTATCGAATTCCGTGACCGCCACGCCGGAATCGCTTGCGCTCACGCCGGATGGACCGACTGCTTTCGTCATCGAACGGCTGGGCGCGCGCCCGGCAAACGGCGAGACGATCGCCGACTTGCCGCCCGGCAACAAGCTGTTTGCCGCGGACCTGGCCGACCCCACCAAGCCGCGCCTTGCCGATGTCGTGGAGATTGCCGAGTTTCCGGAAGGACTGGCCGCCAGCCCCGACGGCGGGATGGTCGCCGTCGTGTCCAACACCGCGCAAGCCAGCTTCGTGCAGCTCGTCGCATACCGCGACGGCAGGTTCGATGACCCGGTGCGCATCGACCTGGCCGATGTGGGTGTGCGCGGCAGCGCCGACGCCCCGCGCGGCGGCGTCACGGCGACCAATGTCCAGTGGCACCCGTCCGGCCGCTTCCTGGCGGTGAACATCAACACGCAAGACCGCGTCGCCTTCTTCGAGTTGGTCGACGATGGCGGCAAGCCGGGACTGCGCCCGTGGGGCAACATCGTCGAGACGGGCGCAGACCCTTTCGTCGGGCGGTTCACGCCCGATGGCGGCTACTACCTGACGTCGGACTGGGGAAGAAACTTTTCGGCCACCGACCTGGCCGGGCGGCTACCCGACCGGCCTTCAGCGGTCAGCGTCATCCGCCTGGCCGACCCCTCGCGCCCGACCGGCCAGGCGCGGCACGAACGCATTGCCAGCGTGCCAACCGACGCATCGGCCGAGGGCCTGGCCGTCAGCCCTGACGGCCGGTTCGTCGCCACGATCAATATGCGCGGCACGGCTTTCCCGCCAAGTTCCGATCGCTTCAACCGGCACGGCACCGTCAGCCTGCTGGCCTTCGATCCCGCCACGGGATCATTGGCCAAGGCCGGCGACTACCCGTTCGAAGGCGTGCTCCCGGAAGGCGGCACGTTCGACCTGACGGGCGATCACTTCCTGGCGACGGTATTCCAGGGCCACGACGACGCGCCCGCCGACCTGGGCGCGGGCCTGGAGGTTTTTCGCGTGGTCAAAGCGGGCCATCCGGCGCTGGAGCGCCTGGGCCGCATCCCATTGCCGCACGGCGTGCACCACGTCGCCGTCGCGGGCAGGTGAAGCACGCGCCGGCCACGCGAACCGGCAACGGCGAGCCCTATCCCAGGAAATCGTCCGACACCCGCGGATAGACACACTGGTAGGCTTCGGCGTACTGCACTTTCCGGCCGGAGTTGCGGGCAGCCTGGGCGCCGCGCTGCAGCGCCACGCGGGTGTAGTACTCCCACAAGTGCTCCTGCGCGGCCATGGCCTCGAAAGCTGCGCGCTTGCGTTCCCAAACCGGCGTGATGTCCAGGAAGAACTGCGGCTTCCATTCGCATTGTTCGGGCTGGTGCGGCTCGAACAGGAAGACCGGCGGCGCGCCGATCACCGGCTGCCCGGGATTGTGGCCGTGCGCCTGCGCCACGATGCGCGCCTCCATGGCCAGGTGGTTGGCCAGCGGATGGTCGAAGTTGTAGGGGTCCTTGAACGAGTGCGTCAGCACGAATTCCGGACGCAGCTTCCGGTACGCGTCGACGATCTCGAACAAGGCTTCGTCGCTGACGCGCAGCGGGTAATCGCCGCAGTCCATGAAGGACACGGACGCACCCAGGATGTCGGCCGCACGCTGCGCCTCCTCGCGCCGAGCCTGCTTGACGCGCTCCAGCGTCATGCCCGGCTGGCGCCACATCTTGGCCGACTCCCCGCGCTCGCCAAATGACAGGCACAGGACGTGCACGTTCCAGCCGCGCGCGGCGTACAGAGCGATCGCGCCGCCGGCGCGCCAGACGAAGTCGGCGGAGTGGGCGCTGATGATGAGTGCGTTGCGTTGCGTCATGGTGTTCCTGCTCGGTGCGTGCACTGTCCGTCGATGTCGCCAGCGCCGCTTATTCGGCCTTGATGCCAGCCTCCTTGATCAGGCTGGACAGGGTTGCCGATTCTTTTTCCATGAAGGCCTTGAAGGCCTCGGGCGTACCGGGCTGGACGGCGGCGCCGCGCTTTTTCATCGCCTGCTCCACTTCGGGATCGCGCAGGCAAGCCTGCAGCGCGGCATTCAGTTTTGCAATGACGTCGGCGGGCGTGCCGGCAGGCGCCAGCAGCCCCCACCACACGGTCGATTCGACGTCGACGCCGAGCGCTTGCGCGGTCTTGACCGTGGGCAGCAGGTGCGTGCCGTTCTTGTTCAACACGGCCAGGGCGCGCAGCTTGCCGGCCTCGACGTGCGAGACGACCTCGATCGGGTTGATCGCCATGAAGGACAGTCGCCCGGCGAGCAGATCGGTCACCGCCGGGGTGCCGCCTTTGTACGGGACGTGCATGGCCTTGAATCCGGCCACCCGCACGAGCAGCTCGCTGGCCATGTGGCCGGAGCTACCCATGCCCGCCGTGCCGTAAGTCAGCTCGCCGGGATGCTTGCGGCCGTATTCGATCAAGTCCTGCAACGATTGGAATGGCGAATCACTGTTGACGACCACGACCAGCGGGGCTTCGCCGATCTTGCCGATGGACGCGAAGGCCGTCATGGGGTCGAACGGCAGGTCAGGATAGAGCGCCTTGTTGGTCGTGACGGTATTGGAAGCGGCGTACAAGGTGTAGCCGTCGGGCTTGGCGCGGGCGACGAAGCCCATGCCGATATTGGTGCCGGCACCGGGCTTGTTTTCGACCACCATGGATTGACCCAGCTCCTTGGCCATGCGCTGGACGACGATGCGCGCCACCGTATCGACGCCGCCACCGGGCGAATACGGCACCACGACGGTGATCGGTCCAGCGGGGTAATCCGCGGCCGCGGGCGCGGGCGAGGCAACCGCGCAGGCGGCGGCCAATCCCAGGGCAAAGCGGGCGATGCGTTGTTTCATGGGGCGTCTCCTTGTTCTAGCTCTTGCCATTCTGCAGGCACCCCAGTTATATCGTCCAATACGATTAATATCTAATTTGGATATGACTTTCGAATAACTGGATTTCTCACGCCGAATCATGGACTTCCGCCAGCTGCGCTACTTCGTCGCCGTCGCCGAAACGCTGAGCTTTAGCCGCGCGGCCGAACGCCTGCATATCAGCCAGCCGCCGCTGAGCCAACAGATCAAGCTGCTGGAGGAAGACCTGGGCGTGCGCCTGTTCGAGCGCAACCGGCGCGCGGTGCGGCTGACCGAAGCGGGGGAGCTGTTCTACCAGGAAGCGCAGGACATCCTTGCCCGCTATGCCAACGCGCGCCAATTGTGTGCGCTGTCGCGCGATGGCCGGGCGGGCAAACTGCGCGTGGCGTTCACCGCGTCGGTACCGATGTTCGAAGCCTTTCCCCAACTGCTGCGCACATTTCGCCTGGCCTATCCGCGGGTGAGCATAGACTTGCAGCATCTGTCGACCGGCGAACAGCTGCAGGCGCTGGAGGCCAACGAAATAGACATCGGCTTTTTGCGGCCTTCGCGCACGTTCCGGCCGCCTGCGTCGATCGAGGTCGTGGATCTCTGGCAGGACGAACTCGTACTGGCCGCCGCCGCGGACCACCGCTTGGCGCAGCCCGACGCCCGCCCGACCTTGGCCGACTTGGCACGCGAGGACTTCATCCTTTTTCCACAGGCGCTCGGCTGCGGCCTGTTCGACCACATCACTAGCCTGGCCACCCAAGCCGGATTCGCGCCCCGCATCGTGCAGGAGGTGCGCGAAAACAGCACCACGCTGGCGCTGGTCGCGGCCAACCTGGGGATCTCCATCGTCCCCAGCATTTACGAGCGCACCAAGCCGCCCGGCGTCGTCTTCAAGCGCCTGGCCGGCGCGCCGACGCAGTCCCGCATCGTCATGGCGACGGCGCGCAACCAAGCCAACCCGTCCGTGCCGCGGTTCACGAAGCAGGCGGCGGCGACGCGGACCACGCCCTAGCGGCCGGCGTAGGCTTCTATCCGCGGCCATAGCTGGCGGGCCAACGGCCTGGCGCGGTGGGCCGACTGATAGATGCGGATTTCCATGTGAACATCGTTGCGCGCGCTGTTGGCGCGCACCAGACGCCCGTCGCGCAAGTCCTGTTCCACCAGCGTATAGGGCAGCCAGGCCAGGCCGAAACCTTCGCGCGCCATCGCGTGCAGCGAATCGGCCAAATCGGATTCGTACGCCGTCTTCAGCAATTGCGTCGCGCACAGGCCTCGCAGGCGATCACGCAGTATTCGCCCCAGTGACATACTGTCGGCATACGCCAGGAAAGGCACCGCCGGATCGCCCGCCGAGCGGGGCACCGGAAAGCGGGGATGCCTCGTGCCGGGCGCGGCCGGCGCGCTGACGGCCACCAGTTTGTCCAGGCCTACGCGCCGGTACCGGAAATCGGGCGTATCGATGCGGGCGTGAATGGGCTCATGGGCATGGCATAGCAGGAAGTCCGCTTCGCCTTCGGCCAGCATGTCTATGCCGTAGTTGAGCGTCGTCGTCTGGACCTTCACGCTGAACGGGGGCATGCCGCGGCGTAAGGTCGCCAACAGATCGGGCAGAACCGTGTGCGCCAATGTCTTGCCCGAGGCGATCACGATCCGGCGCGAGCGGGACAGCTCGGGCTCGCGCAACGCCTGCCGCGTCTCGTGCAGGATGTCCAGCACCTCTACCGCAGCCGCCAGCAGGCTGCGTCCTGCGGCGTTCAGGCTAACGGTTTGGTAGCCCCGCTCGATCAACGGCACACCCGCCCATTGCTCCAATGCCTTGATGCGCCTCCCGAAAGCCGGGTGCGTCACATTGCGCGCCTGGGCGGCCTGCAACAGGTTGCGCGAACGCGACAACGCGACGAGATCCTCAAGCCATTTGGTTTCCATTTCCGTTTAGTGTCGGATCAGAAATCCATTTGTGCCGAAACGGCACATAGTAGCCGGAATTCGCACACCGTCAGGACCACAGGCCTCTACGATTGCAGTGATGGGGTTCCGGAGTAATGCATGTTTTCCGATTCCGTCACACTCAGGCTGGTCCGCAGCCATTTCCTCGGTGGCCGGCAGGCGAGCGTCGACGGGCTGCCCGTAGTCCGCGAACGCGTCGTCGGAAACGGGCCCGCGCGCGACCTAGACATGAACGGCTCGTACTGCGTCGGCCAGATCTATGTACAGGAGTTCCGCCTTGCGCATCCCCGCCACGCCTTGCCCGTCTTGCTTTGGCACGGCGGGGGCATGACCGGGGCGCAATGGGAGGCCACGCCCGACGGCCGCCCCGGATGGGCCTGGCGTTTTCTGCAAGCCGGCTACGACGTATTCGTTGCCGATGCGCCCGAGCGTGGCCGCGCCTCATGGGCGATGTTTCCTCAGATCTACCGGCAGCCGCCGGTTTTCCGATCCATGCAGGAAGCCTGGCGCCTGTTTCGCATCGGTGCGGACTACGCCGATCGGCACCCCTTCCCCGGGCAACAGTTTCCCGTGGAGGCATTCGATGTGTTCGCACGCCAGTTCGTGCCCAGGTGGATAGGCCATGACGCCCTTGCCATGGAGGGTTACCGAGAAATGCTTCGGCTTGCCGGCCCGGCCATTGTCATCGGACACAGCCAGGGCGGCGGCTTCGCGGCGCGGCTGGCGGCCGAGCAGCCTTCGGCATTCGCCGCCGTCGTCGGCATAGAGCCGACCGGGCTGCCCGAAGATGTGCCTGCCGGCGGCCCCGCGCATCTGGCCGTCTGGGGCGACCACATTGCCTTGTCCGACGTCTGGCATGCCTATCGCGCGTGCGCCCGCTCCTACTGGTCCGCCCTGAAAGCGCGCGGGCTGCGTGCCGACGAACTGGACCTGCCCTCGGCCGGCCTGCCTGGCAATTCTCATTTCTGCATGCTGGACCGCAATAGCGACGCCGTCTTCGAACGCGTCTTGCAATGGCTGTCCAGCGCAGCCGTGCCTCTTCTCGACCTACTCTAGGAGGAAAGCCTAATGAAAAAGCTCATATTGGCGATCGCGATGCTCGCCGGCACGTTGGGCGCGCTGCCGGCCGGTGCGCAGAATGATTACCCGTCCAAGCCGCTACGCATGATCGTACCGTTCGCACCAGGCGGCACGGCCGATATCGTCGGGCGCGTGTTCGCGGCCCAGCTCAGCAAGGAACTGGGCCAAACCGTCGTGGTGGAGAACAAGGCGGGCGCGGGAGGATCCATCGGGACCCGCGCCGTCGCAGACGCCGCCCCGGACGGATACACGTTGTTGCTGGCATCCTCTAGCACGCATGGCAGCAACCCCGCCGTTTACCGCAACCTTCCCTACGATGCGGTGGAAGACTTCACGCCGATCACGCAATTGGTCACGGTGCCCGGCGTGCTCAGCGTAACCAAAGACTTTCCCGCCAATGACCTGCAGGCGTTGATCGCCGTCACGAAGGCCGAGCCCGACCGTTACTCGTACGCGTCGTCCGGAGCGGGCGGTTTGGGCAACTTGGCCATGGAACTGTTCAAGTCCAAGACGGGCGCGCGCATCCTGCACATCGCCTACCGCGGGGCCGGTCCCGCCTTCACTGACGTAATAAGCGGACAGGTCTCGATGATCTGGGAGCCACTGCCGGCCACCCTGCCCTACCTGAAGTCCGGCCAGCTGCGCGCGCTCGCTTTGGCTGCCGACGCGCGCTCGCCCGAACTACCCGGCGTCCCGACATTCAAGGAGGCCGGATTGAGCGACTACGAGGCCAACCCCTGGAACGGCCTGCTCGCGCCCAAGGGCCTGCCCGACGACATCCGCAGGATCCTGCACGATGCCTCGGTGCGCGCGCTAAACGATCCTGACACCAAGGCCAAGCTCAATAGCCTGGGCGGCACCATCGTCGGCAATTCGCCTGAGGCATTCAAGGCCGTGATCGCCCGGGACACCGCGCAGTGGAAGCGCGTGGCGCACGAGGCCGGCATCCGGCTCGACTAGTGCCACCGACGCTGGCCCAGGTTGTGCAAAATGCACTTTTTACCTATCATATGTGCGTTATGAACATCCCTTGACGTCCGCCATGACCGCCTTGACCCGACCCAGTCCTTCCCCGGACGCCGTACTGGCCAAGGCGGTGCTGCGGGCAGCCGACCAACTCGGGCTGCGCCAGGCCGACCTGGCCGCCGTGCTGGGCATACACCGCACGGCGGTCAGCCGGCTCAAGCAAAGCATGTCGCTAGACCCCGCTTCCAAGCAGGGCGAACTCGCCTTGCTGTTGGTGCGGCTGGCGCGCGCGCTGTACGCGCTGACCGGCGGCGACGTGGAGTGGATGCGCCACTTCATGCGAACGCCCAACACGGTCACTGGCGGCATCCCTGCCCGGCAGATCGAAAGCATCGAAGGCCTGATGACGGTGCTGCGCTTTGCCGACGCGATCCGGGGCAAGGTCTGATGATCTGGCGCGCCTGCCAAGGACACCGCCACATCGGCCCCATTGCCGGCGTGCTCTACCGGCTAGTCGAAAGCCAAGAGCAGATCGCCACGCTGAGCTACGTCGATACACTGGAAGAGCAGGCCGTCCTGGAATCGATGATCGACGCGGTCAAGCCGCCCTACCCCGAAGACGGCAAGGGCTACCACTACCTGCTCAAGACGCCATTTCGCTACCCGCCACTGCCGTGGGGGTCACGGTTCGGGCGCACGCACGAACCCGGTATCCTCTACGGCGGCTGCAGCGTGCACACCACGCTGGCCGAGTCCGCCTACTATCGTTTCGTGTTCTGGCATGCCATGGCCGCGCCCGCGCCCAAGGACCAGATGATCAGCCAGCACACCTTGTTCTCGGCCAGCTACAAGACCGCGCGCGGCGTGCGGCTGCACGAGCCGCCCTTCGACGCGCACCGCGCGCAGCTGGCCCATCCCGCGCGCTACGACGCCACGCAGGCCCTGGGCACGGCCATGCGCGAGGCAGGCGTACAAGCGTTCGAGTACGTATCGGCCCGGGACCCTCGTGGCGGGCATTGCGTCGGCCTGTTCACGCTGCAGGCACTGACGCAGAAGCGCCCCCGCGACATGAGCCAGTGGCTGTGCCAGGCCAGCGCGCGGGCGGTGTCGTTCAAGCCGGCCAACGGCCCGGATGTCGTGACCTTTCCGATCGAAGCCTTCCTGCACGAAGGCCGGCTGCCGATGCCAGCCTAAGCCGCGGGCGCAAGGATGCATGCGGCGCCCACGCTGGGGTCGCCAATCCCTTATGAAATCCGCGCAGACGACACCTTCTGGCCAGCCAATGCGAACACCGCCGAGAATCCGGGCCCGCCGGCTGCGTCACTGCCCGCGTATGCCAGCCTGCTTGATGACCGCGCCCCATTTGTCCATCTCGGACTGGATGAAGCGGCCGAATTCGGCAGAGGTGCCGGGAAAGGGTTCTATGCCTTTGTCCAGCAGCTTTTGCTTGAAGCCTGGATCGGCCAACGCCCGGTTGATTTCGCCACCCAGGCGTTCGATGACGGCCTGGGGGGTACCGGCCGGCACCATGAACCCATACCAGCCCGCGGCCACGACGCTGGGTAGACCCTGCTCGCGCAACGTCGGCGCATCCGGGTAGATGGCGCTGCGCTCGGCCGCGGCCACACCCAGCACGCGCAGCTTGCCGCTTTGCACGTGGGGTAAGGCCGCCGCGATGGCCGTCAGGGTGCCGTCCAAGCGCCCTGCCAGCAGGTCGGTGTAGGCCGGCGCATCGCCGCGGTATTGCACGACCAGCCCCTTGACGCCGGCATCGCGCAGCAGCAGCTCCGCGGCCAAGTGAGGCTGCGACCCGACGCCAGGCGACCCCAAGGTCAGCCCATTGGGCTGCGACGTGGCATAGGCGACCAGCTCCTTGACGTTGCTTACCGGCAGCTGCGCGTTGACGATGAGAAAAAGCGGAACGGTCGCTGCCATGGCCACGGGCAGCAGATCGGTTTTCGGGTCGTAGCCGAGTTTGCCGTACAGCGACTCCAGCGTCGCGTAGGGCGCTGCCGCATACAAGATGGTGTAGCCGTCGCCTTCGGCCTGCGCGACCATTTCGTTGGCCACTCGCGTACCAGCACCGGCCTTGTTCTCGACGATGAACGGCTGGCCCAGCCTGGCGGCCAGGTACTCGCCGAACAAGCGCGCCGAAAAATCGCTCGGACCGCCGGCCCCATACGGCGAGACGATCTTGACGGGACGCGCGGGCCAGTCGGCCAGCGCAAAAACGCGCGGGGCCAGGCCGGCGCAAAAACCCGCGGCGGCCGCACCCAGCAGCGTGCGTCGGTTGATTTTCACGATTGTCTCCTGAGCGTTCTTATTTGATATGTGGTGCGATCCGTTGATATGTGGTGCGATCCGCACCCCGGAACAGCATCCGGCGCACACGCCCGGAGATGATGATAGATGGTGCCCCTTATAGGAACAATTTTAGATTTATTGAATACTTAAAGTCCCAGGTTATAAATCAAGCCTGGCAGCGCCTTGTGGCGAAGGAGATGATCCGTGGCATTGGAAGTCACCCTCAGACAGTTGCGCGCCTTCATCGCGGTGCTGGAATGCGGCAGCTTTTCGGAAGCGGCCAACGCCATGCATCTCTCCCAAGCCGCGCTCAGCGGTCTGGTCAAGGAGCTGGAGAACCGGCTTGGGGTGCGCCTGCTCGACCGCAACACCCGAAGCGTCAGCGCCTCGGTGGTCGGCGCTGCCTTCGAACCCATGGTCAGGCGCGTGCTGGCTGACCTGGAGGAAGCGCTCGACAGTGTCATGCAGCTAAAGGCGCTGCGCCGCGGCGTAGTACGCGTCGCTGCCCCGGAGCCTTTGTCCTGCACGCTGCTGCCCGAACTCATCGCCGACTACGAGCGCCGCCATCCGGGCATCGACGTGCGCTTCGACGACGTACCCATCGAGCAAGTGCTGTCGGCCCTGCATAGCGGCCGTGCCGACGTGGGCTTCGGCCCGGCAGGCGTGCCGCCGGATGAGTCGCTGGAAGTACGCACCATCCGCGCCGATCCGCTGTGGGCGGCGCTGCGTCGCGATGACCCCCTTGCAGCCGGCGCATCGGTCGGCTGGAAGGATCTGCGCCAGCGGCCGCTGGTCAATTACATGCCTAACCTGGCGCTGAACGTGCTGAGCAAAGTGCCGGCGCGTCACCATCCTACCGACGTGGTGCAGGTGCATCGGGTCAACACGGCGCTGTCGATGCTGCGCGTGCGTGCAGGCTACGTCATCTGCCCGTCGATGGCGCGCTCGCTGGTCGAGGGTTTCGGGCTGGCCTTCCTGCCCTTGCGACACCCCACGATCACCTGGCGCATCGCCGTCTATACCCGCCATCGCGACTTCCTGTCGCCGGCGGTGGAAAGCTTCCTGGACTTCGCCTTGGAAGCCGCTGCGCATGGCGCGAAGAAGGATCGACGCCGACTCTGCCGCGCCCCCGGCGACCGGCCAGGGTTGCCCGCCGATAAACAAGATCAGCTTATAGATTCCACAGAAAAATCGTCTTGTCCGATAGACGGGCGGCCAGTATCTTGACAGGCCAGCGTTGCGCGCCAGGGGCCGTGGGCGGCCGCCGTGCGCGGCGCGTACACGCTTTGCCCGCTGCATGGACTTTCCAGACCTCGATTCCTTTCTTTCACCCGGTTCCATCGCCATCGTGGGTGCCTCGTCCCGCCCGGACAAGGTCGGAGCGGTACCGGTGCGCTATCTGGTGCACCAGGGCTACGCCGGCGAAATCTATCCGATCAACCCCGCCGCCGAGCAGATCGAAGGCCGCCGCGCCTATGCATCGCTGCAGGCGGTCGGCCGTCCGATCGACCTGGCCATCTTCGCCGTGCCTGCCGCACGCACAGACCCGGCATTGGATGACGCCATCGCCGCGGGCGTGCGCAACATCGTCATGTTCTCTGCAGGCTTTGCGGAAACCGGAGCGCAGGGCGAAGCGGCGCAGCAGTGCTTGGCCGCCAAGGCGCGCGCGGCCGGCATCCGCCTGCTTGGCCCCAACTGCCTGGGCTTCATGAATGTGGCCCGGTCGGTCTACGCCACCTTTTCGCCCGTCGTCTCCACTGGGCGGGCACGTACTGGAAAAGTGGGCATCGTCAGCCAAAGCGGCGCATTCGGGGCCTATGCCTATGGCATGGCGCGCGAACGCGGCGTGGGGCTATCGGCCTGGATCACTACTGGCAACGAATCCGACATTACCGTGGCCGACTGCATCGCCTGGATGGCGCAGGACCCTGCCACGCAGGTCATCATGGCGTACTTGGAAGGGTGCCGCGACGGCGATCGGCTCAGGCACGCGCTGGAGCTGGCGCGTGCAGCCGGCAAGCCGGTGGTCATCGTCAAAGTCGGACGCACGGAACTGGGCGCACTTGCCGCAGCCTCGCACACCGCGGCGCTGGCAGGCGACGACGCCGCCTACGACGCCCTGTTTCGCCAGCACGGCGCCTGGCGCGCCCGCACGATAGAGGAGTTCTTCGACGTCGCCCATGGCCTGGCGGTGGCCGGCCTGCCGGCAAATCCGCGGGTCGGGCTGCTGACGGTTTCCGGTGGCGTGGGCGTCATGATGGCCGACGAAGCGGCACAGGCAGGCTTGTGCGTCCCCGAGCTGCCGCCTGCCGTGCAGGATCGCATACGGGCGTGCGTGCCGCTGGCCGCGACGCGCAACCCGGTGGACCTGACCGGCCAGGTCACCGCCGAACCCGGACTGCTCGAGATGGCCGCCCGTGCCATGCTGGGCGAGGCCGATTGCGGCAGCCTGCTCATATTCCTCGCCGCGTTCGGCTCGACCCCGGCCATGCAGGATGTCCTGCGGCAACTGGCCCGTGATCTGCGGCGCGACTACCCGGGCCGGCTAGTGATATTCGGCGCGCAGGTGCCGGCAGCGCAGCACCAGGCCCTGGGGGCCGACGGCGCGCTGTGCTTTGCCGACCCGGCGCGCGCCATCCGCATGCTGGCCGCCATGGCGTTCTTCAGAAACCGGCAAGACAGCGCAAGCAGCCTGCCCTCGGTGACACAGGCTGCCACGCAGGCCACCCCCCTTCCCGCAATGTCATGCAACGAGGCAGACGCCATCGACCTGCTGCGCCAGGCCGGCATCGCCGCGCCGGCCATGCGGCGCGTGCGATCCCGCGAGCAGGCGGCGGCCGCCGCCCGCGAGGTCGGTTTCCCGGTGGCGGTCAAGGTGCTGTCGGCGGACATCCTGCACAAGAGCGATGTCGGCGGGGTCGCGCTCGACGTGCGCGACGAGGCCGAGGCAGCCGCGGCCTACGACAGCGTCACGGCTGCAGCAGCCCGTCGGGTGCCTGGCGCGCGCATCGACGGCGCAATCGTGTCGGCCATGGTGCACGGTGGGATCGAATGCATCCTCGGCGCCCGACGCGACCCGGCCTTGGGCGTCGTCGTCATGCTGGGCACGGGTGGCGTCAACGTCGAATTGCTGGGTGACGTATCGCTGCGCCTGGCACCGGTGGACCTGGCACAGGCGCGGGAAATGATCGGGGAGCTCAAGACCGCGCCCCTGCTTTACGGCTATCGCGGCGCACCAGCCGCCGATGTCGATGCGCTTGCCCAGGCCATCGTGCGGCTGTCGCAGTTTGCGCTATCGGCCGGCGATGCGCTGGAAGCGGTGGAAATCAACCCTTTCGTCGTGCTGCCGGCTGGCCAGGGCGGGTGCGCGCTGGACGCGGTGCTGCAGACGCGCGCGGTACCCGCGCAGGCCTCGCCATCCCAACCACGGATCGAACAGGATTTACAACCATGAGTAAAGCCGGATCCAGGCGGGCTAGCGCCGTTGCCCACGACGCGGAGCAGGCCGTCATCGCCACTTTGCCGATTTTCGAAATGGCGCGCATGCGCGCGACCAATACGGCGCGCAGGCATCCCGTGCAGGGTTTCGCGGGCGACAGCCCCGCTTCGCGCATGCGCTGGGTCAACCAGTTCACACATACGCGGCGGCTGCGGGGCCCGGAAGACCGCGAAGTGGTCACGCCCAACAATGACACGCTGTTCGCCAATGCTTGGCTGGACCTGTCGGCCGGCCCGCTGGTGCTGGACCTCCCGGAGATGGGTGACCGCTATTGGGTCTTGGGCTTCCTGGATGCCTGGACCAACCCCTGGGCCTATGCCGGGCGGCGCACCACCGGCGGCCAGGCGCAGCGCGTGTTCGTCCATGGGCCGGGCTGGACGGGCCCCGTGCCTGAGGGCATGCACCGCATCCGCGCGCCCGGCGACGACGTCTGGATCATCGGGCGCATCCTGGTCGATCCCGACGACGACGACCTGGCCGAAGTGCATGCCCTGCAGGACCGATTCTCCATCCGCCGTCCGGACGGCACGCCGGCGCTGGCGCGCATCGATACGCTGGTCGAGGATCGCAGCACCGGCGTGCCCAACGCCGAGGAGTACCTGCGCGTCGTGCAGGCCATGCAGGCACGCAATCCACCGGCCGCCCCCCTGCCCGGCTGGCCGCCCGAGGCAGCGGACCTGGCCCGTGCGCTGGCCGACGTCTATACGCGGCTGCGCGATTGCCCGCAACCCTCGGACTTGGGCGGAGGCTGGACGACGGCAGTGACGGTGCGCGAACACTTCGGCGACGACTACCTGACACGCGCGCGCGTGGCACGCAACTGGATCGGCACGCTGGGCATCGAAGAAGCGATGTACATCATGGCCGAGGTGGATGCCGACGGCGAACCGCTGACCGGTGCGCGGCGCTACGTGCTGCGCTTTGCACCGGGCGGCGGCCCGCAGGTGGGCGCTTTTTGGTCGATCACGCTCTACCGCCGCAGCGACTGCCTGCTGGTGGCCAACCCTATCGGCCGGCACTCGATCGGCGACCGCACGCGGGGGCTGCGGCGCGATGCCGACGGGGGCCTGAGCATTGCCGTCCAGGCCGACGACCCGGGGCCGGATGCCAACTGGCTGCCTGCGCCCCCCGGAGAAGGCTTTTACCTGGTCCTACGGCTGTACCAGCCGGGCCCGACCCACCTGGAAGGGACATTCACCTACCCGCCGGTGCGGCGCACAGGCTGAGCGCGCAAGCCATGCGCCGAACCCGTGCGCCAAGGGTGCGGCAGCGCTTCGAATTCGAGTGTTACGACATGGGCCACTTCTATAACCTGGCACATTTCGTCGACGAGGGACTGGTCAAGGGGCCCTTGTTCATCCAGGCCATCTTCGGCATCCTGGGCGGCAAACGTGCGCGTCGGGCTCGAAGACAGCCTTTACCTGGCCAAAGGCAGGCTGGCAACAGCCTGCGCCGAACAAGTTGCCAAGACCCACCGCATCCTGGCCGGGCTATCGCTGGAAGTCGCCACGCCCGACGAAGCGCGCGCAATGCTTGGCCTCAAAGGGCGCGACGCGGTGGCGTTCTGATCCAACATTCTTGGGAGCATCCATGAGCAAGTCTCTGCAAGGGCGCATCGCCATCGTCACCGGCGCCGGCAACGGCCTGGGCCGTGCGCACGCGCTGGAGCTGGCCCGCCACGGGGCCCGTGTCGCGGTCAACGACATATCTGGCGAGCACGCCGGCTCGCCGGCGCATGCCGTGGCCGAAGAGATTCGCCGACGGGGCGGCCAGGCCATGGCAGTGGGCGGCGACGTGACCGACTATGCGGCCATGCAGGACATGGTCGCCCGCGTGACCGAAGCCTGGCAGCGCATCGACATCCTGGTCAACAATGCGGGCATCCTGCGTGACAAGACCTTCGCCAAGATGTCGCTGGAGGAATTCCGCCAGGTCATGGACGTCCACCTCATGGGCAGCGTGCACTGCATCAAGGCGGCATGGGAAACCATGCGTGCACAGCGCTACGGCCGCATCGTCCTGACCACATCCTCGTCCGGCCTGTACGGCAACTTCGGCCAATCCAACTACAGCGCCGCCAAGATGGCGCTGGTCGGCCTGATGCAAACCTTGGCGCTCGAAGGCGCCAAATACGACATCCGCGTCAACTGCCTTGCGCCGACAGCGGCCACCTCCATGACGCAAGGCATACTCAGCCCGGAAGCCTTGGCCCGCCTGGATCCGTCGCTGGTCAGCCCCGCGATGGTCGCACTGGTCACCGAGGACGCGCCCACCCGCTGTATCCTGCTGGCCGGAGCAGGCGCCGTCGAAAGCGCCCACATCACCATGACGCCCGGCATCTTCATCGGCGACTGCGAGGACGCCGCCACGCAAATCGGCGCGCGCATGGCAGAAATCCGTGACCGCCGCGGCGAGCTCGTGCCCCAGACCGGATTCGAGCAGTGTCAGTTCGAGTTGCGCAAGGCCGGCTTCGACATGGAACTGCCCGCCGGCACCTGAGGCACCGCCTCAGGCGGCGATTTTCATCAACACCAACCCGCCGACGATCATGGCCGCGGCGATGATGCGCAATGCCCCGGCCGGCTCGCCAAGCACGATCACGCCCACGACGAAGGCGCCGACCGCACCGATGCCGGTCCAGACCGTATAGGCCGTGCCAAGGGGGAGAGTCCGCATCGACAAGGCAAGCAAGCCGAAACTGGCCAACATCGCCGCGATCGTCAACGCCGACGGTCCAAGGCGGGTAAAGCCGTCGGACAACTTCATCGAATAAGCCCACACGATTTCGAGCAGGCCTGCCAGCACCAGAAATATCCAGGCCATGCGGCCCTCCGTGAAGAAGAGCCGGGCCGTCCCGGCGCGTTGTCCCAGAATGGGCAGGGTCGTGGCCCTGCAGATGACGGGATTATAGGGGCTTGCAGGCGTCAGTCGCCGGACCGGTCGTCCTGCGTCAGCAGGGCATTGACCCGCTCGGCCAGCATATGGAAGGCGAACGGCTTGGTCAGGATCTCCATGCCCTGATCCAGTTCGCCGGTCTGCAGCACTGCGCTTTCCGCATAGCCGGTGATGAACAGCACCTTCAATCCAGGCCGCAGGGTGCGGCCGGTAGCGGCGACCTGTCTGCCGTTCATGGGTCCAGGCAGCCCGACATCGGCGATGAGCAAATCTAGCCGCGCGTCGGACTCGAGCACCGCCAGGGCAGCCGCGCCGTCGGCCGCCTCGATGACGGTGTAGCCCAATTCACCCAGGACTTCGTTGGTCAGGGCGCGCACGGTGACTTCGTCGTCGACGACGAGCACCGTCTGGCCCTGCACGGCCGTGGGCACCATGCCGGCGCCTGCCTGCCCCCCCGGCGCCGGGGCGGCGCCCAGGCAACGCGGAAAGTACATGGATACGGTCGTGCCGCGCCCGGGTTGGGACTGCACCTCGATCATGCCGTCGGACTGGTGCACGAACCCGTAAACCATGGACAGCCCCAACCCCGTCCCCTGCCCGGCCGGCTTGGTGGTGAAAAACGGGTCGAAGACGCGCGCGATGGTTTCGTCGTCCATGCCCACGCCGGTGTCCGTCACACAGATGCGCACGTACATGCCGGGTGGGCGACCGTGCGGGCGCACGGCCTCTTCGTCCAGCCAGACATTGCCTGCATCGATGGACAACGCGCCGCCCTGGGGCATGGCATCGCGCGCGTTGATGCACAGGTTCAGCAGCGAATTCTCCAGCTGGTTGGCGTCGACGCGCACCGGCCACAAACCCGGCGGCGCCGCGACCTTGACCTGCACCGCCGGCCCGACGGTGCGCTGGACCAGTTCGGCCATGCCTTCCAGCAGCATGCGGACGTCAGCCGGCTTGGGATCCGAGGCATGTCGCCGCGAAAACGCCAGCAGGCGGTGGGTTAGCGCCGCCGCGCGCTTGGTCGCGCCCTGCGCGGTTTCCAGATAGCGCTCCAGGCTCGCCGTGTCGCCGCGCTTAAAGCGCATGGCCAGCAGCTCCAGGCTGCCGGATATGCCCATCAGCAAGTTATTGAAATCGTGCGCCAGGCCGCCGGTCAACTGTCCGACCGCCTGCATCTTTTGGCTTTGGCGCAGGCTTTCCTCCATCTCGCGCATGGCTTGGAGGTTTTCTTTTTCCGCCGTAATGTCGCGGCCGACCGAGTAAACATAGCCGTCGCCCGGCACGGCCGTCCACGCAACCCGGCGATAGCTGCCATCCTTGCAGCGATTGCGGCTTTCAAAACGCGATATCGGGCGCCCCTCGCGCAGCTGGGCCAGCGCGCGGCCGACGAACTCGGCCTCGTCCGGATGCGCGAGCTCCGCGGCAACCCTGCCGATGGACTCCTGCTCGGTCCAGCCCAGGATGGTCGTCCAGCTCGGATTGACGGCGGTGATCACACCGTCGTTGCGGGTGACGACCATCATGTCCAAGGACAGCTGCCACATGCGGTTGCGGTCGGCCGTGCGCGCCGCCACCTGGCGCTCTAGGTCTTCGGTGTGGCGCCGCAATGCCTCCTCCAGCGCGTGCCTGTGCGTGGTTTCGACGACGGTGTCGACCATGCCGGTCACGGCGCCCGTCTCGTCGCGCACGGGGCTGTAGCAGAACGTGAAGCGCGCCTGCTCGGCGTGGCCAAAGCGCTGCACTTGCAGCGGCATGTCCACGATGTATATGGATTCGCCCGCCATGGCGCGGGCGACCAAGGGTCCGACCGTGGCCCAGACCTCGTGCCAGACGTCGCGAAACGACCTGCCCAAGGACTCGGGCTTGTCGCCCAGGATGGGCGCGAAGGCATCGTTGTACAGCGTGGTCAGCTCCGGCCCCCAGGCCAAGCAGGATGGAAATCTGGATGCCAGTACCAGGCCGGCGGCCACCCGCAAGGCCGGGGGCCACCGATCGATGGGCCCGAGCGGCGTGGCCGACCAATCAAAGCGCCGAACCCTTTCGGCCATTGGGCTGTCGCACGGCAAAAACGCATATTCTCGGCTGTCGGCGCTCATTGCGGTGGAGTCTCTCGACGATTCCTGGCCGTGCGGCAGGCGGGTGAACATCATGCGCTGCCCCCGCAAGCATAACGGTTGTCACCAGCGACGGTAATCGTCTTTGCGGCTGATGCCGCACGAATGGGCAGGCCGGCCTGCCACCCGCCCAAGCCGCGTGCCCCCGTCACCCTCGGCGCGTGCGCCGCGCGTCATGCCACAGTCATGTGAAATTGCCCCTCCCCCTAGCCCATTATGCTGCCGAATGTAAGCCCGCTCATGATCCGTCAGGATCTGTAATGGCCTGCTTACCGATGTTGCGTCTTGTCGCGCTTTATCTGTTTCGAACCGGTTTCAGCGTGCCGTCAGCCGGCCGTTTTCATCGTTTAATGGGGTCACCCAAGCAACCGAGCAGGTGTCCTCATGAAGAAACGTTGGCTGATCGTTCTGGGCGCGCTGGGCGTCATGGCCGCGGGGCCGGCCGCCGCCCGCGTGGACGTCGGGATTTCGATCGGGATACCGGGCGTGATCGTGGGCGCGCCAGCCTACTACCCCCCGGCGGTGGCCTATGTCCCCCCGCCGGTGTACGTGGCGCCGGCGCCGGTGGTGGTGCACCCGCCCGTCGTCGTGCATCCGCACGTCCATCATCACAAAGGGCCCAAGCATCACCCCCACAAGTGGGTGAGCCATGGCCACCGTCATCACCCCAAGCACCACAAGCACGGACGCCATTGAACCGTCCGCGTATCGTACAAGGGGCAGGCCGGCCAAGGCCTGCCCCTTGTTTTTTGCAGGCGTGTCGGGTTAACCGGCGACACGCTCCAGTGCTTGGGCGATCGCCTTACCGGCTTCGGTGGTCGACGCTTGGCCGCCCAGGTCCGGCGTGCGCACGCCGTCGACCAGCGTCTGCTCGATGGCCCGCAGGATGGCGTCGTGGGCCTGCCGGTACTTGCCTTGGCCGCCGCCCAGGAAGTCCAGCATCATCGCGCCGGACCAGATCATGCCGATCGGGTTGGCGATGTTCTTGCCGTAGATGTCCGGCGCCGAGCCGTGGACCGGTTCGAACAGCGACGGGAACTTGCGCTCGGGGTTGAGGTTGGCCGACGGCGCTATGCCTATCGTGCCCGTGCAGGCCGGGCCCAGGTCGGACAGGATGTCGCCAAACAGGTTGGACGCTACCACGACATCGAAGCGCTCGGGGCTCAACACGAAGCGCGCGGCAAGGATATCCACGTGGTACTTGTCGCGCCGCACGTCCGGGTATTGCTGGCCAATGGCCTCGAAGCGCTCGTCCCAGTACGGCATGCTAATGGAAATACCGTTGGACTTCGTCGCCGAGGTCAGGTGCTTCTTGGGGCGGCTGCGCGCCAGTTCGAAGGCGTACTTCAGGATGCGGTCCACGCCCCTGCGGGTGAAAATCGATTCCTGCACCACGAATTCGTTCTCGGTGCCTTCGAACATGCGCCCGCCGATGGACGAATATTCGCCTTCGGTGTTCTCGCGCACGACGTAGAAGTCGATGTCGCCCGGCTGGCGCCCTGCCAGCGGGGCAGGCACTCCCGGCATCAGCCGCACCGGCCGCAGGTTCACGTATTCGTCGAAGTGCCGGCGGAATTTCAGCAGCGAGCCCCACAGCGAGACGTGGTCGGGCACGGTTTCGGGCCAGCCGACGGCGCCAAAGTAGATGGCGTCGCAGTCCTTGAGCTGCTCGAACCAGTCAGGCGGCATCATGTCGCCATGCTTGACGTAGTAATCGCAGCTCGCCCAGTCGATGTGTACCAAGTCCAGCTCGATGCCGAAGCGCCGGGCGGCCGCCTCGACTACCCGTACGCCCTCGGGCATGACTTCCTTGCCAATGCCGTCGCCGGGAATGACGGCAATTTTGTGCTTGGCCATAGGCCTCCTCCGCAACGCTGAAAATCCAAAATCCCTGCGGCGGGCCGCCCACGCACCCGCGCGCGGCCCGCGCGGCCGCGCACATCATATAACTTGCGGTCGGCCACATAATTGCCTGAATCGTGAAGCGATAAACTACGTATCGTGAATAATCTGCCCCTGCTCGAAGATCTGCAGCTGTTCTGCGTGGTCGTGCGCAAGCGCAGCTTTGCCGCCTGCGCAACCGAACTTGGTGTCTCGCCCGCCTACGTCAGCAAGCGGATCGCGGCGCTGGAGGCGGCGCTGGCCGCACGCCTGCTGCATCGCACGACGCGGCGCGTCACGGTCACCGAGCAGGGCGAAACCGTCCATCAATGGGCGCGCCGCATCCTGGACGACGTCAGCGAGATGACCGAGGCCGTCTCGTCGGCGCGCACGGCGCTGCGCGGGCCGCTGCGCCTATGCACCAGTTCGGGTTTCGGGCGCAACTACGTCGCGCCAGCCATCTCGGAACTGGCCAAGCGTCATCCCGATCTGGAAGTACAACTGGAATTCCTCGACCGACCGGTCGATTTGCTGGGCGAAGGGTTCGACCTGGATATCCGCCTGGGCGACGTGCACGATGCCAACCTGATCGCGCGGCGCATCGCCGCCAACGTCCGCATCCTGTGCGCCTCTCCCGCCTACCTGGCGCGGCATGCGCCGCCGAGGACGCTGGCCGAGCTGGCACAGCATCAATGCATCGCGATCCGCGAGCGCGACCAAGCCTTTGGGCTGTGGCGGCTGACCGGCCCCAAAGGCGTGGAAACGGTCAAGGTCAGCGGCCCCCTGTCGGTCAACAATGGCGAGGCCGCGCACCGCTGGGCGCTGGACGGCCACGGCATCGTGCTGCGCTCGCAATGGGACGTGCAAGCCAGCCTGCAATCGGGCGCCCTGGTCAGGGTACTGCCCCAATACCACCAGGACGCCCACGTCTGGGCGGTGTACCCGCTAAGGCTGAGCAATTCAGCCAAGGTCCGCACCGTGGTCGAACTGCTGGAGCAGCGGCTGGCGCCGCTGCAGGCCGGTGCGGCCGGCTCGCTCAAGGCTTGAGGGTTTCCAGCCCGCCCAGGTAAGGCCGCAGCGCCTGGGGGATGCGCACGCTGCCATCGGGCTGCTGGTGGTTTTCCAGCACCGCCACCAGCGCGCGGCCGACCGCCACCCCCGAGCCATTGAGCGTATGCAGGTATTCCGGCTTGCCCTGGGCGTTGCGAAAGCGCGCCTGCATGCGCCGCGCCTGGAAACTTTCGCAGTTGGACACCGAAGAGATCTCGCGCCAGGCACCCTGCGCAGGGAGCCAGACTTCCAGGTCGTAGGTCTTGGCCGCGCCAAACCCCATGTCGCCAGTGCACAGCTGCACAACGCGATACGGCAGCTCCAGCAGCTGCAGCACCCGCTCGGCATGCTGCACCATTTGCTCCAGGGCCTCATATGACGTGTCCGGATGCACGATCTGCACCATCTCGACCTTGTCGAACTGGTGCTGGCGGATCATGCCGCGGGTATCGCGCCCGCCGCTGCCGGCTTCGGAGCGGAAGCACGGCGTATGCGCAGTCAGGCGGATGGGCAGGTCGGCGGCGGGCACGATGGTCTCTCGCACCACGCTGGTCAACGTGATCTCCGACGTCGAGATCAGGTATTGGTCTTCGCGCGAGGACACCACATCGCCTGGCGCGGGTTCGATGTCCGCGCCGCCGCGCGAGACGGCGAACATATCATCCTTGAACTTGGGCAGCTGCCCGGTGCCGTACAGCGTCGAGGCATTGACGATGTAGGGCGTATAGCACTCGGTGTAGCCGTGCTCGCCGGTATGGACGTCCAGCATCATCTGCGCCAGCGCACGATGCAGGCGCGCGACCGGGCCGCGCATGAAGGAGAACCGCGCCCCCGACAGGCGCGCGGCCAGCTCGAAGTCCAGGCCCAGCGGCTCGCCCAACGCGACGTGGTCGCGCGGCTCGAACCCCAACGGCGCCGGGTTGCCGTCGGCGCCGGCGGGGCCGGGCAGCCAGCGGCGCACCTCGACGTTGTCCTGGTCGGACTGGCCGACCGGAACGCTCGGGTGCGGCAGGTTGGGCACCGCCATCAACAGCTCCTGCAGCGGCGCCTGCAACGCGGCCAGCTCCTCCTCGAGCTCCTTCAACCGCCCCGGAATGGCCTGGGACTGCGCCATGAGCGCGCTGGCGTCCTCGCCCTTGGCCTTGAGCTGGCCAATCTGCTTGGCCAAGGCGTTGCGGCTGGCTTGCAGGTTTTCGGTTTCGGTCTGCACGGCCTTGCGGCGGGACTCGAGCTGCTCGAAGCGCGCAGTATCGAATTGGAATCCGCGGGTCTTCAAGCGTTCGACGACGGTGGCCAGGTCTTTGCGCAGCAGGATGGGGTCTAGCATGAGGCTCCGGTACAGGTCAGTTGGCCAGCCCGCGTCCGGCGGGCCGTGCCGATGTCGGGTGGATTTTAGCCGCCTGCGGTGCCCGACCCCGGCCTACCAATCCTTGCGCGCCTTCTCGTCCAACTCGCGCAGGAAAGCAAGCTTTTGCTGGATCTTGGCCTCCAGCCCGCGATCGGTGGGCCGGTAAAAGGTCGCATCCAGGCCGTCGGGGAAGTAGCGCTCCCCGGCCGCGTAGCCGTGCGGCTCGTCGTGCGCGTAACGGTAGGCGCGGCCGTGGCCGAGCGCCTTCATGAGTTTGGTCGGCGCGTTGCGCAGGTGCAGGGGTACAGGCGCGCTGCCGTGCTCGGCAGCGAACCTGCGCGCCTCGTTGTAGGCGGTGTAGAGCGCGTTGGACTTGGCCGCGCAGGCCAGGTAGACCACGGCCTGGGCCAGCGCGAGCTCGCCTTCCGGCGAACCGAGCCGCTCGTAGATATCCGCGCCATTCAAGGCCAGTTCGGTTGCGCGCGGATCAGCCAGGCCGATGTCTTCGACTGCCATGCGTATGATGCGGCGGGCCAGGTAGCGCGGATCGGCGCCGCCGTCGAGCATGCGGGCGAACCAATACAGTGCCGCATCGGGATCCGAGCCGCGCACCGATTTGTGCAAGGCGCTAATCTGGTCGTAGAAGGCATCGCCCCCTTTGTCGAAGCGACGCAGACTTTGCGACAGCGCCGTCTCCAGCCAGGCGGGATCCACCTCGGCGCGGCCGGCCGAAGCGGCCGATTCGGCAACGACCTCGATGGCGCTGATCAAGCGCCTGGCGTCGCCGTCGGCCCAGGCTGCCAGCTGCCGCCGCGCCTCGGGCGTAAAGGCGACCGCATCGCCTTCTCGCCCTTGGTTGAAGGCCGTGATCGCGCGCCCGGCCAGCTGTTCGAGCTCGTCCACGCTCAAGGGCTGAAGCACGTAGACCCGCGCGCGCGACAACAGCGCCGAATTGACCTCGAATGAGGGGTTTTCGGTCGTGGCGCCGATGAAGGTGAACAAGCCGCTTTCGACGTAGGGCAGGAAGGCATCCTGCTGCGCCTTGTTGAAGCGATGCACCTCGTCGACGAACAGGATGGTGCGCTTGCCCTGAGCCTGCGCCGCCTGGGCAGCGGCCACGGCGTCGCGGATGTCCTTGACCCCGCCCAGCACCGCTGAAATGGCGATGAAGCGCGCGTCGAAACCGTCGGCCATCAGGCGCGCCAGCGTGGTCTTGCCCACGCCCGGCGGGCCCCAAAAGATCATCGAGTGCGGCCGCCCCGACTCGAAGGCCACCCGCAGGGGTTTGCCGGGTCCGAGCAGGTGCGACTGCCCGACCACTTCGGCCAGCGTACGCGGGCGCAGTCGCTCGGCCAGCGGCACATAAGGGCGGTGCGCGGGATCGGCGTCGAACAGGTCGGCGTTGCTCATGCCGAAATTAGAGCATGTCCGGGCGCCGGCCGACCTACATCCTGACTACGTCCGTCCCCTCGGGCGGCGTGAACTGGAAAGTCGACGCAGGCAGCGAAGGATTGGCCGCGATGCCGGACAAATCCACGCGCGTGACTTGGCCGAAGGCATCGAGCAATTCGATGCGCGCAGGCGCGCTGTCCTTCAGGCCGATATCCACTTGGGCAAACCCTGCATCGCTCGAACGCGGCTTGGCCCGCAGCCATTGCAGGCCGTCGCGGTCGGGCAGCGGCGTGACTTCGAACGCGTCTTCGAGGTTGCCCTGGCCAAACAGGATGGCCGCGGGCGACGCGCCGATGGCCTGGTCGATCTCGCGCACCGTCACCTGGGCCAGGTCTGGGTCGTATTGGAACAGCTCGCGACCGTCCGAGACGATGAGCTGCTCGTAGGGCTTTTGGACCGCCCAACGGAATTTGCCGGGGCGCTGGAAGGCGAATGTACCGGACTGCGCGGGGCGTGTCTGGCCCTGCGGCCCTGTCGTGTACTGCGAGAAGCTGCCGGTCGCGGCCGGTACCGCGACGACGAACTCGCGCAGCTGGCTGCGCGCGTCCGCTGCCAGCGCCGGCAGGGGAAGGAGGCAGGCCAATGCCAGGGCGCTCAGGCGGCGCAGCATGCCGGACATGGTCAGTCCTCCTTGGACGGAACGAGGATTTCGCGATTGCCGTTCGATTGCATGGCCGAGACCAGCCCGGCCTGCTCCATTTGCTCCAGCAACCGCGCCGCCCGGTTGTAGCCGATGCGCAGATGGCGCTGGACCAGCGAGATCGATGCCCGGCGGTGCTTGAGCACGACCTCGACGGCCTGGTCGTACAGGGGATCGGATTCCGCGTCGGCAAAGCCCGTGACGCTGCCCACGCCATCGCCGGTCTCGCCTTCGGTAGCACCTTCGAGCAGGCCCTCGACGTAGTTGGGTTCGCCCTGGGACTTGAGGTATTCCACGACGCGGTGGACCTCGTCGTCGGAAACGAAGGCGCCGTGCACGCGCACCGGCAGCCCCGTGCCCGGCGGCAGGTAAAGCATGTCACCCTGGCCAAGCAGGGTCTCGGCGCCCATCTGGTCGAGGATGGTGCGCGAATCGACCTTGGACGACACCTGAAAGGCGATGCGCGTGGGGATGTTGGCCTTGATGAGCCCGGTGATCACGTCCACGCTGGGCCGCTGGGTGGCAAGGATGAGGTGGATGCCTGCGGCGCGCGCCTTCTGCGCCAGCCGGGCGATGAGCTCCTCGATCTTCTTGCCGACCACCATCATGAGGTCGGCCAATTCGTCGATGACCACCACGATGGTGGGCAGCTCCTTGAGCGGCTCGGGTGAATCGGGGGTCAGCGAGAAAGGATTCGGGATGGGCTCTTCGCGCTTGATCGCGTCGCGGACCTTGGCGTTGTAGCCGGCCAGGTTGCGCACGCCCAGCTTGCTCATCAGCCGGTAGCGCTTTTCCATTTCGCCCACGCACCAGTTCAGCGCGTTGGCTGCCTGGCGCATGTCGGTGACCACGGGGGCAAGCAGGTGCGGGATGCCTTCGTAGACGCTCATTTCGAGCATCTTGGGATCGATCAGGATCAGGCGCGTCTGGGTGGCATCAGCCTTGTACAGCAGCGACAGGATCATGGCGTTGATCCCGACGGACTTGCCCGAGCCGGTGGTGCCCGCCACCAGCAAGTGCGGCATCTTGGCCAGGTCGGCCACCACCGGATTGCCGGCGATGTCCTTGCCCAGCGCCATCGTCAATGCCGAGTGGCTGGCGTGGTAAGTCTGCGACCCCAGGATCTCCGACAGCCTGACCATTTGCCGGCGCGGGTTGGGCAGCTCCAGCCCCATCAGGTTCTTGCCGGGAATGGTCTCGACCACGCGGATGCTGACCAGGCTGAGCGCACGGGCCAGGTCCTTGGCCAGGTTGACGACTTGGCTGCCCTTGACGCCAGTGGCCGGCTCGATTTCATAACGCGTGATGACCGGGCCGGCCTGGGCCGCCACCACGGTAACCTGTACGCCAAAGTCGGCCAGCTTCTTCTCGATCAGGCGCGAGGTGAACTCGATGGTCTCGGCCGAAACGGTTTCCTGCGCAGCCGCCGGCGCATCGAGCAGGCTGATGGCCGGCAGCCCGCCCTCGCCAGGGGCGACTTCGAACAGCGATTGCTGTTTTTCCTTCTGGACGCGCTCGGACTTGGGCACCACGGTGATGGCCGGCTCGATGCGCACGGGCTGCTCGTGAACGAGCTTTTCCTGCTTGGCCACGACCTGCTCGCTGCGCACGGCCTTGGCCATTTCGCCCAGGCGCCGGTCTTCGCGCGCGGCGTAGGAATCGCGCACACGGCGGATCATGCCTTCGATCCAGGCGCCGACGCTTTCGGAGACCTGCAACCACGAAAAGCTGAAGAACAGGCTGGCGCCGATGGCCAGCAGCACCAGCAAGGCCAGCGTGCCGCCGGTAAAGCCCAGGGTCTGCGCCGACCAATGGGCCAGCGCCTGGCCGATGACACCGCCCGAGCCGCTGCCGCCGTCCGTGCGGCCGGGCAGGTGCATGCCCAGGGTATACAGGCGCAAGGCTTCCAAGCCCACCGACCCCACCAGCAGCAGGAAAAAACCCACGCCCTGCTCCCAGTGCACGCGCGGCAAGGGATCCGGCTGGTTCGGGGCACGCAGGTGCGACGCGAGGCGGCGGTAGCCGGCGCGCACGCGGTGCAGCAGCAGCACCACCCACCACCAGGCCGAATAGCCGAACAAGTAATAAAAAATGTCGGAGAGATAGGCCCCCAGCATGCCGCCGCGGTTGTAGACCATGCCGCTGTCGACCGAGTGCGACCACGCCGGGTCGGCCGGATTCCAGGTCGCCAGCACGAGCGCGAGCCACGCGGCCAGCGCGGCGAAAAGTATCCAACGCGCCTCGCGCAGCAACGCCGTCAGCCGCGTCTGCAACGCGGACGGACCATTGCGGGTATTGCGGGAGGCACGGGGCGATGCGGCGGAAATGCGGGCCATGCGGCTCATTATAATTGGGCGTCGATCCCACCCGCGCAATCCCATGACCTCGCCGAAACACGCCAAAGTACTCATCCTGGGCTCCGGGCCCGCCGGCTACACCGCCGCCATCTACGCGGCCCGCGCCAATCTCAACCCCGTCCTGGTCACCGGACTGGCCCAGGGGGGGCAGCTGATGACGACCACCGATGTCGACAACTGGCCGGCCGATCCCCAGGGCGTGCAAGGCCCCGACCTGATGCAGCGCTTCCTGCAGCATGCCGAGCGCTTCAACACCGAGATCGTCTTCGACCACATCGCCAGCGTGGACCTGTCCAAGCGGCCCTTCACCCTGACCGGCGACGGCGGCACTACCTACACGTGCGACGCGCTCATCATCGCGACGGGCGCCTCGGCCATGTACCTGGGCCTGCCCTCCGAGGAAGCCTACATGGGACGCGGGGTGTCGGGTTGCGCCACCTGCGACGGCTTTTTCTACAAAGACCAGGACGTGATCGTCGTCGGCGGCGGCAACACCGCGGTCGAAGAGGCCCTGTACCTGTCCAACATCTGCCGCAAGGTCACCGTCGTGCATCGGCGCGACAAGTTCCGCGCCGAACCCATCCTGGTGGACAAGATGATGGAAAAGGTCCGCGCCGGCAACATGGCGCTGAAGCTCTTTTATGAGCTACAGGAAGTCCTGGGTGACGACTCGGGCGTGACTGGCGCACGCATCCGCAACAACCAAACCGGCCAGACCGAAGACCTGGCCGTCAGCGGCGTATTCATCGCCATCGGCCACAAGCCCAATACGGACCTGTTCGTCGGCCAGCTCGAGATGGCCAACGGCTATATCGTCACCAAGAGCGGCCTGAACGGCATGGCCACCATGACGTCGGTACCCGGCGTGTTCGCCGCCGGCGACGTCCAGGACCACGTCTATCGCCAGGCCATCACCAGCGCCGGCAGCGGCTGCATGGCCGCGCTCGACGCCCAGCGGTGGCTGGAGAATGCGGGGCAGTAAGGCCGGACTGGCCGACTTGAAGCAATTGCGCAAGGCGCTCGCCACGCGCGCAGAAGCCGCGCGGGCGCAGCAGGCCGCTGCCCAAGGCGCCGCGGCGGCAGCCGCCCCGGGCAAGGACGACGCCTTGCTCTTTCGTCAAGCCATGCGGTCGGTCACGCCCCTGAAGGCGCCTGCCCGCGTGCTTCACCAGGCGCCGCCCGTGCGCGCCGACCTCGCCGCCCGGCGCCGCGCCGTCGCAGCGGGCGAGCCCGACGGCCGGGCCGACGCTGGCGTCTCCGACGGCGAGGACGTCTCCCACTTGCTCAGTGAAAACGGCACTGCCTTCGTGCGCAAGGATGCCGCCCCGGATACCGCGCGCAAGCTGCGCCGCGGCCACTGGCGCACGGGCGCCGAGCTCGACCTGCACGGGCTGCGCGTGGAGCAAGCCCGCCATGCCGTGTTGACTTTCCTGGACGAATGCCTGGAGCATGGCATCCGCTGCGTGCGCATCGTGCACGGCAAGGGCCACGGCTCGCAGGGCATGACCCCGGTGCTCAAGGAAAAAACCCGCACCTGGCTGGTCCAAAAGCCTGAGGTCCAGGCATTTAGCGAAGCGCCCGAGCGCGAAGGCGGATCCGGCGCGCTGCTGGTGCTGCTGCGCCAAGCCGAAACGAGGCGCCCGTGAAGTGGCTATTTTTGGCCGTGGCGATCGTGGCGGAAGTTTTCGCCACCAGCGCGCTGAAGGCTTCGTCGGGATTCACGCGGCTGTGGCCGACCCTGGGCACCGTCGGCGGCTATTTGGTGTCCTTCTATTTTCTGTCCCTGACACTGCGGGAGCTGCCCGTGGGCGTGGTGTATGCCATCTGGTCCGGCGTGGGCATCGTCGCCATCTCGCTGATCGGCTGGCTCGTCTTCAAGCAGGCGCTGGACCTGCCCGCGCTGCTGGGCATCGCGCTCATCGTCGCCGGCGTCGTGGTGATGAAGGCGTTTTCCAAGTCGGTCTGACGGCAGGCCCGTCTCTGCCCCGGTGAAGGTCCCGCTGATTTGCCACCGGGAAAGGTTTCCTCGCCTAACCGTTGTCGCTGTTGCCCGGACGGCGCAGGTAATCGACCAGCGCCAGCGTGGCCGGGTCGGGCCGTGGCGTGAGCAGCGACACGACCACGATGGTGACGAAAGCCACCGGCGCGCCAAATACGCCGGCGGCGATGGGCTGAACACCCCACCAAAGATCCACCGGCTCGGTGGGTGGCACACCGAAGACCCACTCGCGCAGCCAGGGATGGGTATAGGCCATGTAAGCGAAGGTCGCCGCCAGCCCGGCGGCCATGCCCAGGGTCACGCCCCATTTGTTGGCACGCCGCCAGAATATCCCCATGACCAGCGCAGGGAAGAACGAGGACGCGGCAAAAGAAAACGCCGCCGAGACCATGAACAGGATGTCGCCCGGCTTGCGCGCCGCCACCCAGGCCGCGCTGAAGGCGACCAGCAACAGCAGGATCTTGGACACGATGACCCGGCGCCCAGTGTGCATGCCCGGGGCCATCACGCGATACCACATGTCGTGCGACAGGGAGTTCGACAAGGTCAGCAGCAGGCCATCGGCCGTGGATAGCGCGGCGGCCAACGCGCCGGCGGCCACCAGCCCGGACATCACGTAGGGCAGCCCTCCGATCTCAGGCATGGCCAACACGACCACGTCACCGCCCATGCCGATCTCGCCCAACTGCACCACGCCGTCGCGGTTGATGTCGACGACGTCGAGCAGCGCAGTATCGACCGCGCTCCACGCATGCACCCAAGCGGGCAACTCGTCGAACCGGCTGCCCACCACCTGCGCATAGACTTCGTACTTGACCAGCAGCGCCAGGGCCGGCGCCGTGAAATACACCAGCAGGATGAACAGGAGCGTCCAGCACACCGAACGCCTGGCATCGGCCACCGACGGCGTGGTGTAGGAGCGCATCAGGATGTGCGGCATCCCTGCCGTGCCGAGCATCAGGCACAACATCAGGGACAGGAAGTTGATGCGCTGCTCGTCACGGGCGCGCGTGTCCTCCGCCGGGTAGGGCTGGGTATGCGGCACCAGCGGCGCGCCGCGCGCATCGTACGCATCGCGCGCCTGCGACCAGGCCACGCGCGCGGCCTCCGGGGTGGGGGGATAAGCGGCCAACTCGCGCTCGAGCTGGCGGATTTCCCGCATTGGCGCATCATTTGCGGTCAAGGCCGCCAGGCGTGCGCGCAACGCGTCTTTTTCTTGCGCCCAGGAGTCGGGCAACGCTCGCAGCCGCTCGTCCATTTGGCGGGCCCGCTCCTGCCACAGGCGTCGCACTTCCCTTTCGGCCGGGTCGTTCAGGAGCTGGTTTTCCTTTTCGCCCACCTGCTGCAGGACGGCCTGCGCCGACACCTGCGGCACAGGCGTGCCGGTGTGCTTGACCGACAGCCAAATGACCGGGATCAGGTAGGCAATGACCAGGATGATGTACTGGCCCACCTGGGTCCACGTCACCGCGCGCATGCCGCCCAGGAAAGAGCAGACCAGCATTCCGCCCAGGGCGATGAAGATGCCCAGCTCGAAGGAAATACCCGTCAAGCGTGTGGTGATGATCCCCACGCCGTAGATCTGCGCCACCAGGTAGGTGAAGGAGCACAGCACGGCCGCCGCCACCCCTGCCAGCCTGGGTAGGTGGCCGCCGAAGCGTGCGCCGAGGAAGTCCGGAATGGTGTACTGGCCGAACTTGCGCAGGTAAGGCGCCAGCAGCAGCGCCACCAGCACGTATCCGCCCGTCCAGCCCATGACATAGGCCAAGCCGCCGTAGCCGGCCAGGTACAGTGTGCCCGCCACACCGATGAAAGAAGCCACCGACATCCAGTCGGCAGCGGTGGCCATGCCGTTGTAGAAGGCGGGGACGCGCCGGCCGGCCACATAGTATTCGACCGGGTCGGAGGTGCGGCAGACGATACCGATGCCGGCGTACAGGCTAACCGTCGCCAGCAGGAAGATGTAGCCGATCCACTCGCGCGCCATGCCCAGCACCTCGAGCAGCGCGAGGATGATGACCAAGAGCAGGAACCCCGCTGCGTACAGGACGTAGCCGCGCCTGAGGCGGACATGCAGCTCTTGCGGCGTGCCGGCCGAAAATGGCATCAGTCGTCCCGCCGGCCGGGCAGGCGTTCGGCGCGGTTCCTGGCGAAAGCGTAGATGGCGATCAGCACCAGGTAGCCGAGCGGCGCCCCATAGGCAGCCATCCAGAAGGAAAACGGCCAGCCGAACAACGTGAAATCCAAATCGCGCGCGAAATAGGCCGGCACGAAGCCAAGCGCCAACCACGCCGCCAGCAGCAGCGCAATCAACGCCAGATTGCGCCGCCATAAGCGTTCGGAAGCCGAAGGGGTGACAGCCATGTGGGATGATGTGCCCCATGAGCGACAACGGCTGGCACTGTTGGTGCCAGCCGTTGCGCGTTTCTTGCTTTTGGGAACAGCCTTTAGTTTTATACCGGTGCCGCCGGCTTGCCCTTTAGCGGGCTTTGTCTCCTCACCTGCATGGCCGTGATTCTGCACCAGTACCGTGAAGCTGGCACTAAGGGAATGCCCTAGTTTGAAGCATTTGTTTATATGAATTTTCCATAGAAATGCACTGCTATGGTGCAGACGACTGCCTAGGCCGGCCGCAGGCCCGGACCGCGCGCGGGTTTTGCTTTGCCTGGCGCAGGCACTACGATAGGCTGCTTGCGCAGGGCTTCGGCCGCAATCGGCCTGGGCCACGCCGCGCCAATTTCACCGTTTGCGCCCGACTCGTGGGCCTGCATTTGCCGAGAGAACGCCATGAAGAAATCCGCCCTTTGCGCCCTGGCCTTGACCCTGGCTGCGCCTGCGTTCGCCCAGACCACCCAAACCCTGTCGTGGCCGGGCACTCCCTCGCCAACCGGGATGGCCTCACCGCCTTCTACGCTGCGGATCACCGAGACACCGGCCCCCGCCACCGCCGCGCCGGCGGCCGTTCGCGACACCCCGGAAAGCCTGCGCGAATACGAGCGTTGCCGCATGGTGTCGGACCGCGCCGCCGTGAGCCGCGCGCAGATGCAAAGCGGCGTCGCCCAGTGCCTGAAGGAATTGGAGGCGCGGCGGCGAGCCCAGTAAGGCGCGCTGAGCGCGCTGGTAACGTTCCGGCAAGCTCCGCGCGCGGCTACATCCGATCGACCACCGCCTGCCCGAAGCCCGAGCAGGACACCTGGATGGCGCCTTCGAGCAAGCGGGCGAAGTCATAGGTGACGATGCGCGCCTGGATGGAGGCCTCCATGCCTGCGATGATCAGGTCCGCCGCCTCGCGCCAGCCCATGTGGCGCAGCATCATCTCCGCCGACAGGATGAGCGAGCCCGGGTTGACGTAGTCCTTGCCGGCATACTTGGGCGCCGTGCCGTGGGTGGCTTCGAACACGGCCACCGAATCCGACATGTTGGCGCCCGGGGCAATGCCGATGCCGCCGACCTGCGCGGCCAGGGCGTCGGACAGGTAGTCTCCGTTCAGATTGAGCGTGGCAATGACGCCGTACTCGGCCGGGCGCATCAGGATCTGCTGCATGAAGGCGTCGGCAATGGCGTCCTTGACCACGATGTCGCGGCCGGTGCGCGGGTTCTTGAACTTGCACCAGGGGCCGTCGTCGATCAGCTGGGCGCCGAATTCGCGCCGCGCCAACGCATAGCCCCAATCGCGGAAGCTGCCCTCGGTGAACTTCATGATGTTGCCCTTGTGCACCAAGGTCACCGATGGGCGGTCGTGGTCGATGGCGTACTGGATGGCCTTGCGCACCAGCCGCTCGGTGCCCTCGCGCGAGACCGGCTTGATGCCGATCGAGGACGTTTCAGGAAAGCGCAGTTTCTTGGCGCCCAGCTTGTCGCGCAGGAATTCGATCAAGGCCTTGGCCTCGTCGCTGCCCGCCGGGAATTCAATGCCTGCGTAAAGGTCTTCCGAGTTTTCGCGGAAGATCACCATGTTGGTCTTCTCGGGCTCGCGCACCGGCGAAGGCACGCCCTTGAAATAGCGTATTGGCCGCAGGCAGACGTACAGGTCCAGTTCCTGTCGCAGGGTCACGTTCAGCGAGCGGATGCCGCCGCCCACGGGCGTAGTCAGCGGCCCCTTGATGGCCACCAGATATTCCTTGATGACATCCAGCGTCTCGGCAGGCAGTCGTTGGTCCTGTCCGTAAAGCCTGGCCGCCTTGTCGCCCGCGTAGATTTCCATCCACCGGATGGCGCGCGCGCCCCCATAGGCCTTGCGCACGGCGGCATCCACGACCTTGCGCATGACTGGACTGATGTCCACGCCGCAGCCGTCGCCCTCGATGAAGGGAATGATGGGGTTATCGGGCACATTGAGCGAACCGTCGGCGTTCGCCGTGATCTTCTGCCCGTCGGCCGGCACTACGATATGCTGGTACATGCTTTGCTCCAAAATGCTTCGACGCGGCATTGCCGGCCTGCCGTCTCCAGGGCAGGCCGATGCGGCACCGGGCGCCAGGCACGCCCTGCCGGCAAAGCCGACGGCCCCCGATTCTATCCGCAACCGCCCCACGGCGTGCCGCGAAGCCGCGCGTAAAATGGAGCTTTGCGGCATCACGATCCATTTGCGCCATGTTCAACCCCTCGCGCGATCAAGTCCGGCAGTTTTTCGTCGAGGCCTGGGCCAAGCACCGGCGCGGGGAGGTCCTGACCGCGCTCGAAACCCAGGCGCTGGACTGGATTCTCGAGCATCCCGAATACCACGCCGACCTGGAGCGCCCCGACGCGCTGTCGGCTGAATACCCTGTCGAAGCGGGGCGGACCAATCCTTTCCTGCACCTGTCGATGCACTTGGCGATCACCGAGCAGCTGTCCATCGACCATCCGCCCGGCATACGCGCGGCTTACCAGCAACTGGCGGCCAAGAGCGACGCCCATCACGCGGCGCACGAGATCATGGAATGCCTGGGCCAGGTCGTCTGGGAGGCGCAGCGCTTGGGCAAGCCGCTGGATAACGACACCTACATCGACCTGATCCGGCGTCGCGCCGGTTGACGGCCCGGCCGCAAAAAGCAACGGGCCCCGCAGGGCCCGTTGCTTTATCTGCGCTTTGCGCGCTTATCGGCGAACGCCCAGGTCGCTGGGCAGGCTCGACAGCCAGGCCGCGACGTTTTCGATGTCGGCGTCCGACAGCTGGGCGGCAAAGGATCCCATGATGGGGTTCTTGCGCACGTTGGCCGAGGCCGGGGCCCCGGTTTGCCCGCGGCGATAGGCCTTGAGCGCGTGGGCCAGATAGTCGGCATGTTGGCCGGCCAGCACCGGATAGCTGGGATCGGTCGCCGTCTTGGCGTCGGCGCCGTGGCAGGACGCACAGTTGAATTTTTCGAAAACGGCCTTGCCGGCGGCCAGGTCGGCAGCCTGCGCCGACGCGCCCGCAACGGCCAGGACGGCGCCCGCAAGGGCGAAAGTGATGCGATTCATGCTGGCCCCCGGGTTACTTGAGGTTGGCGTAGTATGCGGCCAGGTCGGCGATGTCCTGGTCCGACAGGCTCTTGGCGATGGCATCCATCGTGGGATGGGTGCGGGCGCCGCTCGCGTACTCGCGCAGGGCCGCCTCGATGTACTTGGCGTTCTGGCCCGCGATCATCGGCACGTGATAGACCTCGGGGAAGCTGGCCTTGTAGCCCGGAATGCCATGGCAACCGATGCACATCGAGACCTTGTCGCGCGCGGCCTCGATATTGCCGCTGGGCGCCTCGCCCGCGACGGCCAGGCCGGCGGCCGCACAGGAAGCCGTAACGGCCAGCGCGGACAGCGCGCGCATCAGATGGTTTCGCAACTTCATATTGGCTCTTGATAGGCTGGGATACAGGTTCCGGGTATGGCCCGGCCGCAAAACCCTGCGATTGTACGATAATTGTCGCAAGTCCTTGCAGCCCGGCCGCCGCCGCGGCGCCACGCCCTCGGAAACATGCCTTCCATGACCGTCGCTCAACCCGCCCCAGCCGCCCGATTCGACGGCACCGACCGGTACGTCGCCACAGACGATTTGAAGCTCGCGGTCAATGCGGCGTTGACGCTGCAGCGCCCCCTGCTCATCAAGGGCGAGCCCGGCACTGGCAAGACCATGCTGGCCGAGGAAGTCGCGCGGGCCCTGGGCCGGCCGCTGCTGCAATGGCACATCAAGTCCACCACCAAGGCCCAGCAGGGGCTGTACGAATACGACGCGGTCTCGCGGCTGCGCGACTCGCAGCTGGGCGACGAAAAAGTCCGCGACATCCGCAACTACATCGTCCAAGGGGTGCTCTGGCAGGCATTCGAGTCGCCCGATCCCGTCGTGGTGCTGATCGACGAAATCGACAAGGCCGACATCGAGTTCCCCAACGACCTGCTGCGCGAGTTGGACCGCATGGAGTTCCATGTCTACGAAACGTGCCAGACGGTACGGGCGCGCCATCGGCCGCTGGTCATCATCACCTCGAATAACGAGAAAGAGCTGCCCGACGCCTTCCTGCGGCGCTGCTTCTTCCACTACATCCGCTTCCCCGACAGGGAAACGATGCGGGAAATCGTCGCCGTGCATTTCCCCAACCTGCGCGAGGATGTCCTGCGCGCTGCGCTGGACACCTTCTTCGCCCTGCGCGAGGCGCCGGGCCTGAAGAAAAAGCCGTCCACGTCCGAATTGCTGGACTGGCTGCAGCTCCTGATGGCCGAGGACGTCTCGGCCGCGCAGATCCAGGCCCACGCGGCCACGGCCGTGCCCATCATGGCCGGCGCGCTGCTCAAGAATGAACAGGACGTGCAGCTGCTTGAACGCCTGGCCGCGATGACGCGCGGCGGAGTGCGGCGCTAGCCGGGCGGCGGCACGCCATGCTCATCGACTTCTTCCAGCACCTGCGCCGGCACGGGCTGCCGGTCTCGGTCAAGGAATACCTGACCCTGCTGGAGGCGCTGCGCCACGGCATCATGCCGCCCACGCTGGACGATTTCTACTATTTGGCCAGGGCGACGCTGGTCAAGGACGAAACCCTTTACGACCGCTATGACCGCGCGTTCGGCGCGTACTACAAGGGCATTGCCGCCGAGCTGCCGGCCGGCAGGGAGATCCCCGCCGACTGGCTGATCAAGCAGTTCGAACGCACGCTCACGCCCGAAGAGAAGGCCGCCATCGAAAAGCACGGCTGGAACAAGTTGATGGAACTGCTGCGCCAGCGGCTGGACGAGCAAAAAGAACGCCACGCCGGCGGCAACAGGTGGATAGGCACGGGCGGCTCCTCCCCTTTCGGCAACGGCGGCTACCACCCGGAGGGCGTGCGCATCGGCGGCGAATCGGCCGGCAACCGCACCGCCGTCAAGGTATGGGACATGCGGCAGTTCCGGGATTACGACGACCAGGTCGAGCTGGGCACGCGCAACTTCAAGATGGCGCTGCGCCGGCTGCGCCGCTTCGCCCGCGAAGGCACGGAACTGGAATTGGACCTGGACGACACCATCGCCAGCACCGCCCGCAATGCCGGACACCTGGACCTGCGCATGGTGCCCGAGCGCCGCAATGCAGTGAAGGTGCTGATGCTATTGGACGTGGGCGGCAGCATGGACGACCACATCGCCCGGGTCGAGGAACTGTTTTCGGCCGCACGCAGCGAGTTCCGCAACCTGGAGGTCTATTACTTCCACAACTGCCCGTACGAAAGCCTTTGGCAGTCCAACGAGCGCCGCCAATCCGAGTGCTTCGACACCTGGGACATCCTGCGCAAATACAACGCGGACTGGCGGCTGATCATGGTGGGCGATGCCACCATGAGCCCCTACGAAATCCTGCAGCCAGGCGGGTCGGTCGAGCACTACAACAAGGAGCCCGGCGCCGAATGGGTGCGCCGGCTGGTCGATGCCTGGCCCAAGTCCGTCTGGCTCAATCCCGAGCCGCAGGCGTCGTGGCGCTACCGCCAGTCGATCGAACTGATACGGGGGCTGGTGCAGGACCGCATGTACCCGATCACCATGGCCGGCCTGGAGCAGGCCATGCGCGTCCTGTCCAAATAAACCCCTACGCTAGGGTTGCTCCGCCGTCTTGCCGACGGCCGGATCCGAAAAGTATTCCTTGGTCATCGCATAGACGACGGGACTGAGCACCAGCAGCGAGATCAGGTTGGGGATCGCCATCAGCGCATTGAGCGTATCGGCCACGAGCCAGGCGAAATCCAGCTGCGCAACGGCCCCCACCGGCAGCGCGATCACCCACAGCACCCGGAATGGCACGATGGCGCGCGCGCCCAGCAGGAATTCCCAGCACCGCTCGCCGTAATAGCTCCAGCCCAGGATGGTGGTGTAGGCGAAGACGGCCAGCGATATCGACAACACATAATTGCCCACGCCCGGCAAGCCGGCCTCGAACGCCGCCGACGACAGCGCCGCGCCGCTTTCGCCGCTGGTCCAGACACCGGTGGTCAAGATGACCAGGGCGGTCATGGTGCAGACGATGATCGTGTCGATGAACGTGCCGAGCATGCCGATCAGCCCCGAACGCACCGGGCTGGTCGTCGTGCCCGCCGCCTGCGCGATGCCGGCCGTGCCCATGCCCGCCTCGTTGCTGAAAATGCCGCGGGCCACGCCATAGCGGATCGCCGCGATCACGGCCGCGCCAGCAAAGCCGCCCGTCGCGGCAGCCGGATTGAAGGCGTGCGAAAAGATCAGGCCGAAGGCAGCCGGTACCTGGTCGGCCTGCACGATCAGCACGGCCAGGGCCGCCATCACGTAGGCCACACACATGAAGGGCACGAGCGCCTGTGCCACCGCGCCGATGCGGCGGATGCCGCCCAAGATCACCAGGCCGGTGATGACCATGACGACCACGCCGGTCACCCAGTCGGGAATGCCCAGGGACACCTGCAAGGCATCGGCCATGCTGTTGACCTGCACCATGTTACCGATGCCGAACCCGGCCAGCCCGCCGAACAGGGCGAACAGCACTCCCAGCCAGGCCCACTGCGGGCCCAGGCCATTGCGGATGGCATACATGGGGCCACCGACATGCTCGCCGCGCTCGTCGGTTTCGCGGTACTTGACGGACAAAACCACCTCGGCGTACTTGGTCGCCATGCCCACCAGGGCCGTGCACCACATCCAGAAGACGGCGCCGGGACCGCCCAGGAAGATGGCCGTGGCCACCCCAGCGATATTGCCGGTGCCCACGGTAGCTGCCAGGCAGGTCATCAGCGCTTGGAAGGGGCTGATTTCGCCCGTGCTTTCATCGCCCTTGACGCGCCCGCGCCACATCAGGCGAAAACCGTATCCGAGCCTGGCGAGCGGCATGAACTTCAGCCCGATCATCAGGTACAGGCCGGTGCCCAGGATGAGCACGAGCATCACCGGCCCCCAAACAATCGCGTTGAGCGATTCGACGAAGGTTTCCACGGCTTGCATGACCGTCTCCTTTCAGTAGGAACGCCGGCAACGATAATGCAAAAGTGCGCGGCCGGAAACACTGGCGAACCGGCGCCGCGAACCTTCGGGGCCGTAATACACTCCAACCCACTTCTTGCGCGACGACGCGCCGCACGGCGCTTTCAGGAAAATCCGCCATGCAAGCCAGATACGCATTCTTTCACCGCATCCTGGGGGCGATCGCCCTGTCCTTTGCCGGCGCGTGCCTGGCCGCCCAGGCGCTGCCGCCGGGCGTAACGCGGGCGGGCTCGGTCGAAGGCATCACCGAGTACCGGCTGGACAACGGCCTGCGCGTGCTGCTGGCGCCGGACCCGTCCAAGCCCACCACCACCGTCAACATGACTTACCTGGTGGGATCCCGCCACGAGAATTACGGCCAAACCGGCATGGCCCACCTGCTGGAGCATATGTTGTTCAAGGGCACCCCCACCACGCGCAATGCGCTGGGGGAGTTTTCCCGGCGCGGCCTGCAAGCCAACGGCTCGACCTCCAGCGACCGCACCAACTATTTCGCCAGCTTCGCCGCCGATCCTGACACCCTGGACTGGTACCTGGGCTGGCAAGCCGATGCCATGGTCAATTCGCTGATCGACAAGGCCGACCTCGATTCCGAGATGACCGTGGTGCGCAACGAGATGGAAAACGGTGAAAACAGCCCGTTTCGCGTGCTGATGCAGAAAATGCAGGCCGCGGCCTACCAGTGGCACAACTACGGGAAAAGCACCATCGGTGCGCGCAGCGACGTCGAAAACGTGGACATCGGCCAACTACGCGACTTCTACCGGCTTTACTACCAGCCAGACAATGCCGTACTGATCGTCGCCGGCAAGTTCGACCCGGAAGCGACGCTGGCGGCGATCGCCAGGCACTTCGGCAAGATCCCCAACCCCAACCGGGCACTGCCGCCGCAATACACCGTCGAACCCGTGCAGGACGGCGAACGCGCCGTGACGCTGCGCCGCGCGGGTGGCACGCCGCTGGTGGCAGCCATGTACCACATCCCGCCTGCCGCCTCGCCCGACTATGCGGCCATGGAGCTGGCGACCACCATGCTTGCCGACACGCCGTCCGGCCGCCTGTACCGCGCCCTGGTCGAAAAGGGCTTGGCCGCAGAAGTGTTCGGCTTTGCCATGGACCAGCACGACCCGGGCCTGGCGATGTTCGGCGCACAATTGGAGCCATCCATGGACGTGGACAAGGCCTTGGCGGTGCTGACCGATACGCTGGAAACGCTGGACCAGCACCCCTTCACCCAGGAAGAGCTGGACCGCGCGCGCGGACAGTGGCTGTTGCAATGGGAACAGGCCTACAGCGACCCCGAGACCGTCGGCGTTGCGCTGTCCGAGGCCATCGCCGCCGGTGATTGGCGGCTGTTCTTCCTGATGCGCGACCGCGTGCGCGAGGCCAAGCTCGCCGACGTGCAGCGCGTGGCGCAGGAGTACCTAGTTCGCAGCAACCGCACCGAAGGCCGCTACCTGCCCACCGACAAGCCGGTACGCGCCCCACTGCCAGCCAAGCCAGACCTGCAAGCGGTGCTGCAAGGCTACCAAGGCGATCCAGACTTCAAGCAGACCGACGCCTTCGACCCGACGCCCGCCAACATCGACGCATTGACGCAGCGTCGCACCTTGGACCTGCCCAACGGGCCGGTCGAGCTGGCGCTGCTGCCCAAGCCGACGCGCGGTGATCGCGTCCAGGCCCAGCTGCGGCTGCACTTCGGCGATGCCGAATCCCTGCGCGGCCAGCGCCTTGCCTCCGCGGCAGTCGCAGACCTGTTGTTGCGCGGTACCCCGACCCTGACGCGCCAGCAAATCAGCGACCGCATCGACGGATTGCGCGCCACGGTATCGGTCGACGGTTCGGGCACCGACCTCAACGTGAAGATGTCGGTTCCCGGCGAAAACCTACCCGCACTGCTCAGCCTGATGCTGGAGGTCATTCGCAACGCCGACTTCCCCGAAGCCGAGGTCGAGCAATATCGCCGCCAAGCCGTCACTTCGGTACGGCAGTCCATGGCCGAGCCGACGGCGCTCGCCTCGCGTGCCCTGGCGCGCCACGCCAATGCCTGGCCGCGCGACGACATCCGCTACGTGCCGAGCTTCGAGGAATCGCTCGCCGACCTGGAAAAACTCGACCGCGAATCGCTGCTTGCCTTCCACCAGCGCTTCTACGGCGCGGGGCACATCAGTCTTGCCGCCGTCGGCGCCTTCGACCCGGCCGCGGCGGAAAAGGCCTTGGCCGACGGCCTGGCCGGCTGGCACAAGGCGCCGGCGTACACGCGCGTGCCCGACCCCTACCGCGAGGTGCCGCCGCAGCGCTTCGACATCGACACCCCGGACAAGGCCAACGCCTTCTACCTGGCGCGCATGCCCCTGGCGCTGCGCGACACCGACGCCGACTTCCCGGCGCTGTACCTCGCCAATTTCCTGCTGGGCACGTCCGAAACCTCGCGCCTGTGGACCCGCGTGCGTGAGCGCGAAGGCCTGTCCTACAACGTGCGCAGCACACTGTCGGTATCGGCCTACGAGCCGTCGGCGACGTGGTCGATCTACGCGATCTATGCGCCGCAGAACCGCCAGCGGTTGGAAAAGGCGCTTACCGAGGAGCTGGCCAGGGTGCTGTCAGAAGGCTTCACGCCGCAGGAAGTAGCCGACGGGATCAAGGCCCTGCTCAATTACCGGCGCCTGGCGCGCGCGCAGGACGACGTGCTGGCCGGCACCTGGGCGGAGTACATCGACCGCGGCCGCACCTTCGCCTGGTCGGCCGAAATCGACCGCAAGATCGAGGCGCTGACGGCCGATGCGGTCAACCAGGCCGTGCGCAAGCATTTGCGGCCCGACCTGTTCAGCAGCGCATGGGCCGGGGATTTCCAGGCGGGTGCATCGGCCCCGTCCGGCGCGTCCGGCAGCGGCAAGGTGCCCGCCCCCGTGACGGCCGCCCCATAGCGTCTGCCGCCGCCGTGGCCGGTGCGCCGCGCGCCCGCGACGCGCGCACCAAAGCGGCGTGCGCTGCGCTTGCGCCGCGCCGTCGTGCCCGGCCGGGGTCGCCTGGGCACGATCCCAGCCCAACCAAAAGGGCCGGAAAAATCCGGCCCCCGATCCAGCGTCATGGCAGCGATGCCTGCCTGCGCGCCTAGCTGAAAAACTCCTTGACCCTGTCGGTCCAGGACTTGCTTTGCGGCGAATGCTTTTCGCCGCCATCCTTGAGCGACGCCTCGAACTGGCGCAGGATGGCCTTCTGCTCTTCGGTCAGGCGCACCGGCGTTTCCACCACGACGTGGCAGTACAGGTCGCCGGGGTAGCTGGCCCGCACCCCGCGGATGCCCTTGCCGCGCAGGCGGAACGTCTTGCCCGACTGAGTACCCTCGGGAATGGAGATCTCGGCCTTGCCCGACAGCGTGGGCACTTCCACCTGGCCGCCCAACGCCGCCGTCGTAAACGGGATGGTCAGCTCGCAGTGGATGTCGTCGCCGTCGCGCTGGAAGATCTTGTGCGGCTTGATGTGGATCTCGACGTACAGGTCCCCGGGCGGCCCGCCGTTGATGCCAGGCTCGCCATTGCCGCTGGAACGGATACGCATGCCGTCGTCGATCCCTGCAGGGATCTTGACCTGCAGCGTCTTGGTGCGGCGCACGCGTCCTACCCCATCGCACGTCGGACACGGATCGGTGATTTCCTTGCCGCTGCCGTGGCAGGTCGGGCAGGTCTGCTGCACGCTGAAAAAGCCCTGCTGCATGCGCACCGCCCCATTGCCGCCGCAGGTGCGGCAGGTTCGCGGCTGCGTGCCCGGCTTGGCGCCGCTGCCGTGGCAAGTACCGCAGTTCTCCCAGCTCGGCACGCGGATTTCCGTGTCGAACCCGGCAGCGGCCTGCTCCAGGGTGATCTCCATCGCGTACTTCAGGTCCGCGCCGCGGTACACCTGCGGCCCGCTGCGCCGGCCGGCCGTGCCGAAAATCTCGCCGAAGATGTCGCCGAAGGCGTCGGCAAACCCGCCGGCCATGCCCGCGCCGCCCATGCCGGCCGCCGACGGATCCACGCCCGCGTGGCCGTAGCGGTCGTATGCCGCGCGCTTTTCAGCGTCGGACAGCACCTCGTAGGCTGCCTTGATTTCCTTGAACTTCTCCTCGGCTTCCTTGTTGTCCGGATTGCGGTCCGGATGGTATTTCATGGCCAGCTTGCGGTAGGCCTTCTTGATTTCGTCATCCGAGGCGTTCTTGGCCACGCCGAGGACGTCGTAGTAATCACGTTTTGCCATGGTTTTCTTGCGCCTTCACCGCGCAGCCGTCGTTATCGGAGCCAACAACAAGCGCGCCCGGCTGCCGGCAAGGCCGGCCGACGGGCGCGCACGAGGCGGTCAAGCATGATTACGCATTAGTTAGTGTAACCATGCCTGGGCCCGGCTTACTGGTCGCGCTTGACTTCCTTGAAGTCGGCATCGACCACGTTGTCGTCGACGGGCTTGGCGTTGTCGGCAGCCTGCTGGTTCTGGGCCGCCTGCTGCGCCTGCATGTCGGCGTACATCTTCTCGCCCAGCTTCTGGGAAGCCTTGGACAGGGCCTCCATCTTGGCCTCGAGCTCGGCCTTCTCGGGCGTGCCCTTGAGCGCGTTTTCGAGGTCCTCGATCGCGCGCTCGATGGCCTGCTTGTCCGAGGCGTTCAGCTTGTCACCATACTCGCCCAACGACTTGCGGGTCGCATGCACCAGCGCATCGGCCTGGTTACGGGCCTGGGCCAGCTCGGCCACGCGCCGGTCTTCGGCCGCATTGGCCTCCGCATCCTTGATCATCCGCTGGATTTCGTCTTCCGTCAGGCCCGAGTTGGCCTTGATGGTGATCTTGTTTTCCTTGCCGGTGCCCTTGTCCTTGGCCGAGACGTGCAGGATGCCGTTGGCGTCGATGTCGAAAGTGACCTCGATCTGCGGCACACCGCGCGGCGCGGGCGGGATGCCCTCCAGGTTGAACTCACCCAGCAGCTTGTTGGCCGCCGCGATTTCGCGCTCGCCCTGGAACACCTTGATAGTCACGGCCGGCTGGTTGTCGTCGGCGGTGGAGAACACCTGCGAATACCGGGTCGGGATCGTGGTGTTCTTCTGGATCATCTTGGTCATCACGCCGCCCAGGGTTTCGATGCCCAGCGACAGCGGGGTGACGTCCAGCAGCAGCACGTCCTTGCGATCGCCCGACAGCACCGAACCCTGGATGGCGGCGCCGGCGGCCACGGCCTCGTCAGGGTTGACATCCTTGCGCGGCTCGCGGCCGAAGAATTCCTTGACCTTTTCCTGCACCTTGGGCATGCGCGTCATGCCGCCGACCAGGATGACGTCGTCGATGTCCGACACCTTGATGCCGGCATCCTTGATCGCGATGCGGCACGGCTCGATGGTGCGCTCGATCAGGTCCTCGACCAGCGCTTCCAGCTTGGCACGGGTGATCTTCAGGTTCAGGTGCTTGGGACCGGACGCATCGGCGGTGATGTACGGCAGGTTGATCTCGGTCTGCTGGCTGGACGACAGCTCGATCTTGGCCTTTTCGGCCGCTTCCTTCAGGCGCTGCAGGGCCAGCACGTCCTTGGACAGGTCCACGCCCTGCTCTTTCTTGAACTCCGAGATCAGGTAGTCGATGATGCGCTGGTCGAAGTCCTCGCCACCCAGGAAGGTGTCGCCGTTGGTCGACAGCACCTCGAATTGCTTCTCGCCGTCGACATCGGCGATTTCGATGATCGAAATATCGAACGTGCCGCCGCCCAAGTCGTACACGGCTACCTTGCGGTCGCCTTTCTCGGACTTATCCAGGCCAAAGGCCAGGGCCGCCGCGGTCGGCTCGTTGATGATGCGCTTGACCTCCAGGCCGGCGATGCGGCCGGCGTCCTTGGTGGCCTGGCGCTGGCTGTCGTTGAAATAGGCCGGCACCGTGATCACGGCCTCGGTCACTTCCTCGCCCAGGTAGTCCTCGGCGGTCTTCTTCATCTTGCGCAGCACTTCCGCAGACACTTGCGGCGGCGCGAGCTTCTTGCCCTGGGCTTCGACCCAGGCGTCGCCGTTGTCGGCCTTGACGATCTTGTAGGGCATCAAGTCGATGTCCTTCTTGACCGCGTCCTCGTCGAACTTACGGCCGATCAGGCGCTTGACGGCGAACAGGGTGTTCTTGGGGTTGGTAACCGCCTGGCGCTTGGCAGGGGCGCCGACCAGGATTTCCCCGTCGTCCATGTAGGCGACGATGGACGGCGTCGTGCGGGCGCCCTCGGCGTTCTCGATGATGCGCACCTGGGCGCCATCCATGACGGCCACGCAGCTGTTGGTCGTGCCCAGGTCGATGCCGATGATCTTGCTCATGATGGATTTACCTTGCTATCTACGTATTTTTCCGATTACGGGCGCGGCCGCCGGCCGCGGTCGATGCCTACCTGGGGCCGGCGTCGGGTTTTTTCAAGTCCGGGGCCGCCGCCTGTTCGTGCAGCTTGGCGATGGCCTCCTGGAAACGGGACAACCCCGGCCAGCCGGTGATGCGTCCCAGCCGCTTGCCCGAGCGGTACAGGACGAAGGTGGGCACGCCGTGCAGGGAAAACCGCCGTCCCAGGGCCGTGTCCTGGTAGACGTCTGCCTCGAACCAGGTCAGGCCGAGCGCCAGCAGCGCTTCCCGCTGCAGCATGGCGGTGCCCTTGAAAAGGTTGCAGTTATAGCAATCCTTGCCCCACAGGAACACGCAGCGCAGGTCGTCGCCGGGCGCCTGCACGACTTGGGCGTCGAAATCGTCGCTGCTCACCGGGCGCATGGCCAGCGCCTCGAAGATGGCGCTGGGGTCGAACGACGAAGCGGATGCGTTTCCCATGGAGTCGTCCTTACTGGGGTTGGCCGGAAGGCGGCTGCTCGGCGGCCGGACCGGAAGAAACGGTGACCAGCGCCGGGCGCAGCACCCGATCGGCGATCAAATAGCCCTTCTGCAGCGTCTGGGCAACGGTATTGGCCGGGAATTCCGCCGGCACGGTGGAAATGGCCTGGTGCAGGTGCGGGTCGAACTTGTCGCCGGGCGCCGGCTCCACGGCCTTTAGCGCATTGCGCTCGAAGGCGGCGGTCAGCTGGCGCAGGGTCACCTCGACGCCTTCGCGCAGGGCCTCCAGCGTCTGCTCCTTCTGGGCTAGCGCGGCCTCCAGGCTGTCGCGAACCGGCACCAGGCTTTCGGCAAAGGATTCGATGGAGAACTTGCGCGCCTTGGCGACTTCTTCCTGGGACCGCCTGCGCACGTTCTCCGTCTCGGCCCGGGCCCGCAGCAGCTGGTCTTCGAACTCGGCGATGCGTGCCTCGGCAGCAGCCAACCGTGCCTGCAGGTCGTCCTGCTGGGACTGGGCAGCGGCGTCGGGCTGGCCGCCCACCTCGTTCGTGGCAGGGGCGTCAGCCGGGGCCGCGGCATCGGCGGCGGGGGAATCGGCGGCGGGCGTGGGCGCGGCCTGGGCCTCGTCGGATTGGGGCCGGGAATCGGCCGGCTCGTGCTTTGCCGTCATGGCAAAAGTCCTCCTTTTGTTGCAACGTCCAGCCAAAATGGGGACGGCGGCCGCGTTTTCAAGGCGCGGCCGGGCAGGTCCTTGAAAAACGGCGCCCTCCAGGGCGCCGGACGGTTTCAGGCGCCCGGTTCCCGTCCGCCGCGCCGCTTGGCCGGGGCCGGGTCGATGGCGACCGGGTCGCTGGCCGGGAAAGTGTCCTCCACCGCCTCGTCCAACCCCGATTCGACCGACTCGCGGTCCGCTGCCACGGCGATGGGGTCGCTGGCGGGAAAGGTTTCCTGCAGCGCCTCGTCGAGCTCGCGCTCGGTGCGGTCTTCCTTCAGGTTGGTGTGGCCCGGCGCACCGGAAGTACCGATGGTCGGCGCAGGGGCGTTCGGCTTGCGGGCATTGCTCATGGCCGTCTCCTGGCAAGGTGGACCAGACGGGCGCCCGCATCGGGTACCCACCTTGCTGCAGTGTAGCCCCAACGGCGCGGATGCGCTGGCGATGTCAGGCCGGCGCCGATGCACCGCCGCCGGATGCGGACGGATGGTCCGCCGGCCCCACCCGGCCGGCGTCCGGCCGGGACGTTTCGCCCTGCCCCGGCCAGCCCTGCAGGTGCCGCTGCACCAGGTCGGCCAGCGCTTCGATCCAGGCGGGGCTGTCGTTCAAGGCCGGGATGTAGCGGAACTGCCGTCCCCCCGCCTGCAGGAAGGCGTCACGGCCCTCCTGGGCGATTTCTTCCAGCGTTTCGATGCAGTCCGCCACGAAACCCGGGCAGGCGACGTCCACGGACGCGACGCCGGTGCGGGCCAGTTCCTTGAGCGTCGGCTCGGTGTAGGGTTCGAGCCAACGCGCCGCGCCGAAGCGACTTTGGAAGCAGACCTCCAGGCGTCCTTCAGGCAGCCCCAGGCGCCCGGCCAGCGCCCGAGCCGTTTCCATGCAATCGCGGTAATAGGGATCGCCCAGCTCGATGCTTTGGCGCGGCAGGCCGTGGAAGCTGAGCACCAGCTTCTGCGGCTCACCATTGCGCGACCAATGGTCGCGGATGGTGGCCGCCAGCGCCTGCAGGTATCCCGGGTCGTCATGAAAGCGCTTGACGAAACGCATCTCCGGCTGGTCACGCAGCCGCGCGGCCACCCTGCCCACCTCGTCGACCACCGCCGCAGTGGTGCTGGCTGAATACTGCGGGTACAGCGGCACGGTCAGCACGCGCTGGCAGCCTTGCGCGCGCAGCCGGCGCAGGGCTTCGGCGATCGACGGGTTGCCATAGCGCATGGCCAGCTCGACCCGGACGTGCGCGCCGCGCGCGTCGAGCCTCGCTTGCAACGCCTGCGCCTGCCGGCGGCTGTAGACGAGCAGCGGCGAGCCGCCTTCCATCCAGACGCTGGCATAGCGCGGCGCGACCTTGCGCGGCCGGGTGCGCAGGACGATGCCGTGCAGGATGGGCAGCCACAGGTAGCGGGGGATCTCTATGACCCGCGGATCGGAAAGGAACTGCGCGAGGTAGCGGCGGATGGCTGGCGCGGTCGGCTCGTCCGGCGTACCCAGGTTGACCAGCAGCACCCCCGCCGGCGCGGGCGGGCGCGCACCGGCCGGGACGGCGTAGGGATCGTCCAGCTCGGGCTCCGGCTCGTAGCGCTCCGGCCACAGGTACTTGAACGTGCGTAGGAACAAGGGCAACACCTCGCTGGCGGCGCGCAAGCCGGTCGCCGCCCGGTTCCGGCAGGCGCCGGCACGGCAACCGCCGCGCCGGGCCCGGCTGCGCCGGTCATGATTGGGGATGGGAACTCAGCGCGTTCGACAGCAACCGCGCCGTGATGTCGACGATGGGAATGACGCGATCGTAGGCCATGCGCGTGGGACCGATCACGCCCAGCGTGCCGACGACCAGCCCGTCCACGCCGTAGGGCGCGGTGATCACGCTGACGTCCTCCATGGGCAGCAGCTGCGATTCGCCGCCGATGTAGATTTGCACGCCCTGGGCGCGGCTGGAGGCATCGAGCAGCTGCAACAGCTCGGTCTTTTTCTCGAACAGCGCGAACATCTTGCGTAGCCTATCCATGTCCGAGGCGATGTCGCTGACGTCCAGCAGGTTGCGCTCGCCGGCGATTACCACCGGATCGCTTTCCTCGACTGCCTCCGTGCCGGCCTCCACTGCCGCGAGCATCAGCTTGGAAATGTCCTCGCGCAGGCGCGCGAGCTCCGTAGTCAGCGTACGCTTGACCGCGTCGAACGACTTGCCCGAGAAGTGCTGGTTGAAGAAATTGCTGGCTTCCTGGAGCTCCTGCTCGCTGTAGTCGCGCTGCATGAACAGGATGCGGTTCTGCACATCGCCATCGGGCGTAACGATGATCAGCAGCACGCGCCGCTCCGACAAGCGGATGAATTCGATCTGGCGAAAGACCTGCGCCCGCTTGGGGGCAAGCACCACGCCGGCGAACTGGCTCAGGCTGGACAGCAGCGTGGCCGCGGCGTTGATGGCGCGCGTCGGCTCAGCCGCTGGCAGCAGGTTGGCGAACTGCGCCGGCGACAGCTGCTCCGGCGGCTGGGCCGCCAGCAGCGTGTCGACGAAGATGCGGTAGCCGCGGGGCGTCGGCACCCGGCCGGCCGAGGTGTGCGGGCTCTGGATCAGGCCAAGCTCCTCGAGGTCGGCCATGACGTTGCGTATGGTGGCCGGGGACAGGTCGAACACCTTGGCCAACGTCCGCGAGCCCACCGGCTGGCCGTCGGCGATGTAGCGTTCGATGAGCGCCTTGAGCAGCGCGCGTGCTCGATCATCCATGGTTCACCTATTTTATGGGCGTTTTCGTCCGGCACCTCCCTATGGAGCCCCATATAATCCACCATAAATCCACCTACGGCATCCCCATGCATTTCCCGACCGTCGCCCTGATAGGCAGATACCAGGATCCCGGCCTGGACGGCCCGCTCAGGGGGCTGGCCGGCATGCTCGCCCAGGCCGGGCGCACCGTGCTGATCGAAGAAGAAACGGCGCGCAACACCGGCGTGGCCGAATTCCCGGCGGCATCGTACGCCGAAATCGGCGCCCGCGCAGACCTCGCGGTGGTCATGGGCGGCGACGGCACCATGCTGGGCAGCGCCCGCCAGCTGGCGCCACACGGCGTGCCGGTCATCGGCATCAACCACGGGCGCCTGGGCTTCATCACCGACGTCCCCGTCCAGGACGCGCACCGCGCGTTGGCCGATGTGCTGCAGGGCCGCTTCGAGGCCGAAGACCGCATGATGCTGGCCGGCAGCGTGATTCGCGGCGACGAGGTCATGTACCGGGCCTCGGCGCTGAACGACGTGGTGCTCAACCGCGCTGGCCGCGGGGGCATGATAGAAGTGCGCGTCGAGGTCGACGGCGCCTACATGTACACGCAACGCGCCGATGGCCTGATCATCGCCACGCCCACCGGCTCGACCGCCTACGCGCTGTCGGCCAATGGCCCGATCCTGCATCCGGGGGTCGACGCCATGGTGCTGGTACCAGTGGCGCCCCAAACGCTGTCGAACCGCCCCATCGTCATTCCCGATAGCGGCGTGCTCAACATCACGCTGACGGCCATCGGCCGGGTCGAAGTCGGTGCCAGCGTGCACTTCGACATGCAGACATGGTCCGACCTGCTGCCCGGCGACCGCATCGAAGTCCGCCGCGCCGAGCACACCATTCGTTTCCTGCACCCGGCCGGCTACAGTTTTTTCTCTACTTTGCGCCGCAAGCTGGACTGGAACCGGATCCCGCGCGGCAACGACGTCGAATAGCCCGGTCGGGGCCGCCCGTCGGCCCCGGCGCATGACCAACCGACCCGCGATCAGGCCATGCTGCGTTTGCTGAACATCCGCGATTTCGTCATCGTCGACCAGGCAGAGATCGCCTTCGGGCCCGGTTTCACCGTCTTTTCCGGCGAAACCGGGGCGGGCAAGTCGATCCTGGTCGATGCGCTGGCCTTGGCGCTGGGCGAGCGCGGTGATGCCGGCGTGCTGCGCGAAGGCGCTTCCCGGGCCGACATCAGCGCCGTCTTCGATCCTCCCCCGGCGGTGGCGCGGTGGCTGGCCGAACATGACATCGACGCCGACGGCGAACTGGTCCTGCGCCGCGTCATCGACGCACAAGGGCGCAGCCGCGGCTACATCAACGGCGTGCCGGTCACCTTGGCGCAGCTGCGCGAACTGGGTGGACAGCTGGTCGATATCCACGGGCAGCACGCCCACCAGAGCCTGCTGCGCGCCGATGCGCAGCGCGACTTGCTCGACTCCCACGGCGGCCATGGCGCGTTGCGCGACGAAATGCAGCAGGCGTGGCAGGCCTGGCGCCAGATCGCGCGCAAGCTGGAGGCAGCCGAGCGCGACGCTGGCACGCTGGCCGCCGAGCGAGAGCGGCTGCAATGGCAGGTGAGTGAGCTCGATCGCCTGGGACTGAAGCCGGGCGAATGGGACGCGCTGCAGGCCGAGCACAGCCGCCTGGCGCACGCCCAATCGCTGCTCGAAGGCGCCGCCCAGGCCATCGCGGCACTCGATGAAAGCGAAGACTCCGCGCACAGCCGGGTGACCGCGGCTGCCCAGCGAGTGGCGCAAATGCTGCGCCACGACGCTTCACTCAAGACCGTGCACGACGAGCTGGAATCCGCGCGGATCGCGATCGCCGAAGCGGTCTCCGACCTCAATGCCTACCTGTCCCGCGTCGAGCTGGACCCGGATCGCCTGGCCGAGCTGGACGCCCGGCTGGCGGCGGTTTTCGAGACGGCACGCAAGTTCCGCTGCGAGCCCGAACAGCTGTGCGAGCTGCGCGACTCGCTGCACGCGCAATTGGCCGGGCTGGACGAGGCGACCGACGTGGACGCGCTGCGGCGCCAGGCCGAGCAGGCGCGCCAGGCCTGCGAAGCCGTCGCCGGGCGGCTGACGGCGGCACGGCGCAAGGCCGCGCGCCAGCTGGGCAAGGCCGTGACCGAGGCCATGCAGGCCTTGGCCATGCAAGGCGGCAGCTTCCGGGTCGAACTGGCGTCGGCCGAGCTATCGGCCCACGGGGCCGAACACATCGAATTCCAGGTCGCCGGCCACGCCGGAACCACACCGCGCGCGCTGGCCAAAGTCGCCTCGGGCGGCGAGCTCGCCCGCATTTCGCTGGCCTTGTCGGTCATCGCCAGCCGGGCAGCGCGCGTGCCCACGTTGATCTTCGATGAAGTCGACAGCGGCGTGGGCGGCGCGGTCGCCGAAGTCGTCGGCCGCCTGCTGCGCGAGCTTGGCGCCCGCCACCAGGTGCTTTGCGTCACGCACCTGCCGCAGGTGGCTGCCTGCGCCAACGCCCACTACCAGGTCAGCAAGGCCGAACGCGCCGGCGTGACGCGCTCGCGCATCGCGGCGCTGGACGAACAAGGCAGGGTCGAGGAAATCGCGCGCATGCTGGGCGGCTTGACCATCACCGAAACGACCCGCCAGCACGCGCGCGAGATGCTGGCTCCCCAGGAAGGTTGACCAAGCCGCGCCCCATGCGCCGGGTACAGCACACGGTGGCCACGCACGGCCCTAGCGCGCTTTGGCGTGGCAATCGCCGCAGGTGCCGTAGAGCACCATGTGATGGCTTTCGAGTACGAAGCCGTTGTCCTTGGCGACTTTCTGCTGGCGCTTCTCGATGTCGAGGTCGTTGAATTCCACGACCTTGCCGCAATTGGTGCAGATGAGGTGGTCGTGGTGGTCCCCATCGTTGAGTTCGAACACGGCCTTGCCGCTGTCGAACTGGCTGCGGGTCAGGATACCGGCCTGCTCGAACTGCGTCAGCACGCGATAGACGGTGGCCAGCCCGATTTCGACGCTTTCGTTGATCAGCGCCCGATAGACGTCCTCGGCACTGAGGTGGCGCTCTCCGGACTTGCGGAAGACGTCCAGGATCTTCAGGCGCGGGAAAGTGGCCTTCAGGCCCATGTTCTTCAGATCGGCTTGATCGCTCATGGCATTTTCTCTCTACAAAGGGTGCCGATCCCCGTTGCAGGACCTGTGGGCGGCCTTGCGCACGGGTTGCCGCCCCGCGGAATTGTTCCCGAGCCCTTATGATAACGGTTTTGTCCGGTTTCACTAACCCATAGGTGCGCCATGCCCATACCCCTTGCAAGGTCTCGCCGCCTGTACGCAGGCCTGTGCCTGGCCGGTCTGTTCGCGCTGGCCGGATGCTCCAACGAAAAATGGGGTTTTCCCTATCGCGCCAGCGTCCAACAGGGCAACTGGATCACGAAGGAGCAAGTCGACATGCTCCAGCAAGGCATGACGCGCGAACAGGTTCGCTTCGTCCTCGGCAGCCCCACGCTGACCAGCGTGCTGCACGCTGACCGCTGGGACTATCCGTACTACTACCAACCCGGCACGGGCACCCCGCAGCAGCGGCGGTTCACCGTCTGGTTCGAGAACGATCGCCTGGTGCGCTGGCAAGGCGACGAGCAACCGGACGTGCAGCCCTTCCAGCAGGCCGACGTGGAATCGGCGCGGTCCGAGGCCGCGCAGGCCGGCGATACTCCGCCTGGCGCGGCGACGCAGCCCGGCCGCCCGCTCGAAGCGGGCGAACGCGCCGAGGCCGCCGCCCAAGCCGCGGAAACGAACCCTGGCGCCCAGCCGGGCGCCTCGCCCGAGCCGCTGCGTTGACCGGCACATCCTGTCCCAACAACCCTTAGGAAGCACACCATCATGCGTATCGCGATAGCCGGCGCCGGCGGGCGCATGGGCCAAATGCTGATCGAAGCGGTGCTCGATGCGCCGGACCTGACCCTGGCCGCCGCCCTGGCGCGGCCGGGTAGCCGCCTGGTCGGCCAGGACGCGGGGGCTTCCCTTGGCCGCGCCACGGGCGTGACGGTCACCGACGACCTGTCCGCCCTGGCCGAGGCCGATTGCCTCATCGACTTCACCCGGCCGGAAGGCACGCTAGCCCACCTACCGGTATGCGTCGAACACGGCGTCAAGATGGTCATTGGCACCACGGGCCTGGACGCCGCGGGGCGAAAGGCGATAGAGCAAGCCTCGTCGCGCGTCGGCATCGTCTTCGCCCCGAACATGAGCGTGGGCGTCAACGCCACGCTCAAGCTGCTCGATGTGGCCGCGCGCATCCTCAATTCGGGCTACGACGTCGAGGTCTTCGAGGCGCATCACCGCAACAAGGTGGATGCGCCGTCGGGCACGGCGCTGAAGATGGGCGAGACCATCGCAGCCGCCTGGGGGCGCCCGCTGGAAGAGATCGCCACCTGGGCGCGCCACGGCGAAACTGGCGTGCGCGAAACCGGCACCATCGGGTTTTCCGTGGTGCGCGGTGGCGACATCGTCGGCGACCACACCGTTTACTTCTGCGGCACGGGCGAGCGCATCGAAATCACGCATCGGTCCAGCAGCCGCGCCACCTACGCGCAGGGCAGCCTGCGCGCGGCACGCTTTTTGCGCGACCGCGCAAGCGGCCTCTACGACATGCAAGCGGTGCTGGGCCTGGCCTAGTTGGCAAGGCCGACCGTCATGCCCCCGCACACGTAAAGCACTTGGCCGGTGATGAAGCCGGCGCGGTCATCGAGCAGCGAAGCCACCGCATGGGCGACGTCGGCCGGCGTGCCCATGCGCTGGACGGGTATCGCCGCGCGGATTTTCTCCGTCTGCGGTGCGCCCGGCGGATTGGCCCGCTCGAAGAGCTCCGTGGCGATCGGCCCCGGACCGACCGCGTTGACGGTGATGCCGTCTGCAGCAAGCTCCAGCGCCCACGTGCGGGTCATGCCCAGCAAGCCGGCCTTGCTGGCGGCATAAACGGTGCGCGCCGGCTTGCCCAACGCCGCCCGGCTGGAGACGTTGACTACGCGCCCGAACCGGCGGCGCCGCATCCCCGGCAGCAGCGCCTGCAGCAAGAGCATGGGCGCCTGCACGTTCAATGCCATCACGGCAGCCAGGTCTTGCGCCGTGGCCGCTTCCAACATGGCCGGCCGCACCGTGCCGGCATTGTTGACCAGGCGCAGCACCTCGCGCCGGGCGACCAAGTCCTCGGCCGCGCGGCGCGTGGCCTCGGCATCGGACAGGTCCACCGCCACGTGCGTTTCTGCGTCCATGGATTGTGCAGGCGCCTGCACGTCGAAATTGACGACTTCATAGCCGTCGCCGATCAATCGCTCGACGACGGCGCGGCCTATCCCGGCGCTGCCGCCGGTCACCAGCGCCACTGGCCGTTGCGCCGGTGCGGAACCCGAATCGGGCATAGTCATTCCTCCCCTGTTCGACATGCGACCGGCCTGCGCCTACGTAGGCCCAGGCCGTCCGGACCCCAATGCCCCCGCCCGCAAGCCCGCCCCCCCTATACCGCCCGCGGCTCCATTTCCAGGTCGATGCCGAAGCGCGCGCGCACATCCCGGCGCACGGCCTCGGCCAAGGCCAGGATATCGGCGGCAGTCGCCCCGCCGTGGTTGACCAACACCAGCGCCTGGCGGTCGTGCACACCTGCCCTGCCGAGCCGCCGGCCTTTCCAGCCGCACTGGTCGATCAACCAGCCGGCCGCCAGCTTGCAACGGCCGTCGGGCTGCGGATACCACACCAGGCCGGGAAAGCGGGCGCGCAGCGCATCGCACACATCGGCGGTGACCACGGGGTTCTTGAAAAAACTGCCGGCGTTGCCCAGCGCCGCGGGATCTGGCAACTTGGCACGGCGCACGGCGCACACGGCATCGTAGACGTCGCGCGCCGTGGGCGGACGGGCCGAACCGTCCAGCGACGGATAGTTGCGCAGGTCTGGGTAACCCAGGACGGGACGCCACGGGCGCGGCAAGGCAAAGCGCACCGAGGTAATGATCCAGCGCCCGTCCGGCTCGTGCTTGAAGACGCTGTCCCGGTAGCCGTAGCGGCATTGCTCGGCGGTCATCTCGACCATGCGCGCCGCGCACACGTCCCAGGCGCGCAGGCTATGAAAGCGATCCGCGAGCTCCACGCCGTAGGCGCCGATGTTCTGCACCGGCGCAGCCCCCACCGTACCCGGAATGAGGGCCAGGTTTTCCAGCCCCTCCCAGCCCTGGGACAGGGTTTCCGTCACGAAACCATGCCAGGATTCACCCGCGCCGGCCTCGACGATCCAGGCATCCGCCGTCTGCCCCACCAGGCGGATGCCGGGCAGCGCCACCTGCACGACGAGGGCGTCCAGGCGCTCGGGCAGCACCACGTTGCTACCGCCGCCCAGGACCACCAGGCGCCCGGCGCGCTGCGCCAGGCGCGACAGCGCCGGTAATTGGGATTCGTTGGCCAAGCGCACCCAGCGCGACGCATGACAGGGCAAGCCCAGCGTGTTGTCGGCAGTCAGGTCGCGTGGCGCAGGCAGCAAATCCGTCTCGGCGCGGGCCGCTATCGGTTCGGGCATGTTCTATCGAAAATATGCTATAGTTTTCGTCTTTTCTGCGCATATTACTTGAATCGCAGGGCGCGACCGGAAACTGCGGCGTGCTGCCCACGTGGGCTGGGCCAATTTACCGGCGTGGCTGATTCATGTAGAATCGCGCGGCTTTTGCAGGCATGGCTTCGTGCCGGCACGATGCGGGAATAGCTCAGTTGGTAGAGCGCAACCTTGCCAAGGTTGAGGTCGCGA
>CALEQZ010000040.1 GCA_937908115.1 uncultured Alcaligenaceae bacterium | reverse complement strand
GCGCCGCCGCCGGCTGCGGCGCGCCAAGCGTCGCAACCAGCGCCGCGGCCGCGGCAAACGCCAATGGCTTGGTGCGGAAGCGGTTCTTTGCGATGGTAAGCATGAGAGCTCCTTGCAGGATGGGTTTCCCCTGTTGTGGCCGGCGTGCCGGCCTTTAATCGGGATTCCTTCTCCAGTCGCCGGACCGGACGCCTGGATGCGGAATCGTTTCTATTCGGATGACGTGGGCATGGCGCGGCTGCGCATGCGTTGCGGCGGCGCCGCTTAGCGGCACGCCACCAACCCCGGAGCGCGCCGGCGTCCCGCGGGGACTTAATCGGTTGGCCAGGCGAGGGCCTACGCAATACCCGGACGCATTCTCTCAACGTGCGTTACGTGGAGCAAATAACGATCGTTCAGCCATGCATAACCTTATGGAATGCGGCTGGCGTCAGGCCTGGCGCGCATTGCCGTGCGTGGTGGCTTGTTCCCACTCTTCGAATTCGCGGCACACCGCCGTCAGGCGATCGATGAAGCTGCGGTGCAGTGCCGATAGCGGATCCTGCCCGTGGACCATGACGCTGATGGGTATGCGCAGTCTCGGCCGCAAGCGGGTCAGCACCATGCCAGGACGCAGCATTGCACGCCCGGTGATGGCGTCGACCACGGTCTCGCCGCAGCCGGCTTCGGCCAGCGCGCAGGCCACGTAATGGGTCTGCACGTGCATCGATACCTTGGCTGACACCCCCAACGACTCCATCGCCTGGTGCAGCACCGCGCCCGTGGGATCGCGCGCATCCAACGCGATCAGGTTGTCAGGCTTCCAGGTTTTCAGGTCCAGGGGCCCGGACCTCCGGCGCGTGCCGATGTGCACGAGCTCGGTCTGGCCGATCGGCATGCGCTCGATGCCGGGATGCTCTTGCGTGGCGAAGGTCACCACGAGATCCAGTTCGCGAGAGAGCAGTCCGTCGATGAGTTCGGCGCTGTGATGCGTATGGATGGAAAAGCTCACGCCTGGGTGGGCGTCGCGGCTTGCCCGTACGGCTGGCGGCAGCAGGCCAAGCCCCAATGCCGGCGTGCAGCCCACGCGCAAGTGGCCACGCTGGCTGTAACGCAGGCTGGTCGCCAGCCTGCGCACGCTGGATAGGTTTTGCGTCAGCTGGGTGACTTGGGGGGCGAGGATTTCCGCTTCACGCGTGGCGCGCAACCGCCCCTTGACCCGCTCGAAGAGCTTGAAGCCGAGCTGTGCCTCGGCATGCGCCAGCATCTTGCTGGCTGCGGGCTGCGAAACATGCAGGATCTGGGCGGCTTCGGTCAGCGAGCCCGTACGGCGGATGGCTTCGAAGATCTCGATGTGGCGCAAGCGCATGGGGAAAACCCTGATCGAGGAAACTCGAGTTCATTGTAGGAGCATAACCATAGGTTATCCAAGCTTGCGCGTTAGCTATTTGTCCCACGCGATCGTTTTTCCAACAATCCCTTGCCATGTGTAGCACGGCTTGCGCTTGGCAAGGCTTGTGTCGATGCGCGCGCAGCCCTGGCCACGGGCAAAGCTGCAGATCGGCAGGCTGGCAGGGCAAGTGCAAGTGCGACCAATCAAAACAGGGGGGGATCGCAGTGGTTGTGCGCAGACCTGCATTCATGCTGCTTGTGGCAGCCGTGACGGCCAGTTCGGCTGCAGCCCAGGTGGGTGGGGCCAGGCCGGGCAGCGTGTTGGAATCGGTACGCAGCTTTGGCCAGGCACCGGAGAAGGTGCCGGCCGATTCGCTGCAATTGCGCATAGACGGATCCAACGTATCGAAAGACGCCGCGCCCGAAGACACGTATGCGCCGCGCCTGCGCGTGCGGCGTTTCGTGTTCGACGGCAACACTCTTTACGACGAAGAGCGCCTGCGCGCGCTGGTCGCCGATGCGCAGGATCGGGATCTGACGCTTGGCCAGATCCATGCCGTGGCTGACCACGTAGCGGCCTTTTATCGCGAGCAAGGCTATACGCTGGCCCAGGCGGTGGTGCCGGCGCAGGAAGTGCGCGACGGTGAAGTTCTTATCCGCGTCATCGAGGCGCAGTTGGGCCGCGTGCTGGTACAGCGCGATGACACTGTGCGGTTGAGTGCCGAGCGCATCAGTGCCGTGCTGGCGCCGCTGGTCGAGGGCAAGCCGCTGCATATGCCGACCCTGGAGCGGGCCCTGCTGGTGCTGTCGGATTTTCCGGGCATCTCAGTCGAGTCGGTGTTGCGCGCGGGCGAGCAATCCGGCACGGTCGACCTGGTGGTGTCCGTCGCCCAAGGTGATCAGGTCGCCGCCCTTGCCTCGGCGGACAATTTTGGCAACCGGTACTCGGGGCAGCAGCGCTACGGCTTGCGATTCGATTTGGATGACCTCTGGGGACTAGGCGACCGGCTGACTTTCGAGGCAATGCGCACCACCGGGGACCTGCAAAGCCTGACGGCTAGCTGGGATGCGCCGCTTGGGGCCGGTGGCTTGCGCAGCCATGCGGCGATCTCCCGCGTGGACTACCGCTTGGGCGGGCCTTTCGATGCCCTGGACATCAAGGGCAGCGCGACTCGCTACGAGTTTGGCCTGCGCTATCCGCTGATGCGTAGCCGTGCGGCCAGCACCTGGGCCTTCGGCACGCTATCGCATACCGACCTGGACGAGCGCATTGGGGTGTTCGGCGTGGACACGCCCAAGCGTGTGCAGGCGCTGCAGGCTGGCTTGCGGGGAGACTGGCGCGATGGCTGGGGCGGTGGCGGGGCGACGCTGTGGCAGGCATCGCTGACCCTTGGCCACCTGGAATTGCGCTCGGTCGAAGATGCCGATTGGGACCGCGCCACGGCTGGCCGAGCCGGTTCGTTCGCCAAGTTGAATCTGGATCTAGACCGGCTGCAGCGCTTGGATGACAGTTGGTCGCTGGCGTTCAAGGCGCGTGCGCAGCTCGCTTCGCGTAACTTGGACGCGTCGGAGAAGTTTTATTTGGGTGGTCCCACCGGCGTGCGCGCCTACGAAAGCGGAGAGGCCGGCGGAGATCAAGGGATCCTGGGTAGCCTGGAGTTGCGTCGCGCCATTTTCGGCGGCCTATACGCCTTCGGCTTCATCGACGGTGGGCGCGTTCGCATCAACCGCCATGCCTGGAACGACGATGACAATTCTCTGGGACTGTGGTCCTACGGCGCAGGCGCGCACTGGGACTTGGGACGCTACGGCTATCTGCGCGCCGTCTATGCCGCTCGTCCGCCTGGGCAACCCCGCCTGTCGGGTCTGAACACCGGTGAAAGGTTTTGGCTGTCGGCGTCGCTGGCGCCGGGCGCCGTGCCGGCGCTGGTGGCTGCGGCATTTCCAGCGGCCGGGCCCACGCGGGTGGCCAGCACCAAGCCCATACCGCGATCGAACGTGCGCTTCTACGGGACGATCAACATGGATGTCCAGGTGGCTACGCGCAACGGCGCTACGCCGCAGGCAAGCGGGCGGGGCGCCACGCCGTCGGCCGCACCCACCGGCGTGGACTCCGGTACGGGCGTGCGCATGGTTAGCAATTCGTCGAACTGGGGGATACGAGGCAGCGAAAGCCTGGGCGCCGGCACCCGCGTCTGGTACCAGATCGAGTCTTCGTTGGACATGCGCACCGGCGAAGGCGAGATAGCAGCCCGCAACACCGGGGTCGGGCTGCAGGGGCGCCACTGGGGCACGCTAATGGGCGGCCAGTGGGACAGCCCGTACAAATCGGCGACGTCGGGCTTCGACCCGTTTGGCGGCACCCAGGTCACGGCCTACTACAACATCCTTGGCACTCCTGGCTTTGGCGTCGGCTCGGGCGGGACGTCCTCGCCCATCAAGACTGCCACCGACCGCAGCAGCAGTGCCGCAGACGCATCCTTTGCGCGGCGCCAGAAGGACAGCCTGCAGTATTGGTCGCCCAGCTGGAACGGTTGGTCGGTGCGTGCCATGGTGGCGCCGGGCGGGCAAAAGCTGTCCGAGCATACGCCTAAGCCCTTGATATGGGCGGGCAGCCTGACCTGGCGCAACGGACCCTTGCTGGTGACCGCGGCTTACGAGCAGCACGATAATTTCTTCGGCGTCGCGTCACTGTTTTCGCGCGGCGCATCCGGGCGCGGCGTAGGATCGCGGATTGGCCCAACGGCCCGGACCGAATCGCGCGACCGCGGCATCAAGCTGGGCATCCGCTATGACGTGAGCGAGGACACGCGCCTGTCTCTCATTTGGGAGCGCCTGTCCTATTCGCAGTCAGGCGTCGTGCCGGCCAGTGCGCCGACATTGGTCAGCTATTCGCGCGATGCCGTCTGGCTGGGCGTGCGCCATCGCGTCGGTCCGGTCACGCTGCAGGGCAGCGCCGGTTATGCCGACCAGGGCAAGTGCCGGGTGGCCAGCACGGATCCGGCGCAGCAAGGGTGCAGCACCGATGGACTGGAGGCGTACATGCTGAGCCTGGGCGCCCGCTATTCGCTATCGTCGCGCACCGACCTGTACGTGCAGTACGCGCGCATCTTCAACGGCCATTCGGCGAGCTACAACTTCTCGCCCGGTGGCATCTTCGGCGCCGGAGTGGGTTCTGACCTGCAAGCCTGCGGCGTTGGCGTGATCCATCGATTCTGACGGAGGCCAGTCATGCATGCTCCGAAGCGACCCTTTTCGCTGCGTCCGTTGTGCAGGGTGTTGGCCTGCGCGCTGGTGCCGGCACCTGCGCTGGCGCTGGATGCCGGTGCCCTGCCCCAGGGCGGCAATATCGTCGCTGGCAGCGGCGATATCCGGACCGGCGGTCGCAGTATGGTGATCGACCAGCACAGCCACCGGCTCATCACCAACTGGCGCAGCTTCGACATTGGGTCGAAGGCGAAGGTGCATTTCAACCAGCCTTCGTCTTCGGCCGTGGCGCTCAACCGGGTAACAGGCGGCAGCGCGTCGCAAGTCTTCGGCAGCCTGACGTCCAATGGACAGGTGTTCTTGGTCAACCCCAACGGCGTCTACTTTGCACCCGGCGCGAGCGTGGACGTTGGCGGCCTGGTGGCAAGCACCCTGGACCTGTCGGACCAGCGCTTCCTGGCGGGCGATTACGTGTTCGACGGCTCAGGCGGGGGCGAAGTGGTCAACGCCGGCTCGATCCGTGCACAAGGCGGCGTGGCTCTGGTCGGTGCGCGCGTACGCAACGTCGGCGAGATCCGTACGCCAGGCGGCGTGACGGCACTGGCCGCCGGCGATAAGGTCCGCCTGGATTTCGATGGCGACGGACTGATCAGCGTGGAGGTTGATCGCGCCGCGTTGCAGGCGCAGGCGGTCAATGCGGGGTTGATACAGGCCGACGGCGGCGTCGTGCTCATGCAAGCCAAGTCGCGCGACGCGCTGCAGGCGACGGTGGTGGAGAACACCGGCGTGATCCGCGCGCGTAGCATCGGTCAGCGGCAGGGGCGCATCGTCCTGGACGGCGGCGACGGGGGCGTGACGGTCAACCATGGATTGCTCGATGCCTCGGGACAGGGAGGTGGCGATCGTGGCGGCCAAGTGCAGGTGCTGGGCGAAAAGGTTGCCGTAACCGGCACGATAGACGCGAGCGGCGCTGCCGGGGGCGGGGTAATCCTGGTCGGCGGCGGCTTTCAGGGCAATGGAACAGTACGCAACGCCCAGGCCGCTTTCATCGACGCGGGTGCGGTCTTGAATGCCGATGCCACCGCAAGCGGTGACGGCGGCACCGTGGTGGTGTGGTCCGACGACACCACGCGCTTTTATGGACGGATCTCCGCGCGCGGTGGTGCCCAAGGCGGCAACGGCGGCCTGGTGGAAACGTCCGGCAAGAACTGGCTGGACGCATCAGGCCGGGTCGACGCCAGCGCCGCGCATGGGAAGGCCGGAACCTGGCTGATGGACCCGCGCAACGTCACTATTTCCAGCGGCCCGGGCTCAGGCGGCAGCTTCGAGGATGGTAACGTCTTTGTTCCCATCGACGACAATGCCACGGTCGCTGCGTCGTCCATCAACGATAGCCTGAACAATGGCACCAGCGTCACGATCACGACAGGCACGAGCGGCACGCAGGCGGGCGACATTACGGTGGATTCGGGCGCGGTCATCGACAAGACAGCGGGCGGTGAGGCCACACTGACCTTGCAGGCGGCGCGGCACATCACCGTCAACGGCACCATCCAGTCGTCCAGTGACAAGCTCAACATCGTGCTCAACTCGCGTGCACAGGACGGCGCGATCGGCCATGTCAACGTGGACGGTGCGAGCATCGCTACCAACGGCGGCAGCCTGGTGATAGGTGGGGGCAGTGACCCGACGACTGGCTATGCCATCGGCGCCAGTTCCGGGGTGACCAACGGCGTTCGCATAGCGAATTCGACCATCGATACGGGCGCTGGGGACATCACCATCAATGGACAGGCGGGTACGTCGACCGCGGCCGGTGTGAGCTTGCCTGATTCAGCCAGTAGCACGATCACTACCACTAGCGGCGACATCACAATACGGGGCCGGGCGACAGGCGGCAACGCAGTGCTGATACAAGGCACGCAGACGGTGCAGACGGACAGCGGGTCGATTTCGCTGTCTGGCGAGGCCGATTCCGGCAGGGGCTTTCGGCTGGGGTCCAGTTCGTCCGGCACTGTACTGGTAAAGACAAACAGCGGCAGCATACACCTGTCCGCTAAGTCGCAGACTGGCGACGGTATTTCCTTCCTGAATGGCTTCACGATGCAGACCACCAGTGGCGACATCGCGTTGGACAGCGACGCAGTCATCGAGTTCAAGGGCGGGAAAGTCCACAGTACCGACGGCGGCAACGTGACGGTTGCAGGTGACGCGGACATCACCATGGAGAGGGCCGATATCCGCACAGGGGGCGGCGTGCTCGATGTGCGGGCCGGAACGAACATTGAGGTGACCGAGGACACCGTGCTGGAAACCGATGGCGGTCGCATGACGCTGAATTCGCGCGCCCAAGGTGGTACGACTGGATATGTCAATCTGGACAAATCAAGCGTCGACACTGGTGGCGGCGATCTGGTGATCGGCGGCGGCGTCGATCCGACGACCGGCTATGCGATAGGTGCAAGCTCCGGTATTACCAACGGCGTGCGCATCGCCGGTTCGACCATAGACACCGGCGCCGGCGACATCACCATCAATGGCCAGGCGGGCACCACCGGCGCAGCGGGCGTGAGCCTGCCCAGCACGGCTGGCAGCACCATTACGACCACCAGCGGGAACATCGTCGTGCGCGGCCGCGCCGTAGGCGGTAACGCCGTCCTCATACAGGGCGCCCAGACGATCAAGACGGACAGTGGGTCGATTTCGTTGACGGGCGTTTCCGACAGCGGCAACGGCCTGCGGTTGGGATCTAACGTGTCGAATGTCCTGCTGCAAACCGGGACGGGCAGCATTCATCTGTCGGGCAGCACGCAGACCGGCTTGGGAATTTCGGTCGTGGCCGGTTTTACGCTCAAGACAGCGGGTGGCGACGTGGCGCTGGACTCGCTGGGTGACCTGGAAATCGCCAACGCGTCCGTCGCCACGGCTGGCGGCGACGTGACGATTCGCGCGACCCGCCATATCGCCTTCAAAGGCAGTGCGCCTTCGGAGATCACCAGCGCCGGCGGTAGCATCGTGCTCAACGCGCGGTCGAGCGGCGCCGCCCAAGGCTATGTGGACTTGCGCGGTGCCACCCTGTTGTCTTCGGGCGGCGACATCGTTATCGGCGGTGGTACGGATCCCACCAGCGGTTATGCGATCGGCGCGGACACGACTTCGGGCGGCCAGATCACCAATGGCGTACGCTTCGGCGAAACGGTGCTGGATGCCGGCGCGGGCGACATTGTCGTCAACGGACAGGGTGGGACCGAGGCGGCCACAGGCGTATCGCTGGCCAACAGTTCGACTAACGTCATCCGGACCACCACGGGCAACATCGCGATCAATGGGGCGAGCCATGCCTCGGCGTCGTCTTCGGGGTCAGGCGTCATTGTGCAAACGGGCAACCACACGATAAGCAGCGACAGCGGCCGCATTGCCATCAACGGGCACAGCCATGGCAGCGGCGACGGCGTGCGGGTGGGCACGACAGGGGTGTCCACGATACGGGTGTCGACTGGCGGTGACATTGTCATCGCCGGGACGAGCGCCGGCGCAGGCGACGGCGCCAATGTTGGCGGCGGCGACCTGGTCATCGAAGCGCAAGGTGGTGGCACGCTGACCGTGCGGGGCCGGTCAGCGGACGGCAACGGCGTGACAGTCGGGCCGGTCGGGTCGACGTCCACGACCACGCTGCGCACGGCGCGCGGCGGCATCGTGATCGACGGCGAAAGCGTCAACGGCTATGGCGTCAACCTGTACGCTTCGGCAACTTCCGGGGATACCGCAGGGCGGGGCGTGGCCATCGTCGAGAGCACGGCCGGGGGGGACATCCGCATGCGCGGCGCCAGCATCGCCAGCGTGGGGCTGCGCAACAGCCCGATTAGCACCGGCGATACCCGCGTGACTGCGGTCGGCGGAAACATTGTCCTGGAAGGCCACAGCCAGCAGGACGACGCCGTGCAGATCTCGCCCAGCCTGAAAACCACCACAGGCAATGCGGCTTCGTCGGCCTATCAGGCGTTGAACGGCGGCAACCTCACGGTGCTGGGAGACCGCATTTCGGTAGCGGGTAACCGCACCGCCTTTCAAGGCAGCGGCGGTCGGCTAACGATTGCGCCTACGACGCCCGGCGTGACGGTGGGGTTCGGTTCAGGCACCGAAGGCGAGCTGTACCTGAGCAATACGGCGCTGCGGTCTATCGAGGGCGTTTGGAGCGAAATCGTCGTGGGCAGCCCGACGGCCGGCCGGGTGGAAATCGGCGCGACGCTGCCGGAGAACATCCGCGTCCAGCCGCGAGCCGTGGACCGCTACAACACGCCCAAACCCGGTGACCCTTATGGTGCTGATGCGCGGTTGGCCGTCGCCCAGGCGCAGATGGAGGCGGGCGCGCCGCTGCGGTTGGCTGCGCTGGATGCGCCGCTACGCATGGACCGCGACGCGGCCGTGCTGCCCGGCACAGCCGGGCAGCAGGCCGGGACTGCGCCTTCGGTCGACGTGGATTGTGTCGAAGACTGCGACGATGAGGAAGACGACATCCCGGCAGAGGACGAATGATAAAAGGTCATTTTTTCCGCAAAGATGCATGGGGACGCAGGCTTGGCAAGCGCTGGGCGATCTGGGCGCTGGCCGCTGCCAGCGCCTTGGCGCCGTCGCTTGCACGTGCGCAGACCGCCGAGTATGTGCGGTTTCCCAGCCTCGATAACTGGAAGGGCAATGCGCCCTTGCAACTGGACGGGTACTTCTTTCGCCCGCCGGGCAAGGATCGGTATGCGGCGATCGTCATGTTCCATGGCTGTGCCGGCGCCATATCGGAAGATAGCGGCCGGATCACGTCGCGCTTCATCGAAATGTCCCGCCTGTTGACAGGAATGGGCTACGCGGTGTTGCTGGTCGACAGCTTCAACCCCCGCGGCACGCACCAGATCTGCACCACGCGGCCGTCGCAACGGGAGATCCACGACAGGCACCGGGTGTTGGACGCCTATGGCGCGCTGGCCTACCTGGAAAGTCGCCCAGATGTGATCGCTGGCCGTGTCGGCGCCATTGGTTTTTCGCATGGCGGGACCAACGCGGTGGCCGTCATGGACGCGACCAGCCAAGCCTATCGCCAGTCCGGGCGCCGCTTCGCTGCGTCGGTGTCGCTGTATCCGGGCTGCACGTCGCTGCTGCGCAAGCAGCCCGAGTACCAGGCCTACGGGCCGCTGCTGGTGCTGGCCGGCGAGCTGGACGATTGGACCCGCGCCGACCGTTGCCAGGCATTGATCGAGCGCAGCCGCGGGCGCGGCGAACCAGTGGACATCGTCGTTTATCCCGGCGCCCACCACGGTTTTGACCAGAAGACCGAAGTGCGGCTGCGCACCGACGTCACGCATGGACGCAACGGCACGGCCGGCGTGCACGTCGGAGGCAATCCACAAGCCCGGCGCGACGCCTACCGCCGTATCCGCGAATTTTTCGGCACCCACTTGACCCCTTGACACCTGAGGCGGCCGCCCACGCCGCCGCTTACTTGGAGGACCGTATGTACATATCGCCCGGAAGGCTGGCTTCGCTGTGTCTGGCGGGCCTGCTGGCGGCCGCCTCGGCCGTCTCGCACGCCGAGATCCAGCCCGAGAAGGTCAGTTTCGACAGCCTGGCCAGCGGCAAGCACGCCGCGCGCCTGGACGGCTATTGGTACAAGCCGGCAGGCAAGCCGCGTGTGCCTGCCGTGGTCATGTTCCACGGCTGCGCCGCGCCGGTGACCAAGTCCGGCTCGGTCAAGCGGCGCGAACGCGAAGCCGCCGTCGCGCTGGCAGAGCGCGGCTACGGCGTGTTGCTGATCGATAGCCTGACGCCACGCGGCGTGAACAGCCAATGCAGTCTTCCTGTTTCCGAGCGGCCTGTGCGCGGCGCGACGATACGGATGGACGGTTATGGCGCGCTTGCCTACCTGAACCAGCGACCCGATGTCGAGCGCGGCAAGGTTGCGGCCTTTGGCATGACGTTCGCGGGAACCTACGCGCTCAACGCGCTGGACAGTGCGCTCATTCCCTATGGGCGCACCCAGGAGCGCTTTGCTGCGGCCGTGGCGATCGCGCCCAGCTGCAAGTCGGTGGTCACGCGCAAGACGGCCTTCCAGGCGTCGGCGCCCACGTTGATGCTCTCCGGCGCGGCCGATACCAAGACCCCTGCCGAACCGTGCACAGACCTGGCCGAGCGCGGCAAGGCCAAGGGTGAATCGATCGACATCCACGTGTATGCCGACGCACCAGAGGATTTTTTCCGCGAAAACAAATGGCGTGCGGATGTATACGACCGGATCAAGCGCTTCCTGGATGAAAGCTTTTCCCGCCCGACGCCTGCAGCCGGCCGCCCGGCACCGGACGCAGCCGGCGTGGCCGAAGAGGACCTGAACCCCGAGGCCGCCTCGGGCTATACCGAAAAAAAGGTGGTGACGGCCAGCCGCTTCATGCTGGCTTCGGCCAACCCCCTGGCAACCCAGGCGGGCTACGATGTCTTGCGAAAGGGCGGCAGCGCCGTCGACGCGGCCATCGCCACGCAGCTGGTGCTCACGCTCGTCGAGCCGCAGTCCTCCGGCCTGGGTGGCGGCGCATTCATCATGGTGTACCAGGCTGCAGAGGATACGCTGCGGGCCTATGACGGGCGCGACGCCGCGCCGGCTGCGGCGCGCCCCGATCGCTTCATGCGTAACGGCAAGCCCATGCCGATTCGCGAGGCGATCAATAGTGGTTTGTCGGTCGGCACGCCGGGGTTGCTGCGCGTGATGGAGTTGGCGCACCAGCGTCACGGCAAGCTGCCGTGGGCCGAGCTTTTCCAGCCGGCGATCGATCTGGCCGAGCGGGGTTTTCCCGTATCGCCGCGCCTGCACGCGCTGTTGGCCAAGAACAAGGATCTGCCCAAGCAAAAGGCAGCTGCCGCCTACTTCCTGGATAACGATGGCAAGCCTTGGCCCGTCGGGCACGTCTTGAAAAATCCCCAGCTTGCCGAAGTGCTGCGCATCGTCGCCCGTCAAGGCGCCGATGCCTTTTACCGCGGCGAGATCGCCCGGGACATCGTGGCCGCGGTGCGTGGGCATGACGTCCCGGGCGATCTTACCGAGGCGGACCTGGCTGGCTACCAGGCCAAGGAGCGCGAGCCGCTTTGCGGCGTTTACCGTGCCTACCGGCTGTGCGGCATGCCGCCGCCTAGCTCGGGCACACTGGCGGTGCTGCAGATGCTGGGCGTGCTGCAGCACTATCCGATGCAGCGCCATGGGCCGGGTTCGGTGCAGGCCGTGCATTACTTTTCCGAGGCGGGGCGATTGGCCTTCGCGGACCGCGATTTCTACGTGGGTGACCCGGATTTCGTGTCGGTGCCGACGCAGGCGTTGCTCGACCCCGCCTACCTAAAGGCACGCGCCGCGCTGATCGATCCCAAGCGCAGCATGGGCACGGCCGAGCCGGGCGATCCGACGGGCGAGCTGGCCGCACTTGGCAAGGACGATGCGCTCGATCTGCCGTCGACCAGCCACATCGTCGCCGTCGACGCCGAGGGCAATGCGCTGTCCATGACGACCACGATCGAATCGGAATTCGGCAGCAAGATATTCGTGCGCGGCTTCCTGCTCAACAACCAGCTGACCGATTTTTCGCGGTCGCCCGAAGACGAAGCGGGCCGTCCGGTGGCCAACCGCGTTGAAGGCGGCAAGCGCCCGCGCAGCAGCATGGCGCCCATGGTGGTGTTCCGGGACGGCAAGCCCTATATGGTCGTGGGCTCCCCGGGCGGCAGCGCCATCATCAACTATGTGGCCAAGACGCTGGTCGGGGTACTGGATTGGGGCTTGGATATCCAGCAGGCCATCTCGCTGCCCAACATGGGCAGCCGCAACAAGCAGACCGAGCTGGAAAAGGGCACCTCGCTCGCCGCCCTGGTCGAGCCGTTGCGGGCCATGGGCCATGAGGTCAGCTTGCTGGATTTTCCCAGCGGGCTGCAAGGCATCGTCATGGACGGCAAAATGCTGCAGGGCGGTGCCGATCCGCGCCGAGAGGGGCTCGTGATGGGCGATTGAGCGGTTGCTGGCCCGCGTGGGCCGGCACTTCTCAAGGAAGGAAGGGAGCCGGATCGATCGGCGGCATGCGCCCTTCCATTTGCGCGGCCAACAGCGCCGCGCTGCCGCAGGCCAGGGTGAAGCCCAGCGCGCCATGGCCGACGTTCAGCCACAGGTTGCCGGCCGCGCGCGAGGCGCCGATGATCGGCTTGCCTCCAGGGGTGGCCGGGCGCAGCCCCGCCCATTGCGAAGCGGCGTCCAGGTCCAGCTGGGGGAAGGCTTCGCGTACCTGTCGCTTGAGCAGGGCGATGCGACGCGGGTCGACTTTGTCGTCGCGCGCGCCCATGTCGACCATGGCCGCAATACGCAGCACGTCGCCGACGCGCGCGTAGACGATGCGCCGCTCGTAGTCGGTGACGCTGATCGCCGGCGTGCCGGCCGCCTGGCCCGCTACGGGCACGCTCAAGCTATAGCCTTTCAGGCCATACAGGGGCAGGGAGACCCCCAGCGGGCGCAGCAATTCGCGGCTGCCCAGGCCTGCCGCTACTACGAAGGCATCGGCTTCGATGTCGCCTTGGCTCGTGCGCGCAGCGACGATGCGTCCGGCCTGCCGTACCAATGCGTCGACGCGGGCCCCCATGCGCACGGTGACGCCGGGCATGGCCTGCAGCCGCGCGAACAGTTCGCAGGTAAAGGCATGGCAATCGCCGGCTTCCTCGCCAGGGGTGTAGACCGCGCCGGCCAGCCGGTCGCCCAAGCCCGCCAGCGCCGGTTCCCGTTCCAGCGTTTGGCGCCGGTCCAGCACTTCCTGGCTTGCGCCGTGGCGGGCTTGGTATTCCACCAGCTTGCGCGCCTTGTCCAGCAGTGCCGGTGTCCGATAGACGATGAGCTTGCCGTTCTTCCGGTGCCCGAAAGAAAGCTTTTCCCGCTCGAGCAGCGCATGCAGCGTATCGCGGCTCAAATAGGAAAGCGTCAGCATCTGCGCCGTGGTGCGAGTCGAGGTGGCGGCGTTGCACGCCGCGACGAAGCGCAACCCCCATAGCCATTGGTGAGGATCCAGCCGTGGCGTGAAGCGCAGTGGCGAGTCCTCGCGCAACAGCCAGCCCGGCACGTTGGGTAGCACGCCCGGCCCGGCCAGGGGGGCGACGTAGCTGTAGCTGAGCTGGCCCCCATTGGCGTAGCTGGCCACTTCTGCCGGCCGGGCGCGCGCGTCCACGAGCGTGACGCGATGGCCTTCGGCGGCCAGGCGATAAGCGGTCGTGACGCCCACCACGCCGGCGCCGATCACGCATGCGTGCATTGCCGCAAAACCTCCGAAAATATAACCTCAGGCTGCGATTGTCCCGTGTGCCGCCGGGGGGCACAAATGCCTAACCCGACAGTTTCCATAGCCTTCGGTTATGGGCCGCCGGGCGGCCCGGCTGGCGGCCGCAGGGAAATTGCAGTAGAACCAGCGCTGGCCGCCAGCACGACGCGTGCCTGCCATGGGCGGGCGCGTGCCCAGGGCAGGTCGGCCGGATGGTTCAACGCACGAGGGAGCACCACGCCATGGCCAATCGCCAGGACAACCCCATACTCGATCTGTTCGGCATTTCGCTGCCCATCATCCAGGCGCCCATGGCGGGCGCGACCACCCCGGAGATGGTGATCGCCGTCAGCCAAGCCGGCGGGCTGGGTTCGCTACCCGGGGCCATGATGTCGGCCGAACAGATGCGGGCGGCGCTGGACCGGATACGCGCCGCGACCCGCAATCCCATCAATCTGAACTTCTTCGCGCACGCGGCGCCTGCGCCGGACCCGGCCAGGCAAATGGCCTGGCGCGCGGCGCTGGCGCCGTATTACGTCGAGCTTGGGCTGGATCCGGCCGAGCCGGTTCCTTCCAGTAACCGCTCGCCTTTCGACGAAGAGTATTGCGCCATCGTCGAGGCTTACCGGCCGGAGGTGGTCAGCTTTCATTTCGGGCTTCCCCGCGAGGATCTCCTGCAGCGGGTCAAGCGCACGGGCGCCAAGGTCATTGCCTCGGCCACGACGGTGGCCGAGGCGCGATGGCTGGCCGAGCACGGCGTGGATGCCGTCATCGCCATGGGCTGCGAGGCGGGTGGCCATCGCGGCAACTTCCTGACCGATGACATGTCGGCGCAGGTCGGTACCATGGCGCTGGTGCCGCAGGTGGTCGATGCCGTGTCCGTGCCGGTGATCGCCGCCGGCGGGATCGCCGATCCGCGAGGCGTCAGGGCAGCCTTCGCCCTGGGGGCCTCGGCGGTGCAGGTCGGCACGGCTTACCTGCTCACGCCCGAGGCCCAAATCACGCCTTTCCATCGTCAAGCCTTGCGTACCGCGCGCGATGACGGCACGGCACTGACCAACCTGTTTACCGGCCGTCCCGCGCGCGGCATCATCAACCGCATCATGCGCGAGATGGGGCCATTGTCGGCGGCTGCGCCGGCTTTCCCGACCGCGGGCGGGGCACTCGCGCCGTTGCGTGCGGCGGCAGAAAAAGCCGGCAAGGCGGACTTCAGCAGCATGTGGGCCGGGCAGGCGGCGGCCCTTGCGCGGGAAATGTCGGCCGCAGAGCTGACGCGGCATCTGGCCTGCGCGATCGCAGGTTGAAGACAGTCCGTGCCGTGGACCGGATGCCGCCCATGGCGATTCGGCGCGTACGTGTCTGCCATACACTGGCGCAGTTTGTTTTTGCATACGAGCAAGGAGTCATCCCATGGAAATCAGCCTGCAAGGGCGTACCGCCGTCGTCACCGGCGCAAGCAAGGGGCTGGGATACGCCATCGCCGATCACTTCGTGCAAGCGGGCGCCGAGCTGGTCATCGCCGCGCGCAGCGAAGGGCCGCTTGCCAAGGCCCGTGATGCGCTGGCCGCGCGCGCCGGCGCGCGCGTGCACGCCGTGACGTGCGACGCGTCCACGGCCGAAGGCATCCAACGGCTTTACGACGCAGCCATGCAGGCTTTCGGCAAGGTCGACATCGTCGTCAACAATGCGGGTGTGTCGGCCGCGCACCCGTTCGTCGAAGTCACCGACCAAGCCTGGCAGGCTGACCTGGACTTGAAGCTCTTTGCCGCGATACGGCTTGCCCGCCTGGTGTGGCCGCAGATGAAGGAGCGTCGTTGGGGGCGGATCATCAACGTGCTGAACACTGCAGCCAAGGCGCCGGGCGCCAAGTCGGTGCCGACGTCGGTTTCGCGTGCGGCAGGCATGGCGCTGACCAAGGCGCTATCGGCCGAAGGCGCGCCGGACAACATCCTAGTCAATGCGCTGCTGGTGGGCAAGATCGAAAGCGACCAGTGGGTGCGGCGCGCCGACCGCCTGGGCGTGCCGCTGGAAGCGGTGCTCAAGGACCTGGCGGGCAATATCCCGCTTGGCCGCGTGGGCCGGGCCGAGGAATTTGCCGCGGCAGCGTGCTTCCTGGCGTCGGATTGGGCGTCCTACATCACGGGCACGGCGATCAACGTGGATGGTGGGTTGTCGCCGGTGGTATGAGCGCCATGCGGATCATCGACGCCGAACACACCCGTCGGCTGCTACCCTTTGACAGGCTGATCCCGGCGTTGCGGGAGATGTTCAGGCAAGGAGACTGCACTGTGCCCTTGCGCCACGTGCACGCCATTGGCCAGGGCGACGCGCAGGCAGGGACCATGCTGCTCATGCCCGCATGGCAGGATGGCAGGCGGTTGGGTGTCAAGACGGTGACGATTTTTCCTGGCAATGGCGCGCGCGGCCTGCCAGGCCTGCATTCGACCTACACCCTGTTCGATGCTGTCACGGGCGTGCCTTTGGCGGTGATTGACGGTAACGAAATCACGTCGCGCCGCACTGCGGCGGCTTCGGCGCTGGCGGCCGAGCGCCTGAGCCGGCCGGATTCGCGGCGCCTGCTGGTACTGGGCGCCGGCAGGGTGGCGAGCGTGCTGGCCGATGCCTATGCCGCAGTCAGGCCCATCCGCGAAGTCAGGGTGTGGAGCGTCAATCACGGGCGGGCAGCGGCGCTGGCGCGCAGGCTGGCCGGGGCCGGATACGTCGCCGAAGCGGTGGAGGATTTGCAGGCCGGGGTGCAGTGGGCGGACATCATCAGCTGCGCGACCTTGTCGCGGCAGCCGCTGGTGCGTGGCCAGTGGCTGCGGCCAGGCGCGCACCTGGACCTGATCGGCAGCTTCACGCCCGCCATGCGTGAAAGCGACGACGACTGCCTGCGCCGGGCCACGGTCTTCGTCGACACCGAAGAGGCGCTGCAAAAATCGGGCGACTTGCTCGAACCGATCAAAAGCGGGGCTTTCGCGCGCGAGCGCACCGCCGCCACGCTGGCGCAGCTATGCCGGGGCGAGCATGGCGGGCGCAACGAGGCAGACGAAATCACCTTGTTCAAGTCGGTCGGGACGGCCTTGGAGGATCTTGCTGCCGCCTCGCTGGTTTACGACGGGCTGCCTGCCCAAGGGGATTGACCGGCGCCGGCACGCCAAGCGTCCCGACGGCAAAATCGGCTACCATTGCAAGGCCTTGCTGGGCGGTGCTGGGCCGCCGGCGCGCCAGGGCCCGGCTGCCAGATACGGCCGGCGCGGCCGCAACTGCTGCCGACCGCGTAGAAATTTCGGAATTCGCATGTCTAGAGTATTCAGAATCGGCACGCGCGCTAGCGTCATGGCGGTGCGCCAGACCGAGGCCATCATCCGCGCCTTGCAGGAACGCTTTCCCGAGCACCGTTTCGAAATGGTGCGCCGGCCGGCCGATGCCGACCTCGACCTGAAAAGCCGCCTGGGGGCGCTGGGCGGCAAGGGTGGGGCGTTTATCACCGCCATGCACCAGATGTTGCTGCAGGGCGAGGCCGACATGGTGATGCATTCGCTCAAGGACCTGCCCGGCAACGACGAATACTACGAGGACACGCGCTTTGCCATCGGCGCCTGCCTGCCGCGCAGCGACCCGCGCGATGCGCTGGTGATGCGCCGCGGGCTGGATGCGGAGGCGACGCCCGCGGTGATCGGCACCTCGTCGGTGCGCCGCGCCGCCTTCTTGCGGCGGCTTTTCCCCAATGCCACCATCGTGCCGTTCCGGGGCGCCGCCGACAAGCGCATCGCCCGCATGGACGACGGCGTGCCAATGGAATTCAACTACGGCGGCAAGACGCCCGCGGTCGACGCGCTGCTGCTGGCCAAGTCCGGGCTCGAGCGCATCGGCATGCAGGACCGCATCTCGCGGGTGTTTTCGCGCGAGGAAATGTGCCCTGCCGTCGGCCAGGGCGTGGTGGTGGCAGAGTATGCAGTGGGAAATGCCGAAGTCCGGCAGCTGCTGCAGGCGATCAACCACCGTCCCACCATGTACTGTTACCAGGCCGAGCGGGCGGTGCTGCGCGTGCTCAATGGCCATTGCGATTCGCCGATTGCGGCGCATGCGTGGATAGAGGATGGCCTCCTCAAACTACAGGCGGTTGTGATCTCGCTCGACGGCCGCAGCGTCGTGCAGGTCTACGACGAAACCCGTTCGGCCGATCCGATTGCGCTGGGCACGCGCGTGGGACGACGCTTGAACGACCTGGGCGCGCAAACCATCATCGCCGAAACCCGTTACGTCGATTAGCGGTAGGTTTAGCGGCGGGCACGCCTGCGCCAGTCGCCCGGCTGCCGCTATGGGTCGGCGGTCGTGCCGATGCGGGCGCCCACCACCATTTCGGTGATCCAGTTCTGCAAGATCGCGGTATAGGCCTGCTGCGACGCCTTGTCGGTCAGTGCATGGTCGGCGCCGTCGATGATGCGGTGTGACAGCGAATGCGAGCGCTGGAAAGCGGCCCGGTAGCTCATGATGGTGGAGTGGGGAATATAGGCGTCGTGCTCGGCCTCGACGATGAGCACGTCACCCGTGAATTCCAGGCAGGCGGACAATGCCCGGTTGTCGCGCGCCTGCACGTGGGATTGCCGATACGCAAGCAGGCTGGCGCGATCGAGCTGGCGCTTGGGCAGCATCCACTCGTCGTCCCGGTACAGGGCAGGGACGTGCAACGCCAGCCACTTGACCGGCCGCATGCTGGTCAAGATGGCCGCGAGATAGCCGCCGTAACTGCTTCCTACGACGGCGATCGCCGATTGGTCGATCCAAGGGTGCGCCGCCAACCGGTCGTACGCCGCCACCACGTCCTGCAGGTTGTCGTCGCGCGAGACCTGCATTTGCCTGTCCTGGTCGGCAGCGTGGCCGCGCAGGTCGAAGGTCAGGCAGACGCAGCCCAGGCCGGCGATGCCCCGCGCGCGCTTGAGGTCGAATTTTTGGCTGCCTCCCCAGCCGTGCACGAATAGGACGCCAGGAATCTTCGCACGGGGCGTCAGGAAAGTGGCTTCGACCTGCCCGTCATCAACCGGTATGCAAGTCGATATGCTATGGGTTGCCATAGGCAGAAATGCCGCCGTATTTGCTGATCAGTCCCACTTCGGTGTCGTGCCCGTGGTAGACCAGCGCAGACGGATCGGTGGGCTGGTGTTCCCCGTAGCGTTCGCGCGTGTAGGCGCGCACCGCGGACAGTCCCGGATCGGCCTGGAAGGCTTCCAGGGCGCAGACTTCGGCGATGCTGGCCCCGCCGAATCGCCACGATTGCTCGAGCACGCCCATGCGCATGGCGCCTGCGGCGCTGCGTCCCAGGGCCACGTCGTAGTTGCGCCGCGAGGCGTATAGGCCGGGAAAACAGGCGAGCGCCGCCGCATCATAGGCGCGCGCGAGCTGCACGGCGCGGTGCTCGGCCGGGTCGATGTCCGCAGCCAGCAAGGCGTCGAAACCGCCCGGCACGCAGAGCAGTTGGGAGCCGCCGTAGACCATTTCTCCGGCATTGTCGCGGGTCAGTTCCTGCGTGCCGACGTAGGCCAGTTCGGTCTCGCCGACCTGTGCGCAGCCCACGCTGTAGGTGCGCACGTCTTCGAGATGCTCTTCCAGCACCAGGCCGCACTGCGCGAGGTCCGAGGCGTCCAGTGCCTCCAACGCCAGCTCGAGTTCATCGCGGTGGGATACCAGGCTTTGGCCACGCCCGGCCGTGGCCCGCGCGGGCTTGACGCGCACCGGGCCGCCCAGCAGCAGCGCGGCGCCGGCCCGGCGGGCATCGGCCAAGCTAAACACTGTGTGCCCGCGCAGTACTGTGTCGCGCACGCGCGCGCCGAACGCCGTTGACCAACCTTTCGGGCCGCGCGCGCGGCCATAGAGCGGATGCGTGATCGCCTTGGTAGCGACAAATCCATAGGGTGCGACGCCGCCGTATAGGTCGCGCGGGCCGGTCACGCCCAGCGCCGCGGCCTGCTGCGGCCCGATCAAGGTCGTCGCGGGCACGTAATAGACGCTGCCCACCGACGCGCGGACGGCCGGGTCGTAGTCGGCCACCCACTCCAGGCCGAGCAAAGCGGCCAGCCGCTGCGCCAAGATATTCTGGCTGGCGATTTCATGGGGCGGCGAAGCGTCGCGCCTCGGGTAGGGTGCCGCGATGCGCCTGGCGGCTTCAGGCGCAGGCTTGCCAGATTGCGCTGCGCGCGCCGCTGTCCACGGGGTATCCATGGGCGCCAAGCCCTCAGCGCCGGGCATTCGTCCCGGTGGACCCGCGCACAGGACGCGCCGGGGTGTCTTCGATGCGCGACGGCAGCCAGACGCGGCAGCACAGGTCGAAAGGCTTGCCTTTTTGCAGGGAAAGCATGAAGCCTGCGGCCTGCTCAGGCGCGGCAAACTCGCAACGCTTGCCTTGGTAATGGACGGTTGTCCCATCGCGTTTCAGTGTCATGTTTCGCCTCCCTGGCGGTCGGACGCTGGTTTGCATCCGGTGAGCGCGGCCAGCAAGCGGCGTGCCCGACGGCAGCAAGCGACGCGAGCGCGGCGCGCCGGACGGGTTCATGACACCGGTCGTTGCCCACAGGTCCGGGGGTAGAACCCGTCGCGGCACTACGTCGCAATGAGGGCCTTAAGGCACCCTAGCGCACCGTGGGCAGGACGGCGGACAGGCTGCTGCGCACTTCGACGAACATGGGACCGTCTTGGGCCATCGCGTGCGCGACGATGTCGTCTATCTGGCCGGCATGTTCGATGCGCCGGCAGGGCATGCCGAACGCGGCTGCTAGGGCCTGGAAATCCGGATTGTGCAGTGAGGTCCCGCTTACGCGTCCGGGGTACTGGTGTTCCTGGTGGATGCGGATGGACGCGTAGCTGCCGTTATTGGATAGCACGAAAAGTATGGGCAGGCGGCGTTCGGCGGCGGCGATCATCTCGTTGCCCGTCATCATGAAGCCGCCGTCGCCGACCAGGCAGAGGACTTTGCGCCCGGGATGGCGCATGGCGCTGGCGATCGCAGCGGGGGTTCCGTAGCCCATCGCGCCCGAAATCGGCGCCATCAGGCGCTGCTGCCCGCGCAGGCCGAAGTGGCGGTAGACCGGGGCCGCGAAGGTGCCCGCATCCAAGCAGATGATGGCGTCGTCGGGCGCGTGCGCGGCGATGCTTCGCACGACGGCCGCGAAATCGACCCCGTCGGCCGGGTTACGCTCTGGCCACCGGGCGTAGTCTTCGAACAAGGCGCGCAGCCGCGCATGCCACCTGGACGACGCCGGCGCTTGCCCGGTACGTGCACGGCTGGCCAATTCCCGGGCGAGCGCGATCGGGTCGCACACCAGGCCGAATTCGGCCGCGTAATGCAGGCCCACCACATGGTCATCGGGGTAGCAATGCAGCAGCGTCTGCGCCGGCTGAGGCAGGCGCGGAAAGCTGTAGCCCTGGGTGGGCACATCGCCCAGCCGCGTGCCCAGCGCCAGGATGAAATCGCTGTCGTGCATGGCCTGTATCTGCGCTGGCGGGTTGGCCAGCCCCAGGTCGCCGACATAAAGCGGGTGGGCGGCCGGGAACAAATCCTGGCGGCGAAACGATACCGCCACCGGTACCTGCCAGGCTTGCGCAAAGGCCAGCAGCGCCTCGCGCCCGCCGGGCCGCTCCAGTGCACCGCCGGCGATCACCAGGGGCCTATCCGCCCGTTCCAGCCGCGACACGATGTGCGCCAGCGTGGCCGGATCCGGCAAGGCCGGCGCATGCGGCACCCCCTTCCATGCCGGCTGTTCGACCTGCTGCTGCTGGATATCTTCGGGAATGGCCAGCACCACCGGGCCGGGCGTGCCGGTCGTTGCCATGCGCACCGCCTTGAACGCGGCTTCGGCGACCTGCTCTGGCGTGGTCGGCTCGGCAACCCATTTGGCGATGCCGCCGAACATCCTCTGGTAGTCGATTTCCTGAAACGCCTCGCGGCGCAGGTCGCGCCTGGGAACCTGGCCGACCACCAGGATGAACGGCACCGCATCCTGCTGGGCCGTGTGCACGGCGATGGCGGCGTTGGCCGCGCCGGGGCCCCGGCTGACCATGGCCACCCCGGGCCGGCCGGTCAGCCTGCCGTCGGCTACGGCCATGTAGCCTGCGCCCCCTTCGTGCCGGCAGACCACGGTGTCGATGCCGGGAAAGTCGACCAGCGCATCCAGGATGCCGAGATAGCTCTCGCCGGGCACCAGGAAGACGCGGTCTACGCCGCTGGCCTGAAGGATTCTGAGCAGGGCGTGCGATGCGGTCTGGGACATGCGGGATTTCCTTTCCGTAAACGATCGGGCCGCCGCAGGGGACAGGCGACGTATTCTTGGCGGGCGGCAGCCATGCCGGCAATGGTTGGAGGCCTATATCAGCTATGCTCAGGTAGCATGGGTGGACAGGCGCAGCGAACCGGCGCGTGCGCCAGGCCTGCGGCGGTCATCGCGGGAGGGCGAGGTGGACCTGAAACGATTGGAGTACTTCTTGTCGGTGGCCGAGCACGGCAGCTTTTCGCGCGCGGCCAGCGTCATCGGCGTGGCCCAGCCCGCGCTGGGCCGGCAGGTGCAACGGCTGGAACAGGAATGTGGCGTGCGCCTGTTTTATCGGCATGGGCGTGGCGTTTCGCTGACCCACGAGGGCGAAATATTCGCGCAGCGGATACGGCCGCTGCTGCGCGAGCTGGCCGTGGCTGCTTCAACCCTGCGTGCCGGCGAGCAGTCCCTGGGCGGGGTGGTGACCGTCGGCCTGACGCCGACGGTGGCATCGCTCATCGGCCTGCCCTTGCTCAAGCGCATGCGCGAGCTGGCGCCCAAGGTCAAGGTCAATTTCCTGACCGGCTACAGCGGCTATGTGCACGAATGGCTGATGGACCGGCGCGTGGACGTGGCCATCCTGCACGACGCAAGGCGATCCCGGCACATTTCAGTCGACTTCCTTGCCGCGGCAAGGCTGTTCTTGGTCTCCCACCCGCGCCTGGCGCGCGAGGCTGGCATTCTTCGACGCAGCACCATGCCGGTCGCCAACCTGGCCGGGCTGCCTTTGGCATTGCCCAGCGGCACACACGGGTTGCGCCGCACGCTGGATGCGGCAGCCGCGCGCGTGCGTGTCGCGCTGGACCCGGAGTACGAATTGGACACGCTGGAACTGATGAAGGAGGTGGCGCTCGCCGGCATCGCCCATACGGTGCTGGCGATGCCGGCCGTGGCCGGCGAGGTCCGCGCCGGGGCCCTGGTGGCGACGCCGCTTGCGCCCCGGCTGGAAACCCGCCTGATGGTCACGACATCGGTGAGCCGCCCATTGACGCAGGCGGGAAGGGCGGTGTTGCAGCAGCTCAAGCCTGTCCTGCTCGAGGTCTTGCACGCCAGTCCCTTGCCCTTGCATCTGGACGTGGCCTGACCGCGGGTCGCCACGGCGAGCTAAACCGCAACGGCATAGCTGATACAAGCAATGCGCCATCGGCAGCAGCGGGATGCGGGCCAATAATGCCCGTCCGAGGACAACCTACAACGACGGAGACAGCAATGACCAGAATGCGCGTCATGACGGCTGCGCTTGGCCTCGTCCTGACAGCGAGCGCGGCGGCCACCGATTTCCCGCAGCGTCCCATTACGCTGATCGTGCCGGTGGCGGCCGGTGGCACCATGGACATCGCCGGCCGAGCCTTGGCCCGCGACCTCAAGGAGGTGCTCGGGCAGCCGGTCGTGGTCGAGAACAAGGCAGGCGGCAGCGGCAACATCGCCAATGCCTACGTGGCCCGCGCCAAGCCGGACGGCTACACCATCCTGTTTTCATACGAAGGATTCCACACCGGCAATCCTGCGCTGTCCAAAGACCTGCAGTGGGACCCGGTCAAGAGCTTCACGCCCATCGGCGAGGTCATCCGTGGCCCGCATGTGATCCTGGTGCCCAAGGACTCCCCCGCCCGTACCCTGCAGGAACTCATCGAGCAGGCCAAGGAAGCACCCGGCCGCCTGAACTTCGCATCCTCGGGAAACGGTTCGATCCAGCACCTGGGCGCCGAGCAATTCAAGCTGCTTACCGGCACCGATATCATGCACGTCCCCTATAACGGCGCTGCGCCCGCGATGCAGGATCTGGTCGCCGGCCGGGTACAGCTGTTCATCACCACGCCGCCTTCTGCAATCGGCCACATCCAGGCTGGTTCGGTCCGGGCACTGGCCATTACCAGCAAGCAGCGCCATCCCATGCTGCCGGACGTGCCGACGACGGCCGAAGCCGGGCTGCCGGGGTTCACGCTGGAGGCCTGGTTCTCGCTGTTCGGCCCGGCCGATATGCCCAAGGATGTCGTGGACAAGCTCAGCGAAGCGGTCAGCAAGGTGGTGCAGTCACCGTCCTTTGCCGAGCAGATGAACCAGCTGGGGGTGCAGGCGAGCTACCAGCCGCCCGGGGAACTGGCAACCATCGTCGAACGCGATCTGGCACGCTGGGCGGAAGTGGTCAGCAAGGCCGGCATCACGCTGAATTGAATCGGCGCACCGCGGCGGCCGGCTGCCGCCTGCCTATCGGCGGCGGTGCCGCGCCCAGAGCGCGAGGTAGATGACCAGGTTGAGCAGCGCCGCCGCCACGCCCAGGGCGATTTGGACTGGGCGGGTCAGCCCGGCCGGATAGATGAGCATGGTGAGGTAATGCTCGATGAAGCCACCCGCATAACCTGCTTGGCCTGCCGCATGCCTGAAGGCGTTCTCCAGCGGGGTGAGCGGGCAGGTCCCGCCGGATATCGTGATCCACGCGGCCCATGCGACCGCCGGCCCATGCAGCCAGGCAATGCGGGGGCGCAACCAGGCTGCCGCGCCGCCTAGCACGACGAACAGGACAAAGGCCGCATGCACGGCCAGCACCGCATCGGCAAGCAGGGCATAGATCATGATCGTACGCGCGCGACGATGGTTGTCGATGCCGCCGGGCGATCTACATGCAGCAGGGGTGCATGGTCGCGCAAGACGCGGCTGCCCGCTGTCAGCCGGCCAGTCCGCCTAGCACCAATACCGCCAGCAGCAGCCATATGATGCCGGCGAAGATCGCCCGCCGCATGAAAGCGCGCGCGCAGGCATAAAGCAGCAGCAGCCCGAACAGCAGCCAGGCAAAGTTGAACACGGACGGGCTCATGCCCATCGCCGCGGCGATGCCGCCCAGGAAGTCGCCGACTGCGTCGCCGAAGCCGCCCAGCACGAAGCGCACGCCGTCGACGATGGCGCGTATCAATCCGCCGAGCAACCCACCCAGCCACGCGAAGAAGCTTTCTGTTTGCATGTTGTCCCTTGCCTGTCTGCGCAGCAGGACCATCTTACCCGGGAAGCCCGGGGCGGGCAGGGCCCCATGCCGCTGGCAGGGGCGCCACGATGCGTACCTGGCGGGTGCCTGCCCGTCCCTTGCGCGCAATCCTTACTGCTGCGTGCCGGTGGGCGCGGCCGGGCCGTCGAGCACTTGGCGCAGCTTGCGCGCCAGCCCGTCGCGGCCGTAGGGTTTGTGCAGGAGCGCGACGCCTTGTGCCAGCCGGCCCTGGCGCATGAGGGCGTCGGCAGTGTAGCCGGACGTGTACAGCACCTTGACCCCGGGCAGGAGCCCACGTGCCCTTTCGACGAATTCGGTACTTTTGAGCTTGCCGGGCATGACTACGTCCGTGAAGATGGCGTCAAAGCATGCGCCCGCCTCGAGCAGCGCCAGCGCGGCATCGGGGTCGCGTGCTTGGCGCACGCGGTAGCCCAGTTGCCTGAGCAGGTCCACGGCCGCTTCGCGCACAAGGTCGTCGTCTTCCACCACTAGGACGCGCTCGTGGCCGCCGCGCACGCCCGCTTGGACCGGCTGCCGTCCGACCCCCTGTCGGCCGTCATGACGGGGCAGGAAAACCGTCACGCGCGTGCCGCAGCCAGGCGCCGTGTCCAACCGCAAGTAGCCGCCGCTTTGGCGGACGAACCCGTGCACCATGCTTAGGCCCAGGCCGGCCCCCTGTCCAGCTGGCTTGGTGGTGAAGAAGGGTTCAATGGCGTGCGATGCGACGTTTGCGGTCATGCCGCAGCCGTTGTCGGACATGGCCAGCGTCACATAGTCGCCCGCCGGCATATCCGGCAGGAAATGCACCGGAACAGTCACATTGTCCGACGCAATGCGCAGCTCACCATCGCCGCCCATGGCATCGCGCGCATTGGTGGCCAGGCTCAGTATGGCATTCTCGAGTTGGTGGCTGTCGACGAGCGCTATCCAGAGCGGGGCAGCGGCGCAAGTTCGAAGCTCAACGCCCTGGCCTAACATGCGGCGCAGCGTATCGCCCATCGATGCCACCAGCCGGCCGATGTCGACGGGCTCGGGCTCGAGCGGTTGGCGCTGCGCGAATGCCAGCAGCTGCGCGGCCAGTCGTGCGCCTTTGGCTACGGCCGACGAAGCCGCGCGCAGCCGTTTTTCCATCCGTTCGTCGCCCTGCGCCTGCAGGCGCAGCAGGTGCAGGTTGCCGTTGATCACCTGCAGAACGTTGTTGAAATCGTGCGCGACGCCGCCCGTCAGCTTGCCGATCGCTTCCATCTTTTGCGACTGATGCAATCGTTCCTGGGCGCGCGCCGGCGGCGCGGTTTCCATGAGCACGGCCAGCACGCCATCGGCGTGCCCGGCGTCGTCGTACACCGGCCCGTAGTGCAAATCGAAACAGCGATGCCCGGGCTGGCCGTCGCGGGATACGGCCACGGGATGGTCGTGATAGGACAAATGCCGGCCCTGCAGCACTTGCTCCATGACGCCGGCATGGAATTCCGCGGCTTCCGGCCAGGCTTCCGCGACGGGACGGCCCAGGAGGGCGGGATGCCGCTCGCCGCAGCATTGGGCATAGGCGTCGTTGTACAGCAGCAGGCCGCGCGGCCCCCACATCAGCGCCATGGGCGCCGGATGCGCCAACATCAGCGTCATGGCAGCGCGCAGGTGCTGCGGCCATTGCTGCAATGGCCCGAAGGCCGAGGCCGAGCCATCGCGGCTGCGGATCCAGGCCGCAACCTCTCCGGCGCAGCCCGGGAGCATGACGTCTTGCTGCATGCGGTTCTCAGCTCGCCGCGTCGAACCGCAGCCGGCGCTTTGCATCAAGGGATGAGCGACAGGCCGATGCGGAACTGCGACTCGTTGCGCTGGTTGTAGCCCAGCAGGGTTTCTCCGTAGCCGTTGAAGTACTGCAGGTGCAGATAGCCGTTCATGCGCAGGAAGGTGCGCGACAACGGCCATGCGGCATCCAACTGCGCGGCCCGCCGGCCGGAATCGCCCTGTCGGTAAAGGGCCGACAGTACCCATCCGCCGTCCTGGGCCCAACGCAGCTTCCAGTCTACGTGGCCGGCGTAGTCAGAGTAATCCCTGTTGTCATTACCCAATGCGAAATATTTCCTGAACCGGGGCGCAAAGCTCAAGGTGCTGCCGCTATCGAATCGGTAGTTCAGCGCCGGCTCGACGAAGATGTCGTTGACCGAACGCGAATCCTCGCCGCCTTTGCCGTTGGACGCATGCGCGACGCCGCCCGTCAACCCCACGTACCAGTGCCGGCCCTTGGGCTGCCAGAGCTTTTCGCTGCGCCAGAAGAAGCTCGGGTTGTACGTCGTGTCGACGAATGGGCGGGATTCGCCGGCCAGGTCCCACAGCGCCGTCTGCGTATAGCCCAGATACAGGTTGTCGATGAAGGATGGATGCTGCGGGTCCTCAGGGGAAAACAGGCGGTATTTGAAGCTGATCTGGAACCGCGCATTGGCGCCGCCGCGCCGGCCCAGGTCGAAATACACGGGTTCGAACGACGAGAGGTTGTTGCGCAATCGATCGAACGCCGATGTGCCCGGCGCTTGTGCGGCCGGCACGGGTGGGGTGACCGATGCCGCGGGCGCTTGCGCGACGGCCTGGGGCGGCAATGGCTCGCCCGTGCCAGGCGGCCCGCCCGGCCGTCCTGCGTCGATGATGGGCGCCGATGCCGCGGCGGCGGTCGTCGATGGTTGGCTGCTGCCGGTATCCAACGCCAGCATGACAGGCTCACCCTCGATGGTCAGCGCTTGCAGGCCCTGCAGGCGGGGAGGCACCACCGCGCGCCACGCGACCTTGGCGAAGGTGTTGACCGGTACGGCCAGCTCGGCCGCATCGCCCTCCAAGTAGGCCAGGCTACGCACGATCCCGCCCTGGGCGCTGCGCCACTGCAGCACGATTTGCCGTGGTGGCAGCCAGTGCGCGGCCGTGTCCCCATCGTTGAAGAACACGGCTTCGATGCCGAGGGTCTCGCCCGGCATCGCCTGGGTGCGGTCAAGCCGGTAGCTCACCCCCGCGGCTGCGCCGGCGCACAGCCCGGCGGCCAACGCCAGTGCGAGCCAGGCGCGCGCACGGCATAGGGAACGTATCGACAAAGGCTTCATACTGGCTATTCGTGAAAAGGACGGGGCAATGTAGCATCGGGCATCCCCCCGGCTGATACCGGTTGTAAGCGCGGGCAGGCCTTTCCGGCATGCGGGGCGCGATGCGATGCGATGTGCATCGTACGCGCAGTTACGCCGGTGCTGGATGAGGAAACCGGCATGTGTCGGATTGTGGCGTGTGTATCGGATAATCGAGCGCCAGACGGCACCCGGCCGGAGCCACTCGCCGCCGGCACGCTAAAATGCGCGGGCTTCCTGCCCGGGCGGCAGGCACGTAGCGGCAGTAGCTCAGTTGGATAGAGCATAGGCCTTCTAAGCCTAGGGTCGGGGGTTCGAACCCCTCCTGCCGCGCCAACATGCTTCGGTGGCGGCGTCACCGCCGCCTCGGCTCATAGGTAGGGCGAAGCCAGCCAGATCACGCGGTTGCGCAGGCGCTTGACGAAAGGCTGCGCCGCTAGCGTCGCCAGGGTTTCCGGGCGGGCGTCGGCGATCAGCCTATCGATGCGCGACTCGATCCAGCGCGCGGTGGCCGGGTCGTACAGTTCCACGTCCAGCTCGAAGTTCAGCCGCAGGCTGCGTGGATCGAGGTTGGAAGACCCCACATAGCACCAGGCGCCATCCACGGCCAACAGCTTGGAATGATCGAACGGGCCGCGCGCGCGCCATACCCGGCAGCCCGTGCGTATCACCTGGTCGAGTTGGGCGGTCATCGCGTAATTGACCAGGCGCAGGTTGTTGGTGCCAGGGATGACGATGTCGACCTGGATGCCGCGCCGCGCCGCGGTGGCCAGCGCGCCGATCAATGGTTGGTCTGGCAGGAAGTAGGGCGATTGGATGCAGACCCGGCGTTGCGCCACCGCCAACGCGCCGAGCAGCATGTCGTGCGTGCTGCCCAACGTACGGTCCGGCCCCGACGGCACGCAGCGCGCCAGCACGTCGCCGGCCGGCGCGAACCCGGCTTGGAACGCCTGATGGCCGTTCAAGTCCTCACCCGTGGTGAAGTGCCAGTCACGAAAGAAGTTCGCCAGCAGCTGGCTGACGACAGGGCCCTCGAGCCGGAAATGCGCGTCGCGCGCCGGCCGGCCCCCCGTATGCGCGGCAGTGAAGCCGGCGCGGATGTTCATCCCGCCGGTGAACCCCTCACGGGCATCGACCACGAGGATCTTGCGGTGGCTGCGCAGGTTGGCATAAGGCAGGCGCCACGTGAGGACTTTGCTCATGAACAGCGCCGTGCGTACCCCGCCGCGCGTGAGCATGCGGTGGATGGGCGGACGCGAATAGGTCGAGCCGATCGCGTCGATGAGCACACGCACCTCCACGCCGCGGGCGTGGGCTTCGATGAGCGCTTGGGCGATTTCCCGGCCCACCGGATCGGAGTCGAAGATATACGTCTGAAGGGCGATGGATCGCCGCGCCCGGCGTATGGCTTGCAGCATGGCCGGGTAGGCTTGGTCGCCGCCATCCAGTGGCGCGATCGCGTTGCCGCCGGTCAGCGGAAACACGCTGACCTTGTCGCCGAGGATTTTCAGCGAGGCGAACTGCGGCCCGGCGACGGGCTTCACGTCCAGCTCCCGGGGGCTGCCGCCCGGCACGAAGTAACTGACTTCGGCATCGTCGCGGCGGTGCGACCGGCGCTCGCGGCGTACCCGGTTGACCCCGGCGATGAAATACAGCAGCGGGCCGAACATCGGCGAAAACACCACAACCCCGACCCAAGCGATGGCTGCGCGCACGTCATGCTTGGTCATGGCCGCGTGCACCGCTGCCGCGGTGCCGAGCACCAGGCTCAAAGCAAAAAAGAAATGCGGCCAGTACTCGGCCAACAGCGCTTCGATGCGAGCCATGTCTTCCTGCCTGCGTTGATGCCTGTCCGGGTGCGTGCCCTTGCTTGCGGACGTGCCCGCGCGCCGGCGGCCGTGCCGTCTCTGTTATGCATGCGGCGCGTATTGTCACCCAAATGCGGCTGCGCCATGCCCCGGCCGCCAGCCGGGCGCCCGGTTTAGGCGCCGGCGCAACGGCTGTGGGCGGCTTAGGCTTGCGAAGCAGAAAGGTCGCCCAAAAAACGTGCTAGAATCCCCGCTTTTCCAGCGGTGGCTGTAGCTCAGTTGGTAGAGTCCCGGATTGTGATTCCGGTTGTCGTGGGTTCGAGTCCCATCAGCCACCCCAAAGAATTCATATGCACGCAAGGCCGTGATTTCGCAAGAAATCAAGGCCTTGTTGCTTTTGCCGTGCCATTGATGGCTGTTGGGTTGGGTGGGCAGGCCCGGCCTTTGCGCCACAGCAGGCGCCAGCCTGCCGCGGCGGGCAGCAAGGGTCAGTCCTGCGTAGGCGATGTGGCGGGACCGGGGCTGCGGGCTTGCCCGCGGGAGGCGCGGCTGGCCACCTAGGCAGCCGGCCGGCGTGCGGGGGGGCTTACTTCTTGCGCTTGTCGTGCTTTTCCAGCGCTTCCCGATCCATGTAATGCTGGACCCGTTCTTCCTCCAAACGCTGCTGTTGCAGGACGCAGTTTTCAAAGTTGGGGCTGTCCGGCGCAATCCCTAGCGATATGCATTGCTTACGGTAATACTCGGCATCCGATTCCGTCAGTGCCGCACAGCCGCCCAGCATCGGCGCCAACAGCGCAACAGCCGGCCACTTGATTGATCGCAAAAATATCGATTTCATCGTCCGTTTGATTCCGCAAAATTGTCGGGATGCGCAGGGCGCGCGCAGCATTTTGAAAACAAATACAAATCCGGTCAACGATAATAAATTTTCAAAATGTATGAGGGCGCACGAAACTCTCCGCACGCCGCAAGGCATAGCGTTGCCGCAGTCTCGTTGCAAATGCGCACACCGCTGGCGTCGATGCGCGGCTAGCCTGCCGGTTTAGCCGAGAGGGTTTCCAGTGAAAGGGTTTCCGGCTTAGCCGAAAGGATCTCCATGAGACATTTGATCGCGTCCTCCGTGATTTTGGCCGCGTTGGCTGGTTGCGCGGCGCAGCGCAGCGCACTGCCCGTGCAAAGCGGCGTCGATTTGCAGCGGTACGCCGGCACGTGGCATGAACAGGCACGCCTGCCCAACCGTTTCCAAGATGATTGCGCGGGCGAGGTGCAAGCCGATTACGGCATCCGCCCCGATGGCGCCATCGACGTGGTCAACCAATGCCGTACCCGCGACGGCGCAACCAAGACCGCGCACGGCCTGGCACGGCTGTCGCGCGATGCCGATCCTCCCGATCCTGCCAAGCTGCAGGTGCGCTTTGCGCCTGCGTGGACCTCGTGGCTGCCCATGGTATGGGGCGATTATTGGATCTTGCACCTGCAAGACGGTTACCGGCATGCGCTGGTTGGCACGCCGGACCGCAAGTACCTTTGGGTGCTGTCTCGGGACCGCCGCGCGGACCGGGCGACGGTCGATGCACTGCTTGACCATGCCCGGTCGCTGGGCTTCGATACGGACCGGGTCGTGCGCACCGCCGGATCAGCGCCGTCAGACTGACTGCCGCGCTTCTTCGGCTATCCATTGCGCGACGCTGCGAACCTCTTGCCGTGGACGCTCGTCGGCCTGGATCAGCCAATACGCATGATCGATTTGCCGGCAGCCGGCCGGCGTGTCGATCTGTACCAGGCGCCCGTCGCGAAGCAGTGGCTGGATCAGCGGCAGCCTGCCCGCCGGGATGTTGCCGTTGCAGCCGCGCAAGGGGCGGGGCAACAGCCATAGCCCGGTGATGCCGATCGTCGACGTCAGCGTCACGGGTCGCACCGCGTCGGCGTGGCGCAGCTCGCCGACCGACTCCTGCAGCTGCTGCACGGCGCCGTCGGCGCTACGAAACAGCCGCAGGCCTTCCGGCGTGAACGAGATCGACCGGTAGCCGCGCACCAGCAGCTTGACGCCGAGCTGCTCTTCCAGGGCGTGGATTTGCCGGCTGACGGCCGACTGCGTCAGGCAAAGATCCTGCGCGGCCATCGTGATGCTCATGCGGCGGCCCACCGCGACGAAACCACACGAGCGCGGCGCATCGGCTGCCACCCCGTCGGCGCGTGGCGCCCTCATCTGGCTAGCCGTCCTGGCCGGCGGCATCGTCATGGGCATGGCATTGGGGGTTCGGCACGTGCAGGGATTGTTCTTGCTGCCCGTCACGCTGGACAGGGGCTGGTCGCGCGAGCTTTTCGGCATGGCCATGGCGGTACAGAACCTGACGTGGGGCCTGGCCCAGCCTTTTACGGGCATGGTGGCCGATCGGTGGGGATCGGCGCGGGTGATCGTCGCGGGCATGGCGTGCTATGCGCTGGGCCTGGTGCTGATGGCGCATGCCGATACGCCGGCAGCATTTGTCTTGAGCGCGGGCGTATGCATCGGGGTGGCCTTGTCCGGCACGGCCTTTGCCGTCATCTACGGGGCACTTAGCCGGCTGGTGCCGGCCGAGCGACGCAGCTGGGCGCTGGGCATGGCCGGCGCCGCCGGCGGGCTGGGGCAGTTCTTGCTGGTGCCGGTGGCCCAGGTGCTGATCGATGCCTGGGGGTGGGTGGCGGCCTTGCTGGCATTCGCCGCGGTCATGGCAATGATGTTGCCGCTGGCCTTGCCCATGCGCGATCGTCCGGCGGCCCTGGCCGAGGATGTCGTGGACATGCCGATCGGCCAGGCCGTGCGCGAGGCGTTTGGCCACAAAGGCTTCTGGATGCTGAATGCGGGTTTCTTGGCCTGCGGCTTCCAACTGGCGTTCATTGCCACGCACTTGCCCGCCTATCTGGCCGACCGGGGGCTGGATGCGTCCCATGCCGTGGTCGCCCTGGCCATCATCGCCCTGGCCAATGTCGCCGGCACCTACTACTGCGGGTTGCTCGGCGGCATGTTCCGCAGGAAATACCTGCTGTCTGGCGTATACCTGGTGCGTGCCGCTGCCATGGCGCTGTTCGTCTGGCTGCCGCCCAGCCCATGGACGCTTTATGCCTTCGCCTGCATCATGGGGATGGTTTGGCTCGGCACGGTGCCGCTGACCAGCGGCCTGCTATCCCAGGTGTTCGGCGTGCGCTACATCACGACGCTTTTCGGGTTCGTCTTTTTCGGCCACCAGGTGGGATCCTTCCTGGGCGTCTGGCTGGGCGGCCTCGTCTTCGAGGTCACCGGCTCGTATGCCTGGATCTGGGCCGGCGCGATCGCGCTGGGCGTGCTGGCTGCTGCGCTGCATTGGCCCATAGACGATCGCGAGATCACTCGCCCGGCTGCCGTCGCGGCCTAGCGACCCCCGCTGGCCAGTTCGCCCGCCTCGCCGGCCGGCGCGGATTGCGCGGGTGCGGGCGAGGCGCTCGTTTCCGCGGACAGATACTCCACGGGCGCGCCTTGCGGGATTTGCGTCAGGCGCTCGCGCTTGATCGTGCGGGGCACGAAACCCGTCGTTTTGCGCGCTGCGTTGTGCAGCAGCACCGACAGCACCGATCCCTTGTCCTGGATCCACTCGCGCTTGCCGCGCAGCAGCTTTACGCCGTTGGCCGGCGGGCCCAAGCGCAGGTTGAGGTCATTTATCTTGACGGTGTTGCGTCCGTCGAACATGGATCTGTCCAGTTCGGTGATCGCTACCGCGTCCAGGTTGTTGGTGAAGTGGTCGATGCGGTAGACGAACTTGATGCCGCTGTGGGGATCTTGCACGACGACCAGCTGCTCCAGTCCGGAGATATCGGACATCGTGCCGATGAGCTCGGATTCGACCAGCCGGTTGCCGGCCTTTTCTTCGGTGTACAGAAACAGGGTCAATCGGGGCGTTGATGACATGGTCGGGTCGTTGCGGGATCACGCCGGGCGCGCTTGCCAGCTGCGGCACAAACCCACAGCTGGCAAGCGCGCCCACAGCCTGAAGGGGTCCGGGCGATTGCCGTTGGGATGACGCGTTGTCAGGACGACGGGTCGGTGTCCGGGGGGCGTCCGGGGCCGGGCACGTCGTCCGTAGCCACCGGCTTGGCCGGATGGCCAAAGGTGGCCGCGGCTTGGCCCGGCGCGGGCTGCAGCCGGCTGACGCCCGTTTCCATGATGAGTTCCACGCGTCGGTTGGCGGCGCGGCCGGCCGCACTGCCGTTGGACGCGATGGGCCGGGTATGGGCATAGCCGGTCGCGCTCAGGCGCGACGACGCCACGCCATGGCGCTCGAGCTGGCGCAGCACGCTGGCTGCGCGCGCGGCCGACAGTTCCCAATTGGACGGGTAGCGGCCGTTGCGGATCGGCACGGAGTCGCTGTGGCCTTCGACCGACACGCGGTAATCCGTCCGGTTGATGACATCGGCCAGGCGCTTGAGCACGTCGACCCCCTGCTGGCCGAGTTCGGCCTGGCCGGACGGGAACAGCAGCTCGGCGCTGATGCGGAAGCTGATGGATTGTTCGTTGACGATGATGTCGACCGAGTCGCCCAGCTCATCCAATCCCAGGTCGGCGATCGACGGTGGGGCCGACGCTGGCTCGGCCGGTTCGGGCGGTGCGGCAGGCGCGCTGCCGTCTGTTGCGTCGGCCGTGTCGGAGGCGGGGCCGGCGGCCGGTCTGGCCGCATCGGTCCCGCCGATCCCTGGCTTGGCCGCCGCTTCGGAGGTACCCTGAGGGACAGGTACGCGGACGGCCGCGCCAGGGCTGGCGGGCTCGGTGGCGGGACCGTGGGCGACGGCCGGTTCGGCGGTTTCGCCGGCCGGGGCCGCCCAGGCCGCGGCAATGGCTGGCAGGTCGAGGTCACCAAAAAGACGCACGTCCGGCAGGCCGGCAGTGCCGATCGAGCCGACCAGCCGTACCGGCGCGGGTTCGGCGTTCTCGACCGGTGTGGTGTCTCGGCGGTCGATCTCGGCCCGGGTAAAGGCCAGCAGCGCGACCAGCAATGCCAGCAGCAGGGTGAATACATCGAGGTAGGGCAGCAGCCAGCCTTCGGATTCCTGCTCGGACGGCTGCGCGACATGCCACTTGGCGAATCGGTCCCGCCGTGGCGATTTGGGAGCTGCTGCCTGCTTGGGCAGCAAGTCTCGCAGGCGAGGGCGCGCAGCCGGCGCACCCTCGCCCGGCAGCCGCGATGGGCCGTAAGGCAGGGTGGCGTCCGCCGGTCGGTGCAATGGGGCATTGCCTGCCGGCGACGGCCCGACCCCGGCATATCCCGGGTAGGGGGCGTCAGAGAACAGGCCGGCCGGGCGGTTCATCGCCGTGCAGCCGCGGCCCGCGTGTAGGCCTGCACGGCGGTGGCCACGCCGCCCGTGGCCAGGGGGGCGGGCGCGACAGAGGCGCCGCGCGCGGGCTTGGTTGGCGCGGCAGCCCGGGTGGGGGGCTTGCCTTCGGTCGCGGCGCGGGCGTCGTAGATTTCGTCTTCGTAGTGCTGCATGAAGGACTTGAGCGTTTCGCGCACCATGGCCGGGCCGCGTCGTTCGCACATCAGCGAAATGCCTTGCAGCACCATGTTCATCACGACCAAGCGCCGGTCCGTGCGGCGCTCGAGCTTGACCGCCACCGGCTTGAAGACCAGGTTGGCCAGCACGATGCCGTACAGCGTGGTCATCAGCGCGACCGCCATCTGCCGGCCGATCGCGGCAACGTCGCCGTCACCCATGACGGACATGAGATTGACCAGGCCGACCACGGTGCCCAGCATGCCGAAGGCCGGCGCAAAGCCCGCCAGCACCCGGAACATCTGCGCCTCGGCGTGCTCGCGCGCGCGCAGCCGGGCGATGCGCCATTGCAGCAACTCGATGATGTGGTCCTCCGGGGTATTGTCGATGATGAGCTGCACCCCGGTGCGCAAGAAGGGATTGGTGACTTTCTTCAGTTCCTGCTCGACCTTGCGCACGTCGTGCTTCATCCACAGCTCGGCCATGGCGACCAGCTCGTCGATGTCCTTTTGCTCGTCGAGCCGTTCCCGGCGCAGGACCGTGCGCAACAGCGCGAACACGCGCAGGGCCTCGGGCAGGGGATAGCTCAGGAACAAGGCCGCGCAGGTGCCGCCCAGCACCACCACCAGGCCGGGCAGGTTCAGGTATAGGGCCGGATCGGTGGCCGAAAGCGCCACGGCGGCGACCAGCGTCAGCGCGCCGATGGCGATGCCGATCAGGGTAGACGGGTTCATGTGCGGGCTCGCAAGGACGCGCGCACGGACGTCCGAAAGCCCTTGCGCGCGGGCAGGAATCCCGGACGATTCTAGTCAGCGAACAGGCGATTCAATTGCCCGGAAAAGGGACTAAAAAGGCCTTTGTGCGTCGCTCGTCGCTGGAAAGGGCCTGCGGCCGGCCTGGCTGGCGCGGCCTTGGTCGCGGCTCTCCGCGCAAAAGCCCCGTCCGGGCGAGGTCCGGAACCGGTCAAGAGATCAGGCCGGCTGATCAGGCCGGCTGCGGTTGGGACGCGCCGGGCTGCAGCGACCCGGCGGCATCGGCCAGGGCACCGGCAAGGGACGCGTGGATGTGGTCGCGGCCTACCAAGGCGGTCAACCCAGCTCGGTCCAGCTTGCCGCGCACGCGCGGCACCGGCCCGCACAGCAACACGCGTACGCCGCGGCCCTGCAGTTGCCGGATGACGTCTTCCAGCGCTTGCAGGCCGGTGAAGTCGGCGAACGGCACCCAGCCCAGGCGGATGATCACCGCCGACGGCAGCGGCTCGTCCATGGCCAGCAAGCGTCCCAGCCCGCCGGTCGCACCGAAGAACAGCGGGCCTTCCACGGTGTAGACGCGCACGTCTGCTGGCGTGGCCGGGCAGGACGATTCGGCCAGCACCGCGCGCAGCTCGTCCGTGCCCATCGGCGCGACCTCGACGCTGGCTGCCATGCGGCGCAGGAAATGCAGCATGGCCAGGACCACGCCGATGTTGACGGCCACGACCAAGTCGGCGAACACGGTCAGCAGGAAGGTGGCCAGCAGGATCAGGACGTCGGCCTTGGGCGCGCGTCGCATCATGGTCAGGACATGCCGCACGTCGCTCATGTTCCAGGCCACCACGAACAGGATGGCCGCCAGCGTGGCCAGCGGCACGCCTTGGGCCAGCGGCGCGGCCACCAGCAGCATGAGCACCAGCGTCAGGGCATGGACGATGCCGGCCAGCGGTCCGGTGCCCCCGTTGCGGATATTGGTTGCCGTGCGGGCGATGGCGCCGGTGGCGGCAAAGCCGCCGAACAGCGGCGCGAGGATATTGGCCAGCCCTTGCCCGATCAGCTCCTGGTTCGAATCGTGCCGCGTGCCGGCCATCCGGTCGGCCACGATGGCCGAGAGCAGCGACTCAATCGCGCCCAGCATTGCGATCGCAAACGCCGGTGCGATCAATTCCAGGATGCGCTCCAGCGTGATCTCCGGCCATTGCCAGCGCGGCAAGCCTTGCGGAATGCCACCGAAAGCCGAGCCGATGGTGGCTACCCCGCCGAAATCGAAGATCGCTTGCAGCGTCGTGGCTGCCACCAGCGCCAGCAGCGGTCCCGGCACCCGGCGCAGCGGCCGCACGCGTGGCCCGAAGATCGCGATTGCCAGGGACAGCAGCCCGATCAGCGTCGTGGCCGGATGCAGGTCCGGCAGCGCGCGCAGCAGCTGCCACAGCTTCTGGTGAAAGTGTCCGGCCGCCTCGGGCAGGCCGAAAAAGTATTGCCACTGGCCTACCCAGATGATCATGCCGATCCCGGCGGTAAAGCCGGCGATGACCGGCGCCGGGATGTAGCGCATCACCGCGCCCAGGCGCGTGACCCCGAGCAGCACCAGGATGCAGCCGGCCATGAGCGTGGCCAGTTGCAGGCCGGCGATGCCGTGCTGGCTGGTGATGCCGGCCAGGATCACGATGAAGGCGCCGGTGGGGCCGGCGATCTGCAGGCGGCTGCCGCCGAATATCGAGACGGCCAAGCCGGCGACGATGGCGGTGTACAGCCCTTGCTCCGGCTTGGCTCCGGAAGCGATGGCAAAGGCCATGGCCAGCGGCAGGGCGACGATGCCGACGATGATCCCGGAAACGATATTGGGCAGCCAATGTTTGCGGCCGAGCAGGCCGGCGCGGTGGGCTTCGAGAAGGGCGATCACTTTGGACGGCAGGACGTAAAAGCTGGGGCAGGATGCAAGCGGCTCATTCTAAAGGCTGCGCCCCGCTTTGCATAAGCGCGGCGACGGTCCGGGACGCGGTGATGGGTTGGCCAGCCATGCGTGTCGTGTCCAAGCAGCAACCGGCGCGGCGGCCGGGCGCGGCCGGGCGGCAGGTTGCTACGTCGGGCCTGGCGGTGCATCCGGCGGGGCGCCGGCGGCCAGGTCCGCGCCCTGCAACAGCCGGCGCAGCTTGCGGCGCAGCGGCGTGTCTGGCGGCGCCTGCTCATCAAGGATTTGCCTTGCGTGTTCGCGGCTTGCACCGTCGCGCAGGTCGATTTCGCGCACCACCTGGCCGGCGTCGTAGACGAAGGCCACATCGGCAAGCGCCAGCACATCATCGACGTCGTGGCTGACCATCAACGCCGGGATCCCCCATTGCTTGCAGACGGCAGCCAGTTCGGTGCGCAGCCCGGCGCGCAGCATGGGGTTGAGCGCGGCGAATGGCTCGTCCAGCAGCAGGACGTCCGGCTCGCACGCCAGCGCGCGCGCCAGCGCCACGCGCTGCTGCTGGCCGCCGGATAACGCCGCAGGGCGGCTATCGGCCAAGGCCAAGAGCCCGAACCGATCCAGCAGCGCATCGACGCGCGCACGGCCACGCCGGTCCAGGCGGCGCAGCCACGACGTCAGCCCGAACGCCACGTTCTGGCGCACGGTCAGGTGTGGAAATAGCGCGTAGTGCTGGAACAGGTAGCCCACCTTGCGATCGCGCGGGCGCAGGTCGATGCCGCGGGCGGCGTCGAAAAGCGTGCGGCCGCCAATCACGATGCGTCCGGCCGCGGGCCGCAGCAGGCCGGCGATGGCCTGCAGGGTCAGCGACTTGCCGGATCCGGACGGCCCGTACAAGGCCGCGAACGGGGCGGACGTGCCAAGGCGCGCGGCCAGGTCGAAGCGCCGCGCCCCGTCGCGCACCTGCAAGCGGATGTCGACCTCGATCATGGCGCGCGGAACCCGTGCCGGGCGAGCGTCTCGCGCGCCTGCGTTGTGCCGAGGAAGTCCACCAGGCGCATGGCCAGGGACTTGTTTGTGCTCGCTGAGCAGACCGCCGCAGGGTAGGCGATGGGTGCGTGGCCGCTCACCGTGAAGGCTGTACGCACTTTGCCGGCGGCGCGTGCGGCATCGCTGGCGTAGACGAAGCCGGCGTCGACTTCGCCCCGTGCGACGTAGTCCAATGCCTGGCGGACGTTGTCCGCCGTGATGAGCTTGTCGGCAAGTCCATCCCATAGCCCGGCGGCCTGCAACGCCTGCTTGGCATAGCGCCCCGCGGGCACGGTCTGTGGCTTGCCGATGGCGATGCGCGCGATGGTGGGCAAAGCCAGGTCTCGTAGCGTTTGAGGTGCGGTGCCGGCTTGGCGCGGTACCACCAGCACCAGTGCGTTGGCGGCGACGTCGCGACGGGTGGCCGCATCGACTAGGTGCCGGGCCGCGGCGGCATCCATTGTTTCCTGGTCCGCGCTCACAACAACGTCTACGGGCGCACCTTGCTCCATCTGCCGCAGCAGCACGCCGGAGGCCGCGGTGTTTAGGCTTACCGTCGTGCCCGGAGCCTGCTGCTCGAATTGCGCGATCAGATCCTTGAATACATCCGCCAGGCTGGCGGCAGCCGAAACCGTCAGCTGCCCGCTGGCAGCCGCACCGGGCAGGACGAAGAGGCAGGCCGACAGGCAAACGATCGCAAGGCGCATGCGCGTGGGGTTCATGGGCTTTCTGCCGGGCCGGTCAACGCAGGGACAGATAGCGGTTGGATGCGGCCAGGATCACGACGGACAAGACGGACGTGATGATGACCAGGGCGAGCGCAAGCGTATCGTCGCCGGCTTGCACGGCATCGTAGATGGCCATGGACAAGGTCTGGGTCCGTCCGGGGATGGAGCCGGCCACCATGAGCGATGCGCCGAATTCGCCCATTGCGCGGGCAAATGCCAGCAGCGTCCCTGCCAGGATGCCTGGCCACGCCAGCGGCAGCGTCACCCTTGCGAACACCGACCAGGCCGATTGATTGAGGGTGCTCGCCGCCGCCTCCAACGCCCGGTCCACGCGCGAAAAGGCCGCGCTGGCGGACTTCAACACCAGTGGCAGCGCCACCAGGGCGGACGCCACTACCGCGCCATGCCAGCTGAAGATCAGGCTGTAGTCCAGGTGTTCCTTCAGCCAGGCGCCCAGCGGGCTATTGCGTCCCGCGGCGACCAGGATGGCGTAGCCGATGACGGTGGGCGGCAGCACCAGGGGCAGCATGAAGACCGACTCCACGAGCCCGCTGCCGGGAAACGGCCTGCGTGCGAACACCCATCCGAGCAGCAGGCCGGCTGCCAGCGCCAGCACCGTGGCCAGCGACGCGACTTTCA
>CALEQZ010000039.1 GCA_937908115.1 uncultured Alcaligenaceae bacterium | reverse complement strand
CGCCGCCGCCGCGCCGGCCAGTTGGGCCGGCGCCGCCTCGGCCAGCGCCCGCCCGCGCCAGCTCGCGCGCCGCCAGCCCCGCGCCACTGCCAACCCGCACAGCGCGGCGATCATCGTCACGTGCAGGCCACTGATCGACACTAGGTGCGTGATGCCCGTGCGGTTAAAGACCCGCCAGTCCTGCGTGGCCACGCCTGCCTGGTCGCCCAACGCCAGCGCGACCAGCACCGGGCCGTAGCGCGCATCGCCCAGCGCCTGCCGCATGCCTTCGCGCAGCACGTGCCGCACGCGCGCCAGCGTCACGCCCGGAGTGGCCCACGGATCATCCTTGACCAGCCGGGGATGGCCGCGCACCGTGGCCACGGCGCGCACGCCGCGGCGAAACATCCATGCCTCGTAGTCGAACCCGTGCGGGTTGAGCACGCCATGGGGCCGGCGCAGCACCAGGGCCGCCCGCCATACTTGGCCGGGGACGACCTGCGGCAGCGACGCCGCCAGCCGCGCATCAGCCCGGCGCCCGTGCCGGCCGGGTGCCAGCCAGCTGACCTGGATGCGGCCGGGCACGCCGGCCGGCTGGGCGTGCAGCACGCGCGCGGTGAATCGCCAACCGCCCGCGTCGCCTTGGACGAGGTCATCGACCTGCAGCACCACGCGCGAGACCTGGTTCTCGTTACCGGGGGCGAGCGCATCGTCCAGCCGCACCTGCGCGCGCGCCGCCGCCAAGGTCACGCCCAGCCACACGGCCGCAGCCGGCAACAGCCAGCGCAGCACCCGCCGGCCGGCTGCACGTCCGACGACGGTGGCAGCCGCGCAGAGCCCGGCTGCAGCCAAGGCCAGCAAACCGGGGGCAGGCAGTTCACCCAGCCCCTGCACGAGCGTGGCGCCCGCCACGAACCCGACCGCTGACAGCCTGCCCAGCATGCGCCCCCGCCATGCAAAGAAAGCGATCGTAGGCGGCAAGCGACCGTGCGCACAGCGCCGTGGGACCGAAAGGCCACGGTCAATGCATGGCGCCAGTCAATCTTTTCATTGCAACCAGGCGAGCCCGGTCAATGCGCGGCCTGCCCCAGCAGCTTGGCCAGCCGCGGCAGGATCCGCAAGGCCGTTGCGCCGGTGGCGGCGATGACCGCCGCTTCATCCATGCCGCGCAGCTCGGCCAATGCGCGCGCCACGCCGCGGACCTGGTCCGGCGTATTGCGCCGCTCGCGCCCATGCAGCCAGGCAGGCGGGATGTCGGGCGCGTCGGTCTCCAGCACCAGGTGCTCCAGCGGCACGCCGGCGGCATGGCGCCGGATCTGCAAGGCGCGCGGATAGGTCATGGCCCCGCCCAACCCCAGCGCGAGGCCGCGCTCGACGAACCCCTGCGCCTGCTGGTCGCTGCCATTGAAGGCGTGGGCGATGCCGCCGGCTACCGGCATGCGGCGCAGGTGCTTGAGAATGATGTCCTGGGAGCGGCGCACGTGCAGCAACACCGGCAGGCCGAACTCGACGGCGATCTCGAGCTGTGCCGCGTAGAAATGCTCCTGGCGGCGGCGCGGCTCGCCCTCGGCGATCTCGCGCACGAAGAAATCCAGCCCGATCTCGCCAATGGCCACGAAGCGCGGATCGTCGATCGCGGCGGCCACGGCTTGGCGCAATGCCACCAAATCGTCGTCGCACGCCTGGCCGACATACAGCGGATGGATGCCCAAGGCATAGGCCCCGCCCGGCACGGCATGCGCCAAATCACGCACCGTGGCGAAGTTGCCGCGCGCGACCGCGGGGATCACGATGGCGGCGACGCCCGCCTCGCGCGCGCGCTGCGCCACCGCCATCCGGTCGGCGTCGAACTCGGCCGCATCCAGGTGGCAATGGGTGTCGATCAGCATGGCGCACCCCGCGCGGTTCAGTCCTCGACCAGCCTGCCGTCGGCCATGACCAAACGCCGGTCTGCCAGCGCGGCCAGCTCCGGGTCATGGGTGACGATGACGAAGCTCGTGCCCGATTCGCGGTTCAAGCGCTTGAGCAGCCCGAACATACCGTGCGCAGTATGGCGGTCCAGGTTGCCCGTGGGCTCGTCGGCCAGCACGCATGCCGGCCGCGTCACCAGCGCGCGCGCAAGCGCCACGCGCTGGCGCTCGCCGCCGGACAGTTGTCCCGGCGAATGTGCGGCCCGTGCGGCCAATCCCACTTGTTCGAGCCAAACGGCGGCCTGCTCCCGGGCCTGCCGGCGCGGCATGCGGCGCACGATCAGCGGCATCGCCACGTTGTCCAGCGCGGAAAACTCCGGCAGCAAATGGTGGAATTGATAGACGAATCCCAGGCTACGATTGCGCAGCGCGCTGCGGCGCGCTTCGGACAATCCGGCGGTGGGCGTGCCGGCGACCTCGACCGTGCCGCTGGTGGGCAAATCCAGCAGGCCCAGGATGTGCAGCAGCGTGCTCTTGCCCGACCCCGAGGCGCCGACGATGGATACCATTTCGCCGCGCGCCACCGACAGGCTCACCCCACGCAATACGTCGATGCGCGCCCCGCCCTCTTCGTAATGGCGCACCAGGTCACGCGCGGACAGCACCGTGGGTGGCATGCGCTCGTCCCGGCCGGCCGGCGCGCCGGGCGCAAGGTAGGCTTCAGTCATGGCGCAACACCTGTGCGGGTTGCAGGCGCGAGGCGCGCCAGCTCGGGTAAAGCGTGGCCAGCAGCGACAGCGCCAGCGACGTCACGGCGATCGTGATCACGTCGCCGCTGCGCGGATCGGACGGCAGCTCGCTGATGAAGTAGATTTCGCGCGGCAGGAAATGGATGCCCAGCAGGCGCTCGATGGCCGGCACGATGACGCCGACATTGGTTGCCACCAGCAGCCCGAGCGCCACGCCGAGCGCCGTCCCGGCCACGCCAATGAGCGCGCCCTGCACGAGGAAGATGCGCCCGACCTCGGCCGGCGTGGCCCCGTAAGTACGCAGGATGGCGATGTCGGACTGCTTGTCCTTGACCGCCATCACCAGCGAGGACAGCAGGTTGAACGCCGCCACGGCCACGATCAGCGCCAGGATCAGGAACATCATCCGCTTTTCGGTCTGCACGGCGGCAAACCACGTGCGGTTGTTGCGCGACCAGTCCGCCGCCATCACGTAGGGCGGCAGCTGGCGCTGCAGCTCGGCGGCCACCTGGGGCGCGCGCTGCATGTCGGCGATGCGCAGGCGAACGCCGGCGGTACCGGTGTCGCGGAACACGCGCGCCGCATCCATTTCGTTGACGAAGGCCAGCGACGAATCGTATTCGTAGTGGCCCGACATGAAGGTCCCGGCCACCGTGAACTGGCGCATGCGCGGGGTAAAGCCTGCCGGACTGATGGAGCCTTGCGGCGCGAGCATCAGCACCGTGTCGCCGGTGCGCACGCCGAGCGCATCGGCGAGCTCCTGGCCCAGGACCACGGCAAAACTGCCGGGCTTGAGCTCGGCCAGGCTGCCGGAAGCCATTTGCCCGGGCAAATCGGAAACGCCGCCCTCTTGCGCCGGATCGATGCCGCGCACCTGGACGCCGCGCAGGGCCTGGCCGCGCACCAGCATGGCCTGGGCGGCCACGAAAGGCGCACCGGCCTGCACGGCGCTATTGCGCCGCGCTTGGTCGACCAGTTGCGGCGCTTGTTCCAGCACGCGCTCTGGCGCCGCGCCCGGCACATACAGCTCGATATGGGGCAGGACCGACAGCATGCGGTCGCGTACCTCTTTCTGAAAGCCGTTCATCACCGACAGCACGACGATGAGCGCAGCCACGCCCAAGGCGATCCCCGCCATCGAGGAGCCGGCGATGAAGGATATGAAGCGGTCGCGGCGCCCGCGCCGCCCGCGCATCTTGGCCATGCCCGCGTAGCGGGCGCCGATCCAAAGTTCGAAGGGTATTTTCAGCACGCAGGCATTATGGCATTTTGCGCGACGCCGTCAGGGCTGGGCAGACAGCGCCCGATCCAGGTCCTGGACGGTGCGGCGCAGCGCGCCCAGGCCGGCATTGCCCGTCAGGTACCAGTCGAAGCCATCGAGCATGACCACATGCGCATGGCGCCAGGCCCGCGTCCGGCGCACCGGCTCCCGGTCCAGCCATTGCATGGCGGGCGCCGCGTCCGTGCGGCCAATGGCCTGGTCGCGGTCGATGACGAAAATCCATTCGGGATCGATGCGGGCGATATCCTCGGCCGTCACCAGCTTGCCGAGGCTGCGTCCACGGCCGGCGACAGCGGTGCCGGGCTCGGTCATCGCCGCGGGCATGCCCAGTACGTCATGGACGAAGCCCAAGCGCGTGCCCGGCCCTTGCGCGACCAGCTTGCCGCCGGTGACCAGCAGCACCATGGCCGTACCCGCCGCGCGCGCCTTGGTGCGCAGCGTTGCGATTGCCGCATGCAGTGCTTGAAGCTGCCGCGCGACCTCGTCTTCCTTGCTGTACAGCTTGCCCAAAATGGCGGCGTTGCGCGCCACGCCCTGAAGCAGCGCGCGCGGCTCGACCGACATGTCCAGCGTTCGCGCAAGCTTGGCAAGCGAGGCGGCGCTCTTTGCCGACCGCCCGCCAACCAGGATGAGCTGGGGCGCGGCGGCCTCGATGACTTCGGGGTGCGGCGCAAAGAGCGACCCGACCTTCAGGTAGCGGTCGCTGCCGTAACGGACCAGCGGTCCAGACCAGCGCGCCAGCGTGGGCACACCTTGCACGTCGATGCCCAGCGCGTCCAGGGTGTCGATCGCCCCCAGGTCCAGGCTGATCACCGGCTCGGGATGGCGGGGAGCGACGACGACGGAACCGTCGGCTTGCGCGACGGATACGGTCTCGGCCGCGCATGCCAGCCCGCCCGGCAGCGCCAGCGCCATGCACGCCCCGACCAGGAAACGGCGGTGGGCGCTCGGTCTGCGATTCATGTGCATGCGCGTCGGTGCCTTCGGTTCGTCCGCGGTCTTTCGTTGTGTGCGGCGCGATTATAGGGAGTCCGTCGCCCGCGCGATATATCCATGGTCCATGGGAAACGCCCCTGCAGACACGGCGGGCGGCAGAGGCTCAGGCTGCGCACCTAGAACTTGACGTCTACACCCAGCCAGAAGCGGCGGCCGTCTTCGACAAAACCGTAACCCCTGTCGACATCGATCCGCTTGTCGAACAGGTTGTAGATGCCGGCGTGCAACGTCACGGTTCGGTTGAACTTGTAGGAGCCTCCCAGGTCGAACAGCGTGTACGACGGCGACACGATGGTGCTCGAAGACGGGCCGGCGGTCGGGTCGCTTTCCTTGCCGCGGAACTGCAGCCGCGTCCATGTCGTGAACTGCCCGGTGACGCGCCAGTTCGTGCCCAGGGTGAACAGGTGCTTGGGCAGCTGGTTTAGCGGATTGCCCGCGTACTCGCCGGTTTTTTGCTTGGAATAGGTATAGGTGTACGACGCGTTGACGTCCAGCGCCGCCGTCACCGGCACGCTCAATGCCGCCTCGACCCCGCGCGTGACCGCCTCGTCCACGTTCTCGTAGGTCGTGGGCACGCGTCCCCAGGCATTGGCCGGGCCGCATGCCGGGCAAGGCACGCGGGTGATCTTGTCCTTGAACGCGTTGTCGAACAGCATCAGGCTGGCCGACAGGCCGGAGTCGGCGTTGTAGAGGATGCCGATTTCCTTGCTCAGCGATTTCTCGGGCTTGAGGTTCGGGTTGCCATACATATTGCCGCCGCGGCTGGTCTGGCCCCAGTCGGAGATCATCTGGCGGATGTTGGGCGCCTTGAAGCCGGTCGACACGCCGCCCTTCAGGCTCCAGTTATCGGTCAGGTGATACACGCCGTAGATGCGCGGCGACCAATGATCGCCCGCTTCCTGCACCTTGTCGTAGCGCAGCCCGCCAGTCAGCGCGAAACTATCGGTCACGCGCCATTCATCCTCGGCGAAGAAGGCGTACTTCCAGCGGTCGGCATTGGATCTGTCTGAGATCGTATTGCCCGTGTTGTCGCTGAGCTTGTTCTCTTCGTAGTACGCGCCGGCGACCACCGTGTGCCGGTCGAACAGATAAGTCAGCGACGTGTTGGCCACCGTGTTCTTGATGGTCATTTCACGGCGGATGTTCTTGGTGTCTTCGCGCTGGACATAGGTGTCGGTCAGCAGCTTGGGCGTCCAGCGGCCGTTGTGCGTGATCGCGAAACGCTCGCGGTCGTAGTAGCTAACCAGGTCTTCGGGCAGGTTGCCCCGGCTGTCCGGCACGTTCTCTATGGTCCGGTTCACCCGTGACTCGTAGCGTTGCTTGTACTTTTCGCCTTCAAGGACGATGTCATGGTCGCGCGTGGGGGTCAACGCCAGCTTGACCGTCGCGCCATGCGTGCGCCCCTTGTTGTAGCCCTCGTAGATGCGGTCTTCGTCGCGATGGGCGTAGGTGCCGTAGATGGACAGGCCCAGCAGGTCGGTCTTGATCGGCCCGCTCAGGTAGAAGTTGGTGGAGTGTTCGTCGCCCGAATCGCTGTGCTGCTGCATCGTGGTTTCGGCGCGCACCGAACCGGTCCATTGCTTGGCGACCTTGCGGGTGATGATGTTGACCACGCCGCCCATGGCATCCGAACCGTACAGCGAGGACATAGGGCCGCGTACGACCTCGATGCGCTCGATGGCCTCCAAGGGCGGCACCCAGCCCTGGTCCGTGCCGGTCGATCCGTTGGTCTGGGTTTCCTTGGTATTGGTGCGCTTGCCGTCGACCAGGATGAGCGTATAGGCCGAGCCCATGCCGCGCAGGCTGATATCGCCGCGGCCGTTGTTGTCGCTGTTGCTGGTAATGATCACGCCCGGAATGTCGCGCAGCGCGTCGTTCAGGTCGCGGTACATGCCCTGTTCGAGTTTTTCGCGCGGGATCACGGAGATCGATGCAGGCGCGTCGACGACGTTCTGCTCGAAGCCGCTGGCGGTCACCACCACGGTTTCCATCTCGGCGACATTGTCCGGGCCGGCCTGGGTCCAGGCGGGTGACGCCGCGCCGGCCAGCATGGCCGCCCCCAGCGCACGCGGCCAGCGGCCGGCGACGGCTTGCGCCAAAAGTGTCCGATTCTCCCTCACGCCAGTGCGAAATGCGACCGCACGGTTATTCTTGCCAAGCCCCTCAGCGACGCGACGCGACGCCGGTAGACGCCTACTGCTCATCTGGCTGCTTCTCCGTTGTTGCACAATGAGATCCAAGCCCCGGGCCCCGGCCCGGCGCTCCCTATCCCCTCAGATCTAAATGAAAATGATTATCAGATTAAAATAGGGATTGTCGCGCAAGCGGCTTTCCGGTTTTTTTGTTTTCTTGACGTTTCTTAACACACGGCTCGGTCGAAGCCGTGCGTCCTCCGGCGTTCATTACCCCGATGTCCACGGTCTTCACTTTGTCTGCCAAGCCCCGCAGCGTGCTGCTGATCGACGACGACGTAGAGTTGTCGCAAATGCTGCGCGAATATTTCGCCCCGTCGTGCATCGACCTCGTGCTTGCCCACCGGGCGAGCGACGCGCACGTCCAGCTGGCCAATCGCCCCTTCGACCTGATCCTGCTGGACCTGATGCTGCCCGACGGCAACGGGCTGGACTTGCTCAGGCAGTTCCGGCGCCATTCCCACCGCCCGGTCATCATGCTGACCGCGCATGGCAGTGAGACCGACCGCGTGCTGGGGCTGGAGTTCGGCGCCGACGACTACTTGTCCAAGCCGTTCAGCCCCAGGGAACTGAAGGCGCGCATCACCGCGGTGCTGCGCCGGTTCGAATCGCCGCCGGCGGCACCGGTCAGCATGCTATCGGTCGGGTCGCTGCATCTGGATCCGGCCACCGGGCGCGCCGGCGTGGACGACGAACAGGTGGCGCTGACCGGTGCCGAGCAGCGCATCCTCGAAGTCCTGATGCGCACGCCCGGGCAGGTCGTGGCGCGCGACCAGATCAGCCGCTACGCATTGGGCCGCGCCTGCGACCGATACGACCGCAGCATCGACACCCATATCAGCACGCTGCGCCGCAAGCTGGGCTTGGACGGCTCGGCCGGACGGCCGATCATCCGCAACCTGCGCGGCTTGGGCTACGTACTGGTCGAATCCGCGTAAAGGCGGCATCGATGCAGCGGCTGCGCCACGCCTCGCTCTTCTGGCACGCGTTCCTGATGTTCTGGGGCGCGATGGCGCTCATCGTCGCCTGCGGCATGCTGCTGACCGCATCGCTGGCCTGGTACCGCTTCGCCTCGCTCGACGGCCTGAATCCGGCCAATTTGACCCGGGATGCCAGCCAGGTGGCCCGTACCCAGGGTGTCGCTGGGCTGGAGCGCTGGCTGCGGGCGATGCACAACAACTACGCAGCGCTGGAAATCTACGTGCTCGACGCCGACGGCGGCGACCTGCTCAACCGCCGCGTGCCGTCGCGGCTGCAGCAGGCAGCCGAGGACTATCGCCGGCTCATGAACGGGCTCGGGCTGGAATCGGCCGAGCATTGGGACACCGTCGTCCCGACCCAGGAAAGCATGCGCATCTCGTGGTGGGATCCGCAGCCGCTGAGCCTGCCTGACGGGCGGGCGCTGCTCATGCTCTTTCTGCCGCTGGAGTTTTCGCATTGGGACGCGCTGTCCAGCCCGCCCGTGCTGCTGGCGTTGCTGCTATTCGCGCTGTCGATCACCGCGCCGTTCTGTTGGCTGCTGATGCGCCACGTCACGCGCCCGCTGGACCAGCTGCGCGACGTCGCCCAAGCATTGGCCCAAGGCCGGCTGGGCACGCGCGCACCCGAAACACTGACCAAGCGCAAAGACGAGTTGGGCAGGTTTGCGCGCGACTTCGATGCCATGGCGGCGCGACTGCAGTCGCTGGTCGACACGCGCGAGCTGCTGCTTCGCAATATGGCGCACGAACTGCGCTCGCCGCTGGCGCGGCTGCAACTGGCGCTGGAATTGGCCCGGCGCAAGGACGCCACCCAGGACACGCAATTCGACCGCATCGAGCGCGAAGGCAAGCGCCTGGAAGGCCTGGTTGGCCGCACCCTGGATTTGGCCCGGATGGGAGCCATGCCGCCGCCGACCACGCCGCTGGAGTTGGGCGAGCTCGTCGACGAAGTCGTGCGCGACGCCTGCTTCGAAGCAGGCGGCCGCAACATCGCCATCGAATGGCGCGAACGCGCCCGCGCCGTGGTGCTGGGCAACGAGGCCAGCCTGTCGAGCGCCGTCGAAAACGTGCTGCGCAATGCACTGCGCCATGCGCCGACGGGTTCGGTCATCAGCCTGAGCCTGCGCGTGCAAGACCACAAGGCCATATTGGAAATCGCCGACCAGGGCCCGGGCGTGCCCGAGGCCGACCTGCCGAACCTGTTCGAGCCCTTCTATCGCGTCGCGGCCAACAGCGTCAACGGCACCGGCGCCGGCCTGGGCCTGACCATTGCCAGGGCTGCGGTGCACGCCCATGCCGGTGCCATCCATGCGCGCAACGCCAAGCCGCAGGGGCTGTGCGTCACCATTACCCTGCCCCAGGCTTGACCGATCCGGCAGGCCGGCGGCCGGCACTACAATGCCGCCCATGCAAGTCGTCATCCCAGCGGCCCTGCCCCCTTCGGCTTTGGCCGGCGAACTCGCCAGCCGCCTGGCGCAGCGCGCGCCCGTCCTGCACGCTTGGATGCAACGGGCCAGCCACGAGGTCGAGGCGTTGGATCTCAAGTCCGCCGGCTGCACGCCTTTCGAAGCCTGGCAGCTGCGCCAAGCAGGCTTTCGCCCTGCGCCGGGCCAGCGCTTGGGCGCGGGGTTGGCGCCGCTGCGTGCCGGCGCCCGGGCGCCAACCGGTGCGCCGGTGTGGCTGGCCGAGCTTTCCCACATCGCGCTGTCGACCGAAGGGGCGATGCTGGTCGACCCGGCGATGCTCGAAGTCAGCCCCGAAGAAGACGCTGCGCTGTTCGCATCCGTGCAGCCTGTGCTCGAGGGCAGCGGCTTTGCCATGCAGCGGCTTTATCCGGGCACCTGGCTGGCGTGCCTGCCTGACGGCGTGACGATGCCCTCGGCCAGCCCGGCCGTGGTCGCCGGCGCCGGCCTGGATGCGTGGTGGCCGCAGGACGCCGGCGCCCGTCCCTGGCGGCGCCTGCTCAACGAGATCCAAATGGCCTGGCACGAGCACCCGGCCAACCAGGCGCGCGCCGAACGCGGCCAGCTGCCCATCAACAGCCTGTGGTTGTACGGCGGCGCTGCGGCGTGGGATGCCGCGCCCGGCGAACCCGCCCAGGTCCACGAAGACTTGGTCGCGCCTGCGCGCGCCGGCGACTGGCCTGCCTGGCTGGACGCGCTGGCCGGCCTGGACGCCCGCGTGCTACGCCCCCTGGCCGATGCCGGGCGCCCTCCCGTCCTCATCCTGACCGGCGCGGACCGCCTGGTCCGGCTGACCCTGCCCGCAAGCCGGCTGCTGCGCCGGCTCGCATGGCCCAAGAAGAACTGGAAATCCTGGTGGTATCCCCACGACTGACCATACGCAAGGCCGATCCGGCCGCGTGCCGGACGCTGGAGGCGGCAGGTATCCACCCGCTGCTGGCCCGCCTTTGGGCCGCGCGCGGCGTCAGCCGCCCCGAGGAAACGCGCTTGGGCTGGCCGGCGATGCTGCCGCCCATGGGGCTGACGCATGCCGACCGGGCCGCGGCGCTGCTGGCCGACGCCATCGCGACCGGCCAACGGCTGCTCATCGTCGCCGACTATGACTGCGATGGCGCAACCGCCTGCGCCGTGGGCTTGCGCGCCCTGCGCGCCATGGGCGCCCAGGTCGACTTCCTCGTGCCAAACCGTTTCGAGACCGGTTACGGCCTGTCGCCGGCAGTGGTGGAACTGGCCTGCAAGCACCCTGCCGGCAAGCCGGACATCATCGTCACCGTGGACAACGGCATCGCCAGCGTCGACGGCGTGGCCGCCGCACGCGCGCGCGGCATCGGCGTGATCGTCACCGACCACCACCTGCCCGGCGACACGCTGCCCGAGGCCTTGGCCATCGTCAACCCCAACCAGCCGGGATGCGGGTTTCCGTCCAAGAACCTGGCCGGAGTGGGCGTCATCTTTTATTTGATGCTGGCGCTGCGCGCTGAACTGCGCCGGCGAGGCGTCTATCCCCCCGACGGCGGCCCACGCCTGGATGCGCTGGCCGACCTGGTGGCGCTGGGCACGGTCGCCGACGTGGTCAAGCTCGACGCCAACAACCGGCTGCTGGTTTCGCAAGGCCTGGCACGCATGCGCGCCGGCCGCATGCAGCCGGGCGTGCGCGCCTTGTTCGCGGTCGCCGGCCGCGAGCCGCGCACCGCCACCAGCTTCGACCTCGGCTTTGCCTTGGGTCCGCGCATCAATGCGGCCGGGCGGCTCGCCGACATGAGCCTTGGCATCGCCTGCCTGACCACCGACCGCGAGGACGAAGCCCTGGAAATGGCGCGCCAGCTCGACCAGATCAACCGCGAGCGCCGCGCCATCGAGGCCGAAATGCGAGAGCAGGCGCTGGCTGCCATGGCCGAACCGTCGGCCACCAGCGGCGCGGCTGTGTGCGTCTTCGACGAAAGCTGGCACCAAGGCGTGGTGGGCCTGGTCGCCTCGCGCCTGAAGGAAAAATTCTGGCGCCCGGCGCTGGCCTTCGCACCGGCGGGCGACGACGAAATCCGCGGATCGGGACGCTCGATTCCCGACGTGCACTTGCGCGACGCGCTGGATCTCGTCTCCAAGCGCCATCCCAGCTTGATCCGCAAGTTCGGCGGTCATGCCATGGCGGCGGGCCTGACCCTGGGCCGCGGCGACTTTCCCCTGTTCGTGCAGGCCTTCGACGCTGCCGTGCGCGAACTGACCGGGCGTGATGCCTTCGAGCCGCTGATCGAAACCGACGGCTCGCTCGAATCGGGCTACGCCAACGCCGAAGTCGCCGGCATGCTGCAGCAGCAGGTATGGGGCGCAGGATTCGCCGCGCCCTTGTTCCTGGACGAGTTCGTCGTGCGTGGCCAGCGCCTGGTCGGTGAAAAGCACCTGAAGCTCTCGCTCGAGCGCGGCCACCAGCGCTTCGACGCGATTTGGTTCGGACGCGACCAACCCCTGCCCGAGCGCATCCAGGCCGCCTACCGGCTAGACCAGAACGTCTGGAACGGCATGGTCAGCGCCCAGCTCGTCATCGAGCACGCGGCCTAGCGGCGCGGCCGGGCGTGCAGGCCTTGGGGTAAGCCTTGCAGCGCGCAACGGCGCGGCCGGCCTGCGGTGACGCAGTAAAATGCTGGGTTTCGCGAAAGAAATCCAAGGATTGCGATGGAAGCCGAACGCCAGAACCAGATCGCCGCACGCCTAGCCGACTACCACGAGCGCCAGCTCGCGCTACGGAGGTATCTTTGACTACGATGCCAAGCGCGAGCGCCTGCAGGTCGTAAACGCCGAACTCGAAGACCCCGGCGTCTGGAACGACCCCAAGCGCGCGCAGGATCTGGGCCGCGAAAAGAAAAACCTCGAGGACGTCGTCCTGACCCTGACCGAATTGGGCCAGGACATTGCCGACGCCCGCGAACTGTTCGAGTTGGCCGCCGCCGACGGCGACGACGCCACCCTGTTGGCCATCGACAAGGACGCCGATACCTTCCAGCAGCGCATCGAAGCGCTGGAATTCCGGCGCATGTTCTCCAACCCGGCCGATCCGCTCAACTGCTTCCTGGACATCCAGGCAGGCGCCGGCGGCACCGAGGCACAGGACTGGGCCGCGATGCTGCTGCGCCAATACCTGAAGTACGCCGAGCGCAAGGGCTTCAAGGCCGAGGTGCTCGAAGAATCCGAAGGTGAAGTCGCCGGCATCAAGTCGGCGACCATCAAGATCGAAGGCGAATACGCTTTCGGCTACCTGCGCACCGAAACCGGCGTGCATCGCCTGGTACGCAAGAGCCCCTTCGACTCGGCGGGCGGGCGCCACACCTCGTTTGCCAGCGTGTTCGTCTACCCGGAGATCGACGACTCCTTCGAGGTCGAGGTCAATCCCGCCGACCTGCGCATCGACACCTACCGGGCCAGCGGCGCGGGCGGCCAGCACATCAACAAGACCGATTCCGCGGTGCGCATCACGCACATCCCCACCGGCATCGTCGTGCAGTGCCAGAACGACCGGTCGCAGCACCGCAACCGCGCCGAGGCCATGCAGATGCTGAAATCGCGCTTGTACGAGCTGGAGATGCGCAAGCGTTTGGCCGAGCAGCAAAAGCTGGAAGACTCCAAGACCGACGTGGCCTGGGGCCACCAGATCCGCTCCTACGTGCTGGACCAGAGCCGGATCAAGGACCTGCGCACCAACGTCGAAATTTCCAATACCCAGAAGGTCCTCGATGGCGATCTCGATCCGTTCATCGAGGCCAGCCTGAAACAAGGCGTCTGACATGCCCGATACCGTCATCGTCCTTACCGGCGCCTCGCGCGGCCTGGGCGCGGCCCTGGCCCGAGCGCTGCTCGCCTCCGACACGCTTCTCATCACGCTGGCCCGCCGCCCCGATCCCGCCTTGCAGGCGCTGGCAGGCGAACGCGGCTGCCAGTTGGAACAGATCGCAGCCGACCTGTCCGACGCGACTGGCCTGGACGAGGTCTGCGCACGCGTGCGCGAGCGGCTGGCCGTCCCGGCCCAGCGCTATCGGCTGATCAACAACGCCGGCACCGTGCAGCCGGTCGGCCGCGCCGACGCCCTGCACGACGCGACGGCGGTCGCAGCGGCGCTGACGCTGAACGTGACTGCGGCGGTCGCGCTGACCGCCGCCTTCCTGCAGGCCAGCGCTGGCCCTGGCAGGGACCGCCGCGTACTGAACATCTCTTCGGGCGCCGGACGCAATCCCAACCCCGGCTGGGCCGTCTATTGCGCCACCAAGGCCGCGCTGGACATGTACACGCGCGTGGCCGCCGCCGAACAGCCCGAAGGCGGTGCGCGCCTGGCATCGCTCGCCCCCGGCGTGGTCGATACCGACATGCAGGCCGAGATCCGCGCCACCGACCCCGCCCACTTCCCGGCGCTGCAACGCTTCCAGGCCATGCACCGCGAGGGCAAACTCGCCTCGCCCGAAGCCGTGGCGGCCCGCATCGTCGCCTATCTGGAACGCGACGACTTCGGCGCCACCTGCATCGACGACATCCGCAATTACTGAACCGCGCCCAACCCGACATCCGCGACATGACCGACCAGACGCCCGCACCGACCGGCCGCACCGCCCAGGACGAGAACCACCTCATCGCCGAACGGCGTGCCAAACTCGCCCGGCTGCGCGAGACCGGCGTGGCCTATCCCAACGATTTCCGCCCCGACGCGCACGCGGCCGACCTGCACGCGCGCTACGATGGCTGGGAGCAGCAGGCGCTGGCCGATGACCCGATCGCCGTCAAAGTGGCTGGCCGCATGATGCTCAAGCGCGTCATGGGCCGCGCAAGCTTTGCCACCTTGCAGGACGGCAGCGGCCGCATCCAGATCTACCTCGACCGCGGCGCCCTGGGTGACGACGCCTACGCCGCCTTCAAGCAGTGGGACATCGGAGACATCATCGGCGTGAGCGGCACGGTGTTCAAGACCAACAAGGGCGAGCTGTCCGTGCACGCCGACGCGATCCGGCTGCTGGCCAAGTCGCTGCGCCCCCTGCCCGACAAGTTCCACGGCGTCACCGACCAGGAGCTGCGCTACCGCCAGCGCTACGTCGACCTGATCATGACCGAGGCCACGCGCCGCACCTTCGAGGCGCGCAGCAAGGCCATCGGCAGCCTGCGCAAGCACATGCAGGATGCAGGATTCCTCGAGGTCGAGACGCCCATGCTGCACCCCATCCCCGGCGGTGCAGCGGCCAAGCCCTTCATCACGCACCACAACGCGCTGGACATGCAGATGTACCTGCGCATCGCGCCCGAGCTTTACCTCAAGCGCCTGCTGGTCGGCGGCTTCGAGCGCGTCTACGAAATCAACCGCAACTTCCGCAACGAGGGGCTAAGCCCACGCCACAACCCCGAGTTCACCATGATGGAGTTCTACGCGGCCTACGCGGACTACCGCTGGCTGATGGACTTCACCGAAACGCTGATACGCGAGGCGGCGACATCGGCCACGGGCAGCGCCGTGCTGACCTACCAAGGCCGGGAACTGGACTTGTCGCGCCCCTTCGACCGGCTGACCATCTGCGAAGCCATCCTGAAGTACGCACCGTCCTATACCCAGGCCCAGCTCGACGACGAGCAATTCCTGCGCGGCGAGCTCAAGCGCCTGGGCGTGGACATGCAGGCCGCGGCCATGGCGCGTGCGGGATTGGGCGCGCTGCAGCTGGCGCTGTTCGAGGAAACCGCCGAGTCGCAACTCTGGAACCCGACATACATCGTCGACTACCCCGTCGAGGTCTCGCCGCTGGCACGCGCCTCCGACACCCGTCCCGGCATCACCGAGCGCTTCGAACTCTTCATCACCGGGCGGGAGATTGCCAACGGGTTCTCGGAGCTCAACGACCCGGAAGACCAGGCCGAGCGCTTCCGCGCCCAGGTCCAGGCCAAGGACGCCGGCGACGAGGAGGCCATGTACTACGACGCCGACTACATCCGCGCGCTGGAATACGGCATGCCGCCGGCCGGCGGTTGCGGCATCGGCATCGACCGCCTGGTCATGCTGCTGACCGACAGCCCCAGCATCCGCGACGTCATCCTCTTCCCGCACATGCGGCCCGAGGACTGAAGGACAAGGCGGCCCATGCTTGCCAAGATCCTCTTGCTGCTGGGCTGCGCCGCGGGGCTTTACGCCCTGGTCTTCGGCCTGCGCCGCCCCAAGGCGCCGCAGTGGGCGGCCGGACAGCGTGCGACGTGGTTGCTGGCGGCCTTTTGCGCGGCATGCTGGCTGGCCGGCCTGGCCTGCGCCCTGCTGTGGCTGGGCGGGCGCACCGAGCCGCTGGAACCCTTGATCGGGCTGGGCCTGGGCCTGCTTGTGCTGGCCGGCGCGGCCGGGCTGCTGGCTGCGGTCAAGGCGCTGCGCTGAAGGCCCAGCCCCCTGCCCGGTCGCGTGCCGGCGCGTTGGTCAGGCGCGCCGCTTTTCCATCGCCAGCGCCCAGCGCCGCGCCACTGCAGGCGAGGTGGCGCACGTCGCCGTGCGCGTGACTACGCGCACGGCCCGCTCCAGCAGCTGGATGTCGGCCTCGTGCTGGCGCGCCACGTGCGGATCCTCGAAAAAAATCACCCGCTGGCACTGGTTTTCCAGGACCAGCTCGGCGATCTGCGCATCCCCGCCCAGCGGACCGCTCAGGTAGCGATCCACCCAAGGCTTGTCGCGTGGCCAGCCGCGCGACCAAGCCAATTCGTTCAAGCGCGCGCCGGTGGTGCCGGTGCCCACGCGCCGCGCAAAGCGCGACAGCAGGTCGAAGTGCTCGGCGGCGAACGCCACCATCTCATCCTTGAGCGCGTCGTGCGCGATCAGCGCCACCGTCTGGCGTGGAAAATCCAGGATGGGATCGGCCACCGGGTCGGGACGCAGGCCTGCGTGGATGCGCTCGACCTCCATCCACTCGATCGCACCGGCCAGCGTGGAAATGAAGGGCCGGCCGTGCGTGATGCACTGGCGCTTGAGCGCCAATGCCTCGGGAAAGATCGATGACGGATCGACCGGGTCGATCAGGTAGATGGCCCCGCCAAAGGGCTCCTGGCCCTCGCGGCCAGCCGTCACGCGGGCGACCAGCTTCATCAGCCCGCCCTCGCGGCCGTAGGGGTAGCGCACCAAGCCGGGATAGCCCTGCAGCATGCCTTCGCGCACGATGGCGTCGTGGGTGCGGCCCACGGTGTAGAGCTCGATGCCGAGCTCCCGGATGGTGGCCGAGCAGGCGCGCAGCCAGGCAAAAAGCGCCGCGTCGGGGGTCTCGTGGTGCAGGCGGTTGGCGGCCAGGCCAAAGCGCAAGTGAGGTGCGGTCATGGAAAGGACGAACAGGCGAAGATGTGAAGCACTGCTTGGAAAGCGGCAAGCTTACCGCCTGCCGGTGCCGCAGGAAACCGGCCGGATTGCGCCGGCGCCACGAAAAAGGCCGCCGTCCAAGCAGGACGGCGGCCATCGGCGATACGACTGGCCGCGCCGGGCCGCGGGTGCGGCGCCCGGCCGCCAGCCTCAAAGCTCGTCGATCCAAGCCGCCTGTATGGCCTCGAGGATCTTCTCGCCGCTGCGGGCGGGATCGTCGTCGAAGCCGGGCAGCGCCAGCACCCAGGCGCGCAGGTCGGTAAAGCGCACGGTGCGGGGATCGACGTCGGGATGGGCATCGGCCAGCGCCGCCGCGATGTCGTGGATGTCGACCCACTTCATCTAGTGGTTCTCCTTGGCGTGGTTGATCGAATACTTGGGAATCTCGATGGTCAGGTCCGCGTCGGCGATGCGCGCCTGGCACGACAGCCGCGACGTGGACGTCAGCCCCCAGGCCCTGTCGAGCATGTCCTCTTCGTTGTCCGACGCTTGCTCGAGCGATCCGAATCCCTCGCGCACGATGACATGGCAGGTCGTGCACGCGCACGACAACTCGCAGGCGTGCTCGATTTCGATGTCGTGGTCCAGCAGCACGCGGCAGATCGATTCGCCTTGTGGCGCGTCCTCGATGACAGCGCCCTGCGGGCAAATCTCGGGGTGGGGCAGTACGGTGAGCTTGGGCATGGCAGTATCAGGCGAGTTCGTCCAGCTTGCGGCCGGCCAACGCCGCGCGGATGCTGCGATCCATGCGGCGGGCTGCAAAATCGTCCGTGGCAGCCGACAACCGCGCCACGGCCGCACGCACGGCCTCGACGTCCTGTCCTTCGGCGGCCATCTGCGCGCCAGCGATCGCCTCTTCGATGTGGGCGCGCTCTTCGTCCGTGAGCAAGTCGCCGTCGGTGGCCAGCGCCGAGCGGACCGATTCGACCAAATGCCGCGCCTCGACCTGCTGCTCGCGCAGCATGCGCAGCCGCGCATCCTCGTCGGCGTGGCTGACGCTGTCGGCCAGCATCGCGGCGATCTCCTCGTCGGTCAGCCCGTAGCTGGGCTTGACCGTGACCGAGGCCTCCACGCCGCTGGTTTGCTCTCGGGCGGTCACGCCCAGCAACCCGTCGGCATCGACCTGGAAGGTCACGCGGATGCGCGCCGCGCCCGCCACCATCGGCGGGATGCCGCGCAGCTCGAAGCGCGCCAGCGACCGGCAGTCCGAGACCAGCTCCCGCTCGCCTTGCACCACGTGGATGCTCATCGCCGTCTGGCCGTCCTTGAAGGTGGTGAATTCCTGCGCGCGCGCCACGGGGATGGTGCTGTTGCGCGGAATGATGCGCTCGACCAGCCCGCCCATGGTCTCCAGGCCCAGCGACAGCGGCAGGACGTCGAGCAGCATCCAGTCCTCGCCGGCGGCCCGGTTGCCCGCCAGCAAGTTGGCCTGCTGCGCCGCGCCCAGCGCCACGACCTGGTCGGGGTCGATGCTGGTCAGCGGCTCCTTGCCGAAATGATTGGCCACGGCCTGGCGCACGACCGGCATGCGGGTGGCCCCGCCCACCATGACCACGCCCTGGACCTCGTCCGGACGCAGGCCGGCGTCGCGCAGCGTGCGGCGCACGCAGTCGAGCGTGCGCGCCACCAGGGGCTGCGCCAGCGCTTCGAATTGTTCACGCGCGATCTCCACGCGCACGGGACCGGCTTGCAGCGCGACGTCCAGCCGGGCGCGCGGCGCACCGGTCAGGGCCTCGCGCGCCGCCCGGGCCGCGCGCAACAGCCGCCTGTGGCTGGCCTTGTCCAGCTGCTCATTCGCAATCCCGGCCTGCTGCAGTGCCCAAGCGGCAATCGCCTCGTCGAAGTCGTCGCCCCCCAACTGCGTATCGCCAGCGGTGGCCACCACCTCGAACACGCCGCGCGACAGGCGCAAAATGGAAATGTCGAAGGTGCCGCCGCCCAGGTCGTAGACCGCATAGACACCTTCGGCGCCCGAATCCAGCCCGTAGGCCAGCGCCGCGGCGGTCGGCTCGTTCAGCAGCCGCAGCACATTCAACCCCGCCAGCCGCGCCGCATCGCGCGTGGCCTGGCGTTGCGCGTCGTCGAAATAGGCCGGCACGGTAATGACCGCCCCGACCAGCTCATCGCCCAGCACGGCCTCGGCCCGCTCGCGCAAGGTGGCCAGGATCCGGGCTGACACTTCGACCGGACTGATTTCGCCCTGCGCCGTGCGCAGTCGTACCATCCCGGCGCCGTCGACGAATTCGTAAGGCGCCCGCCCGGCGCGCGCGTCGGCGAGCGACCGGCCCATGAACCGCTTGACCGAGACCAGCGTATTCAAGGGATCGGCGAACTGCGCGTCCAGCGCCTCGTAACCCACTTGCACGCTGCCGTCGGCGGCGTAGCGCACGGCAGAAGGCAGGATCACGCGCCCCTGCTCGTCGGCCAGCACTTCGGCCGCGCCGCTGCGCACGGCAGCCACCAGCGAATTGGTCGTGCCGAGGTCGATGCCGACGGCCAGCCTGCGCTGGTGCGGGGCCGGCGATTCACCGGGTTCGGAAATTTGCAGTAGTGCCATCAGTGGGACCTTATCTTGGCGCGCCGGCCGCCAGCCTGGCGCGCACAGCCCGTCCTTGCATCAAGCGCCCGCGCCGCGGCGCAGGCGCTCATTCGTTGTCGATTTCCCGGGCGAGCTTTTCCAAAAACATCCATTCGCGCACGCGCTGGCCGGCGGCCTGCGCATCGCCGGCATCATCGAGCAGCACCCGGACCTGCTCGCTCATGGCTGCACGCGCCTGGTCAAGCTCCTGGCGCAAGGCGGCCAGCGCCTTGCCGTCGCCCGCCGCGCGCGCTTCGTCCAGCGCCTCGCGCCATTGCATCTGCTGCATCAGGAAGTCGGGCGACATGGACGTGTTGCTCTCGGCCTGCAGGTCCACGCCGCGTAGCTCGCACAGATAGCGCGCCCGCGCCAGCGGATCGCGCAGGGTACGGTAGGCTTCATTGGCGCGCGCGGCCCACTGCATGGCCACGCGGCGCTGCGCCGGGCCGGCCGTGGCGAAGCGATCCGGATGCACTTTGGCCGCCACGTCGTGCCAGGCCTTCTGCAGCGCCTGCTCGTCCTGCGCATAGCGCGCCGGCAAGCCGAACAAGCTGAAGTGGTCGTCGGCCAATGCGCTACACCGTAAACGATTCGCCGCAGCCGCAGGTGGCCTTCTCGTTCGGGTTGCTGAACTTGAAGCCCTCGTTGAGCCCTTCGCGCGTGTAGTCGAGCTGCGTGCCGTCCAAATAGGGCAGGCTCTTGGGATCGACGAAGACCTTGATGCCGAAGCTTTCGAAGACCCGGTCGTCGGCCTGCGGCTCGTCGACATATTCCAGCTTGTAGGCCAGGCCCGAGCAGCCAGTCGTGCGCACGCCCAACCGCAGCCCAATCCCTTTGCCGCGCTTCTGCAGGTAGCGGCCGACGTGCTCGGCCGCCTTTTGGGTCAGCGTGATCGCCATGCCGTCATTCCGCCGCAGCCGGCTGCTGCGCCGCCGCGCCGTGCTTGGCCTGGTAGTCCTTGATCGCCGCCTTGATCGCGTCCTCGGCGAGGATGGAGCAGTGGATCTTGACCGGCGGCAGGGCGAGTTCCTCGGCGATTTGCGTGTTGCGTATGGCCATCGCCTGCTCCAGCGTCTTGCCCTTGACCCATTCGGTCACCAGGGAGCTGGAGGCGATCGCCGAGCCGCAGCCATAGGTCTTGAAGCGGGCATCTTCGATGATGCCTTGGTCGTTGACCTTGATCTGCAGCTTCATCACGTCGCCACAGGCCGGCGCGCCGACCATGCCGGTGCCCACGCCGGCTTCGTTCTTGTCGAACGAGCCCACGTTGCGGGGGTTCTCGTAGTGATCCAGTACTTTTTCGCTGTAAGCCATGATATTTCTCCGTAAGCCGTTCCCGACGTCAGTGGGCGGCCCACTGCACCGTGCTGAGGTCTATGCCTTCCTGGGCCATTTCCCACAAGGGCGACATGTCGCGCAGCTTGCCGACCCGGCTCTTGATCAGGTCGACGGCGAAGTCGATTTCCTGCTCGGTGGTGAAGCGACCGATGGTGAAGCGGATCGAGCTGTGTGCCAGCTCGTCGTTGCGTCCAAGCGCGCGCAGCACATAGGACGGCTCCAGGCTGGCCGAGGTGCAGGCCGATCCGCTGGAGACGGCCAGTTCCTTGATCGCCATGATCAGCGACTCGCCTTCGACGTAGTTGAAGCTGACGTTCAGGTTGTGTGGCACGCGGCGCTCCATGTCGCCGTTGACGTAGACTTCCTCGATTTGCGAAAGGCCCTGCCAGAGCCGGTCGCGCAGCATGCGCACCCGCTCGTTTTCCGTGGCCATTTCCTCGCGCGCCAGGCGGAAGGCCTCGCCCATGCCGACGATCTGGTGCGTGGGCAGCGTGCCGGAACGGAAGCCCCTTTCGTGGCCGCCGCCGTGGATCTGCGCCTCGATGCGCACGCGCGGCTTGCGGCGTACGTACAGCGCCCCGATGCCCTTGGGCCCGTAGGTCTTGTGGGCCGAGAAGGACATCAGGTCGACCTTCAACTTTTGCAGGTCTATGGCCACCTTGCCGGTCGCCTGCGCCGCGTCGACGTGGAACACGATGCCGCGCTCGCGGCAGATCTCGCCCAGGGCTTCGATGTCCTGGATGACGCCGATCTCGTTGTTGACCATCATCACCGACACCAGGATGGTGTCGGGACGCAGCGCCGCCTGGAAGGCGTCCAGGTCGAGCAAGCCATTTTCCTGCACGTCGAGGTAAGTCACCTCGAAGCCGCGGCGCTCGAGGTCGCGACAGGTGTCGAGCACGGCCTTGTGCTCGGTCTTGACGGTGACGATGTGCTTGCCGCGCTCGGCATAGAACTGGGCCGCACCCTTGATCGCCAGGTTGTCCGATTCGGTCGCCCCCGAGGTCCAGATGATTTCACGGGGATCGGCGTTGACCAGCGCCGCCACCTCGGCGCGTGCCTGCTCGACGGCCTCCTCCGCGGCCCAGCCGTACGAATGGCTGCGCGATGCAGGGTTGCCGAAGTTGTCATACAGCCACGGCACCATTTTCTCCACCACGCGCGGGTCAACCGGCGTCGTGGCGGAATAGTCCAGATAGATGGGACGGGTCGTCATTTGCAATTGCTCCTTTAGCATCATTTCAGGCGGCTGCGCGGGTGCCGGAACCCGGCTGGGGTGCATGCGCGGCGCCGCCGACCCCCCGGTTGACCCGGACGGTGGTGCAAGCACTTTTCTGTTCCTGGTTGGCTTCCTGCAGCTGGCGCATCCGGTGCTGGTCGACCAGATCCTGCAGCGAGACGGAATCGAGGTAGTCGACCATCTTGCGGTTGAGCGTGGCCCACAACTCGTGGGTCATGCACTTGCCCGGCTTGCCGTCGTTGCCGCTGGTACAGTCGCGCTTGCCGCCGCAGCTGGTGGCGTCAAGCGGCTCGTCCACGGCGAAGATGATGTCGGCCACGGTCACGTTGCGGGCCAGCTTGGCCAGCGAATACCCGCCGCCCGGGCCGCGCACGCTTTCGACCAGCTCGTGGCGGCGCAGTTTGCCGAACAACTGCTCCAGATACGACAGCGAGATGTTCTGCCGCTTGCTAATGGCCGCCAGCGTGACAGGCCCGCTGTTCTGCCGCAGCGCCAGGTCTATCATGGCCGTGACGGCGAAACGTCCTTTGGTAGTCAGCCGCATGATCGTCCCTTGAGTGCGCCCGCCGCCGGCGGGCCTGTCGCCCGGGCCCAATACCCGAGCATTTAGCTCAAGTTTAGCAAATTCCCGACTAATTTGCTAGGGAAACCGCAGAAAAAAACCGCGCCGAAGCGCGGTGGTCTGCAGGCCCAGGTTCAGGCCGCCTGGTATTGCATGGCGCGCTTGCGCACCAGCTCCAGTACGCCCTGGCAGGCGTCCTCTATGTAGTCGAGAACCTTGCCAAAGCCCTCGGGACCGCCGTAGTACGGGTCGGGAACCGTGGCCTCTTCGTATTCGTTGGCAAAGCGCATCAGCAGCATGAGCTTGTGCTGGTACTGCTTCGGGCATTGCTGCTGCAGCGCGGCGAGGTTGTCCCAGTCCATGGCCAGGATGAGGTCGAATTCGCGGAAGTCATCCTGCGTGATCTGGCGCGCCTCGCGGTGCGAGATGTCATAGCCGCGCTTGCGCGCCGCGGCCTGGGCACGGGCATCGGGCGCCTCGCCGACGTGGAACGCATGCGTGCCCGCCGAATCGATGCGCACGTAATCGGACAGACCGGCCTCGCCCACCAGTTGGCGGAACACGCCCTCGGCGCTGGGCGAGCGGCAGATGTTGCCCATGCAAACGAAAAGTACCTTGGTCATCATGTGAGTAAGTGTGCGGGAAAACCCGAAAATAGGCAAGCTTTTTTTGCGGGTGCGCAAAAATGGTGCAACCCGTATGTAAAATTTTTTAACTATTAAAAATCAATAACTTATCTATCTTTCTTGAGAGTTAATTTTAAGTTTTCTAGGACCAACGGCGCGAAAAGGTGTCGTTTTCGATGCAACGCAAAATCGCCATCCCGGGGCGCCTTGCACCGACCCGTGCACCGTCGGCGACCACCTCACCGGCTAGGGGTTTACCCCTAGCAATACCTTCTCCTTGAGCCGCTGCAGGGCATCGCGGGCAGCCGCCGCCTGTTCGAACTCGAGGTTGCGGGCGTGCTCGAGCATGACCTTTTCCAACCGGCGGATTTCCTTTGCCAGGGCCTTTTCGTCGGCCAGCAGCTCTGGCGGTACCTCGTGCTCGGCTTCCCGGCGCGGTGCGGCGCCGACCACGCCGTCGATCAGCTCGCGCACCGCCTTGTGCACGCCGCGCGGCGAGATCCCGTGCTCCTGGTTGAAAGCCATTTGACGCTTGCGGCGCCGTTCGGTTTCCTCCAGCGCCCGACGCATCGAATCAGTGACCTGGTCGGCGTACAGGATGGCCATGCCATTGAGGTTGCGGGCGGCCCGGCCGATGGTCTGGATCAGGCTGCGCTCGGACCGCAGGAAGCCTTCCTTGTCCGCGTCCAAAATGGCCACCAGCGACACCTCCGGGATGTCCAGCCCCTCGCGCAGCAGGTTGATCCCGACCAGCACGTCGAACGCGCCCAGGCGCAGGTCGCGGATGATCTCCACGCGCTCGACCGTATCGATGTCCGAGTGCAGGTAGCGCACGCGCACGCCGTTTTCGCTCAGGTACTCGGTCAAGTCCTCGGCCATGCGCTTGGTCAGGGTCGTGACCAGCACGCGCTCGCCGGCCGTGGTGCGCTGGCGAATTTCGCCCAGCAGGTCATCGACCTGGGTGCGCGCCGGGCGCACTTCGACCACGGGGTCGACCAGGCCCGTGGGACGCACCACCTGCTCGACCACATTGTCGGCATGGGCCTTTTCATAGTCGGCCGGCGTGGCCGACACGAAAATGCACTGGCGCATGCGCGCCTCGAACTCCTCCATGCGCAGCGGCCGGTTGTCCAGTGCCGAAGGCAGGCGGAACCCATACTGCACCAGCGTTTCCTTGCGCGAACGGTCGCCCCGGTACATGCCGCCCAGCTGGCCGATGGTGACGTGGCTTTCGTCGATGAACATCAACGCGTCAGGCGGCAGGTAGTCGATCAGCGTGGGCGGGGGCTCGCCGGGCGCCGCGCCCGACAGGTGGCGCGAGTAGTTCTCGATGCCCTTGCAAAAACCCAGCTCCTGCAGCATTTCCAGGTCGAAGCGCGTACGCTGCTCCAGCCGCTGCGCCTCGACCAGCTTGCCTTGGTCGACGAAGTACTGGACCCGCTCGCGCAGCTCTTCCTTGATGGTTTCGATGGCGCGCAGCACCGTCTCGCGCGGCGTCACGTAGTGCGACCCGGGATAAACGGTAAAGCGCGGCACGCGCTGGCGCACCTTGCCAGTCAGCGGATCGAACAGGTCCAGGCTTTCGACTTCGTCGTCGAACATCGTCACGCGCAGGGCGAGTTCGGCGCTTTCGGCCGGAAAGATGTCTATCGTTTCGCCCCGGGCGCGGAACGTGCCGCGGGTGAAATCGGTGTCGTTGCGCGTGTATTGCATGGACACCAGCCTGGCCAGGATCTCGCGCCGCGAAATGCGGTCGCCGGCGCGCAGGATCAGCACCATGGCGTGGTAGTCACCGGGGTTGCCGATCCCGTAAATGCACGAGACCGTGCCGACGATGACGGTATCGCGCCGCTCGAGCAGGCTCTTGGTTGCCGACAGGCGCATCTGCTCGATGTGCTCGTTGATGGACGAGTCCTTTTCGATGAACAGGTCCCGCGTCGGCACGTAGGCCTCGGGCTGGTAGTAGTCGTAGTACGAGACGAAGTACTCCACCGCGTTGCGCGGGAAAAACTCGCGCATTTCGGCGTAGAGCTGCGCGGCCAGCGTCTTGTTCGGCGCCAGCACCAGGGCCGGGCGCCCCAGGCGCGCGATCACGTTGGCCATGGTGTAGGTCTTGCCCGACCCCGTCACACCGAGCAGGATCTGGTACATGAGGCCGTCGCGTACCCCCTGGACCAGCTCCTCGATCGCGCGCGGCTGGTCCCCGGCCGGCGGATACGGCTGGTACAGGTGAAACGGACTGCCCGGGAAATCCACGAATCCTGGCTCGGACATGCTAGACTTTGTCAGGGTAAACCCCTGATTATCCCCCCTGCCCCTCGCGGCGTCTACTTCCCTTTTGCAAGCCTTCATGAGCTCCCTTTTCGCATCCGTCGAACTCGCCCCCCGCGACCCCATCCTCGGGCTGAACGAGCAATTCAACGCCGATACCCGGGCAGGGAAAACCAACCTCGGCGTGGGGGTTTATTACGACGACGCCGGCCGCATCCCCTTGCTGCAATGCGTACGCAAGGCCGAGGCCGCCCGCATCGAAGCCGCCGCTGCCCGCGGCTACCTGCCCATCGACGGCATCCCCGGCTACAACAAGGGCGCCCAAGCGCTGCTGCTGGGCAAGGATTCGAGCGTGGCCGCCGAAGGTCGCGCCGTCACCGTCCAGGCCCTGGGCGGCACGGGCGCGCTCAAGATCGGCGCCGACTTCCTGCGCCAGCTCCTGCCCCAGGCCAAGGCCGCCATCAGCAACCCCAGCTGGGAAAACCACCGCGCCCTGTTCGAGCGCGCCGGCTTCGAAGTCGTCGAGTACGCCTACTACGACCCGGCCACCCACGGCCTGGACTATGAAGGCATGCTGGCCTCGCTGCGCGCCCTGCCCGAGCAGTCGGTGGTGGTGCTGCACGCCTGCTGCCACAACCCCACGGGCGTGGATCCGACGCTGGAACAATGGGCCGGCATCGTCGAAGTCATCAAGGCGCGCAAGCTCGTGCCCTTCCTGGACATCGCCTACCAAGGCTTCGGCGACGGCCTGGAAGAAGACGCCGCAGTCGTGCGCATGTTCGCCGACCAAGGGCTGACCATGCTGATCAGCTCGTCGTTCTCCAAGTCCTTCTCGCTGTACGGCGAACGCGTCGGCGCGCTGACCATCGTGGCCGGTGACAAGGAAGAAGGCGCGCGCGTGCTCAGCCAAGTCAAGCGCGTGATTCGCACCAACTATTCCAATCCGCCCACCCACGGCGGCACCGTGGTCGCCACCGTCCTGAACTCGCCCGAGCTGTTCTCGCTGTGGTCCCAGGAACTGGCCGAAATGCGCGAGCGCATCCGCCTGATGCGCCGCCAGCTGGTGGACAAGCTCAAGGCTCTGGGCGTGGCGCAGGACATGGAATTCGTCGTCAAGCAGCGCGGGATGTTCTCGTATTCCGGCCTGAGCGCCGAGCAGGTCGAACGGCTGCGCCAAGACCACGCCATCTACGCCGTCTCCAGCGGCCGCATCTGCGTGGCCGCGCTCAACAGCGGCAACATCGACCGCGTGGCGCAGGCCATCGCGGCGGTGATGAAGTAAGCCGATGGGCCGGCAAACTGCCGGCCGGCTGGACCCGCGTCGAAACGGCCCGCCCCGGCAAGCGGGCCGTTCGTTTTGCCGGCCTACGCCTGCCGGCGCAGCCTGCGGTGCTTGAGGATCTGCGCCATGAAATTGAGCATGACCAGCGCGGCGATGCGGGTCGTGATGCCGGCCGGGTCATATTGCGGCGCCACCTCGACCAGGTCGAAGGCCACCACGTCGCCGCGGGCGGCCACGCCTGCCAACAGCGCCGTGATTTGGTCATAATCCAGCCCGCCCGGCATGGGCGAACCGGTGCCCGGGGCGATCGTGATGTCCAGCGCGTCGATGTCTATCGTCACGTACAGCTGGCGGCCCGCCGGGATTTTCTCCAGCACCGCATCCACCCCCTGGCGCTTGACCTCGCTGCACGGGATCAGCTTGCTGCCGTAGGCGCGTGCGTCGTCGAAGTCCTGCTTGCGGCTGCTGCCCATGCCACGCAGGCCGATCTGGATCATCTCGCCGATGTGGGCCATTTCGGACATGCGGCGCATGGGACTGCCGTTGCCGTAGCGCTGGCCGTCGCGCTCGTCGGTCCAATCCAGGTGGGCGTCGAACTGCACCACCGTCAGGTCCCGGTACCGGTCCAGCGCCCGCGCCACGGGGATCGAAATCGAATGGTCGCCGCCCATGACTGCGGGGATCGCGCCGGCCTCGACGATGCGGCGCACGTATTGCTCGATGTAGGCGAAGGACTTTTCGATGTCGCCCTGGACGAGGTAGGCGTCACCGCAGTCGACGATGCGATCGGGCGCTGCCAGGTATACCTCGTCGCGCTCCGGGTCGTAGAAACCCGTCTGCCCTCGGCCGTACTGCGTGGACGCCTCGCGGATTCGGCGCGGCCCCAACCGGGTGCCCGACAGGAAGCCCACGCCCACGTCGTAGGGCACGCCCAGCACCGCGATGTCTGCCTGTAGCGCATCCAGGTCCTGGCAAATCGGATACTTGCCGAAAGAACAAATGCCGGTGATCGGCAATCCTGCTTGGGTCATGACATTCACCTTGAAACATCGATGGCGCGACCCGTGCCCTCGCGCCGGCTGCACGCCGCCGCGTGCAGCAGCTTCCACGCCAGGCGGGCCGCCACACGCGCGGTCCGCCCGTCGGGGTCGAAAGCAGGGTTCAATTCCGCCAGGTCGGCCACGCGCAGCTTGCCGCTGTCGGCCACCCAGCCGATGATGGCCTCGACCACCGAGACAGGCACGCCCAGCGCCGCGGGCGCCGACACCCCCGGCGCCACCGCGGCCGGCAGCGCGTCGATGTCTATGGTCAGGTACACGTGATGGGCCTGCTGCAGCAGCGTAGCCACCTGCTCGCGCAGGGCGTCCAGGTGACGCTCCTGCGCGTGCTCGTCAGCGACCACGACGGCGCCGATCTCGTCGGCACGGGCAAACAAGGCTGCGGTATTGGACGGCTTGGACACGCCGATACAGGCATAGCGCCACGCATGGCCATGCGCTTCGCAGTACCGCGCGATCTCATCGAAGGGCGTACCCGAGCTGGGCGGCCGTGAGGTGCGCAGGTCCAAGTGGGCGTCTATGTTGAGCACCAGCACCTTGCCGGCATCGCCCTGGTCATCCAGGTAACGTCGCAGCCCCATGAAGCTGGCCACCGCGATCTCGTGCCCGCCGCCCAACAGCACCGGAAAGGCACCAAGCGACAGCGCCTTGGCCAGCGCCAGCGCACAAGCCTGCTGAGCCGCTTCTAGCGCCTCGCCCTCGCAGGTGATATCGCCAGCATCGAGCAGGGTTTGCAGTTCGTGCGCCGCCAGGTTGCTGAGCATCCGGCGAATCGCCGCAGGCCCCCCGGCGGCGCCTGGCCTGCCGCGGTTGCGGCGCACGCCGGCATCGCTGGCAAAGCCCAGCACCAAGGGGTGTCCCTCTGCCTCGGTAGACAGGCCGCCCAAGTCCACCGGCCGCACGATGTGATGCAGCCGGCGCGTGTCGCCCCGTTCACCGTCGTCGCTGCGTCCGTTTTGCCAGGGATCGGTCAATGCATCCCCGGGCATGTCAGCTCCCCGACGAAGGGTTGAGCACGGCTTGCAGGAAGCTGCGGGTGCGCGCCTGGACCGGCTGCGTAAAGATCACGTCGGGCGTACCCTGCTCGATGATCCGCCCACCGTCCATGACGGCAACGACGTCGGCCACGTCGCGCGCGAATCCCATTTCGTGCGTGACCACCATCATGGTCATCCCTTCCTTGGCCAGCAGCTTCATGACCTGCAGCACTTCTCCCACGAGCTCCGGGTCGAGCGCCGAGGTCGGTTCGTCGAAAAGCATGACTCGCGGCCGCATCGCCAGTGCGCGGGCGATGGCCACGCGCTGCTTCTGGCCGCCCGACAGGCTGGCCGGCATGGCATCGGCCTTGGCCTCGAGCCCAACCTTGCGCAGTAGCTCCCGCGCTTCGGCCTCGGCCTGGGCGCGCGGCACGCCGAGCAGCTTGCGCGGCCCGATGGCGACATTGCCCAGCACGGTCAGGTGCGGGAACAGGTTGAACGACTGGAACACCATGCCAACCTGGCGGCGCAACGCGTTGAGCCGGCGGTCTTCCAGCAACCTGCCCTGGTCCAGCAGCCGGGTCCCGCAGATCTCGATGCTGCCCTGTTCGGCGACCTCCAGGCCGTTGCAACAGCGCAGCAACGTGCTCTTGCCCGAGCCGCTCGGACCGATGACCACCACCACCTGGGACTCGGCAACCTCGAAGTCGATGCCGCGCAGGACGGGGTTGGCGCCAAAGGACTTGGACAAGCCGCGTATGGAAATCATGCTGCTCATTGCACCATCCCCCCTGCCCGCAGGCGCGTCTCGACCAGGCGCAGCACCGCCGTAGTCAGGGTCGTCAGCACCAAATACACCGCCGCCACGGCCAGGTACACCTCGAGCGAGCGATACGACACGCTGATGATCTTTTGGCCTTCGTGCATCAAGTCATGGATGGTCAGCAGCGACACCAGCGCCGAGTTCTTAATCAGCGCAATGAATTCGTTGCCCAGCGGCGGGATCATCCGTATGACCGCCTGGGGCAGGATGATGATCCGCATCGACTGCGCCGCAGACATGCCCAGCGAGCGCGCCGCCTCGTTTTGGCCCCGGTCGACCGACTGGATGGCGCCGCGCACGATCTCGGAAACATAAGCGCCCGAATACATGCCCAGGCCCAGCACGCCGCAGGCGAATGCCGGCAGCAGCACGCCGAACTGTGGCAAGCCGAAGAACCAGATGAACAGCTGCACCAGCAGGGGCGTGCCGCGAAAGGCCACCAAGTAGGCCGAACACAGGCCGTAGACCAGCCTGCGCCGCGGATTGAGCCGCCCCACGCCGACGAGCAATCCTATGAGGCAGCCCAGGACCAGGGCGCACGAGGTGACCTCAATGGTCACCAGCGCGCCCCGCATCAGCATGGGCCAATCCTGCAGGACAGGAGAGAAATCGAAATCCATGTCACTTGGTCCCGAACCACTTCGCGACGATGGCGTCGTACGTGCCGTCGGCCTTGATCTTGGCCAACGCCTGGTTCAGCTCGCGCAGCAGGTCGGGATTGCGCTTGGACACGGCGATGCCGTACTCCTCGTTGGTCAACTGCTCTTCGAGCACGACCATGTCACCCTTGGTGCTTTGGGCGAAGAGCTTGGCCGCGGGCTTGCCCGTGACGGCCGCCGCGGCGCGCCCGATCTGCGCAAGGTTGAACATTTCCTGGTTCTTTTCGACCTCCACGCGCTGCACGCCGGGGTAATGCTCCTTCAGGAAGTTGACCGACTTGGTGCCGACCTGGACCGATACCTTCTGCCCGTCCAGGTCCTTGAGCGTCTTGATCGGGCCATTGGCCTTGGTCAGCACCACCAGCCCGCCGACGTAGTACGGATCGCTGAAATCGACCACCTTGCGGCGTTCCTCGGTGATGTAGATCGCCGACAGCGCCAAGTCTGCGCGGCCTGCCTGCACGGCCGGCACCAATCCCTTGAAGTCGATGTCTATCCACTGGATGTCGCGCCCCATGGCCTTGGCCAGGGCCTCGCCGATATCGATGTCGAAGCCGGCGCGCTTGCCGTTTTCCACGTACTCCATCGGCGGGAAGGTCGGGTCCACCACCACGCGCAGCGGCTCGCCTGCCGCATGCACGCCGCTCACGGCAAGGCTGGCGGCCAGGCCGGCCAGCAAACGGGTCAATGATCGAGAAATGGCCATCGTCGTTCTCCTCAGGGAAAAGCCAAAGAAACTACCGCTGTGAATGCAGCCGCGCCGAAATGCGCCGGGCCGCCGCAACCGCCTGCTCGATCAGGCTGCGGCTGCGTGCGTCCACGCGCGAGACCGGTGCCATGAGCGTGATGCCGCCAAGCAGTTTTCCGACGTGCGGGATGATGGGAACGCTGACTCCCCAGACGCCCTGGTCGACCTCGTCGGCGCTGACTGCGTAGCCCTGTTGCCGAATCTTTTCCAGGTCGGCCTCGAGCCGCTGCAGCCCGCCAGGCCCAAGCTGCGCCACGGTGTCCGGGTCCTGCAAGACCGCCTTGCGCTGCGCCGTGGGCATGAAAGCCAGCAGCGCCTTGGCCGACGCCCCGCGCGTCAGCGGCAGGCCCTTGCCTTTGGTGAAGGCGCAGCGAAGCGGCAGGCGGCTCTCGACCATGTCCAGGCAGACGACCTGCTTTTGCACCGCCACCATCAAGCCGACGGTCTCCTCGGTCTGGTCCGACAGCTTCTGCATTTCCGGCAATGCCTCGTGCAAGAGATACGAGGTCTGGTCGAACCCCCACGCCAGCTGCAAGCAGGTCGGACCGGGCATGTACGCCCCGGCGTTTTCCTGCACGAAGCCCCATTGCTTGAGCAGGGCGAGCTGGCGATAAAGCGTGCTCGGCGCAAGGCGTGTGAGCGCGGCGAGCTCGGCTGCAGTCAGCGGCCGGCCGTGCCGTGCCAAGGTGGCCAGCACGTATAGCGTCCGTTCGGCTCCGCCGGGCGGCGTGAGGGACGTGCCCGCGACGTTTTTCGCTTCCATGGCGGTGCAGTATGCGCACCGATTCCCGAAAAATGAATTTTCGATTCCCGTCTTTTGGGAATTGCAAGGGTAAATCCCTAGCGTGCAAGGGCAGGCGCTTACCACAGGCGGGGAGAAGCCCACCACGTGCCGCAAACCTGCCAGCCGCCACGCCTGCAGCTTGCAATTTGCGGGCGCCTAGCCCAGAATGGCGCCTGTATGCCCATACAGTGCCGGCCTGACATGACTGCCAAGCTCACCGACCGCCAACGACAGATCCTGGATTTCATCCGCCGCACGATCGCCCAGACGGGCTTTCCCCCTACCCGTGCGGAAATCGCGCGGGCGCTGGGCTTTCGCTCGCCCAACGCGGCCGAAGACCACCTGCGGGCGCTGGCGCGTAAAGGGGCCATTGTCCTGACCGCGGGCGCATCCCGCGGCATCCGCCTGAACGATCCGGCGGACCAGGCTGCGCCGGCGGCTGGCGGCGACGGCGGCAAGGGGATGCTGGGCTCGCTGCGACTGCCGCTGGTCGGCCGCGTGGCCGCCGGCAGCCCCATCCTCGCGGCCGAGCACGTCGAGCGCGAAATCGGCGTCGATCCCGGGCTGTTTTCCCAGACCCCGGATTACCTATTGAAGGTACGCGGCCAAAGCATGCGGGATGCCGGCATCCTGGACGGGGACCTGCTGGCCGTGCGGCGCGCGGCCGAAGCACGCAACGGCCAGATCGTCGTCGCCCGCATCGACGACGAGGTCACGGTCAAGCGCCTGCACCGACAAGGCGGGCGCATCCAGCTGCTGCCCGAAAACCCTGATTTCTCGCCCATCGAGGTTCAGCCGGGCCAGCAGTTCGCACTGGAAGGCATCGCGGTCGGGCTGATCCGCACGCAGGCATTGCACTAGGCCGGCTCACCCACCCGCCAGCCGAGTCGCGCGCAGCGGCGCGCGACGTCACCCGCCGCGATAGCGGTCCAGCTCGCGGCGCTCACGCTTGGTGGGGCGCCCGCGACGCAGCTGCAGGCCAGGCTCTACCCCTAAGCGCCGGGCCTGGGCGCGCTGCTCGCGCGCGGCCACGCTTTCGGGCGTCTCCTCGTACAGCGCGCGTGCCTCGGTCGCAGGGCCGCGCCTGTCAGACAGCGCCCGCACCACGACCACCCAGCGGTGCTCCACCCCTTGTACTTCCAGCGTGTCGCCCAGCCGCACGACGCGTGCCGGCTTGGCCCTGGCGCCGTTGACGTGCACCTTTCCGCCGTCGATGGCGTCATGGGCCAATTGCCTCGTCTTGAAAAACCGCGCAGCCCACAGCCATTTGTCCAGCCGGACTGCGTCTATGGGTCGCATCGCTTGCATAGGCAGGGTCGATAAACGGGCAACCCCGGCGCCGGGCCGGGGTTGCACAAAGCACGTAACTTGAGGAATCAGTGCTTGATGACCGAAGAGTCCGCCGCGACCTCAGTCGATTTCGCGACCACCGGTGCGTCGGCCCTGGCCGGCTCCTCATCGGGCAAGGGCTCGGGCATGCGCTCCAGCGCAAGCTCCAGCACTTTGTCGATCCACCGAACGGGCACGATTTCGAGCTGGTTCTTGACGTTGTCCGGGATCTCGGCCAAGTCCTTGACGTTTTCCTCGGGGATGAGCACGGTCTTGATGCCGCCGCGGTGCGCAGCCAGCAGCTTTTCCTTCAAGCCGCCGATGGCCAGCACCTCGCCGCGCAGGGTGATCTCGCCAGTCATGGCCACGTCGGCGCGCACGGGGATCTTGGCCAGCGCCGAGACGATGGCCGTGGTGATGGCAATGCCCGCCGACGGGCCATCCTTGGGCGTGGCGCCTTCGGGCACGTGCACGTGCATGTCGTGCTTCTCGAACACGCTGTCAGGCAAGCCCAGTCGCCGTGCCCGGGCACGCACCACCGAACGGGCCGCTTCGACCGATTCCTTCATCACGTCGCCAAGCGAGCCGGTGCGCTGGATGTTGCCCTTGCCCGGCATGTCTGCGACTTCGATGGTCAGCAGGTCGCCGCCCACTTCCGTCCACGCCAGCCCGGTAACCTGGCCGATCTGGTTTTCCTTCTCGGCCATGCCGAAGGTGTACCGGCGCACGCCCAGGTAATCGCTCAGGTTCTCGGACGTGACCACCACCTGCTTGAAGGGTTCGGTGGCAGGCCGCACTTCACCCGACTCGGTTTTCTGCGACTGCGTCAGCAGCTGCTTGACCACCTTGCGGCAGATCTTGCCGATCTCGCGCTCGAGCGCCCGCACGCCCGCCTCGCGCGTGTAGTAGCGCACGATGTCGCGGATCGCCGATTCGTCGACCGACAGCTCCTCGGGCTTGACGCCGTTGTTCTTCATCAGCTTGGGCAACAAGTGCTCGCGCGCGATGTGAACTTTTTCGTCTTCGGTGTAGCCCGACAGGCGGATGACCTCCATGCGATCGAGCAGTGCCGGGGGGATGTTCAGCGTGTTGCTGGTGGCCACGAACATCACGTCAGACAAGTCGAAGTCCACCTCGACGTAATGGTCCTGGAAGGTGTGGTTTTGTTCCGGGTCGAGCACCTCCAGCAACGCCGAAGCCGGATCGCCGCGGAAATCCATGCCCAGCTTGTCAATTTCGTCGAGCAGGAACAAGGGGTTGCGCACGCCCACCTTGGCCATGTTCTGCAGGATCTTGCCGGGCATCGAACCGATGTAGGTGCGACGGTGGCCGCGGATCTCCGCCTCATCGCGCACGCCGCCCAGCGCCATGCGCACGAACTTCCGGTTGGTCGCGCGCGCGATCGACTGGCCCAGCGAGGTCTTGCCCACGCCGGGAGGCCCGACCAGGCACAGGATGGGTGCCTTGACCTTGTCGACGCGCTGCTGCACGGCCAGGTATTCCAGGATGCGTTCCTTGACCTTCTCCAGCCCGTAGTGGTCGTTGTCCAGCACCGCCTCGGCGTTGGGGATGGAGTTGTTGACCTTGCTCTTCTTGCGCCAGGGCAGGTTGACCAGGGTGTCGATGTAGTTGCGCACCACGGTCGCCTCGGCCGACATGGGCGACATGAGCTTGAGCTTCTTGAGCTCGGATTCGGCCTTCTTGCGCGCTTCCTTGGGCATGCGCGCGGCCTGGATCTTCTTTTCCAGTTCTTCGATGTCGGCGCCGTCCTCGCCCTCGCCCAGCTCCTTCTGGATCGCCTTGACCTGCTCGTTCAGGTAGTAATCGCGCTGGCTCTTCTCCATCTGCTTCTTGACGCGGCCGCGGATGCGCTTCTCGACCTGAAGGATGTCGATCTCGGTCTCGAGCTGGGTCAGAAGCGCCTCGAGCCGCTCGGCCGTGGCGAAGATTTCGAGCATTTTCTGCTTTTGCTCGAGCTTGAGCGGCAGGTGCGCGGCAATGGTGTCCGCCAGGCGGCCGGGGTCGTCGATGCCAGCCAGTGAGGTCAGGATCTCGGGCGGGATCTTCTTGTTGAGCTTGACGTACTGTTCGAACTGGGCAACGATGGCCCGCCGCAGCGCCTCGATTTCGGCGCTCATCTGCGTGTCGGGCGCAATCGGGATGACCTGGCAGGTAAAGTGGGAATCCGCATCGCTGATGCCGGTGATGCGGGCGCGCTGCGCGCCTTCGACCAGCACTTTGACCGTGCCGTCGGGCAGCTTCAGCATCTGCAGGATGCCGGCCACGCAGCCGATCTCGTACACGTCGTCGGGCGTGGGGTCGTCCTTGCTGGCGGATTTTTGCGCCACCAGCATGATGCTCTTGCCCGCCTCCATGGCGGCCTCCAGCGCACGGATGGAGCGAGGACGCCCCACGAACAGGGGAATGACCATGTGCGGGAACACCACGACGTCGCGCAACGGCAGCAGCGGCAGGTCGAGCGGTTCGGACGGCAAGGTCTGGCTGGCAGACATGATGGGCTTTCCTCGGGATTGACTCGGCGTATCGGGTGGCGGGGCAGCGCGTGCCCGCCCGGACAATTATGTCTCTTATGGCGACGATAGCCGAAAAAACAAGGTTACGGCGGCAGGCGCCGGCCACCAGGGCGGCCGGGCCGCCCCGTTAGGCCGCGGCGTCGCGCACCGGCGGGCGGTTGCGCTTGACGGGCTCGGACGTCTCGTCGGCGTAGATGACGAGCGGCGCGCCGTCTTCCTCGATGGCGGACTCGTCCAAGACCACCCGGGAGACGTTGCTCATGGACGGCAGCTCGTACATGGTGTCGAGCAGCGCGGATTCCAGGATGGAGCGCAGCCCCCGGGCGCCCGTCTTGCGCTTGAGCGCCTTGCGCGCGATCGCGCGCAGCGCCTGCGGACGGACATCCAGTTCGACCCCTTCCATGGCAAAGAGTTTCTGGAACTGTTTGACCAGCGCGTTCTTGGGCTCGGTCAGGATGCGCACCAGGGCGTCCTCGTCGAGCTCGTCGAGCGTGGCGACCACGGGCAGGCGGCCGACCAGTTCCGGGATCAGGCCGAACTTGATGATGTCCTCGGGTTCGACCTCGGCGAACAGCTCTCCCACCGAACGCTCGGACTTGGACGTGACCGACGCACCGAAGCCAATGCCGGATTTCTCCGTGCGGTCGCGGATGATCTTGTCCAGCCCGTCGAACGCGCCGCCGACGATGAACAGGATGTTGGTGGTGTCGACTTGGACGAAATCCTGGTTCGGGTGCTTGCGCCCGCCCTGTGGCGGCACGGAGGCCACCGTACCTTCGATCAGCTTGAGCAGCGCCTGCTGCACGCCCTCGCCGGAGACGTCCCGGGTGATGGAGGGATTGTCGGCCTTGCGGGAAATCTTGTCGATCTCGTCGATGTAGACGATGGCGCGTTGCGCCTTCTCGACATCGTAGTTGCAGTTTTGCAACAGCTTTTGGATGATGTTCTCGACGTCCTCGCCGACGTAGCCGGCCTCGGTCAGCGTCGTGGCGTCGGCCATGACGAAGGGCACGTTGAGCTGGCGCGCCAGGGTCTGGGCGAGTAGCGTCTTGCCCGACCCGGTCGGACCGATGAGCATGATATTGCTCTTGGCCAGTTCGACGTCGTCGCCCTTGATCTCGCTGTGGCGGATGCGCTTGTAGTGGTTGTAGACCGCCACGGCCAGCATCCGCTTGGGGCCTTCCTGGCCGATCACGTACTGGTCGAGAAAGGCCTTGATCTCAGCCGGCGTGGGCAGCTCCGAGCGTATCGCGGCGCGCGCGGTCGCCTGGGCCTCCTCGCGGATGATGTCGTTGCACAGGTCGATGCATTCATCGCAGATGAACACCGACGGGCCTGCGATCAGCTTGCGAACCTCGTGCTGGCTCTTGTTGCAGAACGAGCAGTGGAGAACCTTGGCGTCGGCCGAGCCTTTCTTTTCGGGCATAAATATGTGTATCGCGTATATCAGCGGGCGGGCCCGCAGCGGGCCCACCCAGGCATTGGCCTCAAGACGACTGGGCAGCCCGGGAGGTCAGCACCTGGTCGATCAACCCATACGATACCGCATCCGCCGCGGACATGAAGTTGTCACGCTCGGTATCCTGGGCGATGCGCTCGACCGGCTGGCCGGTGTTCTCGGCCAGGATCTGGTTCAGGCGCTCGCGCAACTCGAGGATTTCGCGCGCCTGGATCTGGATGTCGGAGGCCTGGCCCTGGGCGCCGCCCGAGGGCTGGTGGATCATGATGCGGGAATTGGGCAGCGCAAAACGCTTGCCCTTCTTGCCCGCGGCCAGCAGGAAGGCACCCATGCTGGCGGCCAGCCCGGTGCACAGCGTGGACACGTCCGGCTTGACGAACTGCATGGTGTCGTAGATCGCCATGCCGGCATAGACCGAGCCGCCGGGCGAATTGATATAGAAGGCGATGTCCTTGTCCGGGTTTTCGGATTCCAGGAACAACAGCTGCGCGACCACCAGGTTGGCGGTATTGTCGGTGACCGGCCCCACCAGGAAAACCACGCGCTCCTTCAGCAGGCGCGAATAGATGTCATAGGCGCGCTCGCCGCGGCCGGACTGCTCCACGACCATGGGGATGTACCCCAGGCCCGTGGGCGTGACCGAAGCCCCGCCATACATGGAGGCATAGAAATCGGTGAAGCGCTGCATGTGCATTACGCAGTCCCCATGATCTGTTCGAAAGGCACTTCCTCGTCGGTGACCTGGGCCTTGGACAGCACGAAGTCGACGACGTTGTCCTCGAGCACGACGGCCTCGATCTCGGCACGGCGCTGGCGGTCGCTCAGGTAGTAGCTGACCACCTGGGCCGGCTGCTCGTAGTTCTGGGCGAACTCTTCGATGCGCGCGCGCACCTGCTCGGGCTTGGCCTGCAGCTGCTCCTGGCGCACCAGCTCGGCCACCAGCAGGCCCAGGCGCACCCGGCGCTCGGACTCGGCCGAGAAGAGGTCCTCGGGAATGGGCACCGTATCGGCATTGGGCACGCCGCGCTGCTTCAGGTCCTGCCGGGCGGCGGCGATGCGGCTTTGGGTGTCGCTGGCCACCAGCGCCTTGGGCACCTCGAACTGGCCGGCCTCGACCAGGGCGTCCATGACGCTGGCCTTGGTGCGGGCCTGGGTGCGCAGCTTGACTTCGCGCTCGATGTTGGCGCGGATGTCGGCGCGCAGCTTCTCGACGTCGCCCTCGGCCTGGCCGAGCGACTTGGCGAATTCGGCGTCCACCGGCGGCAGGATGGCCTCTGCGACTTCCTTGACGGTGATGGTGAATTCGGCCTGCTTGCCGGCCACTTCCTTGCCCGCATAGTCTTCTGGGAAGGTCAGCGGGAAGGTCTTGCTTTCGCCGGCGCGCATGCCGCGCACGGCCTCTTCGAATTCGGGCAGCATGCGGCCCTGGCCGGCGACGAAGGTGAAGTCCTCGGCCGTACCGCCTTCGAAGGCCACCCCGTCGATCTTGCCGGTGAAGTCCAGCTTGACGCGGTCGCCGTCCTGCACCGCACGGTCGGCGCGCGGCTCATAAGTGGCGCGCTGCTTGCGCAGGATCTCGACGGTGCGGTCGACTTCGGGCTCGCCCACCCGGGTGACGGCGCGCTTGACCGACAGCGCGCTCAGGTCGGGAACCTTGACTTCGGGATAGACCTCGAAGGTGGCGGTAAAGGCGAGCTTGCCTTCGGGCGCGTTTTCCGTCTTGGGCTCGAGCTTGGGCACGCCGGCCACGCGCAGCTTGGCCTGCTCGACGACCTGCTCGAAGGCTTCGCCGACCTTGCTATTGATCACGTCATACCGGATGCCAGGCCCGTGGCTGCGTTCGAGCATGTTCAGCGGCGCCTTGCCGGGCCGGAAGCCGGGCACCTTGGCGGTGCGCGCCACGCGCTTGAGTTGGGCCTGGACTTCCTTTTCGATGTCGTCCAGCGAGACGGCCAGATCGACGCGGCGCTCCAGGCCGGAGAGGGTTTCAACCACAGGCTGCATGAAAAACCTATTTCCGTTAGTAAGTGGATGACGACGGGCAACAGGTCATTTTACCGGAAAGCGGCGGGGGGCCCGGCGGTGAACCCGGCCGACCCGGCCGGCCCTTGCGCTGGGCCGCGCCAGCGGGGAGAATCCCGCCTGGCTGGCGGGATCCGGTAACGACAAAAAGAAAGGCCGTCCACGACAACGGCGGACGGCCGGAAGGCGATCACGAAGCGAACGGCGTCCGGCCAGCCGGCCGGCGCCGGGCCGCTTACTTGGCGGCCCCTTGTATCGCCTCGCCGCCTCGCTCGATGTCCTTTCCGGCGCCTTCCACGGTGTTGCATCCGGCGATGCTCAGCATCGATGCCACCGCCAGCGCGGCAGCAAGCAGGGTCTTGTTCAACATGGTTTCTCCTTGAGGGTTGAGCGAGCTCGGTATGCCGACGCCAGGCGTCAGTGCCTACGAGCATAGCCCAGCCTACCCGGCCCCGCCCGGGCCTCAATGTAACAAGGCTTGGATAACGGGGGGAGCGAGCTAGGTTAAACGGCCGGTGCGGCGATCGGCGAGGTCCCTGATACAGTTAGATTTGCGAGTATCTGGACGTTTTGCCCGGCGCGCCCCAGGCGCAGCCGCGGCGCGGGTTCCGGAAAAAAAAGGCAACGCAATACACGGGCCGCATGGGCGCTGGCGGGGGCGAAGCCGGACGTTGGCTATCGAGCAGAGCAAGGACGCGAAATGATTGGCATAACCGGCATTGTGCTGGAACCGGGTGACGAGCAGTGGGGCTATCAACGGGCGGATTGCCGGGGCACCAAGGCGCTCGTCCTTTTCCTGGACGACCTGCACCTGATCCTGAAGCGCTACGCTTCATCGGGGCGGGACACCCCAGCGGCCAGGCAGGCCGTCCAGGCGCAGGTCGACGAACTGCTGGCCAAGTACATCGAAGTGGCACAAGCGCCGCACATCTTCGAAGGCCAGTCGGTGACCCTGCACCATGCCATCGATCCCCAAGGGGTCGAACACGTCATTCCGGTGTTCTCACCGCACTTAAAGCAACTGCTCGCCGAGCTGCTGCGACGCAGCCCGCCCCCGCAGCCGTAAAGGTTGCCATCGCGCGTTCACGTCCTTCGCCCGGCGGCGCACAAAAAAGCCGCACCGGGCTGGCGGGTGCGGCTTTCCTTGGCCACGACGACCGCGCTGCGCGCAAGGTCGCCTAGGCAAAATCTGGTAGGCGGTATTGGGTTCGAACCAACGACCTCCACGATGTCAACGTGGCGCTCTAACCAACTGAGCTAACCGCCTGCAAAAAAGAAAATTTTACACTGGATTTTCGCGCACTGTCAAAAGAGCATCGGCGCGGGCGACGGCGTCGATGAACGCATGGATCTTGGCGTGCGACTTGACGCCTGGGGCGTCTTCAACGCCGCTGCTGACGTCCACGCCCCATGGGCGTAGCGCGCGCACGGCATCGCCGACGGTGTCCGCGGTCAATCCGCCGGACAGTACGATCGGGCGCGCATCCTGCGCCGGCAGTTCGGCCAGCAGCGCGCGGTCGAACGACACACCGCTGCCGCCGTATCCCGGCGAGTAGCTATCGAACAGCCAGGCCGCGGCGCGCCGGTAACCGCTGCAGGCCTGGGCCACGCCCGCTGCGCTGTCCAGGCCGGGCGCACCGACGCGAAACGCCCGCATGTATGGAAAGTCATGGCGGTCGCAGTCATCGGGCGTTTCATCGCCGTGGAACTGCAGCAAATGCGGGCGCACCGCCCCGATCACCTCGCGCACGAAGTCCGGCTCAGCGTTGACCAGCAGCACCGTGACGGTGACCCAGGGCGGCGCAGCCCGGCGCAGCTCGGCCGCGCGGGCGATATCCACGAAGCGCTTGCTGCCCGGGTACAGGACCAGGCCCACGGCATCGGCGCCTGCGCGCGCGGCCGCCAGGAGATCCTCCTGGCGGGTGATGCCGCAGATTTTTACCCGCGTACGCACGACGCCCTACTTGAACGCGTCGGCGGCGTCGTCGCCGTAACCGCCGTAGCCGCTGTCGGACTCACCGCCATACGTGCCGGTGCCGTAGGCGCTGTCGACGTTGATTTCCACGGTCGACGGGTCGACCTTGGGCAGGTCGCTCTTGTAGTGCGTGACCATGCCGGGGAAGATCATCACCAAGGCGACCATCAGCAACTGGATGCAGATGAACGGCACCGAGCCCCAGTAAATTTGGCCGGTCGTCACCTTGGCCACCATCTGCCCGGTAACCTTGTCGCGATAGTCCTCCTTGGGCGCGACCGAGCGCAGGTAGAACAGCGCAAAACCGAACGGCGGGTGCATGAAGGAAGTCTGCATGTTGACCGCCAGCAGCACGCCGAACCAGATCAGGTCGATGCCCAGCTTGTCGGCCACCGGGCCCAGCAGGGGCACGATGATGAAGGCGAGCTCGAAGAAGTCCAGGAAGAACGCCAGCACGAAGGTGAAGATGCTGACGAAGATCAGAAAGCCCCACTGCCCGCCCGGCAGGTCGATGAGCAGGTGCTCGACCCACAGGTCGCCGTTGACGCCTCGGAAGGTCAGGCCGAACACCGTCGAACCGACCAGGATGAACACCACGAAGCAGGACAGCTTGGTCGTGGTATCCATCGCCTGCTTGAGCAGCGACAGCGTCAGGCGCTTCCTGGCCAGCGCCATGATGATGGCGCCGACCGCGCCCATGGCGCCGCCCTCGGTGGGCGTGGCTACGCCAATGAAAATCGTGCCCAGCACCAGGAAGATCAGCGCCAGCGGCGGGATCATCACGAAGGTCACCCGCTCGGCCAACTGCGACAGCAAGCCCAGGCGGAACACCTTGTTGATGACCGCGATGACGAAGGCCGTCAGCCCCCAGATCAGGATGCTGACCACGATGGTCTCATCCACGGGCGCGTTTTCGACCAGCATGATTTCGCCGAAGGCGATCGCCGACGCGACCGAGATCAGCATCAGCACACCCAGGGAGCGCGTGCCACGGCTACCGTTGGGCTCGTTGAAGGTACGTGCTTCTTCCGGAATGGCCGGAGCCGTCTTGGGCCGCAGCCAAGCCAGCACCAGGATGTAAGCAATGTACAGGCCGGTCAGGGCAAAGCCCGGAACGATGGCCCCGCGGTACATGTCGCCGATCGAACGGCCAAGTTGGTCGGCCAGGATGATCAGCACCAGCGACGGCGGGATGATTTGCGACAGCGTGCCCGAGGCGGCGATCACCCCCGTTGCCAGCTTGCGGTCATACCCGTAGCGCAGCATGATGGGCAGCGAGATCAGGCCCATCGATATCACCGAAGCGGACACCACGCCCGTAGTCGCGGCCAGCATGGCGCCCACGACCACCACTGCGATCGCCAGGCCGCCGCGCAACGGCCCGAACAACTGGCCGATGGTCTCGAGCAGGTCTTCGGCCATGCCCGACCGCTCCAGGATCAGGCCCATGAAGGTAAAGAAGGGCACGGCAAGCAGCGTGTCGTTGGAAATGATGCCAAACACCCGCTGCGGCAGCGCTTGGAACAGGGCCGGTGACAGCAGGCCGAGTTCTATGCCGACCAGGCCGTACAAAATACCGTTGGCCGCCAGCGCAAAGGCGACCGGAAAGCCCAGCAATAGGAACACCACTAGCGTGGCGAACATCACCGGCGCCAGGTTTGCAATGAGAAATTCCATGATCAGCGGTCCTTGCCCTGCCCGTTGACATTGGCAGCCAGGGCTGCTTCGCGTTCACGCGCTTCGCGCGCGATCTCCTCGGCCAACAGTTCCTCGGCCGACTTGCCCGACTTGACGTCGCGCGGGTCGTTGCACAAGCCGCGCAGGAAACCCACGCATTTGATCAAGTGGGAAACGCCGGCAGCCACCAGCAGCGCGAATCCCACCGGGATCAGCAGCTTGACCGGCCAGCGCACCAGCCCGCCGGAATTCGACGACTGCTCGTTGGTCAAGTACGAATCCACGAACATCGGCCAAGACAGCCAAAGGATGAGCAGGCAGGCCGGCAGCAGGAAAAACACCACGCCGATGATTTCGATCCAGACCTGCGTGCGGCGCGACAGCTTGGAGGACAACACGTCGACCCGCACGTGCTCGTTGTGCAGCAGCGTATAGCCCGCCGTCAGCAGGAACATGGCGCCGAACAGATACCACTGCAACTCGAGCCAGGCGTTCGAGCTGGTGTTCAGCAGTTTGCGGATCACCGCATTGGCCGCGCTGACCAGCACCACCACCAGCGTCAGCCACGTCACCGCGCGGCCGATCCGCAGGTTGAGCGCGTCTATGGCGCGCGACAATGCCAATAATGCTTTCATGATGGAGGAGCTTTTCTAAGCAGGGGAAAGGCAGCGGGCGCGCAAGGCCGCGCCGTTGACCACCGCGGCGTCAGCGCCGGACCCGGACCGCACGACCGCCGGGAGCGCGAAACACCACGGGACGCTGGGGCCGCGACGCCACGAAACCGGCATCGCGGATTGTAAACCGGCGGCCCGCACGGGCCGCCGGCCAGTCGCATCAACGGCGTACGGCGCCGGCCATGAACTGGTCGTAGCTGCCTTCGGCCACGCGGAACCAGGGGATTTCGTTGTCGCGGAAAGCCATGGTGCTTTCGTACAGGCGCTTGAACATGTCGCTCTTGGCGCTCATTTCCTGGTAGACCTCGGTGGCGGCCTTGTAGCAGGCGTCCATCACGGGCTTGGGGAAGGCGCGCAGCTGGGCGCCCTGGGCGACCAGGCGGCGCAGGGCGGCCGGGTTCTCCGCGTCGTACTTGGCGATCATGTCGGCCGAAGCCGCCGCGGCGGCCTGGGCGAGCACGGCCTGGTAACGCTTGGGCAGCTTGTTGTAGTGATCCTGGTTGACGTAGAGCGACACCTGCAGCGTGCCTTCCCACCAACCGGGGAAGTAATAGTTCTTGGCGACCTTGTGGAAGCCGAGCTTCTCGTCGTCGTACGGGCCGATCCATTCGGCCGCGTCGATCGTGCCCTTTTCCAACGCGGGATAGATATCGCCGCCAGGAATCTGCTGTGGCACCACGCCCAGGCGCGACAGCACGGCGCCGGCAAAGGCGCTGACGCGGAACTTCAGGCCTTGCAGGTCCTCGACCGACTTGATTTCATTGCGGAACCAGCCGCCCATCTGGGTGCCGGTATAGCCGCAGGGGAAGTTGACGATGTTGTAGTTCTGGAAGAGTTCGCGCAGCAGCTTCAGGCCGTCGCCGACGCGCATCCAGGCATTCATCTGGCGAGTATTCAGGCCGAACGGGATGGCGGCGTCGAAGCACAGCGCCGGATCCTTGCCGAAGTAGTAGTACGACGCGCTGTGGCCGCATTCGATGGTGCCGTTTTGCACGCCATCGAGCACCTGGAAGGCCGGGACGATTTCGCCGGCGGGAAAGACGCGGATGTTGAATTTGCCGTCCGTCGCCTCGGCTACGTACTTGGCCAGGTTCTCGCCCCCGCTGTAAATCGCATCGGCGCTACGCGGGAAGCTGGAGGCAAGCCGCCAGTTCAGCGTCGGAGCGTCCTGGGCGAATACGGGCGCTGCCAGCGCTGCGCCGCCGGCGGCGGCACCCATCGTGGCTTTTTTCAAAAACGAACGGCGTTGCATCATGTCTCCTGTGGGGTGGTAGGACGTAAAATTCCGTGACCGCGCTCTCGTAAAGCACGGCGCGTGGCGCAGGATAATAAAACAAAGTCGTAAAAATTCCTTCCTCGCCGACTACGTAATACCCCTAGGAGACAGCCCCGGAATGTGCCGGGTGCCGTCCAGCTCGCCCAGGCCGTCATAATCCGGATAACCGATCGCCGCCAGGTATAGGCCGTCGGCCTGGAAGGTCGGCGCAGCCAGCCGGCGGTCGCGCAGGCGCAGCAACTCGGCCATCCATTCGACCGGCCGCCTGCCCTGCCCGACATAGACCAGGGACCCCACGATGTTGCGCACCATGTGGTGCAGGAAGGCGTTGGCCTGCAGGTAAAAGACCAGCAGGTCCCCGTCACGCTCGATGTCCAGCCGATGCAGGGTGCGCACCGGCTGGGCCGCCTGGCATTCGGCCGAACGGAAACTGCTGAAATCGTGTTCACCCAACAGGCTGCGCGCGGCCTGCCGCATCGCCTGCACGTCCAGCGGCTGGAAACACCAGCCTGCCTTGCCCGCCCACAACGGATGGCGCACCGGCTCGTTGCGCAGCAAGTAGACGTAGCTGCGCCAGCGCGCCGAAAAACGGGCATGGAAATCGTCGGGAACCTCGCGCACCCAGCGCACCGCGATGCTGGGCGGCAAATGGGCGTTGACACCGCGCACCCAGGAAATCTCGCGCCGCTGCACCGGCGCATCCAGGTGCACGACCTGCATGGCCGCGTGCACGCCGGTATCGGTGCGGCCGGCGCAGACCGTGGCGACCGGCTGGCCGACGAAGCGCGCCAGCGCCGCCTCGAGCGTGTCCTGCACGGTGCGACGATGCGGCTGGGTCTGCCACCCTTGCCATGGCCCACCGTCGTAGGCCAGGCCTAGGGCAATGCGCGGCATGGCGTCTTAACGGCGCGGCTCGTCGCGCGCCGGCTCATCCAGGTCCAAATCGATGCTGCGCAACTGCTGGTCGAAGGCGGCCTTGGCCGCCCCGCCATCGGGCACGTTCGGCGCATCATCGTCGTAATCGTCGTAGTCTTCCTCGCGCGCGCCGGCGCGGCGCAGCACCCAGGCGATGATCAACGCAAGCGTGGCGAGCACTGCGGTGACTACGCCCAGCAGGTTGTCGACGATCCAGTCCATCGCCGAACCGGATCCGGCCGCCTTGGCGTGGCCCGCCGGACGGCTGCCCGCTGCCGTCGTGTCCGCGCCCACCCCGCCATTGGCCTGCGCGCCGGCGCCGCCAGCCGCCAGCCCAGGCGCCACAGGGGCATCACCCGCGCCGGCGCTGGCAGCGCCTGCCGCTGCCGACGCCCCGCCGGCGCCCGCTTGTCCGGCGTCCTTTCCAGCGTCTTGCGACGCGCCCGCGGCAGGCGCTTGCGAAGCGGCTGGTCCTGGCGTCCCCGCCCCCGAGGCCCCATCGCCTGAAGACGACGCTTGTCCCGATGGCTGGCCAGCAGCCGCCTGCCCGGGGACCGGCGCCTGGCTCGCGCCGTACGCTTTGCCTTGGTCGGCAGACAGGTCGCCACCGGCGACCGACCCTGCATCGGCCTGTGTCGCGGCTTGCGACGAGGCGGCCTGCACCCCGGCAGCGTTGCCTTCATCGGACGGACCGGCCGGCCCTTGGGCAGCAGATCCGCCCGCTGCGCCTTGCGCAGGGTCTGCGCCCTGCCCAGCCGCGCTTGCGGCCGCCGCAGCGCCGGACGCAGCCATGCCAGCGGCGTTGCCGGCCGCCTCGGTCCCTGGAGCCACGGCGCCCGCCTGACCCGGGGCAGCCACGTCACCGCCCGTGCCGCCCGTGCCGCCGGTGGCAGCGCCGGCCGTGCCGGTACCAGCGGCCCCGCCGCCGGACAATGCGCGGTTCAATTCATCGATATTGCTCGACAATTGGGCGATGCTGGCTTCTTTTTCGCGCAGCGCGCGCTGCTGCGCCACGCGTTCGTCCTCGGCCTGCTGTGCGGCGTCGGTCGATAGCCGCACACGGTCCTGCGAGCCCTGCGGCTGCGGCGCGCGCGCGGCTGGCGCGGCCTCGATGCGCCCCGATTCGGGCGAGCCGCCTGCCGCCGCCGGGGCGGCGGCCGCGGCGCTGCCGAGCCGGCCGCGATAACGCGCGAAGGCCTCATCGTGTTCGCGGAAGATGCGGCGGGCTTCGCGCGGATCGATGGCCCGCACCGTCGCCGCATCGGGGATGGCCAGGCTGGCTCCAGCCTTGACCAGGTTCATGTTGGATTGGATGAAGGCCTGCGGATTGGCCCGCCACAGGGCCACCAGCATCTGGAAGACGTCGGTGCCGTCAGGCCGGTTGGCTTGGGCGATTTCGAACAAGGTATCGCCGCGGCGCACCTGCACGCGCCGGCCTGCCTGCGGCTCGGCCAACAGCGCCGGCGATGGCGTGCCCGGCGCTTGCACCGAGGGCACCACGAAGCTGCGCTGCACTTGGCGCTTGCCGGCGACCGTGGTCAGCTCGAGCAACAAGTCGACCGCCGGTTGCGACGGCGGTTGCGTAGAAAACACCCGTAGGTCGCGCCGGCTGCCATCGCGCCCGGATTCGACGCGTACGCGCAAGCTGTCCAAGGACACGGGCGGGGTCAGTCCGGCCTGGTTCCAGGCGCCGGCATCCGGTATGTCGACCTTCAGGCTGGCCGCTTCCTCGGCGCTGAGCGCGCGCAGCGGCACGACCACCTGCAAGGGCTGGCCCGCAGCGGATTCCATGCGGGCATGGCCGATTTCGACCGCGCCGGCATCGGCCTGGATGGCCAACGCGGCCGCCACAGCCAGCGCAAGCACCGAATTGCGAAACGGCACGACAGGCCGGCGGTAACGGCGAACACGTTGCGTCATAAGGACACCCGGGCAGGTTGCGAAGCGAAACTGCGGCAGCGCGCGGGCGCCCGCACGGCGCCCGCGCGTAGATTCTAGCGTTACATCTCGCCCAGTGCGATGCGCAGCATGCGGCGCAGCGGCTCGGCCGCGCCCCACAGCAGTTGGTCGCCGACCGTGAAGGCCGACAGGTACTGCGGCCCCATCGACATCTTGCGCAGCCGGCCCACGGGAATGTCCAGCGTGCCGGTGACCGCCACGGGCGTCAGTTGCTGCATGCTCGCTTCGCGCGTGTTGGGCACGACCTTGGCCCATTGCGTGCCACCGGCGATCATGTCGGCGATTTCGTCCAGCGGCACATCGCGCTTGAGCTTGATGGTCAGCGCCTGGCTGTGGCAGCGCATGGCGCCGATGCGCACGCACAGGCCATCGACCGGCGTGGCCGGCGTGCCGAAGGCCGGTCCCCGGCCAAGGATCTTGTTGGTCTCGGCCTCGGCCTTCCATTCCTCGCGCGAGACGCCGTTGCCCAGGTCCTTGTCGATCCAGGGGATCAGGTTGCCCGCCAGCGGCACGCCAAAGTGCTCGCGCGGCAGGTCCGCCGCGTTCTGCTTGGCCAGCACGCCGCGGTCGATTTCCAGGATGGCTGAAGCCGGATCGTCCAGCAACGGACGCACGGCATCATTGATCAGGCCGAACTGCACCAGCAGCTCGCGCATGTGCTGGGCACCGCCTCCGGAGGCCGCCTGGTAGGTCATGGAGGTCATCCATTCGACCAGGTCGTGGTGGAAGAGCCCAGCCAGCCCCATCAGCATGCAGCTGACCGTACAATTGCCGCCAATGAAATTGCGCACACCGCGCGCCAGCGCCGCGTCGATGACGGCGCGGTTGACCGGATCCAGCACGATGATCGCGTCGTCGGCCATGCGCAGCGTGCTGGCCGCGTCGATCCAGATGCCTTGCCAGCCAGCTTCGCGCAACTTGCCGTAGACGGCGCTCGTGTAATCGCCGCCTTGCGCGGTGACGATGATGGGCAGTTTGCGCAAGGACTCGATGTCGTAGGCGTCTTTCAGCGGGCCCGCTCCGTCGGCCCACGCGGGCGCTTTGCCGCCGGCGTTGCTGGTCGAGAAAAACACGGGCTCGATGAGGGAAAAGTCGTTTTCGTCGCGCATGCGCTGCATGAGCACGGAGCCCACCATGCCGCGCCAGCCGACAAAGCCTACAGCTTGAGTCATTTCGCAGTTGCCCTGATTGTGGCGTGTAAATGATTGATTTTAGAGCATCGATGGGCGACGCCGCCCGGTGCGGCCGCACCGGGCG
>CALEQZ010000038.1 GCA_937908115.1 uncultured Alcaligenaceae bacterium | reverse complement strand
CCCTTCGTGGTCGCGCGCGTGGTGCTGCAGGACTTCACCGGCGTGCCGCTGCTGGCCGACATCGCGGCCATGCGCTCGGTGGCCCAGGCCATGGGCAAGGATCCGAAGACCATCGAACCGCTGGTGCCGGTGGACCTGGTGGTCGACCACTCCGTGATGATCGACTATTTCGGCTCCAAGAACGCCCTGGACCTGAACATGAAGCTGGAATTTCAGCGCAACAAGGAGCGCTACCAGTTCATGAAGTGGGGCATGCAGGCCTTCGACACTTTCCGGGTGGTGCCGCCAGGATTCGGCATCGTCCACCAAGTCAACCTTGAGTACCTGGCGCGCGGGGTGCACAAGGACAAGAACAGCGATGTCTACTACCCCGATACCCTGGTGGGCACGGATAGCCACACCACGATGATCAACGGCATCGGCGTGGTCGGCTGGGGCGTCGGCGGCATCGAGGCCGAGGCCGGCATGCTGGGCCAGCCGGTGTATTTCCTGACGCCCGACGTCGTGGGTGTCGAGCTCAAGGGCAAGCTGCGCGGCGGCGTCACCGCCACCGACCTGGTGCTGACCATTACCGAGATGCTGCGCCGCGAGAAGGTCGTCGGCAAGTTCGTCGAATTCTGCGGCGAGGGCACGGCCAGCCTGTCGGTGGCCGAACGCGCCACCATCGGCAACATGGCACCGGAATATGGTGCGACCATGGGCTTTTTCCCGGTCGATGAGCGCACCATCGAATACTTCCGCGGCACCGGCCGCACCGAGGAAGAAGTGGCCGCGCTCGAGGCCTACTTCAAGGCGCAGAAGATGTTCGGCGTGCCCAAGGCCCAGGACATCAACTACAGCAAGCTGCTGACGCTGGACCTGTCGACGGTGGCGCCGTCGCTGGCCGGCCCGAAGCGCCCGCAGGACCGCATCGAAATCGGCCATGTCAAGCGCACCTTCATCGACCTGTTCAGCCGGCCGGTGTCCGAAAACGGCTTTGCGCAGCCGGCCGAGAAGCTGACGCAAACCTTCACGACCAGCGAAGGCACCACGCTGCGCAACGGCGACATCGTCATCGCTGCGATTACCTCGTGCACCAACACGTCCAACCCCGGCGTGCTGCTGGCCGCCGGGCTGCTGGCCAAGAAAGCGGTCGAAGCCGGCCTGACCGTGCCCAAGCACATCAAGACCTCGCTTGCCCCCGGCTCGCGCGTGGTCACCGAATACCTGCAAAAGACCGGCCTGCTTCCCTACTTGGAAAAGCTGGGCTTTCACGTGGCGGCCTACGGCTGTACCACCTGCATCGGCAATGCCGGCGACCTGGCGCCGGACATCAACCAGGCCATCGTCGACAATGACCTGGTCTGTGCCGCGGTGCTGTCGGGCAACCGCAACTTCGAGGCGCGCATCCACCCCAACATCAAGGCCAACTTCCTGGCCTCGCCCCCGTTGGTCGTGGCCTACGCGCTGGCCGGCACCATCACCCGCGACCTGATGACCGAGCCCGTCGGCCGCGGCAAGAAGGGCGACGTCTGGCTGGGCGACATCTGGCCGAGCACCGAGGAAATCGAGGCGCTGCTCAAGTACGCACTCGACCCGAAGGCCTTCCAGTCCAACTATGCCCAGGTCAAGACCAAGCCGGGCGCGCTCTGGGAAAAGATCGAGGGCGTCTCAGGCCAGGTCTACAACTGGCCCAAGTCCACCTATATCGCCGAGCCGCCGTTCTTCAAGGGCTTTTCCATGGAGCCGGCGCCCATGCCGGCCGTGCGCGGCGCGCGCGCGCTGGGCATCTTCGGCGATTCGGTGACCACCGACCACATTTCGCCTGCCGGCTCGATCAAGGAGACCTCTCCGGCTGGCAAGTGGCTCAAGGAACATGGCGTGCTCAAGGCCGACTTCAACAGCTACGGCTCGCGCCGCGGCAACCACGAGGTCATGATGCGCGGCACCTTCGCCAACGTGCGCATCAAGAACCTGATGATTCCGCCGCGCCCGGATGGCACGCGCTTCGAAGGCGGCGAAACCATCTTCCAGCCGACCGGCGAGCAAATGCCGATCTACGACGCCGCCATGAAGTACATCGCCCAGGGCGTGCCTACGGTGGTGTTCGGCGGCGAGGAATACGGTACGGGCTCGTCGCGCGACTGGGCGGCCAAGGGCACGCAGCTGCTCGGGGTCAAGGCCGTCATCGCCCGCAGCTTCGAGCGCATCCACCGCAGCAACCTGGTGGGCATGGGCGTTCTGCCCCTGCAGTTCAAGGGTGACGACAGCGTGCAGTCGCTGGGCATCACCGGCGAGGAAACCTTCGACATCGAAGGCCTGGAAGGCGAAATCCGGCCGCAGCAGGACGCCACCTTGGTGATCCACCGCAAGGACGGCTCCGAGCAGCGGGTCACGGTGCTGCTGCGCATCGACACGCCGATCGAGGTGGAGTACTACAACCACGGGGGCATCCTGCCCTACGTGCTGCGCCAGCTGCTGGCGGCGTAGGACCGTGGCGCAGCGCCTGGCCGGCATCGATCCGGCCAAGCGCTGCGCCAGCAAATCGCTCGCCTGCGAAGCGCAAGGTCGCGCCGGGAGGCGGGGCAGCGGTAAACTACCTCGTTTGGTAGTTTGCCTTTATTGAGCCCATGCCCCGCACCCGAAGCTCGAATGCCCCCCGACTGAACCGCGACGCGTCGCGGCTGGTCGCCCTGGCCCTGGCGCTGAACAGCTCCGGCAGCCGGGTCGAGGACCGCTACTGGGAGGCCCAGCTTGCGCAGATCCTCAACCGCTTGATGCGCAATGGCAACGACGCTCCCCTGGAGGCGGCGCTGGACCACCTGTTCCAGGCCAGTCCCGGCGCGTACGAAGTGCTCATCGAACAAGCCGAGACGCTTTCCGAGTCCTGTGTCCTCGAAAAGGACGGCAAGCGCTACGACGCGCTGCTCATCGTCGCGCCGCTGGTAGCGTGGACGCGCTACACCATCCCTTCGGGCCCCATCCCTGCGTCGGCGCTGCAGGCGCTGACCGCGCAGCTATACGGCCACGTGCTGGCCGGCGGCGCCCGCCTGGCGCTTTTGCCGCGCCTGGTCAGCATCGACCAAATGCCGCGGTCGTTCTCGGACACGTGGCAATGGCTGCACCGGCTGGCCAACGAGGCACTGGGCATCCAGGCGCCGCGCCCGTCGCTGCCGGGCGACGTCGAGACGGCCAACATGCTGGCCGACACCCGCTATGTCGTCGGCGCGGTGGTCGTCGAAGAGCACCAGCCGCTTTTCCGTTGGCAGGAGACGCCCGGCGACCACGGCGCCGGTCGCCAGGCCTGCCTGGAGCAATGGATCGCCCAGGCGCGCCCGACGCTCAGCCAGCTGCTGCCGGGCTGCGGCTTTGAATGCCTGCTGCCCGATGCCTATTACGTCAGCAACCGTGAGGCCGACCGGCGCGTACGGCCGCTGGCGCTCAAGGCGGCCGTATCCTGGCTGGAAAGCTCGCTCAACCTGCCGCCCGCGCAACTGCGCGCGGTCATCGGCGGCTGCGGCGAGGCCCGCGTGGATGAATACCGGATCGGCTTTACGCCACGCAACCGCAACGACGTCATCTATGGTTGCGTCTGGCCCTTGTACGGACGCGAGGATGAAGGCGCGTCGCTCGATGACGACCTCCCGCCCGGCACGGCCGAAGCGATCGCCGCCCTGCTCAAGGAACACGGCGTGATCGACATCCGGCGCCTGCCCGGGTTGCTGCCGCCCGAGTACTGCGAAGACTGCGGCGCGCCGCACTTTCCCAACCCGCTGGGCGAAATGGTGCACGCGGAGCTGCCGGAGGACGCGGACACCACGCCGGCCCACTTCCACTGAAGGGCCTGCCCCGGGATGCGCGCCGACATCTTCTGCCGGGTGGTCGACAACTATGGCGATGTCGGCGTGTGCTGGCGCCTGGCCCGGCGCCTGGCGCATGGGCTGGGCTGGTCGGTGCGGCTATGGGTCGACGACCTGGTTCCCTTCGCGCGCATCGAACCTGGCGTCGATCCAGGCTGCGACCGCCAGCTTGCGCAAGGCGTGGAAATCGTCCACTGGACCGATCCCGCACCCGACCTGGAACCGGGCGATGCGGTGATCGAGGCATTCGCCTGCGATCCGCCCGAAGCTTTCGTGGCGCGCATGGCGCGCTGCCGTCCGGTGTGGATCAACCTGGAATACCTGAGCGCCGAGGCGTGGACGGAATCGTGCCACGGCCTGCCCTCCCCCCAGCCGGGCGGGCTGGTCAAGTACTTTTTCTTTCCCGGTTTTACACCGGCCACCGGCGGGCTGTTACGCGAGCCCGGCCTGCTCGCGCAGCGCGACGCCTGGCGCGCCTCGCCCGAAGCGCAGGCGGCACTGCTGGCCAGCTTGGGGCTGCCGAGCGAGGCGTTGCGCGCCTGGCAGGAGGGCGCGCGCCTATACACGTTGTTTTGCTATCCGCACGCGCCGGCGCAGGCGCTGGCCGCTTTCCTGGCCAACGCCGGGCAGCCGGCGCTGCTGCTCGTCCCCGAGGGCGTCGCCCCGGGGCTGTCCAGCGGCCCATTCGGCTGCCTGCGGATCGCCCGCGTGCCTTTTTTGCCGCAACCGGACTTCGACCGCCTGCTCTGGACCGCACACGCCAACTTCGTGCGCGGCGAGGACTCGTTCGTGCGGGCGCTGTGGGCCGGGCGCCCCATGGTCTGGCATATCTACCCCCAGGATGAGGGCGCGCACCTGGGCAAACTGGCTGCCTGGCTGGACCGCTACGGCGCGCCCGCCGCGGCGCGCGAGCTCATCCTGGCCTGGAACGGCGCACCGGGCGCCTTGCCCGTGGACCAGGCGCTGGGCGCCGCACTGGGCGAACCGGCCTGGTCGCAATGGGCTGCCCACGCCGATGCCTGGAGCCGCGAAGGGGGTGCCGGGCCCGACCTGGCCGAGGCGCTGGCCACGTTCATACGGGACCGTGCCGGGACAAGGTAAAATCATGGGTTTTGTGGGAAATGCTCCGGCCCGCAGCTGCACTCAGGCGGAGCGTCGGTACATATTCCGGAGTTGATTTGATGAAGACCGCACAAGAACTGCGCGTGGGCAATGTGGTGGTGATCGGCAACGACCCGCTCGTCGTGCAGAAGGCCGAGTACAACAAGTCGGGGCGCAACGCCGCCGTCGTCAAGCTCAAGTTCAAGAACCTGCTCACCGGTTCTGTCAGCGAGGCGGTCCACAAGGCCGACGAGAAATTCGACGTCGTGGTGCTCGACCGCAAGGAATGCACCTACTCGTACTTCGCCGATCCCATGTACGTGTTCATGGATGAGGAATTCAACCAGTACGAGGTCGAAGCCGACAGCATGGGCGACGCCCTGAACTACCTCGAAGAAGCCATGCCCTGCGAGGTGGTGTTTTACGAAGGCCGGGCCATCTCCGTGGAACTGCCCACCACGGTGGTGCGCGAAATCACCTATACCGAGCCCGCCGTGCGCGGCGATACCTCGGGCAAGGTGCTCAAGCCCGCCAAGATCAGCACCGGCTTCGAAGTGTCCGTGCCGCTGTTCTGCGAAATCGGCGACAAGATCGAGATCGACACCCGCACGGGCGAATACCGCAGCCGCGTCATGTGATCCCCCCGGGCGCCGTGGCCCGGCAATGCCCGCCTGCCACGGTTGCGCGGCTGGCGAAATCCCCGCGAGGCGCACTGCGCCGCGGGGATTTTTTTTGCCCCTATAAAAAAATTCGCCACGCAGGCGCCGCGAAGGTGTAGGATGCAGTTATCCATAATTATGAATTACAGATCGGTGTCCCCCGCCCCATGACCGCCCCCATCGTCCGCCAAGCGCTATACCAGGAGGTCGCCGACCGCCTGCGGGCAATGATCCGCTCGCGCGCGCTGGCCACGGGCGATTGGATAGACGAAGCGCGCCTGACGGTCGAACTGGGCATTTCCCGCACCCCCTTGCGCGAAGCGCTCAAGGTGCTGGCCACCGAAGGACTGGTGCGGCTCGAGCCGCGCAAGGGCTGCTTCGTCAACGAGCTTTCCTTCCGTGACCTGGAAGACATTTTTCCGCTAATGGCCATGTTGGAGGGCCGCTGCGCCTACGAGGCCGCGCGCAAGGCCAGCGACGCGGACCTGCGCGCCCTCGAGCCCCTGCACCAGGCGCTGCAAAAGCACGCCCGCGCTGGCCGCGTCGACGATTACTACCAGACCAACTACCTTATCCATGAAGCCGTGCAGCGGTTGGCCGACAACCGCTGGCTGTCCGACATGGTCGACAACCTGCGCAAGGTGCTCAGCCTGTCCCGCCACAAAAGCCTGTCGCTGCCCGGGCGGATCCACGAATCCTGCGCCGAACACATGGCCATCCTGGCCGCCCTCAAGGCGCGCGATCCGGACGGCGCCGAGGCGCTGACGCGCCGCCACCTGCTGCGCCAGCTCGACGCGTTGCGCGAGCTGGCTGCACAAGACGAGCCGGCGGCCACCCCGCGGCCCGCCTCTTCCGCTGTCGTACAGGAGAAACCCCATGCCCGCCCCCGACACTCTCGCTCCCGCGCGCGGCTCCCCGCAAACTGACGCTGCCCCTACGGAACCTGCCGGCACCGAGGCCTCCGGCATCATGGCCCGGCTTGGCCGGCTCTGGGACCGCGAACGCCTGCCATCGGAAACGGAAATCCGGCCGCTGTTCCAAGCGCGCCTGACCGACGTGGCCGCCAACCGTATGGCCGGCGCCTGGCGGCAGGCCTATCGCGCCGCCGACGGGCGTGCGCGGCGCGCCATGCTGGGCTCGCTGGCCGCGGTGTGCGCCTCGTTGGAGCCGCGCGGCGATGCCGCACGCCTGTTCCGCCGCCTGAATGCCCTGCCCGACGGCTTGCGCTTTCTCGTGGAACTGCGCGCCGACATGCTGCGCTGGCGCAAACAGGTCGCCGGCCTGCAGGCGCTGGACAAGGAACTCGAATCACTGCTGTCGGCGTGGTTCGACGTCGGCCTGTTGGAGCTTCGGCCGCTGACCTGGGATTCGCCTGCGTCGCTGCTGGAAAAGCTCATCATTTACGAGGCCGTCCACGAAATCCGTTCATGGGACGACCTGCGCCACCGCGTCGCCCCGGATCGTCGCTGCTACGCCTTCTTCCACCCGCAGATGCCGGACGTGCCGCTCATCTTCGTGGAAGTGGCGTTCGCCAGCCAAATGGCCGACAACGTCCAGGCCCTGCTCGACCCCGAGGCCCCGCCTCAGGACCTGTCCAAGGCGCGCTGGGCTATTTTCTATTCGATCTCGAACACGCAGCCGGGGCTGCGCGGCATCAGCTTCGGCAACTTCCTGCTCAAGCGCGTCATCGAACGCCTGCTCGAAGAGCTGCCGCGCCTGAAGTGCTTTGCCACGCTCTCGCCCATTCCGGGCTTTGCCGATTGGCTGGCCAAGCTGCCAGCGGCGGACGTGGCGGCCATCGTGCACGAAAAGGACGGCGGCGCGGCCGCCCATCCCAAAGCGCCCGACGGCGCGCGCTGGGTGGCCCGCTTGTCGCGGGCGGCCGCCTCGCGCAAGCCCGCGGAAGTCGTGCAACGCATTGGCATGCGGCTGGCCGCGCGCTACCTGCTCACGCTCAAGGACGGCATGCCCATCGATCCGGTGGCGCGCTTTCACCTGGGCAACGGCGCACGTATCGAGCGGCTTAACTGGGCCGCGGACTTGTCCGAAAAAGGGTTGCGGCAATCCTGCGGGATGATGGTCAATTATCTGTACGAGCTGGACGAGTTGGACGCCAACCTGGCCTCGCTGTCCAAAGGCAAGCCGCGCGCCAGCCGCAGTTTCGGGCGCCTGTGACCATGGACGCACGCGTATTGCTCGAACGCGACGGCGCGCTGGCGCGCGTGACGCTGTCGCACCCCGGCCGGCTCAACGCCCTGACCGTGTCGATGTGGCAGGAGCTGGCGGCGATCTTCGGCCAGCTCGCCGAAGACCGCGACGTTCGCTGCGTGGTCATCGGCGGCGAGGGCGGTGACTTCGCCGCGGGCGCAGATATCAGCGAGTTTCCGCAGGCGCGCGGCGATGCGGCCGCGGTGCAGCACTACCATCGGCGCGTCATCGCGCCAGCGCTGGCCGCCGTCGGCGACTGCCCCCACCCGGTCATCGCGCAGATCGAAGGCGTGTGCGTCGGCGGCGGACTGGAGATCGCCGCGCAATGCGACCTGCGCATCGCCGGCGAATCGGCGCGCTTTGGCGCGCCCATCGGCAAGCTGGGCTTTCCCATGGCGCCTGACGAGATGCGCGGCCTGATCGCGCTGGCCGGACGCGCGGCGACGCTGGCCATCCTGCTCGAAGGCCGCGTATTCGGCGCGCGCGAAGCGCAGTCGCTCGGCTTGCTCACCCGCGTCGTGCCCGATGGCGAGGTCGCCGAAGAAGTTCGCCGCACGGCCGAGCGGATCATGCAAGGCGCGCCCCTTGCGGCACGGCTAAACAAGCGCATGTCGCGCCGCCTGCTGGATCCGGCGCCGCTGACCCAGGCCGAATACGACGATTTCTTTTCCTATGCGGACAGCCGCGACCACCGTGAAGGCGTGCGTGCCTTCCTGGCCGGCGCCACCCCTGTATTCACCGGAGACTAACCAAGGTGGAAAACCAAAACCTATACGCTGTACTGGAGACGGGCTTTCCCAAGGATCGCAACGGCATCGCCATCGAAACACCGCAGCTGGCCTACACTTGGGACGACATCGATCGCGCCACGGCCTGCCTGGCGAACCTGCTCGCCTCGCTGGATCTACCCGCCGGCGCGCGCGTGGCGGTGCAGGTCGAAAAATCCCCCGAGGCGCTGCTGCTGTACCTGGCGACGTTGCGCGCGGGCCTGGTGTACCTGCCGCTGAACACCGCCTATCGGCAGGCCGAAATCGAATACTTCCTGACCGACGCCGAACCGGCCGTCGTGGTGTGCAGCCAGGCCAACTTCGACTGGATCGCGCCCCTGGCCCAGAAGCTTGGCGTCGCGCACGTCTACACGCTCAACGACGACCGGACTGGATCGCTGCTCGACGAAGCAGGCGCCCTGCCGCAGACCTTCCACACCGTGGCGCGCAGCGCGCACGACCTGGCCGCCATCCTGTACACGTCCGGCACGACCGGCCGCAGCAAGGGCGCCATGCTGACCCACGGCAACCTGGCCTCCAACGCGCGCGTGCTGCATGATTACTGGGGCTGGCGCGCCGACGACGTCCTGCTGCACATGCTGCCCATCTTCCACGTGCACGGGCTGTTCGTCGCTTCGCACGGCGCGCTGCTGGCCGGCGCCCGCATGATCTGGCTACCGCGCCTGGACGTGGACCAGGCCATCCGCTATCTGCCGCGCAGCACGGTGATGATGGGCGTGCCCACCTATTACGTGCGGCTGCTGGCCGACAGGCGCCTGAACCGCAAGGTGTGCCGCAACATGCGGCTGTTCATTTCCGGATCGGCCCCGCTGCTGACCGAGACCTTCAACGCCTTCCGCGAACGGACCGGCCACACCATCCTGGAGCGCTACGGCATGAGCGAGACCGTCATGCTGACCTCCAATCCCTACGACCCGGCAGAAGGCGAGCGCCTGGGCGGCACGGTCGGCAAGCCGCTGCCTGGCGTCGAAGTCCGGGTGGTCGACGACGCCGGCCGCCTGCTGCCGCCTGGCGAAATCGGCCACGTCCAGGTGCGCGGCCCCAACGTGTTTGCCGGCTATTGGCGCATGCCGGAAAAGACCCGCGAGGAGTTCACCGCCGACGGGTGGTTCCGCACCGGCGACATGGGCCGCTGGGGCGGCGTCTCGGGCGGGCGCGCCGTGCCGGACGACTATCTGTCCATCGTCGGGCGCAGCAAGGACTTGATCATCTCCGGTGGGTACAACGTCTATCCCAAGGAGATCGAAACCCTGATCGACGATATGCCGGGCGTGGATGAGTCGGCCGTCATCGGCGTGCCGCATCCGGACTTCGGCGAGGCGGTGGTCGCCGTGGTGGTACCCAAGCCCGGCGCGCGGCTGGACCCGGCTGCGATGCTTGCCGAAATCAAGGCGAACATCGCCAACTACAAAGTGCCCAAGCGCCTGCACATCGTCGACGAGCTGCCGCGCAACGCCATGGGCAAGGTGCAAAAGAACATCCTGCGCGAACAGTACAAGGCGCTGTAGGGAAAGCCGCCGAGCAAGGCGCGGCCTTGGGCGGCGGCCCTGCAACCAGACACGGCAGAACACAACCAAAGGAGGAGGAAGCCCGGATGCAACATGCCCACCATTGACCGGACCGAAATCCGGCACGGCCGCGGCAACGCGTGCCGCACGGGGCGGCCAGCCGCCCGGCAAGCAACGATAAACACCCAGGAGACGACACATGAAGCATCCCATCATCCGGGCCGCGGCAGCCGCCGCGGCCGCATTGGGCTTGGCCGCCTCGGCCCTGGCCGCGTGGCCCGAACGACCCATCACCCTCATCGTGCCCTTCCCCGCCGGCGGCGGCACGGACACCTTCGCCCGGCCGCTGGCGCAGCAGTTGTCCGAAGAACTGGGCCAGAGCGTGGTCGTGGACAACAAGGGCGGCGCCGGCGGCACGGTGGGCGCCAGCGTGGCCGCCAAGGCCAAGCCCGACGGCTACACCTTCTTCATGGGCGGGGCGCACCATGCGGTCGCGCCGTCGCTCTACAAGACGCTGACCTACGACATCCAGAAAGACTTCGTGCCGGTGGCCTTGCTGGCGCAGCCGCCGCAGGTGGTGGTCATCAACAGCAGCAAGCTGCCGGTCAACACCCTGCAGGAATTCATCGAGTACGCCCGCAAGCGCCCCGGCGAAATCAACTTCGGCACCGCCGGCAAGGGCAGCACCCATCACCTGGCCGGCGAGCTCTTCGCGCTGCAGACGGGGATCAAGCTGGTCGACGTGCCCTACCAAGGCGCCGGACCGATGCTCTCCGGGCTGATCGGCGGCCAAGTGGACCTGGCCTTCGACGGGCTGGGATCGTCGGCCGGTCACATCCGGGCCGGCAGCATCAAGCCGCTTGCCGTCGCGTCGGCGCAGCGCTCGCCGACCTTCCCGGACGTGCCGACTGCCGCCGAGGCCGGCGTGCCCAACTACGAGGTTTCGACCTGGTACGCCATGTGGGCGCCGGCAGGCACGCCCGATGAGGCCGTGCAAAAGATGATCGCCGCCGTCAACAAGGCGCTGGCCACGCCCCGGATCCGGGAAATCTGGTCCCAAAACGGCTCGGCCATCCCCAACCTGACTGGCAAGGCCTTCGGCGACTTCGTCGACAGCGAAATCGAACGCTGGGCCAAGGTGGTCAAGGAATCGGGCGTCACCCTGCAGTAAGCGGCCAGGCCGTCACTGAAGGCGATCGTCGTCGAGGAAATCCGGCAATTCCATCACGGCGATGCCTTCGGCGGCCAGCTCGGCGCGCTCGTCCGGCGTGGCCGTGCCGCGGATCGGGCGCTCGGCAGCCTCGCCTTCATGGATGCGCCGCGCCTCGATGGCAAAGCGCGGGCCGACGTTCTCGGCCTTGCGCAGCATTTCACGCAGCTGTCGCATCATTTCGGCCTGCATATGCGCGACCTGGGCAGCCTGGGCGGCCCGCGGATCCGCCGGGGCGCTTTCCTGCAGGTTGCCCACGTTCAGCCGCGGCGCCGACACCCGTTTGTCCACGCGAGCGGCGCCGCACATGGGGCAGGTCAACAATCCCCGCTCCCGTTGCGTGTCGTAGTCATCGTGCGACGCGAACCAGCCTTCGAAAACGTGGCCGTTTTCGCACTGGAGATCGAAAACTTTCAGAGCCATGCGGGCCAATATGGCGGCGGCAAGCCGCAATTACAAGGTGTTCCAGTATTGCACAGGGCAGGCCTTGCGCGGCCGGCGGACCCACGGCCGGACCGTGCGGCCAGGGCTCGCCCGTTACGGCGCGACGGCCGACGCGCACTAAGATTTACTTGGGAGGCAATGTCCGCTTTGCCTTGGACGGAGCGGGTCCGGCGCCTAGCGCATCGCGTTGGCGCTCCAGCGCCCGGATCTGCTCCTGCAGGCGCCGCAGTTCGGCGCGGGCCTTCTCCTGCTGCTCGGCCAGGGCCTGCGCCTCTTGCTGGGCCTGCCGCTGGGCGGCGGCGATAGCCGCGGCCTGCTCGCGCTGGCGGTTCAGGTCGCTTTGCAGCGCGGTCAACTCGTTGGCGCGCTCGGCAAGCAGCTGCTCGGTGCGGGCTTGCTCGGCCTGCAGGCGGGTACGCCGGATTTCCACGTCGGCCAACTCGGCGCTGCGGGCCACGAAGCGCCGGTACGCCTGTTCGGCCTGGGTAGCAGACTTGGTCTTGATCACCTGCCAGAACTCTTTCTGGCGGAACATGGCGGCGTAATAGGTCAGGTCGTCGGGCTTGAACAGCAGGCTGGCGCCAAAGCTGCCGTTGTAGCTCGTACGCAACTCCTTGACGGCGCGCTCGCGAATCAGGCGCTGCAGTTCGGCGCTCGGCCCCTCGGGGGCAGCCGGCCCGATGGCCACCTTGTCCTGCGGCGGCTGCACCGGGGTGGCATCGGGCTGCGCCGCCTCGTCCTGGTCGGCTTGCACGACCACCGGCGCGCCCTGCGGCTCGGCTTCGGCCTGGGCGGCGCGCTCGCCTGACAAGCCGGCGCATCCGGCAAGGCCAATGACGGCAGCCACGGCCGCAAGCCCCCGCAAAACGAAATGCAAATCCATGCGTTCCCCTCTTCTAGTGGCTGCCCTGGGCAGCAAATCCTGTAAATATGACCGGTTCAGGCGCTATCCACAAGCCCCTCGGCGGCGATGCCCTGGGGGCCGGTGATCTGCAACTTGCGCATTTTCTCCCAAAGCGCCTTGCGGCTAATCCCCAAATACTGGGCCGTTTCTTGTCGACGCCAGCCGTGGGCATCCAGGGCAGCGACGATGCGCTCGCGCTCGGCCTGCTCGGCCGGGGTCAGGCTGTCCTGCGGGATGGACCGGACCGCGCCTGCGGCGGCCTGGTCGTCGGCCAGGCGCTCAAAGACCCGCTCGATGCGGTCGCGGTCCCAGGCATTGCACTGCCGGCGCACGATGGCAACCCGCTCGACCATATTGGCCAGCTCGCGCACGTTGCCGGGAAAATAGGTGCTGGCAACCCGGTCGGCCAGCCATTGCGGCAACTCCCCGGCCAGCGGCCCGAGCTCCTTTTGCAGCAATGCCGAGAAAATGGCGACTTTCTCCTCGGGGCCGCGCGCCTGAAGGCTGGGCACGTGCAGCTCGATGACCGCCAGCCGGTAATAGAGGTCTGCGCGGAACTCGCCACGGGCAACCAGGCTGCGCAAGTCCTTGTTGGTGGCCGCGACCAGGCGGAAATCGACCGGCGTCTCGACGGCCGACCCCAGCCGGGTGATGACGCCTTGCTCCAGCACCCGCAGCAGCTTGACCTGCTGGTACAGCGGCAGGTCGCCGATTTCGTCCAGGAACAGCGTGCCGCCGTTGGCCTGCTCGAAATACCCCTTGTGCGCGCTCACCGCGCCGGTGAAGGCGCCCTTGACGTAGCCGAAGAAATGCGCCTCGAAAAGCCCTTCGGGGATGGCGCCGCAGTTGACTGCCACGAACGGCCCGTCCGCCCACGACGCCTTTTCGTGCAGCAGCCTGGCCACGCGCTCCTTGCCCACGCCCGTCTCGCCGTGCACCAGCACATTGGTGCGGCAGTCGGCGAACATGTCGACTTCGGCGAGCAAGGCCCGCATCGGCTCGGACACGGCCACCAGCGGCTGCGTTGGCCGCCGCCCGTGGCGCCTGGCCTCGTGGGCGACACCAGCCACGCGAAACAGCAAGGCGCGCAGCTCAGCGGCCGAAAACCCCAGCGGCAGGGTGTGCGAGTACGCCGGCGGGTAGTAGCGGGGGTCGCGGCCGCGTTCTTCGCCAGCCACCCAGATGACCGGTATCCCGTGCGCGGCCAGCCAGTCGTGCCCGGAAAAGCGCGCATCGCCCATCACCGTCACGGACACCAGGGCGACGACCACGCGCTGCGGCGCGCGCGGCGGCGGAAACGCCAGGCCCGTATCGGCGCGCACGACGTTGACATCGTAGCCCTCCAGCCCGCGCACGGCGCGCACGTAAAGGTCGGAGGTCCCCTCCCATACGTACAGGTCGATTTCGTCTGGCAGCGCGCTGCGATTCATGTCGATTCCACGTCCTTTCCATCCAGGCCAGCGGCCCTTGCCAACCTCATTCCCATTCCAAGCGATGATCCTTTGGCTTCCATGGCCGGCGCTCAATAGACCAGGCGCGGCTGCCCGCAGCGCACCGACATCAGCGCGACGTCGGTTGACCCCAGGTTCAGGCCGGCCGTGTTCACCACCTGCTGCAGCAGGGCCGACAGCCCGTCGAGCACCGGCTCGAGCACCCGCACGAGCAGGCCCAGGATGGCCGTGATGCCGTTGCTGCCAGACACCAGGTCTTCGACGTAGGGACGCTTGCAGGCGCGTGCAGCCTTCGCGCCGCCGAGCGCCCCGGTCAGGCCGCACACCGTGTCACCCAGCGGCGCGATCAAGATGGTCTGCAACAGGTCGTTCACCGACCCAAGCAGCGCCGTCAGCAGCTGCCCGCTCGACCACTGCCGCGCGCGATGCTCGAGCGCCTCATTGGAATAGCGCAGCTCGGCGCTGATTTCGGACAGCGACCTGCCGAACGGCGTCGAACCGAACAGCCGATCCACGCGCTCATCCAGGGTGCCGCCTTCCAGGCCGGATGCCGCAGGCGCGCCAATGAGGCTATCGAGCAAGGCGCCGCCGATGTCCGCCACCAGCGTCTCGCCCAGCCTGGCAAGGTCGATGTTGTCGTCAGGGATGACCGTCACGGCCTGCGGCGGCTCGCCGGGATCCGGGGCGGTCAGCTGCACGGTGTCGACGCCCGAGTCCAGCACGGGAAGTCGCAGCGGCGCCGGCCTGACGGGCAGCAGTCCCAACACATCGAAAACCTTGTGCGACGTCATCGGCGCGGAGCACGAGTTGCCTTCGGCAAAGAACAGCGATGGATCGCTTTCCATGCCAGGAAATCCACCCACGCACAGCCGGGCGGCCGCCGAGGTCACTGCCAGCTCGGCCTGGTTGCGCGCAAGCGGCGCCTCGCAAAGGCTGACCAGCTCGGCTTCGGAGCTGCCGACTTCGACGATCAACGGCAGGTCGACCTTCGTGCCCAGCAAATCCAGCAGCCCGCCCAAGAGCGGCACCCCGCTCGTGCTGACATGCAGATACAGCCTGACCTGCGCGCTATGGGCGCGGGTGCCCACAGGCCCGATGGCGATTTGCGGCGGCTCGACGATGCGCAGCTTGCCTTGCACCAGCCCAGCAACATTCAGGACGGGCATGTCCACGAGGTGGTCACCCGAGGCGAGGGCCAGCGACGCCGCCACCAGGTCCAAGGCATTGGCGTCTACGCTGAGCGCCGACGTTCCGTCGGCCAGGTCGACATTGGCGAAAATCCCGCCTTCGCCAAGCAGGCTCACGGGCAGCTGCAGCATTGGCGTACCATCGAGCACGCCCACGCGCAACGCCGACACCAGGCCGTCCAGTGCGCTGATGGCCGCCTGCGCGCCTTCATTTTGCGACAGGACGGTGGCGTAGGCATCGAGCAGGCTGCCCAGCGTCACCCGGGTGACATCGGCCAGCGCCTGGCCGCTGCCTGCCTGCACCGCCGCCGTCACAGGGATGCCCAGGGCTTCGAGCAGCCCGGCGGGCGTCACTGACAGATTGGCAAGCCCCGATGAAGTCAGCACTTCCAAGGCATTGGGATTGACGCCCACGCCCGCGAGCAGGCGCCCCAGCAGGCCGTTGGAGGACACACGCAACAGGTTGGAACCGACCCAGAACGCCGCCATGGGTTCGTCGGCCGCAGCCACGGCCTCGACGCGCACTTGCTGCGGCGGCATGAAGGGCGCGATCGGGTCCAGGGTGCGTGCCACCATCACGCGCACGGCATTGGACGGCGCGCCGCCCACTATCCAGTGACGGGGCGCCTGCGCCTGCTCGGGATCCCAGCGACCGCATTCGACGTCCACTCCTTGGTCGGCAGGCGCGCCGTGCGCCTGCAAATTCTGCGCGGCGCTCGCGCGCGCTGCGGCGATCGCCGCAGCGCATGCATCGGGCTGGGACGCCAGCGTGCGCGCGCCGGCCACGGCGGCGAAGTCGGCGGCGTTCTGCAGCTCGCGCTTCATGTAGAAGGAATAGGCCAGATGCGCCGACCCCAGGAGCACCGCCGCCGCCAGGACGGACATGACGGCGGGCACGAGCAGCCCTCCCCGCTGCCGCGCGGGGAGGGGACAGCCGCGCGCAGGCGGCATCTCAGTCGACCTCGACCCGTTCATCGAACCGTTCCGGTATGGGGTGCGAAAAACTTTCCATGTAACGGTGCCAGGAGCGGGTGGCGGCCTCGCCCAGCATGGGCAGCGCACCGCCCGCGCGCCGGCCGTCGGCCTGCGCGGCAAACAGCAGCCGGGTCACGTCACCCACCTGCCGGCGCCTGGGCGGCAAGTCGTGCTGCACCGCGGACGCAGGCACCGGCGCCTGGATCTGCCGGACTACCGGCGAGGCCGGGCCTTGTGCGGCCGGTGCCGCTGGCTGGACCTGGGCCGCCTGCGCCGCGCCGGCGGCAGGAACCACCGGCTGGCCCTGACCGCCGCTGGCCGATTGCTGCGCCTGCAAGGCGCCGTCGGTCAAGGCTGGTGTGGGTTGGGCCGCTGCGCTGCCGGCAAGCAGCACCATGGCCGCCAGCAGGTACGAGAAAGAAACGTCGACGATGCGCATAGGGCGATCTCCTGTGTGTCAGCGCAGCAGCATGGATGAGCCGAATCGCTCCAGCAGCGGCTGCTGGTCGGCAACGGGCATGACCGGCTGCGGGCGAACGCTCGCCTGGGCGCCGCGGCTTGTCGGTCCGGACGCGGCCGCTGGGGCGGACGCCGGCGCGGCGGCATGCCGCAACTCCTCGGCCAATGCCTGCACGCGATCGCGCGCCTGCTCGCTGAGCCCGGCTTGGTGCATGACGCGCCGGGCCGCGTCGTGCTCGCCATCGAGCAGCAACAGCAAGGCCAGGTTGGCTAGCACTTTGTGATTGTCCGGGGCGAGCTCTGCGGCCTTGCCCAAGGGCAGGCGCGCCGCGGCCACATCGCCCGCGCGCAGGCAGGCATAGCCCAGGTCGCTAAGCATCATCGGATCGGTGGGCGCCAGCTTCACGGCACGCGTCAGGTCCGCCACCGCCTGTGCATAGTCGCCACGATCGGCGGCCAGTAGCCCCAACCCGTGCCAGCCGTGTGCCGCTTGGCTGGTCGTCAAGAGCGCGCGATAGGCCGCCTCGCTTTGCGTCGGCTGCCCCGTCATGCGCAGCGCGTCCGCGCGCAGGGCGTCGAGCTCGGCAGAGCGGCCGAACTGCTGCTCGTACGCCTCGATATAGGCCAGCGCCGCAAAATACCGGCCTTGCGCCTGCGCCTGCCTGATCAGGTCCAGCATGATGCCGGCCTGCGACGGCGCCTGGCTGCGCGCCAGCCGGTCTTCGTGGGCGCGCACCATCGCCTGTTCTTCCTTTTGCTGGCGGATCAACTCCCAGGCGGTCTCCGGACGACTCGAGCAGCCGGCCAGCAAGCCCGCGCACGCCAACACGCCCAGCAATCGTACACACGGCCAGACGCCGGGACGCACGGCCGTGCGCAGCGTCCCGCCGAAACCGGCAAAGCGACATCGTGCCTGCATCATGCGCCTCCCGCCACGCGGGACATGCCCCGCATCACGGCCAAAAAGCCCGCCCCGCCCGTCACGATCAGCAGCGCGGGCAAAAGCGTCAACACCATCACGCCCGTCATCTTCACCGTCAGCCGGCCGACCTTTTCGCGCAGCGCCAGCCGGCGCTTTTCGCGCACCCGCTCGCCGAAACGGTTCAGCGGTTCCTGGATCGCACCGCCGTGGCGGTCGACCTGGACGATCAGGCGGCAGATCGCGGCCAGGTCGTCGTTTTCGTAGCCGCTGGCCAGGCGCGCCAGCGATTGCTCGCGGCTGCGTCCGCGCGTGTGCTGCTGCACCGACCATTGCAGCTCGCCGGCCAGCACCGGCATGACGTGATGGAATTCGTGGACGACGACGTGCAGGCTTTGGTCTATCGACAGGCCCACGCTTTGCAGCAACCGCAGCAGGTCGATCAGCAAGGGCAGCTCCTCGTCGGCAGCGCGGCGGCGCAGCGCGACGCGGCGCGCCACCACCCACTTGGGCAACATCCAGCCCAAGGCAAACCCCAAGAAGCCGACCATGCACTTTTCCAGCAAGGGATGGGCAGGCAACAGCAGGCCGCGCGCCAACAGCATCGCCGCCAGTGGCAGCACGAGCGCCAGTAACCCGCGCGCGAACTGGAACAGCGCGCGCGCCTGCGCCGGTTGCGCATAACCGCACAAGTCCAGCAGTTGCTTGTCTTCGTCGGCCAGCAATAAATGGCCATAGCGGGCGCGCGACCAGCGTTCGCCCACGGCCACTGCCGCCTGCCCGGCGTGCTCGAGCAAGCCGGCCGGCGCCTCTTGCACAGGCTGCAGGGCGGCTCCGTCCGACGCGGCAATGGCGCGATCGACCCGCCTGCGCTGCTGATCGTGTTGCAGCCGCCCATACAGCCATGCCGCCGCCAGCAGCATCGCGCCGATGGCCAGCGACCCGGCCGCGGCCCAGGCCACCTGTTCGGCATCGAGCGTCGCCAGTCTTTCGAGCAAGACCTCCATGCCTGCCTCCTACACCGATTTGGCCATGCGATACAGCCAGTACGAGCCAGCGATTTGCAGCACGACGGCGGCGATCAGCATGTAAAAGCCCGCTGGATCGTTCCACATGCCCATGAAAAGCGAGTTGTTGAGCAGGATGATCAGGCACGCGATGCCCACCGGCAGCAGGGCCAACACCCAGGCCGACAGCCTGACCTCGGCGGACATGGCAGATAGCTCTTGGCGCGCCTGCTCCAGGTCGCGCATGAAAAGCGCCATCCGCTCCAGCACCTGGTCGCTGCACCCGCCAAAGCGCAACGCCACGCTCATGACCGCGGCCACCAAGTAAAGCTCCTGCAGGCGGTACTGGGCAGAAACCTGGCGCAACGCGGCATCCAGATCCTTGCCCGAACGGGCAAGGCTTTCGGCACGCCGCAGGACTTCGGCCAGTGGCTCGTCCATGGCAGCTGCTGCCGATTGGAAGGCCGCGCCCAGGCTGTTGCCTATGGTCAACAGCCGCACCATTGCATCAAGCAGGCCGGGCAGCTGCGCGATCATGCGCCGCTGGCGGCGTTCGGCCTTCATCCAAAGTACGAACAAGATGGCCATGACGGCCAGCGCCACCGCGGCGGCTGCGGCGAATTTGCCCCCGGCCAGCCAGGCCGCCAGGCCGGCAAGCGTCACGACGGCGGCCAACCTGGCGTGTAGCGCAGGCGTGGCCGCGACGCCGGCACGCAGCAGCAGCGTTTGCCAGCCTTGCGGGCCGGCCGGCAACCTTGGCGCTTCGGAGCGCCACGGGCCCACCTGGCCCTGGCCGGCTTGGTCCTGGCCGAGATGACCCGTGATGACGCGCTCGAGCGCCGCGCGCCGCGTGGCCTGCTTGGCTTTCGCCCAGAGCAGCATTGCGCCGGCGGCGATGACCAGCGCCGCCGCCGCCAATATCAGTGCCAACGCCGTCGTGCCCATCAGCGCCGCCGTCCCCAAAACCCGCCGCCGCGCCCGTCTTCGGGATCATCCTGCCGCGTCGGCCGATACGCCTCGCGCAGGTGCGCCAGCTTGGGTGTATGTGGATGAATGCCCAGGCTCACCCAGCGGTCACGCTCCTCGCCGTCAGGCAGCGCCACCGTCTCGTGCCGGTACAGCTCCTGGGTCGCGATGACGTTGTCGCTGACGCCGGTCACTTCCGTGATGGATAGCACGCGGCGCTTGCCGCTGGGCAGCCGGCCGACCTGCACGATGAAATCCAGGGCGCTGGCGATCTGCCGGCGCAGGCTGTCTTCGCTGCCCTGGTAGCCAGCAAAGCCGGCAAGCATCTCGATCCGGTACAGGCATTCACGCGGCGAATTGGCGTGGATGGTCGCCATCGACCCTTCGTGTCCCGTGTTCATGGCCTGCAGCATGTCCATCACCTCGGCGCCGCGAACCTCGCCCACCACCACGCGGTCCGGACGCATGCGCAGGCTGTTGCGGATCAAGTCGCGGATGGTCACCGCCCCGCTGCCGTCGTAGCCGCCCTGGCGCGCCTCGAGCCGCACCACGTGCGGATGGTTCAGCGAAAGCTCGGCCGTGTCTTCGATGGTGATGACACGCTCGGTCTCCGGGATGAAGAACGCCAGCGCGTTCAGCAGCGACGTCTTGCCCGAGCTGGTACCGCCCGAGACCAGGATGTTGCAGCGCGAGCGAACCGCCGCGCCCAGCAGCCGGTGGATTTCCTCGTCGAAGGTGCCCAGCGTCAGCAAGTCCGCGGGCTTGAGCGGATCCTGGCGGAACTTGCGGATCGAGACGATGGGCCCGTCGACCGACAACGGCTCGATCACTGCATTGAGCCGTCCGCCGTCGGGCAGCCGCGCATCGACCATCGGTGCCGACTCATCCAGTCGGCGCCCCAGCGGCGCCAGGATCCTGCGCACGATGCGCAACACGTGCTGGTTGTCCGAAAACTGCACATCCTCGCGCGCGAGGATGCCGCGCCGCGCCACGAACACGTTGGCGTAGCCGTTGATCAGTATGTCCTCGACGGTCGGATCGGCCAGCAAATCTTCCAATGGCCCCAGGCCGGCCAGTTCCTTGGTCAACGCGTCGGCAAGCTGGCGCAGTTCGCTTTCATTGAGCGCCGCGCGCCGCAGCCGGGCAAAGCTGGCGATTTCGATGTCGACGAATTCCTGGATGGCCGCGCGGGTCCAGCGGCCGAATTCGGCGCCCAGCTCCTCGATGCGAGTCAGCAGGTGCTCGTAGGCGGCGCTGCGTATCTTGCGGACGCGGTCGGAATCTGCGGTCCCGACCGTTTCGCCGTCGTCGCCGAATCGCATGACTGAATTCTCGTTCATCGCCTCTCTCTCACATCACGGCCAGGCGACGGTATGCGCCGGCCAGCCACGACGGCAGCCAACCCGGACGCGCACCGGGCGAAGGGCTCATCGCGTCGATCTTATCGACCAGCGCCTGCACGGCGCGCACGTACGGATCGCGCTCGGCCTGCTCGTGCAGCAGCTGCCCCTGGTTGATGCACGACATCAGCGCGCGGGTGCGGTCGGGCACGACGCCGGCCAGCGCGATGCCGAACCGCTCGGCGATCTGCCCCGCCGTCATGCCGTAGCGCTCGTCATAGCGGTTGACGACCAGGTGCAGGCTGCCCAGCGCAACCTCGTGGCTTTGCAGGTCGCGGATCAACGCCGCCATGGACACCAGCGCCCCCACGCTCTGGTCGGTGACCAGCCACACCTGCTGCGCGGTGCGCGCCATGCCCGCGACGAATTCCATGTTGGAAAAGCCGCCGGCGTCGACCAGCAGCAGGCCGTAGTGCTCGCGCAGGCGTTCGAACAGCATCAGCGAATCGGCGCGCGAAACCGAACGCATGCGTTCCAGCTCCCGCGGCAAGGCCAGCACGCCAATGCCGTCGCGGCTGCTGGCCATGGCAGAAGCCAGCAGGGTATGGTCCAACCGCCGCAGGTTCTTGACGGCCTCGACGAAATCGAAATCGCTCTGCGTGTTCAGGTAAAGCTGGCAGTCGCCCGCGGGCCAGCCCAGGTCGAGCAAGGCCACGCGATGGTTCAGCGCCAGGTCGTCGACGCCGCGTGCGCCCCTGGCCACGGCGCGTTCGGTCAGGCGCTTTTGCATCAGCGCCGCCAAGTGCACGGCCAGCGTACTGGCGCCGACACCCGGCCGCGCGCTCAACACCAGGGCGCTGCGCTGCGCGCCGCTGGGCGCCGTCAGCGATACGGCCTGTTCCATGACGCGCTCGACGACGTCGCGCACCTCGTGCGCGGCCGAAGCGGGGTCGACGAAATCGCTCACGCCGGCTCGCAGCGCCGCCACGGCCCCTTCCGGCTGCGACAGGCTGCCCACGGCCACCCGCGGCAGGCCGGGCGCCACGCGCGCCAGCGTCCGCGCCAAATCGGCGGCCTGCAGCAGCTTGCCCGGCTGGGCCTCGTCCGGCGTAAAGTCCAGGAACACCAGCCGCGGATTGATGTGCGCCAGGCGCCGGGCCAGTTCCTGCGGCTCGGGCAACTCCTGGGTCAGCAGCGCCGCATCGCCCAGCGCTTGCGCAAGCTGCGCGCCGACGCGACTGTCATTGGAACAGAACAGGAAACAACAACCATCCTGCTGAAGCGCAAGACCTTCGCGCACATGTGTCTTCATGGCACTCAACGAGAAAATCCCGGCATTTGCTGGCCGCCCAGCGGACCGGTCAGGTAATAGCCCCAGGCGTTGAAAGGCGTATCGGTCACCTCCTGCTCGGCGCCCGGAAGCGGCAACGCGACGCCGCGCGCGATCGGCCGGACCAGGCGCGGGGTCACCACGATGACCAGTTCCCGGTCGCGCTGCGAATACTGCACGCTGCGGAAGAACGCGCCGATGATGGGCAAGTCGCCCAAGAACGGCGCCTTGCTCACATTCGCAATCGTCTCGCGTGACACCAGCCCGCTGATGATGAAGCTTTCCCCGTCGCCCAACTCGATGGTGGTATCGGCCTTGCGCGTGCGCAGGGCTGGGATGACGGCAGTGCTTTCCCCATTGAAGATCGGTATGCCGTTGGCCGGATCGAGCTCGCTGGCTTCGGGTGCAACTTTCAAGGCGATACGTTCGCGCGACAGCACCGTGGGTGTCACCGTCAGGCCGATGCCGAAAGGTTTGTAGTTCACGTTCTGTGTGCCCAGCCCGCCGGACTCGGGCACCGGCACCTCGCCGCCAGCAAGAAAGCTCGCGCTTTGGCCCGATAGCGCCACCAGTGTCGGCTCGGCCAGGATCCGCGCCATGCCGTTGCTTTCGAGCAGGCGCAGCGTGGCATCGAAATTCGACGAGTCGTAAAGCAGGCGCAACCCGTCGCTGATCAAGCTGGCTGGCGTGAAGTTGAATCCCCCGCCCCATTGCGACGAGCCGCCCGCCGCGCGTCCGCCGGCCAGGTTGATGCCGACTTCTTTCATGACCTCGCGCGACAGCTCCACCACCTTGACTTCGACCTGCACCACGCCGCCCGGCCCCACGGTGGCGACGTCGACGACGGATTCGGCCCCGGCCGCGCCGGCTGCGGCAGCAGCGCGCCGATGCGCCAGCGCGGAAGAGGAATGGCCGCTGATCACCGCGTGCGAGCCCGCCACGTCGACGTGCGCCTCGGGTGCCTGGCCACGCGAGGCCAACGTGGCCTGCACGTTATCCGTGACCCGAACCGTCCATGCGCGCGGACGGCTTTCCCCGCGCAGCCATGCCTGGACCTGCGTCGTGCCGGGCCGCTGTCCGACTACGACCACTTGCGGCGCCGAACCGGACGACGCAGACAGCACGCGCACGTCGGCCACCGTCGGGTCGCCCACGGCCACGCGCACCGGCGTGCCGCCCACGTCCAGCACCTGCTGGCTGCGCGCGGCAAGGACCACCTCGCGCGCCTGCGCAGGGGCCGATACCGGCATAGCCGTCGCCCGGCCGGATGCGGGCGTCGGTTGCCCCCAGGCGGCCGCGCATCCCGCCAACACCATCGCCGCCGCCACGTACTTCATCGCCTTCAAACCGCTCTCCTGCTCGTTGGTGGTGGCCGATCAATAGGGCACGCGCTCGACACGGTCGCCGCGCAAGACTTCGATGCTGCGCCGCGGTGCCGCAGCCGCCGGACGCGCTGCCTGCGCCTGCTTCGCCGGCTCGCCGGCCAGCGCGGCAAGGGCTTCGCCCGCGTACGCCTGGTTGACCGGCTCCTGCAAGCGGGCCTTTTCGTCGGCGGGCAAACCCGCGCGCGCCGTGAGCACCGGCGGCCGCTCCGGGAACAGGCCGGTATCCGGCACGGCCTCGTCGTTCGGCGCGCGCAAGGCCAGTTGCAGCTTGCCGCTGCGTGCGGCAAGCAAGAGTTCGTTAACCTGCGCCAGCGGCACGGCAAGCATGGCCGTGCGGCTGGACCGGTTGCCGTCGCGCGTCCTGGCCTTGTCCTCGGCCGACGGCCCATCGACCGTCTGGTCACCATAGGCCAGCACCCGCACGCGCGACTGCAACAGCCGCGCCTGCGTGCCGCCGACTTCACCGCCCTTGTCCAGCAAGAAGAACACGTCGACGAAATCGCCCGGGTGGATGCGATGCGCGGCGCCACTGACCTCATCGACCGTGACCGTCACGGCGCGCTCGTTGGGCTGCAGCGATTGCGCCAGGCCCACGGCCAGCATGCCGGAAAGGATGGGCTCGCCCGCACGCACGGGCAGGCGCAGGGTGCGGCCAACCAAAGGTTGCGGGCTGTCATAGGCGCTCGCGGGCGTTTGCGGCCAATGGACGATTTGCACGTCACCGGCCGATAGCGTGGCACCTGCCGCCAGGTCGCGCACGGCCACGGCCACCGGCCGACCGGCGGCCTCCTGGCGCGCCGGCTGCGCTTCGGCGGCGACCGGCGCGGCAGGCGGCGGTGCCGGCGGACGCTGGGCCACGTAAAGCGCCAGGCCGGCCAACGTGGCGGCCAACACGAACAAAACCAAAGCCACGATCCGTACTGCTGCGCTCATTGCACGCGCTCCGCTTCCACCTGCACCGTCGCCTGCGCGGCCAGGCGGGCGGGCATCCAGCCCGTTCCATCCGCCACGCCGAGCAGGCGCAATATTCCGACCAGCGGCAGGCCAGCCGTCTCATAAGACACCGAGACCGACACACACTCGGTTTGCCCGGTAGGATCCCAGGCACATGCCCGCACCGCGGGCACGCAATCGACCGACAGCCATCCGGCCGCCCGCCGGGCCACCGCGCAAGCGTCGGCGGCGCTGACAGGCGCCTGCGCGTCAGCACGGGCGCTGGCGTCCAGCACCGCGCGCGCGCCTTCGCCGGCCGCGTACGAAAGGCGCTGCTGCGCCCAAAACACCATCCCGTACCCCACCACGGCCGCCAGCACCAGCATCGACACGCACATCGCCAGCGACAACTCGATGGCGGCCGCGCCGCGCTGGCGCGGCGCATGGACCGGCCGGTAGGGGCCAAGCGTCGCCACGTCAGAGCCCCCCACCCGAGGCGATGCCGACCGTAGCGCGGCTGGCCAGCACGCGTGGCACGAACAATCCCCCCAGCACGCCGCCGTCGAGCATGGGCACCAACGGCGCCTGCGCATAGGGGTATCGCACGACCACTTCCAGGGCCTGCTGCGGCACGGGCTCGCCGCTGCACGCGCCATTGCCGCGCAAGCGGCCGTTGGCATCGCACACGGCCACTTCCAGCACCCCGGTTCCGGCCATCGCGTCGATCCAAGCGGCGCGGTCGACCGCGGTGGCGTGCGCCACGGCCGCGCGGCGCAGCAAGGACTGCTCCGGCGGCTGCCACCGCAGCGCGGCGCGCGCGCCGTCATCGGCCGCCAGGTTCAATGAATGCTGGGCGGTGAAGATCAGCCCGTACGTGATGAGCCCGTACAGGACGAGAAAAAAGATGGAAAAAACGAGGGCAAACTCGACCGCGTACGCGCCGCGCTGGGCACGAGGCGCCAGCGCGGCGAGCGGGTTCACCACGCGGCGTGCAGGCGCCAGGCCAGCCAAGCCCCAGCTGCCACTGCCAGGTGCACGGCATGGGGCAGTCTCTGGTTCCTGCGCCCGAACGCAGCCGGCCGCACCCACCGGTACAGCGCGTGCACGCCGCCCACCAAATTGCCGGCGACGGCCACGATGAACAGCCCCAGCGGTCCCAGCAGCCAGCCCAAGACCGCCAGATACTTGACGTCGCCAGCACCCATGAAGCCGCCGCGCCACAAGGGCAGGAAAACGGCCAATCCCAGCGCCAGCCCCGCAAGCGCCTGCGAGATGCCGGCGGCGCCGGGCCCCTGCAGCTGCACCGCGGGCATGGCGGTGGCGGCGAGCCAACAGGCCTGCCCAACCCACGCAGCCAAAAGCAGACGATTGGGCACGCGCCGGGCGCGCCAGTCGCTGCAGGCGACCGCCGCGTTGAACGCGACGAACAACGCCACCCACAGCCACCCTGTGCTCACCCCTGCGCTCCCACATCACCGCCATCGCGCAATGCCCGCAATGCCTTTCCCAGGCCCTCGTGCCGACTCTTACTCCACTGGATCTGCACCAGAAACATCGGCCGCGATTCCAGTCAGCTTCTCACCAATGGCCGTGAACAGATCGTTCAGTCCACCGGACATCAGCGACAGCGCAGCGATGATGGCCACGGCCACCAGGCCCGCGATCAAGCCGTATTCGATGGCGGTCGCACCTTCTTCGTCCTTGATGAAGTGTCTGATCGAAGTTTTCATGCCTAGACTCCCAGAGGGTTGATGCAAGCGACTTGCGCAAAGCCGCCAAGACCGCCCGCCCGTTCAGGGGCGGGCGCCACGAAAAAAGTTTCAGCAGCTCTAGCGGCTGCGTTCATTGCCGCAAGGCATCCAAGCGTGCCGACACGGCTCCCCTCTGCGGCCAGGCCAAGCGCCGGAAGGCCAGGGCGCCCCAGCCATCGCGGCATGATCCCGATGGACATGGCTGGCTTCATCCGAAGCGCCGCGACCCTGGCTGGGCAAGCCTTCAGCGCCGCCCAGGCAGCCGGCAGCGCCATTGCGCCACGCGCCCAAGCGATGCTGCCGCCCGGCCGCGCCACGTCCGCCCGCACCGGATGTCAGCGAAAAGAAGGAACGACTTTGTTGCAAACTCACCGTTATGTTCTTTCCGCAACGAATAAAAACAGTCTTAACTATTTCCAAATCTCACACATCAGGGTTTACCCTTATTACACATAACTTCACGTTTCTTAAGTTAAACAAAGGTCGAAAATCTGTTCGAAATTTCAACCAATTACAAAATAAACTGCGATCGACCATGTAAAATACTCCATACTGGGTATTTGCGGGATCGAACAGCGTTGAAAAATAACGAAATAATGTGTCTATTTTGAAACATTAAGCTGCCTTGGTATGCAATATGCGTCATAATCTGCCGGATTCAGCAATCTCGAAGGCCGGCTCCGGTCCCGCTCGCCACCCTTTCGCTTCGTCGATCCTGCGACTGTTCGTAACAGCGGGTGGTGTGGCGCTTGCACCACACGTGCAGGCCAACGGCCCACTGCGCGGCAACCCGGTCGACGCCGTGCCACAGCTGGAGAGCCCCGCGCAGGCGCCCGCCGCCGCGCCAATGCCCTTGCCCGCCACGCCGGAGCAACGGGCAGTCCAGGCCAGGCTGGCGCAACCGATCGTGCCACGCCAATTCGATGTCACCGGCGTGCGCGCCCTACCCTTCAGCGAGGTGTCGGCACTACTCGAACCCCTGGCGAACAAGCCCACTACGGTCGGCGCGCTGGTGCGGCAGGTCGACCGCATCACGCAGCTTTACCGCGACCGCGGCTATGTGTTGTCGTTTGCGCTTTTGCAAAACCAGGACTTCGCGCAAGGACGGGTGGTGGTCACCGTCGTCGAAGGGCACGTGTCCCGTGTCCGCGTCGAAGGCGACGCCGGCAACGCCGCCGATCGCCTGGAAGACCTCGGCCAGCCGCTGGTCGACGAAAAGCCCCTGACCCGCGCGACGCTGGAGCGCCAACTGAACCTGATGCGCCGCGTACCCGGCGTTCGCATCACCCCCAGCCTGGACATGCCGCGCCGCGCGGATGGCGCCACCGAGCTCGTCCTCGTCGCCACGCGCCAGCCGGTCTCGGCAACCGGCGGCGTGGCTGACCTCGGCACCGGCATGCAGGGACTGGTCAGCGTATCGACCAACAGCCTAACCCCGCTGGGCGAACAGGTGCGCCTGACCGCCTCCGTGCCCGCCGGATATGAGGATGTGCGCTATTTCGCCGGCGAGGTTTCCGTGCCCATCGGCAACGACGGCCTGGCGGTCAAGCTCGACGGCTATACGTATCGCTCGCGTCCGAAGGACGATGACCTGGAATTCCTGGGCTACAAGCGCACCGTACGCAACGACCGCCTGGGCATCGGGCTTTCCTATCCTTTCCTGCTCGATAACCGGCGGTCGTTGACCGGCACGCTGGGGGTGTATGCCGCGCAAAGCCGGGACCGCTATCAGCGCGACGCCGACGACCTGGTCATCAAACAGGACGTGCGCGTGCGTGCGGCAACCGCAGAGCTGCGCTACATCGAAACCGGCGAGAAGCAATCGCGCGACGTTTCCTTGTCCATCGCGCGCGGGCTCGATGCCATGGGTGCGCGCCAGTCGCTGGCCAACAACCGTGGAGTCAGCCTCAGCCCCGGGTACGACCTGGACTTCACCCGCTACAACCTCAACCTGAAGCAAACGGTCGCCCTGCCCGCCGGCTTCGGCATGACGGTGTCGGCAGCCGGGCAATACAGCGACGACGTGTTGCCGTCGTCCGAGCAGATTTCCTTCGGCGGGTTCCGCTACGCCATGGGCTACCCCCAAGGCGACCAGGGCGGCGACAAAGGCATCGGCGCGTCGCTCGAATTCAACTACCGCATCCCCGTCGGCTGGGGCTTGCTCAACGCCGTGCAACCTTATGTGCTGGCCGACTACGCCCGCACCTGGTACAACAATGACGCCGTGCAAGCTCAGAACGACCGCCATTTGTCCTCGGTGGCCTTCGGCCTGCGCATCACCGACGACAAGCGCTACCTGCTCGACGTCAACGCCGCCAAGCCGGTAGGGTCACGCCCCTTCGACTCGGATAGCCGCAGCTGGCGCTTCAACGCCAACTACTCGCTGTTCTACGACGCCTTCTAGCAGCCTGCCCCGGTCGCCATGGCCGGGGCCGCCCGCCGAACCGGAACGTTACGTAACGCGCGGGTAACGTCACCCCTCCATTCCCCTCTCATTTGTAACATTCGCGCATCTGGCGCCATCTCGCGAAAGAGGTGTTCACAGTCTCGCGCAGATCGCAAGCCTTTGACTTAAAAGGATTAAGCCAGAACGAAACAGACATTATGAGAAAATATTCCCAACAATGTGACAGGGTTGGCATGGATTGTGCGTATCCCTCCGTGCAAGGCAACGGATGACGCCTGAACGGACTTCTCAAAGCGGAGCACAACCATGGATCGCAATACCTCTTCCACTTGGCAGCGCAGCGCCGTCGCGGCGCTGCTGGCGGCCGCACTAGTCGGCGTGGCAGGCTGCTCAAGCAGCGGCGGTAGCCATCGCAGCGCGGCAGCGCCGGCCACTCCGGCCAAACCCGGCGGCCCCGGCAGCCCCACCAACCCCGGCAACCCGGTAAATCCGCCAGCAGACGCCACCGTAAAAGGCCCCCTCGAAGTCAGCCTGGGCAACACCGGCAAAGCGGTCGACAACCTGGCCCCGGCTGGTTTGGGCGACAGCCTGGGCGGCATCGGCAAGGCGCTTGATCCGACCGTCGAGCCGGTCATCGACACAGTGACCGGCCTGACGCGCACGGTCGGTGAGGCCACCGGCCTGGGTGGCACGGCCAACGACTTGCTAGGCACCACGGGTGGCATCGTCAGCGGGCTGGGTGACACCCTGGGCAACGCCCTACCTGGCACCGGCGGCCTGGGTGAAGGCGTGGGCGGCCTGGTCGGCGGCCTGGGCGACACCGTAAGCAGCCTGGGCGGCCTGCTGGTCAACGACCCCGACAATCCCAAGCCCCTGACCACCGTCCTGGACAACGCGACTGGCGCCCTCTTCTCCCTGACCGCCGCGCTGGGCGGCGAAGGCGGCTTGCTCAACCCCGTGGCCAACGTGGTGGGCGGCCTGACCGGTCCGCTGCTGGACCAGCCCGTGCAGCCGATCCTGGAGCCGGCGCTGGGCAACGTCGGCGGCGCGGTGGATAACCTCATTCCGCTTGGTTTGGACGATACGCTGGGCGGCGTGGGCAAGGCCCTCGATCCGGTGGTGGCGCCCGTGGCCGGCGCGGCGACCAGCCTGACCCAATCGGTAGGCGCCGCCACGTCGCTCGGCCAGCCCGTCAGCGGCCTGCTCACCAACATCGGTGACACGGTCGCCGGCCTGGGCGGTGCGGCCGACATCCCGGGCGCGGGTGGCCTGTCCGACGTCACGGCCGGCCTGGGTGCCACGATCGGCAGCGTCGGCGCGCTACTGGACCCCAGCCATCCCGATGCGGCCAACCCGCTCGGCGCAGTCCTGGGTAACGCCACCGGCACGGTCAAGGCCTTGACCGGCGGACTCGGCGGCAGCGAAGGCGGCCTGCTCTCGCCCATCACGGGCCTGCTGGGCGGCGTCGCAGGCGGCGGTGACGGCGGCTTGCTCTCGCCCGTGACCGGCCTGGTCGGCGGCCTGACTGGCGGATTGGGCGGTGGTGGCAACGGCGCCAACGGCGGGCTGCTCGCCCCGGTGACTGGCCTGCTGGGTGGCCTGGCGGGCGGCTCGGGTGACAGTGGCGGAGCCGGCGGCCTGCTGGCGCCGGTCACGGGCTTGGTCGGCGGCCTGACTGGCGGCCTGGCCGGTGGCGCAGGCTCGGGCGGCAACGGCGGTGGTGCGGGAGGACTGCTCGCACCGGTCACCGGCCTGGTTGGCGGGCTGACGGGCGGGCTGACCGGCGGTGGCGCCGGCGGCGGATCGGGCGGCAACGGCGGTGGCGCCGGCGGGCAGGGCAACCTGCTTGGCGGCCTGCTGGCACCGGTCACCGGCTTGGTCGGCGGCGTACTGGGCGGCCTGGGCAACGTGGGTGGTGCAGCACGCTAACCGACCATAGAGGGCCATCATGTTCGCACTGGATAACGGCACGACGTTGGCCTCCGACACGAGGCCCCAGCGCATCGGAACCGGTCCGTCTCGCCTGGCGCTGCTCAATGACGTGGCGCTGATGTTGGGCCGCCGCTTCTCGGTGTACACGGCTGCCAGGCAAGCCACCGCGGCAGCGCAACTGGGGTTGCCTGTGGCGGACTGTCGGGCGCTGGAACTGCTGCTCGAATTCGAGGCGCTGCCCACCGGCCAGCTGGCCAGCCTGCTGGGGCTGAGCCCCGGCGGCACCACGGCACTGATCAACCGCCTGGAGGAAGCCGGCTTCGTGCGACGCAGCCGTCACCCGCTGGATCGCCGCATGATCGTCATTTCCCCCGTGCCGGAACGTTGCCGGCCGTTGGAATCGATGATGCACGACATCGCGATCGAGGTCGGCATGCACACGCAGTGCTTCGACGACGACCAAATTGCGGCGGCCCACGCCGTCCTGACGCAATGCGCACAGGCGTTTCGCCGCGATACGACGAGATGGCTCGAAAACCGCCCGTCCGAGCGGGGCGGCCCGGCATCGGCATGACGCGATGAGGGGCTGGCCCGTCTCGACAGCGGGTGGAGGTTCGAGGAGACGCAAACAAACTGAAGCGAACTAAAACGGCGCAAACCCTGTTGGGGTTTGCGCCGTTTTTTCTTTTGCGCCACGCAGCCGGGCACACAAGGCGCTGCGCCCGGCTCACTAGGTAGGCCGTCAGAAGCTCTGCACGTAGGTGAACTGGACGACGTCCAGGCCCGGATTGGGACGCTTGATGTTGGCGTTCGAGAAATGCGAATAGCGCAGGCCGATACGGCTGGCCGGGGTCAGTTGGAACCCGACGCCGATGTGGTCGCCGAACTGGAAGGCGGTGCTGATGCGCTTGTCGGCGAAGGTGGTGCGGGTGAACACGTTGGCGCCTACGCCGCCTTCGATGAAAAAGCGCTCGCCCACCCACCAGCGGAACATGGGCGTGGCGCCGAATTGCCATACCGAAGCGGGATGGCGGCCGCCGTCGGCATGCCAATACGCGGCCGAAAATTCGCCGGTCAGGTCGAGACGCCCCCAATCGCCACCGAAGCGGTATTGCCACAGCGTAGGCGTCTCATAGCCCAGCATGTAGCGCTTGTAGTGGTCGCCCACGCCCACTTGCAGGCTCACGCCGCCCGACGTGCCTTCGCCGGACTGGGCGGCCGCAGGAGCGGCGCAGGCGACGAAAAGGCCGGCGACCAGGCCGGCCACGATGTTTTTCTTGAAAGCCATTTCGACCTCGGGAATGGTAAAAATTTCTATCAAGCTATCAGAAGTGCACCCGGCCGAGAAGGGCCGGGCGGCGGCAAACGCAGGCCTGTTGCGCGGCGTTCACAACCGGCACCGCGGCAGATCAGCGTGCCGTCCGCAGCCCGACCATTGCGCTCAAGCGGCGGTCACGGCGTCGGCCGGCTGCTTGGTCAACAGCGCCAGCAGGCGGGCAAGCTCCTCTCGCAAATGACGCCGGTCGACCACCATGTCGATGGCGCCCTTTTGCAGTAGGAATTCAGCGCGCTGGAAGCCTTCGGGCAGCTTTTCGCGCACGGTCTGCTCGATGACCCGCGGGCCGGCGAAACCAATCAGCGCCTTGGGTTCAGCGATGACCACGTCGCCCATGAAGGCGAAACTGGCGGACACGCCTCCCATGGTGGGATCGGTCAGCACGCTGATGAACGGCAGCCCGGCCTCGGACAGGCGCGTCAGCATGGCATTGGTCTTGGCCATCTGCATCAGCGACAGCAGGCTTTCCTGCATGCGCGCGCCGCCCGACGCGGCCACGCAGACGAAGCCGGTGCGGTTTTCAAGCGCCCAGCGCACGCCGCGCACGAAACGCTCGCCCACCACCGACCCCATGGACCCGCCCATGAAGTTGAATTCGAAGCAAGCCAACGTCGCCGGGATGCCGCGGATGGTACCGGCCTCCACCACCAGGGCTTCGGTTTCGCCGGTCTGCGACATCGCCTCCTGCAGGCGCTCCGGATACTTGCGCGTGTCTTTAAACTTGAGCGTGTCGACCGAGCGCGTGTTCTCGCCTATCCTGACCCGCCCCTCGACGTCGAGCAGCGAGTCGATGCGCGCCCGCGCGCCGATGCGCATGTGGTGGTCGCATTTGGGGCAGACGTGCAGGTTGGACGTCAGGTCTTCGCTGTAGAGCACCGATTCGCATGCCGGGCACTTGACCCAAAGACCTTCCGGGACGCGGCGCGCGCCGGAGTCGCTGCTTCTGTTGATGCGCGGAGGCAGGAGTTTTTCTATCCAGCTCATGAGATCATCCGATGGAGGAAGCGCGGGCGCCCTGCCCTGCGCGTTCGGCCGCGGCAGCATCCAGCGCCTTGCGGATTTCGCCCAGCCAGCCCGCGGCGGCGGCGGCCGCGGCATCGATGCGGCCTTGTCCGGCGGGCAGGCCGGCCACGGCCTGCTCGATGGTTTCTATCAGCTTGCTGCCTATGACGACGGCGTCGGCCACGCCCGCGATTCGCGCCGCACTTTGGCCGTCGCGTATGCCGAATCCGACGCCCACGGGCAACGCGACATGGCGGCGGATTTCCTTTAGCCGCTGCGCGACTTCCTCTGTATCGAGGTGGCCGGCGCCGGTCACGCCGCGCAGCGACACATAATAAACATAGCCGCGCGCAGCCTGCCCGACGGCGCGGATGCGCGCTTCGGTCGACGTGGGCGCCAGCAGGAAGATGGGCGCGATGCCGCGCCCGGTCAGCATATCGACGAATTCGCCGATTTCCTCTGGCGGATAGTCCACGCACAGCAGCCCATCGACGCCGGCCGCGGCGGCAGCCTCGGCAAAGCGCGCCTGGCCCATGCGCTCGATGGGATTGGCGTAGCCCATGAGCACCACGGGGGTTTGGGCGTCGTCGGCACGAAAGCGCGCCACCATGTCCAGCACGCCGCGCAGCCCCGTGCCGCCGGCGATGGCGCGCTCGGCCGCACGCTGGATGACCGGGCCGTCTGCCATCGGATCGGAAAAGGGCACGCCCAGTTCGATCACGTCGGCGCCGGCACGCACCAGCGCGTGCATCAACGGCACCGTCGCCTGCGCGTCGGGATCGCCGGCTGCAATGTAGGGAATCAGCGCGGCGCGCCCTTGCCCGGCTGCGCGGGCGAATGCCGCGGCGATGCGGTCGTCTCGTTCGTTCATTGCTCTACAGTTGGATGCCGCCGCGCTCGGCCACGGTGTGCATGTCTTTGTCGCCGCGGCCGGACAGGTTGACCAGGATGATCTGGTCCTGCGGCAAAGTGGGCGCCAGCTTCACGGCGTAGGCGATGGCGTGCGAGGACTCCAGCGCCGGCATGATGCCCTCGATGCGGCAACAATCGTGGAAGGCGGCCAGCGCCTCTTCGTCGGTGATGCAGACGTAGCTGGCCCGCCCGCTGTCCTTGAGCCAAGCGTGTTCGGGCCCGACGCCGGGATAGTCCAGCCCGGCCGACACCGAATGGGTTTCCCTCACCTGGCCGTCTTCATCCTGGATCACGTAAGTGCGGTTGCCGTGCAGCACGCCGACCTCGCCCGCGTTCAGGGAAGCGGCATGCCGGCCTGTCTCCAGGCCGTGGCCGGCGGCTTCGACGCCGACCAGGCGCACCGACTCGTGCTCCAGGTAGGGGTAGAAAATGCCCATCGCGTTGGATCCACCGCCGACCGCCGCAACGATGACGTCCGGCTGGCGGCCGGCTTCGCGCGGCATCTGCTCCAGGCATTCCTTGCCGATCACGGACTGGAAGTCCCTGACCATCATGGGATAGGGGTGGGGGCCGGCCACCGTGCCGATGATGTAGAACGTGTCATCGATGCGGGTGACCCAGTCCCGCATGGCCTCGTTCAGCGCATCCTTGAGCGTGCGCGAGCCCGACTCGACGGGCACGACGCTGGCACCCAGCAGCTTCATGCGGTAGACATTGGAAGCCTGCCGGCGCACGTCCTCACTGCCCATGTAGACCACGCACTGCATGCCGTAGCGCGCCGCCACGGTGGCCGTGGCCACGCCATGCTGGCCGGCACCCGTCTCGGCGATGATGCGCCGCTTGCCCATGCGGCGCGCCAGCAGCGCCTGGCCGATGCAATTATTGACCTTGTGCGCACCGGTGTGGTTGAGGTCCTCACGCTTGAACCAGATCTGCGCACCGCCCAGCTGCTCGGACCAGCGCCGGGCGTGGTAGACCGGGTTGGGCCGGCCGACGAAATGCTTGAGCTCGTGCTGGAATTCGGCGACGAAATCGGGGTCGTCGCGATAGCGCGCGTAGGCCTCGCGCAACTCGTCCAGCGCGTGCATCAAGGTTTCGGCGACGAACACGCCGCCGTACTGTCCGAAATGCCCGCGCGCGTCAGGAAGGTCATAGGGTTTCAATTGGCATCTCCGTGGGCCGCTTGCGCGGCCGAGAACCCCGGCGCCGGGCGCCGCGGCCATCGACGTACGCCGGCCGGCATGCAACCTGTCATTCTAACCGACCGCCCCCGTACGCCAGCAGCGCGATCACAGCGTGCGCGCCAGGCGGCGCAGGAAATCCTCGCACTTCTGCAACTGATCCAGCGCCACGAACTCGTCGGGCTTGTGCGCCTGCTCGATAGAGCCGGGCCCGCACACGACCGTGGGTACGCCGATGGACTGAAACAGCCCTGCTTCGGTCCCGTAGGCCACCTTGCGGGTACCGGTATCGCGCGTCAACTCGCGCACCAGCTGGGTAATGGCCGCTTCCTCGGCGGCCTCCAGCCCCGGAGCCGAGGCGTCGCATCGGATTTCCACCGCCGCGCCCTCGTATTCGGCGCGCATGCGCGGCAGCAGCTCGTCGCGCACGTAGGTCTCGATCTCGGACTGGATGCTTTCCACCGACATGCCGGGCAGGTTGCGGAATTCGTACGAAAACTCGCACAAGTTGGGGATGGTGTTCACCGCGATCCCGCCCTGGATGCGGTTGGTGGTCATGGTCGTGAAGGGCACGTCGTAGAAATGGTCGTACGGCCCCTTGGCCCGGTAGGCGTCGGCAGCGTCGCGGATCCGGCAGATCAGCCGTGCAGCGTGCTCGATGGCGTTGCACCCTTGCGGCGTCAGCGACGAGTGCGCCGACTTGCCGTGCACCCTGCAGTGGTACACATTGATGCCTTTGTGGGCGACCACCACCTGCATGCCGGTGGGCTCGCCCACCACGCAACCCTCGGGCCGGATACCGCGGCTGCGCAGGTCGGCCAGCATCAGCGGCGCCCCGACGCAGCCGACCTCCTCGTCGTAAGACAGCGCCAGGTGCAGCGGCTTGTTGCGCGGCATGGCCAGGAACTCCGGCACCAGCGCCAGCGCCACGGCGATGAAGCCCTTCATGTCGCAGCTGCCTCGACCGTATAGCTTGCCGTCGCGCTCGGTCAGCTTGAAGGGGTCGGACTGCCAGACCTGCCCGTCGACCGGCACCACGTCGGTGTGCCCGGACAACACGATGCCGCCCTGCTCGCCGCCGTCCTTGGCGGGCAGCGTGGCGAACAGATTGGCCTTGTTGCCGTCGCCATTGTGCACGAGCCAGGCATCGATGCCCTGGCCCTTGAGCCAGTCGCGCACGGTTTCTATCAACGCCAGATTGGAATTGCGGCTGGTCGTGTCAAAGCCAACCAGGGTTTCGAGCCAGGAACGGGTGTCCATACGATGCGATAGGCGTAACGTAAAGACACAGTGTAGTGCAGTCCGCCCGGCGCCAGGCGGGCTGCACCGCCCGGCGGCAACTAGCGGCGGCGTGCCTGTGCCACGCCGGGCACTTCCGAAATTGCCGACAGCACCCGGGCCAGCTGCGCGCCATCGCGCACTTCCACGGTAAAGACCATGTGGGCGAGCGATTGGCGGCTTTGCGTGTTGACCCCCACCACGTTCAGCCGCTGCCGGGCAAACACTTCGGACAAATCACGCAACAGCCCGGGCCGGTCGTGGGCGCGCACGTCCACGTCCACTGGATAGACCGTGTCGCCAGTGTCGCCCCAGGCGACCTCGATGGTGCGTTCGGGATGGCGCTGCGCCAGCGCGGCGTAGCTCGCGCAATCGCTGCGGTGGATGGAAACGCCGCGCCCGCGCGTGACGAAGCCACGGATGGCGTCGGGCGGCGCCGGGCGGCAGCAGCGCGCCAGCTGCGTCAGCAAGGCATCCACGCCGACCACCAGCACGCCGCTCTTGCCCGTCTTTTCGGCGCTGTCCGCGCGGCTGGCGTGCACGACCAGCGACTCCGGCGGCTGCGTGTCGGCGGCCTGAGCCGGGCGGTTGAACAACGCGTCGATATGGCGCAGGCTGAACTCGTCCTTGGCCACCGCCACGTACAAATCGTCGGGCCGTGCAAAACCCAGCTGCTGCGCCAGCTGCTCCAGGTTGACCGCCGTCTTGCCCAAGCGCTGCAGTTCCTTTTCGACCAACGCCTGCCCCTGGGTGATGCGCTGCTGCAGCTCGATCGCGTTGAACCACAGGCGCACCTTGGCGCGGGCCCGGGCGCTGGCCAGGAAGCCCAACTGCGGATTGAGCCAGTCGCGCGACGGGCCGCCCGCCTTGGCGGCGATGATCTCCACCGTCTGGCCGGTGGCCAGGCGCGTATTGAGCGGCACCATCTGGCCGTCGACCTTGGCACCGCGGCAGCGATGGCCCAGGTCCGTGTGCAGGTGGTAGGCAAAATCCACCGGCGTGGCGCCTTCGGGTAGCTCGATGACGCGCGCCTGCGGCGTCAGCACATAGATCCGGTCCTGCTTGGGCTGCGCGCCCGCAGGTGGCGTGCCGGCGCCTGCGCCCACTTCGGAATTCCAGGCCAGTAGCTGCCGCATCCACGCCAGCTGCCTGTCGTAGTCGCTTGCCGCGGCGACCTGTCCGCCGCGCGGGCCAGCCTCCTTGTAGCGCCAGTGCGCGGCCATCCCGTACTCGGCGAAGCGGTGCATCTCGTGGGTGCGGATCTGGACTTCGAACGGCCTGCCGTCGGCGTCACGCACGACGGTGTGCAGCGACCGGTAGCCGTTGGGCTTGGGCCGCGAGATGTAGTCGTCGAATTCCTCGGTCAGCGGCGTCCACAGTGCGTGCACCTGGCTGAGTGCCGAATAGCAGTCGCGCACGTCATCGACGATGACACGAAGCGCGCGCAGGTCGTAGAGCTGGGAAAAATCCAGCCCCTTGAGGCGCATCTTGTTCCAGATGCTGTAGATGTGCTTGGGCCGGCCGGACACCTCGGCGCGGATGCCGGCCGCCGCCAGCGCGTCGCGCATGCGGGCGACCGCCTCGGCGATGAACGCCTCGCGCTCGACGCGCTTTTCCTCGAGCCGCCGGGCGATGCTGCGGTAGGTTTCCGGCTCCAGGAAGCGGAAGGCCAAGTCCTCGATCTCCCACTTCAGCTGCCAGATCCCCAGCCGGTTTGCCAGCGGCGCGTACAGGTCCAGGCTTTCGCGCGCGAAATCCGGGTCGCAGGGTGCCTTGCTCTCGGCGTACCAGCGCAGCGTCTGCAGGCGCGAGGCCAGCCGCATCAGGACAATGCGCAGGTCGGCGGCCATGGCCAGCAGCATCTTGCGCAGCATTTCCTTCTGGTCACCGGTGCCCGCCTCGCTGTCGCTTGCCTGGCGCGCCACATAGCCCAACCGTATCAGTGCCCGGGCACCCTGGACCAGGCGGCCGATTTCGGTGCCGAACTCGACCGCGACCGGATCATCGCGCAGCGCCGGCGGCGGCGCGGAAAGATCGGTCGGCAAGGCGGCCAGCAACCCGGCTGCGCGGCTGGCCGCATCGCTATGCAGGCCGGCCAGGATGCGCGCCACGCAGGCGCCGTGGTGTTGCAGCGGCTCGCCCGTGGGGGCTGCCTGCCCGGCAAAGCGCGGCGCGGCCCAGTCGTATGCGCGCCATACCAGGCGGCGGCCGTCGTCGTCCAGGTCGGCGCCGACGGCCTCTCGCCATGCGTCCAAGGACGTTGCGGTCGAAACAGGGGGTGTCGCGGGCATGAAAACGAGTGTGCGGGTATGCTTGGCTGAAACTCTACACCAGTCCATGCCGCCGGCCGGTGCCGGCCTTTTTTGTCGAGGATCGTACCGCCATGCTGCGCTGGCTCAAAGGCGCGGGCGCCGGACGCCGCGCCGTCGCAGACATGCAAGCCCGCATCCCGCCCGAGCTGTGGGCGCGGGTGCTGCAGGCCTTTCCTTTCCTGGACCTTCCGGATCCGCAGGATGCGCAGCAGCTGCTGGCACGCACCGCCTGGGTGCTGGCCAGCAAGACGATGAACGGGGCGCGCGGGATGGCGCTGACCGACTACGAGCGGCTGGCCATCGCTGCGCAGGCCGCGCTGCCCATCCTGCGGCTGCCCCCGTCGTTGTACGAGGGCTGGGAGGAAATCATCGTCTACCCCGGCGGTTTTCGCATCCCCCGCCGCCGCGAGGACGAGGCCGGCGTAGTGCACGAATACATCGAAGAGGCCGCAGGCGAAGCGTGGGACGGCGGCCCGGTCATCCTGTCCTGGGAGACCGATCAACCCGGGTCCGTGCACGCCTACAACGTGGTCATCCACGAATTCGCCCACAAGCTGGACCTGCAGTCGGGCCAGGCCGACGGCATGCCCGCCCTGGACGGCCGTCCCGACCTGTCGCCACGCCTGTGGCGCCAAGTCCTGGCGTCCAGCCTGGATACATTCGTCCAGGCCCTGGAGGAGGTCGAAGCATCCATTCCGCCCGACGTGGATCCGGAAAGCCCCGAAGCCGACCCCTGGTACGCCCGGCTGCCCCTGGACCCCTACGCCGCCACCGACGAAGCGGAATTCTTCGCCGTCAGCTCGGAAAGCTTCTTCACCGCCCCGCAGGCGCTGGCGGCGGGCCTACCTGATTGGTACGCGCTGCTGGCCGCCTACTATCGGCAGGACCCGCTTGCCCGCCTGGCCAGCGAAGAGGGGCCGACGCACCGTCCGAGCGGCGACCCTGCCCTGGCCGGCACCGAACCCGCCGGCCGGCAACGGCCATGAGCCGGGCCAGGCTGCTCATCGTCTGGCACAGCCGCACCGGCGCCGCGCGGCAAATGGCGCAGGCGCTGGCCCATGGGGCGCAACAGGCCGCCGTCACCCTGGATCTGGCCATGGCGCTGGACGTGCGCAGCCTGCCTGCGGATGAGGCCGGCTGCGACGACGTCCTCGACGCCCAGGGCTATCTTTTCTGTGCCCCCGAGAACCTGGGCAGCGTCAGCGGGGCCATGAAGGAATTCTTCGACCGCTGCTACTACGAGGTACTGGACCGCGTCGCCGGCCGACCGTACGCGCTGGCGATCGCGGCCGGGACCGACGGCACGGGTGCGGCGCGGCAGATCGAACGCATCTGCACCGGCTGGCGGCTGCGCCAGGCCGCCCCACCGCTGATCGCGCGCAACGGCGCGCAAGCGCCCGCGCAAATCCTGGCGCCCAAAACGATTGCGCCCGACGTGCGGGCGCAATGCGAAGAACTGGGCGGGCTGCTAGCGGCCACGGTGCTGATCGGCATTTGATGCCATGCGGCACCGGCGCCCGGCCCAGGCCGGCAAAGCCGTCAGGCGCCTGGCGCGCCTTGCCGGCTGACTGGCTAGCGTACCGTCAGCCCACCGCGGCCGTAACGACGATCTCCACCTTGTAGTCGGGGTTGGCCAGGCGCGACTCCACGGTGGCGCGGGGAGGCGAATTGCCGGGCGCGACCCATTCGTCCCAAGCCTTGTTCATGCCGTCGAATTCCTTCATGTTGGCCAGGAAGATCTGGGCCATCAGGATGCGGCTCTTGTCGGTGCCGGCCTCGGCCAGCAGCTTGTCGATCGTGGCCAGCACCTGGCGGGTTTGGCCGGTGATGTCCTGGGTGGGGTCATCGGGCACCTGGCCGGCCAGGTAGGCCACGCCGTTATAGACGGCCATGTCGGACAGGCGTTTTTCGACGTTGAAGCGTTTGATGCTCATGGTCTTCCTTCAGTGTTGAAAGCCGGTCGGATCCGTTGCCGGCGCGCCGCAGCGCGGCGCCGGGCCGAAGCGGCGGAAACGCCCACGGCGGCTTACGCGGCAGGCAAGTCGAATACCTGACGCAGGTAGGCCAGGTAGGCGGGATCGTCGCACATGGTCTTTTCCGGCGAATCGGACACCTTCGCCACGGGTTGGCCGTTGCAGCGGACCATCTTCATGACGATCTGCAACGGCTGGTATCCCAGGTCATTGGTCAGGTTGGTGCCGATGCCAAACGACAGCTTGCAGCGGCCGGCGAAGCGCCGGGCCAGTTCAATGGCCAACGGAAAGGTCAGCGCATCCGAAAACACCAGCGTCTTGGTGCGCGGATCCACGCGGTTGGCCTCGTAGTGCGCCAACAGGCGCTCGCCCCAAACGAAGGGGTCGCCCGAATCGTGGCGCGCGCCGTCGAAGAGCTTGCAGAAATACATGTCGAAATCGCGCAGGAACGCATCCAGCCCGTAGACATCGGATAGCGCGATGCCCAGGTCGCCGCGATATTCGCGCGCCCAGGTCTCCAGCGCGAACACCTGCGAATCGCGCAGGCGCGGCCCGAGTGCCTGGCAGGCCTGCAAGTACTCGTGCCCCATGGTGCCCAGGGGCAGCACGCCGTTGCGCATGGCCAGGTCGACATTGCTCGTGCCGGCAAAGTACTCGCCCATCTGCTCCTTCAGGGTGCGCACGACCTCCTCGTGCCACTGTCGGGAAAACCGCCGGCGCGTGCCGTAGTCGGCGACGCGGAAATGCGCGATGCCTGGCTCGTCCTTGACCATTTTGATCTTGGCCTGCAGCCGCGCGCGCGCCTCGTCCCAATCCGGATCGCGGGTCGTATTGCGGAAATAGACCTCGTTGACGATGGCCAGTACCGGGATCTCGAACAGGATCGTATGCAGCCACGGGCCCTTGACGGTGATGGAGATCTCGCCGGGTTGCTCGCCCTCGCCGATGAATATGCACTTCTCGGGCAAGTGGAACAGGCCGAGGAAATCGACGAAATCGCTCTTGATGAACCTGAGGCTGCCCAAGTAGGCCAGCTCCTGCTCAGTGAAGCGCAGCTGGCACAGCGCGTGGATTTCCTCGCGGATCTCGTCCAGGTACGGCCGCAGGTTCACCCCGGGCGTACGGCATTTGTAGCGATATTCGACCTGGGCCGCCGGAAAATGATGCAGCACGACCTGCATCATCGTGAATTTATACAGGTCGGTATCGAGCAGCGATTGGATGATCATGGCTAGCGGTTTTTCCCAAACCATAGCATGGGCGGGCGGCCGTCGCACGGCACTACAGCCGCCGGGGTTATGCCGGCTCACCCTCGGCGCATTGGGTAAAATCCACAGGATTGCCCAAGATATTCCGAGGCCTGGAGCCCGCGCATGACCCACGTCGTTACCGAAAACTGCATCAAGTGCAAATTCACCGACTGCGTCGACGTCTGTCCCGTCGACTGCTTCCGTGAAGGCCCGAACTTTCTGGTAATCGACCCGGACGAGTGCATCGACTGCGCGGTCTGTATCCCGGAATGCCCGGCCAACGCCATCTTCGCCGAGGAAGACGTCCCCCAGGACCAGCTCAAGTTCATCGCCCTGAACGCCGAACTGGCGCCGCAGTTCCAAAGCATCACGCGCTCCAAGGAGCCGCTGCCCGATGCCGACCAATGGAACGGCGTGCCCGACAAGCTGAAGTACCTGGAGCGCTGACACCACGGCGGCGACGCCCGACGCGCAGCCCCCGATGGCCGACTCCAAGTACACCGAAGTTGCCGTCACCGCCCGCACCGACTGGCTGCCCGGCAAGCTGTTTTCCCTGCGCACGACGCGGCCCGAAGGCTATGCCTTCGAGGCCGGCCAGTTCGCGCGCCTGGGGCTGCCCGCGGCCGACGCCGCGCCCGACGCCCCACCTTCGGTCTGGCGCGCCTACTCCATGGTCTCGGGGCCGGCCGACCCCTGGCTGGAGTTCTATTCGGTGGTCGTGCCCGACGGACAGTTCAGTCCGCTGCTGGCGCGGCTGGCGCCGGGCGACCGGCTTTACCTGGACAAGACCGCATTCGGCTTCCTGACGCTGGCGCGCTTTACGCCGGCCGACGACCTCTGGCTGATCGCATCCGGCACGGGCCTGTCGGCCTACCTGTCCATGCTGCGCGACCCGGCCACCTGGCGCGACTACAAGCGCATCTTCGTCGTCCATGGCGTGCGCACGGGCGACGAGCTCGCCTACCGTGATGCGCTGGAGCAGCCCCGGGACTTTCCCGGCATGACGCCCGGCCAGCTGGTTTACCTGCCGGTGGCCAGCCGCGAGGCGCTGCCTGGCAAGCCCGTCGCGCGGCTGACCACGCTGCTGGCCGACGGCCGGCTCGAGGCGCTGGCCGGCGCGGCGCTCGACCCCGAACGGTCGCGGGTCATGCTTTGCGGCAACCCGGGGATGGTCGCCGACGCCCGCAAGCTATTGGCCGCCCGCGGCTTCGCGCCCGGCCGCCGCGGCGTGCCCGGCAACCTGGCAGTCGAAAACTACTGGTGACGGCCGCGGCGCGCCCGCCCCGCGCCAAATGCCCGGGCACGATTTGGAAAAGCCGGATGAAGGCGCAATAATTGCCGCGCACCACCCAGAAGGGGAACCCACATGCTTTACCAGCTCCACGAGCTGCAGCGGATCTTCCTGACGCCATTGGCCGCCTTCACCGGCGCGGGCTCGCAGCTGTTCTCCCACCCGTACAGCCCCCTGGCCTACACCCCCGTATCGCGCCAGCTGGCGGCCGGCTATGAGCTGCTGCACCGCCTGGGCAAGGAATACAGCAAGCCGGCATGGAACCTGCCGATGACCACGGTGGCCGGCCAGGCCGTACCGGTCACCGAGCGCGTCGTCGCGCAGCTGCCCTTCTGCAAGCTGATCCATTTCGAGCGCGACCTGCCCGCCGGCGCCGATCCCGGGCCGCGGCTGCTGGTGGTCGCGCCACTGTCGGGCCACCATGCCACGCTGCTGCGCGACACCGTGCGCACGCTGCTGCCCGAAAACGACATCTACGTCACCGACTGGGTCGATGCGCGGATGGTGCCGGTCTCCGAAGGCCCCTTTCACCTGGATGACTACGTGCGCTACGTCCAGGCCTTTTTGCGCCAGCTCGGGCCGCAAACCCACGTCATGTCGGTCTGCCAGCCCACCGTCCCGGTGCTGGCCGCGGTCTCGCTGATGGCATCGGCGGGCGACCCCTGCCAGCCGCGCAGCATGATCATGATGGGCGGCCCCATCGATCCCCGGCAGGCGCCGACACAGGTCAACAAGCTGGCCACCACGCACCCCTACAGTTGGTTCGAAAACACCCTCATCCACCCGGTGCCCGCCCGCTATCCGGGCGCCGGGCGGCGCGTCTACCCGGGGTTCCTGCAACACGCGGGGTTCGTGGCCATGAACCCCGACCGGCACCTGAAGTCGCACTACGACTTCTACCTGCACCTGCTGCGCGGTGACGACGAGGACGCCGAGGCGCACCGCCGCTTCTACGACGAATACAACGCCGTGCTCGACATGCCGGCAGAGTTCTACCTGGACACCATCCGCATCGTGTTCCAGGAGTTCCGGCTGCCCAACGGCACCTGGGAGATCGACGGCCAGCGGGTGCGCCCGGCAGACATCCGTCGCCCGGCGCTGATGACCATAGAAGGCGAGCTGGACGACATATCCGGCCAAGGCCAGACGCGCGCCGCGCAGGACCTGTGCAGCGGCATACCCGCCTCACGCAAGCAGCACTACATCGCCAAGCAATGCGGCCACTATGGCATTTTCAGCGGGCGGCGCTGGCGCGAACAGATCTATCCTAAAATCGCCGCGTTCATCCGGCGGGCCGAACAGCGCGCCCGCTAACCGCCGCGGCGCGCCATGTGCCGCCGGCGCGCCGCCTGTGTTTCACCTGCATGCCTGACCCTTCCCTCGTCGAGCGCATCGATGCGCTGCTGCCGCAAACCCAGTGCACCAAGTGCGGCTATGACGGCTGCCGCCCTTACGCGCAGGCCATCGCCCGCGGCGAAGCGCCGATCAACCGCTGTCCCCCGGGCGGCGACGCGGGCATAGCGGCGCTGGCCCGCCTGCTGGGCCAGGATCCGCTGCCGCTGGATGAAAGCCGCGGCAAGCATGGGCCGCTTGCCGTGGCCGTGATCGACGAGCGCCATTGCATCGGCTGCACCCTGTGCATCGCGGCCTGCCCGGTGGACGCCATCGCCGGCGCCAACAAGCGCATGCACACCGTCATCCCGGACCTGTGCACCGGCTGCGAGCTCTGCCTGCCGCCTTGCCCGGTCGACTGCATCGCCATGCGCCCGGTCGAGCCGCCGCGCGCGTGGACGGCCGACGATGCCGCACGGGCGCGCCAGCGCCACGCGTTTCGCAAGCGCCGGCTGCAGCGCGAACGCGAGCGGGCCGAGGCGCGATTGGCCGCGCGCTCGGCCG
>CALEQZ010000037.1 GCA_937908115.1 uncultured Alcaligenaceae bacterium | reverse complement strand
GTACTGCACGAGGTTGAAGGTGAAGCTGTCGTAGTTGTCGATCATCAGCAGCATACGCGGGTTAACCGTCTGATTTTACTGGGCTTTCCAGCCGACTCCCGCAATCGGTACCGTCACGCGTACCAACAAATTTCGCGGCTTGGAAACGGATCGGGCCGCGTTGCGCGGCCCGTCCCCATGCTGCCCCCTGCCCCGGCCAGGGTCAACCGCCGCCCAGCAGCACGGCCGGGGTGTCGCCCTCTTCCACGCCGCCCACGGAACCGGACACGCGGGCATCGCTGTTCGGCGCCTCGCACTCAATGGTGCAGCGGTAGCCGTCCGGCCCCATGTAATGTTCGGCGCGCGTGATGAGCCATTCGCCGTCCACGCCAGGGCGGAACCCGTCCATGACGGCGATGCCCTCGGCCACCACGTCGGGCCGCCCTGGGAACGTGTAGGACATGGTTCGCTCGCTGCGCGCCCGCTTCCGTTGCTCGGCCTTCGCCGCGTTCTCGGCGCTCACGCGGTCGGCGTACGTCATGCGCAGCTTGACCACAGGCTCGCCGCTGCCGACCGTCACATGCTTGGCCTTCGCGCGGGCAATGTCGCGATAGTAGGCCACCGCCGTTCCTGCGCTGTCGCGCGTCGCCAGGGTTACGCGGTAGTCGCTGCCGTCGGCCGGCGTGAATGTTACGCGCGGCATGCCCTGGCCGCGCGTGCTTTCGGACGCGCCGCGCTTCGCGAACACAAGCCGGCCGCCTGCGGGCTTCGCGATTGCGTCGTAACGCTTCGCGAGCCGGTGCAGCATGTTCATGTCGCTTTCGTGGTGTTGGTCAATATGCGGCAGCGCGATTGCGCCCAGGTCCGCAGCGACGGCCGGCAACAGCCCATGCTCTGCCGCGATGGTTTCGACCATCTGCCGGATCGTGGTGCCCTTCTTCCAGCTGCGCACCTTCTGCGACTGTAGGTGCACCTTGCCGCCGCTACTCGCATCCTGCGGCGCAGCGCGCGCACGGATCACCACGGCTTGCGGGTAGCCGGACAACTCGACTTCATCGACCACGAACAGGCCCATGCGCGTCAGGCTGTCGCCGTACCCGAGCGAAACATCAAGCTCGGCGCCAGTATCCGGCACCGCAATCCGCGCATCCGCAACGTGGTCGGCGAGCGTGATTTCCAGCGTGTCGGTTGTGACGCCGGTTTCGTCCACCAGCCGAATGCTGCGCACGCGGTCCTTGATCCGGTCCGTAATGTCGGCGCTGTTCGCGACGATGCGGAACGACGGGGCGAAGCTACTCACCACAGGCGCACGCCCTCCGTCACGGTGGCCGGCTTCGGAATGTCGGGCAGTTCAATGCGCGTTCCGGCCGGCAGCCTGGGGCCGATGGCGGCAAGGCCAGGGTTCGCGTCCAGGACGCGGCGCAGGGTTTCCGGCGCGGTGTCGCCATAGTAGCTGGCGGCCACCGCGTCGATCATGTCGCCATCCCGCGCAACATAGGTGCGGCTCATGCCGAATGCCTCCGCAGTCGAATCGTGAAGTCATACCGCGCCGCAGTGCCCCACGGGCGATACACGGATTCCGTCGTGTCGATATCCTCAATCACCCAATTCCCCAGCACCGCGCCGGTACTGGAAAGCAAGCGGTACGGAACGCCCGCCTGCGCCATCTGCCGCAGCAGGTCCAGGTAATAGCTGTCCCCCTTGAACTCGGGCAGCAGCACGCCCGGCAGCGTGAGCCGATCATCACCGGGACCGGTGTACTGCATCGCATCCATGTGCCCGATGCGTTCCTGTGCGCGCCACCGGTAGTTCGTTGAGCGCTGCGCCTCCTGGAACACGGCGGTGTTCAGCGAAAACTTGAAGTCGCCCAGCATCAGCAGCACCGGGGACGCGCCGGAATCCATCCGGCCGCGCCCCGACAGCAGCAGGTCAGTAATGCCGGAAGCCGTTTGCCTATCCACTTAGTTCACTCCGTCCGTGAGGCTGCCGCGCCGCTGCGCGGCGGCAGCGCGGCGCCGCTCCGCTTCGATCCGGCGCGCAAGCTCTTCCGCCGACTCGCCCGGCAGCTGCGTGATGTTGTACGTGTGTTGCGACGAATCCTGCACCACCGGGGCGCCAGCGCGTGCGCCAGCACGTCCAGCGGCCGAAACGCTGGCGGGCGCGGGCTTCGGCACCGCACCGGCCGGCACAGCCTGCGGCACAGCATTGCCCAGGCCCAGGAAGCCCGCCACGGCGCCGATGCCGGAGCCGACCATCTTGGCCGCCGCCTGAAACTTGTCGTGCATCTTGGCGATCAGGCCGATAACGGTGCCGAGCATGCGCGCGGTACTCATCAGCATGGCGCCCAGCACGTGCCCGACCTGCCGGCCGGTGTCCGCGATCCCCTTCAACTCTTCGTCAGCCATGTTGACGGGGGCCAGCAGTTCCACAAACCAGTTCCACACCTTGCCCAGCAGCGCGCCGACCTCGGCAAGCTGCGGCATGATCGGCGCAAACGCGGCTTGCACTTCGGCCATGACGGGACCGACCGCATCGCGCAGGCCGTCGAACACGCCGCCAAGAAACGCCTTGATCGGCTGCCAGTATTTGCGCACCACCAGCGCCACGGCAGTGAGCGCGGCCGCAGCCAGGGCGATAGGGCCGGTGCCGATGCCGGCGATTGCCGCGCCGATTCGGCCAATCCACATCGCGGAACGCGCGGCCACCGGGCCGAACCTGCCCATTGCGGCCAGCGCCTGCCCCGCCTGGAACTTGCGCCACACGTTCACCACGGCCAGCACCGGGCCGCGCAGCACGGTAAAGCCGTACATGGCGCCCCTCACCGCGACGTTCAGGCCAGCCACCGCCAGCGCGGTTGCGGCCACGCCGCGAACAAGCTGCGGGTTCTTCTCGATCCAGCCGGCAACGCGCGTCACCATCGGGCCGACAGCGGCAAGCAACTGATTCACCTGCGGCAGCAGCGCGCTACCAATCACGCCGCCCAGCTCGCCCATGCGGTTCTTTGCAACCTGCCACTGCGCGTTCGCAGTCTGCATGCGCGCGGCGAACTCGCGCGACATGCTGCCCTTTGCGCCCTCGCTCGCGACAAGCGCAAGCTGCCGGCGGTACTCTTCCGCGCCCGTTGCCAGCTTCGCCACGTCGTCGCCGTACTCCGCGCCGAAAATCTGCGACGCGGCAACAAGGCGCTTTTCACCGCTCAGGCTGTTCAGGCGATCCAGGACTTTCAGGATGGTGCCGGTTGCATCCGTCTGCATGCCGGCCTGCAACTCTTCGACCGAAAGCCCGATGCCACGGATGCCGTTCTGCACGCGCTTCGACTGCGTGGACGCCGCGCCCAGGATGCGCATGAGCGCGTTCGTTGCGGTGCCCGCGACTTCGGCGCTGCTGCCCATCGTCAGGAACGTGGAGCCGAGCGCGGCCGCTTCCTGCGCAGGCATGTTGACAGCCTTCGCCATACCGCCAATTCGGCGCATCACGTCGATGATATCGCCGCCGGCCGACAGCGCGTTGTCATCCAGGTAGTTGATCGCGTCGGCCAGCCCTTCGATTTCCGTTACCGGAATGTGGAACAGGCCGGCAATCTTGCCCATGTCATCCGCCAGCTTGCCGGCCGGCAGTTCAAACGCGTCCGCCATCTTCGCGGCGGTGCGGGTGAACCCGATGATTTCGTCGCCGGCAACGCCCATGCGCAAGCCTGCGGCCACCATGTCCGCAATCTCGTTCGTCGCAATGGGAAGCTCGCGGCCCAGGCCGCGAACGCTGGCCTGCATTTCGTAGAACTTCGGCGTCAGCTTACCGGCATCGTCGCGCGCGCCGTCCAGCTGCTTCGCAACGCCCAGCATCGCCGATTCGAAATCGGCGGCCATCTTCACCGGCGCAAGGACGGCGCCAGCGGTGGCCGCGAAGCCGAAAGCGGCAGTGCGCAGTTCCGCGCCATACTTCGACCGCGCTGCGGCGTTCGCGGCCTGCCGCGCCTCGATATCCGCCACGCTCGCTTGCACGACGCGCAGGCGATCCACCTGCCGCGTCAGCTGCGCGTATTCCTCGCGCATGCGCGACACATTCCGGCCCTGGCGGCCGAACGTCTGAATGCTGTTGGATAGCAGCTTCTGCCGGCGCTCCGCATCCGTGATCGCGGTGCCGATGGTGCGGAATCCGCCGCGCGCCTCAGCGATGGCGGTGCGCATGGACTGCGCCACCGCACCGCCGATTACGATACTCGCCTTAAGTGTCTTAGCCGCCATCTTTCGGCAATCCTTCAATCCACCAAATGAAACGGGACACAGGCAAAGCGAATATCTCCGCCAGCCCCCAGCCCGTATGATGGGCCAGGGCGAGCGCCCCCGTCCTCAGTTCGTCCGGGGTCAGTCCATAAAAAGCCGATAGGCTTCCTGCAAACGGGTGTAGTCGCGCAGGCTCATCGCGCGGATGTTGTCCGGGGTCAGGCTGCACAGGTTCGCGAAGGTGTCGATTTCCTTCTGCGTGTCGCTGCCCTGGCGGCGGTTGTAGTCCTCGATATCGCCGACGGTCGGCTCGCGCATGGTGACGCGGTTATGCTTGATCCCGTCGAACGTGTATTCGCGGGAAAGCTCGACGTGCGCGGCGGCGCCGTCCATCGTGACGAAATCGGCAGGCTTCTTCTTGCTCATGGAATTCCCTTCGTGGTGAAGCGGGGCCGCCGCCTAGCGGCCCCGCGATGGATCAGATGCCCAGGGCGGCGCGGACAGGCGCCAGCACGTCGATGCCGTTGCTCACGTGCGTCATGTTCGGCACGTCGATTTCGTGCAGCATGCGCGCGCCGTGGGTCAGCTTGTAGTACGACAGCGCCAGGGTGATGCGGATAGTGGAGCGCTCGCCGGGCTTGGCGGTGCCCTGGTCCACTTCCTTGACGCGGCCATGCATGTTGTGGATCACGGCGGTCACTTCGCCGTCGGCGGATTCCAGGGCTTCGCGCACGGTGAACTGCACGTTGTTGCCCTGCGAAACGCCCCAGGCCGCGATGGCATCGGGATCGTACGAAACCAGCGCGAAGTTACTTTCCAGCTTCTCCATGCCCATCACGATTTCCACCGGGGCGTTCATGCCGCCCGCGCGGAACTCTTCGTTGACGGTCGCCAGCTTCGGCGGGTTGAAATCCTCGATGCGGCCGGCGTAGCCCTTGCCGTCCAGGAACGCATTGATATTCTTGCGGACGTAGCGCATGGCTTAGAAAATCTCCGAAATGTAGTCGTCAACCATGTGCGAACGGAACGAAAGACGTTCGGCCGGGTACACGGGGGTGAAGTCGAAATCCCAGGCAATCTTTCCGCTCTGAATGTTCGCGGCGCTGTTCAGTTCGGGGTCCAGCCAGCAGGAACCGCCCAGGATCGCGCCACGGTTGCGCAGGTCGCGCAGGAAGGCATTGACGCCATCGCGCACGTCCTCGGCATACGTGCGGGTGATGCCGCGATCCACTGCCCACAGGTGCGCCGCTTGCAGGCTGTCCGCGATGATATCGGCGGTGCGCACCACGCACAGGAACGCCCACTTGGGATCGCTGGACAGCGTGCGATTGCCCCACAGGCGGAAACCGTCCTGCCGGATGATGGTCGCCACGTTCTTCGCGTTCAGCAGGTTTGCGCGGCAGGTCGTATCGCCAAGGGCGAAGTCAACCGGACGGGCAGTGCCGACGATGCCGTAGATGGGGCGATTGGACGGCGAGGCCCAAAAACCGACCTCGTTGTCCGTGCGCGCGATCAGGCCCGCCACCGCCGGGGACGCCGGTACGTTGACGAACGTTTCGCCGTCCAGCTTCTTGACGAACGGGTCCACCACGTACACGCGGCGCGAACCGCTGTCGCCGGCCACGGCCACGGCATCGGCATCCGTGGTGTTCGGGCCGTCCTGGATGATGACAGCGCGCAGACGTTCGGCGATGCCTTCCAGTTCGGCCACCACCGGGTTCCGCAGGAATTCGTCGGAATCGTCGGGGTTGACGGGCCGTTGGTGGGTGAAACCCGGCGCGATCAGAATGCGCGGCTTGTAGCCGGTGACGGACTCGGCGGCGCACAGGGCATGCACGCCCAGGTAATCGCCGGTGACGGCATCAACGCCGCCAATGACGTTCGCCAGCGTCGCCGCGTCGGTTTCGCCCTTCGGCACGCGAATGACGACGATGACGGCGCCCGCTTGGTCAAGGATGGAATCAACGGCACCCGGCAAGGTGCCGTCATCTTCGCCATCGCTCGCCACCAGCTTTGCGGCCAGCTGCCGCGAATTCGCCAGCAGTACGGGGGTGTTCAGCGGGAACGCCGCTTCATCGGCGCGCGGGGCGGTGCCCACGATGCCGATAATGGACGATGCGGCAACCGCGATGGGGCGGGCGCCGGTGTCGATTTCGACAACCTCAACGCCGTGCAGGAAATCGGTACTCACGTGGAAGCGATCCGGGTTGGTTGGAATCGCTGCAATGGTCGCCCCTCAGCGGGTAGCGTCCCATTGCAGCGATTTCCTCACAGTTCGGCCACGGCAGACACGGTGAACCGCAGCTTTGAATCGACTGTTTGCCCCTGGGGGCCGGTCAGTCGAGCCGTCACGTCAGCCCAGGCGGAGCGCGGAACCCTATCGCTGCCGCCAATCGATACCGCGCACATGCGCTGCGATCCCAGGGGCTGCGCCGAACTCGCCTGATTGTTCAATCCCAGCGATCCGGGGAACTCTCCGCCCGTCGATACGATGAACTGCACCTTGTATTCGCCGGAACTGCCGCCGGCATTTCGCCACGATCCGTTCGCCAGCGATTGCGCGCCCGTGGTCTGCGACACGTAGCGGACAATTTCCCAGTTTCCGTCCGCCTTGAAAATCAGCTGCAATTCCGCTTCGGCCACGGTGTTGTTATTTCGCGGCCGACCGGCTGCGGTGTAACTATTGCCGTTGAATGCGAGCGCCACCAGGGCCGCGCCCTTCGCCTCGAAAAGCTCCGACAGGTCGCGCCCATCGGACAGGCGGAAGCCCACGTTCGCACGCTTGGTTGTGCTGCCACGCGGCTGATACAGCTGGGCCAGATCGTAGCCATCGCTGCGGCGGAATCCGGTGTTTCCCGCCTTCGTCCCCGACCGGTACGGCGAAAACAGGTTGTCCAGGTCAACGCCGTTTGAAAAGAACCCGGACATTACGCCGCCCCCTGGCCGCGCACAGCTTCGACTTCGGCGCGCAGCGCGCGCACTTCGGCGGCAAGCTCACGAATCGCAGCGAACGCGACGGGCATCAACTGGTCAACCAGGACCGCCGGAACGCGCTCGTCGCCGAACTCCGCGCCGTCCTCGACCACAACCTCCGGGATGACTTCTGCCAACTGCTCCGCGACAAAGAACACGCGGCGCCGGCCGTCGCTGTTGTACTCCGGCTTATAGTGACCCACGACGGTTTCGATGCGCTCGACTTCCGCCAGCCCGTAGGGGCTGGGGCCTTCGACGTTCTTCAGCCGAATGGATGAGCCATACTGAAAGCCGCCGCTTGCATA
>CALEQZ010000036.1 GCA_937908115.1 uncultured Alcaligenaceae bacterium | reverse complement strand
TGCGGCGCGCGCCGGCGCAGCACCGCCTTGATGCGCGCCATCAGCTCCTTGGGCGAGAAGGGCTTGGTGACGTAGTCGTCGGCGCCCGCTTCCAGCCCGTCGACCTTGTCCTGTTCGGCGCCCTTGGCCGTCAGCATGATGACTGGCACGCCGCGGGTGCGCTCGTTGCCGCGCAGCCAGCGCGCAAGGCTTAGGCCCGATGCGCCCGGCAGCATCCAGTCCAGCAGCACCAGGTCGGGCAATTCGGCGTTGATCAGGGTCTGCGCCTGCTCGGCGTCGGATGCGCGCAGCACCTTGTGGCCGGCAAAGGTTAGGTTGACGGCGATCAGTTCCTGGATGGCAGGCTCGTCCTCGACGACGAGTATGGTGGTCGGCATGGGGGCGATCCGGGGGCGTGCAGTGCGAACGTTGCCATAGTATGGAGGGAATATTGCAGGTATGTGACGGCGGGGGCGCCGCCCTTGCGCTACGATTGCTCCTGTCGTTGCCGATACACGGAATCATCATGTCCCTTCCCGAGCAGCCGGGCGCAGAGCCCGGCACGACCCACTTCGGCTTCCAGCGCGTGCCCGAGTCCGAAAAGGCCAGCCGCGTGGCCCAGGTATTTCATTCGGTGGCGTCGCGCTACGACCTGATGAACGACCTGATGTCGGGCGGCCTGCACCGGATCTGGAAAGCGTTCACGGTCGGCCGCGCCGGCGTGCGCCCGGGCATGAAGGTGCTGGACATCGCCGGCGGCACGGGCGACCTGGCCCGGGCGTTCGCGCGCCGGGCGGGCCCAACCGGAGAGGTCTGGCTGACCGATATCAACGATTCGATGCTGCGCGTGGGCCGCGACCGATTGGCCGATGACGGCCTGCTGCTGCCGGTGTCGGTGTGCGATGCCGAGCGGCTGCCGTTTCCCGACGGCTATTTCGACCGGGTCAGCGTCGCCTTTGGGCTACGCAACATGACGCACAAGGACCGCGCGCTGGCGGAGATGACGCGCGTGCTCAAGCCCGGCGGCAAGCTGCTAGTGCTGGAATTTTCCAAGGTCGCCAAGCCGCTGGCCCCAGTCTACGACTGGTATTCGTTCAACGTTCTGCCCTGGTTGGGCCGCAACGTGGCCAAGGACGAGGCAAGCTACCGCTACCTGGCCGAATCGATACGCGTGCATCCCGACCAGGAAACCCTGGCCGGGATGCTGCGCGAAGCAGGGCTGTCGCGCGTGCAGTACTTCAACCTGACCGCGGGCGTGGTCGCGCTGCACGAAGGCGTGCGGCTGGACTGACGGCCCGCTTGGCGGCCCTGCTTGGCGGTCGGCGCGGCAGCGGGGCCGGGGCCTTTGCCTTTAACGCACCAGGAAACCCGCGCCGACCGGGTCGTTGCGGTCGATGACCCAGCGGGCCGTGCCCAGGATGCTGGCCGTGCCTTTGACGGTCGGGCGCACGGCGCGCGTGCCGCCCAGGTCGACCTCGCCGAGCAGGCAGCCTTCGAACGTGCCGCTGCCCAGTAGGCCTTCCGAGCGTATGGTCTGGTTCAGCTTCAGTTCGCCGCGTGCCTCGAACATGGCCATCATGGCGCTGGTGCCAGTGCCGCCGGGCGAGCGGTCGAGCTGGCCAGCGCTGAACACGTGCACGTTCTTGTACATCGCGCCTTCGATGGTGGGCTCGTGCCAGAAGGTCACGAAGTTCAAGTCGGTGACGTGGGCCTGGGTCGGGTGCTGCAGGCGCACTGCCGCGTTGAGCTGGTCGCGCACGGCCAGCCCCAGGCGCGACAGTTCGCTGCCGTTGTCGGGCGAAATGCGCAGCCCGCAGCCGCGCAGGTCGACGATGCCGAAGTAGTTGCCGCCCCAGGCGATGTCGGCCTTGAGCTGGCCATAGCCGGGCAGCGTCACCGGGATGTCCTGCGCGGCGACGTAGGCGGGCACGTTCTCGAAGCGCGTCCACTTCACTTCGTCGCCCTCGGATCCCACCTCGGCCACGACCAGGCCGGCGGTGGTTTCGAAGCGGATGGTCGTGGTCGGGCCCGTGCCGCGCGGCACCAGGCCCAACGCGACCATGGCCATGCTGACGGCGATGGTGCCGTGGCCGCACATGTGCGAATACTCGGTGCCGTCGATGTAGATCAGGCCGGCGTCGTATTCGGGGCTCGACGGCGGCGTCAAGAACACGCCGAACATGTCTTTGTGGCCGCGCGGCTCGCGCATCAGGGCCTTGCGCAGCCAGTCGTAGTTCGCCTGCAGGAAGCGGCGCTTTTCCAGGATGGACGAGCCGGGGGGATAGGGGATGCCACTGTGAATGATGCACAGCGGCTCGCCCTCGGTGTGGGTGTAGATGACGTCGAACACGTCTTGCTTGCGCATGACTAAAAGCTCCTGGCAGGGAAGGAAAGTCGGTACGGAAGAGGGAATGCGGTGAAGCGGGGGCTAGTCGCGCTCCGAAAGCACGTCCAGCCCGATGGTCATGTCCAGGACCGCGATGGCTGCCACGGCGGCCAAGATGGTCGCGGCCGAAACCGCCGCCACGGTCGGGTCTATCGTGTACTGCACGTAGTTGAAGAGCTTGACCGGGATGGTCGTCAGGTCCGCGGTGGCGTTGAAGATGGACAGCTCGACGTTGATCCAAGACGAAATGAACGCGAAGATCGAGCCAGTGACGATGCCCGGCCGGATCTGCGGCAGCACGACCAGGAAGAAGGTCGCCACCGGCCCGGCGCCCAGGTCGGCCGAGGCCTCTTCGAGGCTGCGTTGCTCCGGCGTCATCAGCGCCAGCACCGAGCGCAGCACAAAGGGCGTGATGATCACGGTGTGGCCGATGAGCAGCGCAAGGAAGCTGCGCGTCAGCCCGAAATAGCCGCCGAATTGCAGCAGGGCGGCGCCCAGGACGATATGGGGCAGCACCAGCGGCGACATCAGCACCGACGACAGCGCGGCCTTGCCCGGAAAGTCATGGCGCGCCATCGCCAGCGCGGCGGGTACCGCCAGCACGATGGCTGCCGCCGTGGCGGCGGTGGCCAGCGCCGTACTCGTCACGAAGGACGCGACGTAGCTCGGGTCTTCGATCAGCTTGCCGTACCAGGCCAGCGTCAGCCCTTGCGGCGGAAACGCCAGGTAGCTGGTCTCGGTCAGCGACGCCCCGATGATCACCACCAAAGGCAGCACCAGGTAGGCCAGTGCCAGCCAGGCGAAGATTCGCAGCAGGATGCGCATGATCATGGCCGGCTCCCGCGCACGGCGCCGATCCGGCCCGCCAGGGCCACCAGCACCAGGGTCAAGGCCAGCAGCACTACGCTAAGCGCGCCGCCGTAATGGAAATCGAAGACCGAGCTGTACTGCTGGAAGATCAGCATGGACAGCACCGAGATGCGCCCGCCCGACAGCAGCGCCGGCGTGACGTAGGCGCTGACGGCCAGCGTGAACACCATGATGGCGCCGGCAGTCAGCCCGGGCAGCGTCAGCGGGAAGGTCACGTGCCAGAACGTCGCGGCCGGGCTTGCACCGAGATCGGCCGAGGCCTGTTCGTAGGCCGAGTCCACACGCGCCAGCGCGTTGCCCACGGCCAGCACCACGAAGGGCAGCAGGATGTACACCATGCCGATCAGGATCCCGGTCTCGGTGCCGAGAAACCGCACGGGCCGCTCGGCCAGGCCCAACCCGGTCAGCGCGTCGTTGACCAGCCCGTTGCGCCCGAGCAGCACCATCCACCCGAACGAGCGCACGATGTTGCTGGTAAAGAGCGGTACGACCAGCAGGATGACGCAGATGCGGCGCCAGGCGCGCCAGCGCACTACCCGCACCAGGTACCAGGCCAGCGGGTAGCCGACCAGCAGGCAGATGAGCGTGGTCAGGCCGGCGATGCGGAAGGTCGTGGCGATCACGTCCCAGTGGTAGTGATCGGCCAGCACACGTACGTAGTGCGAAAGTGTGATGCCGCCTTCCTTGCCGGTCAGGCTGGCCAGCACCACCGTGGCCAGCGGGGCCAGGAAGAACGCCGCAAAAAACGCCAGGGGAGCCGCGATCAGTAGCAAAGGCGCCATATGGCGGGCGACTGTCGTCATGCGCCCTCCTGGATCCTGTGCAGTCGCTGCGGCGCAAACGCCACGCGCACGCGCGAGCCGGGCGCCGGCCTGGCTTCGGGCATGCCGGCCTGGCGCACCGCCAGGGGCTGGGCACCGGCGCGCACGTACACCGTCGTGTGGCTGCCAAGGCTGACCACGTCTTCGACCGTGGCCTCGACGACGACCTTGTCCTGCGGCGCCTGCGCTTGCACCGGCAGGAGTTCGAGGTGCTCGGGCCTGAGCATGGCGCAGCAGGCCACGGGATCGGCCTGCGGCACGACCGGCCCATCGGGCCACAGCTGCAGCCCGCCGGCGACCGGCCGGCCGTTCATCAGGTTGGCCTCGCCGATGAACTCCGCGACGAAGCGCGTGGCCGGTGCCCGGTAGATTTCGTCGCCAGGGCCCGCCTGCTCGATGCAGCCGGCATTCATCACGACGATGCGATCTGCCATGGCCATGGCTTCTTCCTGGTCGTGCGTGACGAAGATGAAGGCGATGCCCAGCCGCTCCTGGAGGTGCTTCAGTTCCAGCTGCATGCGCTTGCGCAACTTCAGGTCCAGCGCCGACAGCGGCTCGTCCAGCAGCAGCAGCCGCGGACGGTTGACGATGGCGCGCGCCAGCGCCACGCGCTGCTGCTGGCCTCCGGACAGTTGGCGCGGGTAGCGCTGGCCATGGTCTTGCAGGCCGACCATGGCCAGGGCCTCGCGGGCGCGCTCGTGCGCCTGGGCACGCGGGGCGCCTTGCCGGCGCGGGCCATACGCCACGTTTTCCAGCACGGTCATGTGCGGAAACAAGGCATAGTTTTGGAAGACCGTGTTCAGCGGCCGGCGATGCGGGGCGAGCGCGACCACGTCTCGGCCGTCGATGGCGATGCTTCCGGCGTCGGGCGCAAGGAACCCGGCGATGGCGCGCAGCAGCGTTGTCTTGCCGCAGCCGCTGGGGCCGAGCAGGGCGACGAACTCGCCTTGCTCGACCTGCAGGCTGACGTCGGACAGGGCCCGGTGTTCGCCGAACCGCTTGCTCACGCCTTGTACGGACAGTAGGGCAGGCATCGTCGCAGGCCTTGGCAGATCAGCGCTTGCGCGCGACTTCGCGGTTCCAGGCTTCGGTGATTTCCGCGCGGCGCTGGTTGACGACGTTCCAGTCGAACAGGCTCAGGTTGTCGACCGAGCCTTTCTCGCCCCAGGGCAGCTTGCGCGCCGTTTCGGGCGGCACGGTCACGCCCTTGACCGCAGGGCCCAAGTACAGGCGGGTGGCCAGGCAGGCTGCGGCTTCCGGCGTCAGCGCCGTATTGACGAAGCGTTCGGCCGCTTCGCGCCGCGGCGTGCCCTTGATCACGTGCAGGCGCGCGTCGGTTGCCCAAACGCCTTCCTTGGGCACGGCAAAGCCGATGGGCATGCCCTTGTCGATCAGATCCCAGGCGCCGACGTTGAAGTGCGCCCCGATGATGGCCTCGCCGCTTTGGAACGCGTTGGTCGCCGCGCCCGAGCTGTCAAAGAAGAGGGCCGCGTCCAGGGCTGCGAGCTTCTGGAAAACGGGCGACATGTCGCTCGGATCCACCGCCCAGACGCGGCTCAAGAAGAAGATGAAAGGCACGCCGGCCGAGTTCGATGGCGAGGGCACGGTGACGGCGCCGGCATATTCCGGCTTCCACAGGTCCTTCCAGGAAGCCGGCGGCTGCGGCACTTCGCGGGTGTTGTAGGTCATGCCCAGCGAGTAGTAGCCAGTGCCCACCGCATAGGTCGTGTCGCCTTGCTTGTACACGGCCTGGGGCAGGACGTTGGCCAGGTTGGGAATGGCTTCGGCGCTGAGCGGTGCCAACACGCCGGCGGCGTGCGCCAATTCGCTGATGCCGCCGTCCATCCAGGCCACGTCGATGGTCGGGGCGTCTTTCTGTTGCTGTAGCTTGGCCAGGGTGGTCGTCGAGGTGCCGATTTCGGGCACGACCGCGATGCCGGTGGCCTTGGTAAAGGGTTCGGCCACGCATGCCTGGAAAGCGTCGCCCCAGTTGCCGCCGTACCAGGCGACGGTCAGGCGTTCGGGCTGCTGGGCCGCGGCCGCGCCGGCGGCCAGCTGGCTGGCGCACACCAGGGCCAGGGACAGGGTGCTGCGTTTGAAGAATGTCATATGGCTTCCCCTTGGGCGATGAAACTCGGACGGTTTGTCATGCGCCGCGCCACCGGCGGGCGCATCCAGGGCGGATGGTGGGGTAGGCATGAGGCAATGGCTTGAAGTAGGTTGCCATAAAATTGAATATTTCCGACATGAGGCGTCCCATGCCCAATGCATCCTGCGCCCGGCCCGCGCCGGCGCCCTTCGTGGGCGATGCGGCGGGGGGACCCGTTCCGGCGGCGCCCGCCCTGAAAGTGGGCCTGGTGCTGCTGGACCAGTTCACGCTGGCCGCCTTTGCGGGGCTGGTCGACGTGCTGCGCCTGGCGGGCGACCATGGCGGGCGCAGCCGCCAAATCCATACGGCGTGGCGGGTCATGAGCGTGGGCGGCGCGCCCCGCCGCTCGAGCGCCGGCTTGAGCGTGACCGACGTCGCCGACCTGATCGAGCCGGACGCCTTCGACTACGTCGCCGTCTGCGGCGGCAACGACTACCTCAACCAAAACCAGGCCCCGGAACTGACCGACTGGCTGCGCCTGGCGGCGCGCCGCCGCGTGCGCATGCTGGGCATCTGCACGGGTACTTTCGCGCTGGCGCAGGCAGGGGTGGTGGGTTCGCGCTCGGTGTGCGTGCACTGGAACGTGCTCGATGCTTTCCGCGCGCGCTTTCCCCAGGTGCGCGCGGTCGTGGACCGGCTGTTCATCGACGAGGGCGACCTGATCACCTGCGCCGGCTCCACCGCCGCGATCGACCTGGGCCTGTACCTGGTGGCGCGGCACTGCGGCCGGGACAAGGCCCAACAAGCGGTGCGCCACATGATGCTGCAAGGCATCCGGCCGGCGCGACTGCCGCAGGCGCACTTCTATCCGGACCTGGGCGACATCGGCGACGTGCGGGTGCGGCAGGCGGCGCATTTCATCGAGCAGCGCATCGATACGCCGCCTACCCTGGATGCGATCGCGCGCTACGTGGGCATCAGCGGCCGCCAGCTCGAACGGGCCTTTCGCGCCGCGCTGGGCATGACGCCCATGGCCTTTTACCGGCGCATCCGGCTGGAATACGCGCGTTGGCTGCTGGAAAACGGACCGGCCGGCATCACCCGCATCGCGCTCGATTGCGGATTTTCCGACGGGGCGCACTTCGCACGCGAATTCCGCGCCCATTATGGTGTGTCGCCGCGCCGTTATGCCCAGCAGCGCCGCCGTGCCGCAGCCAAGGGCGAGACGGCGGCGGAACTCACGTGTTAAATGACTGTCCATGGCTTGGTCGGGTTTTAAGCTTCTAGTAAGATTTGTGTCTGACCACCGTTTGCACCGCCTGCCGCCGCCGTCGGCGCGGGCCAAGAGAGGAGTCCAATCAATGAACCGACGTTTATCCCGTTTCCTCGCCGCCGCGCTGGTCGCCGTCTGCGGCGCCGCCATGCTGGCGGCGACGTTCGACGCCGAAGCGCGTCGCATGGGGGGCGGCGGCAGCTTCGGCCGGCAGTCGGCCAACGTCGCCACCAAGCGCCAGGCCACGCCACCGGCGGCTGCGCCCACCGCGGGCGCCACGCAGCGCCCGGGCGCGACCGCTGCGG
>CALEQZ010000035.1 GCA_937908115.1 uncultured Alcaligenaceae bacterium | reverse complement strand
GAGCTGTGGGATCAGGCTCACGCCATCCTGGCCACCAACGGCCGGGTCCGCGGCAATACCACGCGGGCGACCGTGCCCTATCTGCTCAAGGGCATCGTGTTCGGCAACGATGGTCGGGCGCTGTCGCCCTGGCACACCACGAAAAAGAACGGGCGCCGCTATCGCTATTACGTCCCGCAACGAGACTGCAAGGAATATGCGGGAGCGTCCGGGTTGCCGCGCCTGCCGGCCGCCGAACTGGAATCGGCGGTGCTCGACCAGTTGCGCGCGATCCTGCGCGCGCCTGATCTTCTGGGCGAGGTGTTGCCGCAGGCGATCGAACTCGACCCGACCCTGGACGAAGCGCAGGTCACGGTGGCCATGACCCGGCTCGACGCGATCTGGGATCAGCTGTTCCCGGCCGAGCAGAGCCGGATCGTCCGGCTGCTGGTTGAGAAAGTCATCGTGTCGCCCAACGATCTCGAGGTGCGGCTGCGCGCCAACGGCATCGAGCGTCTGGTGCTGGAGCTGCGTCCTGAGCCCGTCAAGCAGACGGAGGAGGCGTTGGCATGAGCGATATCCGCATCCAGAAGACCGGCGAGCCGGACATCCTCCAGACGAGTGACGGCCGGCTGACCCTGTCGGTGCCGATCCAGATCAAGCGGCGCAGCGGGCGCAAGCTGATCACGCTGCCGAACGGCGAAACCGCTCCCGTAAGGCCGTGGGATATGACACCGACGCCGCTCCAGTTGGCGCTGGCCAGGGGGCACCGCTGGCTGGCCATGCTGGAGTCGGGGGAAGCGAAGTCACTGAAGGAGATCGCCGCGCGGGAGGAGATCGACAACAGCTACGTGAGCCGGATGGTCAACCTGACCACGCTGGCGCCGGACATCGTGGCCGCGATCCTGGACGATACGCTGCCGAGCCACATCACGTTGTTCGACCTGGCGGTTGATCCGCCGGCGCTATGGGATGAGCAGCGGGAGCGGGCTGGGCTTTGAGGTGGCATCTGTTGAGGCTGTCCTCGGGGCGATAAGCGCCGCAGCGGTGTCTGTCAGCGCAGGTGGCACAGGGGTGTTCCTATTGTTCGTCAAAGTATTGCATTCGACGAATAAACGGAACATACTCCCACCATGCTTGCCGACACCCACACCCAGCGCGTCCTCGATCTGGCCCGCCAGAAGGGGCTGCTACGCGCCAGCGACCTGGACGCCATCGACGCTCCCCGGGTCGTTCTGACGCGCCTGACGGCAGCTGGCCTGCTGGACAAGGTCGGTCGCGGTCTCTACCGCCTGCCCAGTCATCCGGGGTCGGAGCACGAAGGTCTCGCGACCGTCGCCACCAAAGTACCCCAGGCCGTGTTCTGCCTGCTGACCGCGCTGCAATTCCACGAACTGACTACCCAGCTGCCGCGTCAGATTTGGATCGCCATGCCGCGCGGCAGCCACGTACCGCGCATTGATTACCCGCCGATCAAGATGGTTCAGATGACGGGCGACGTCTACACGGCGGGCATTGAGGAGCACCTGCGCGACGGTGTGACGCTGCGCGTGTACGGCGCGGCCAAGACGGTCGTGGACTGCTTCAAGCACCGCAACAAGATCGGTCTGGACGTGGCCCTGGAGGCGCTGAAGGACGCGCGCGCCAAGCGCAAGGCAACGGCGGACGATCTGTGGCGCTACGCGAAGATCTGCCGCGTGGCCAACGTGATGCGCCCCTACCTGGAGGCCGTTGAATGAATAACGTCGCGGCCTCCGTGCGCGCCCGCCTACTCAACGTCGCCAAGGCGCAGGGCGTGGACTTCAACCAGGTGTTGGTGCGTTTCGCGCTGGAGCGAATCCTCTACCGCCTGAGCCAGTCCGAGCACGCGGATCATTTTCTGCTCAAGGGCGCGTTGCTGTTCACGCTCTGGTACGACATGCCGCACCGGACCACGCGCGACGCCGACCTGCTTGGCTTCGGCGCGAGCGATCTGGAATCCGTGACCCAGACCTTCCGCGACATCGCCAGCGTCGCGGTAGACGACGGCATCGTGTTCGACCCGGCCTCGGTCGCCGCCGAGGAAATCCGCAAGGACGCCGGGTATGCCGGGGCGCGCATCTTCATCAGTGGCGAGCTGGCCAGGGCACGCTGCAAGACACAGATCGACATCGGCTTCGGAGATGCCGTGACGCCTGGCCCCGTCGATGCGACCTATCCGGTGCTGCTGGCCGACCTGCCAGCGCCTCGTTTGCGCACCTATCCCGTTTACACCGTCGTCGCGGAGAAACTCCACGCCATCGCGCTGCTGGGTATGACCAACAGCAGGTTGAAGGATTACCTCGATCTGTCGGTGTTGCTGGATCGCGAAGCCCTGGACACCGATCTGCTGGCCCAAGCGATCAAGGCCACCTTCGAGCGGCGCGGCATGGCGGTGCCCGCCGGGTTGCCGGTCGGCCTGACGGATGAGTTCGCGCACGATCCCTCGCGGCAGGCTCTGTGGCAGGCGTTCATCAAGAAGAACGAGCTTGCTCTTGAACCCTTGCCCACCATCGTGGATCGGCTGCGGGTCGCCTTGGGAGCAGCGTTGAACCGAGCCGCCGCTTGAAAATCCCTGGAACCCGGTCCGCAAGTTCCCGGCCGGGCCAAATGTCCTGTTCCTTGCCCGGATCCTGTTCCCTCCGCCTGCCAATGCTGCAATCCAACCGCTTGATTCGTCCGCGCGTAACCCGTTGATCTGTATGGCTCCGTCTTTGCGGACTTCGGGCCAGTTCCAGGGAGCGAGGCCGGAGAGAAAAATGGCCAGGAGAGAGAGGAAGGCGGCCCTGGAAAGGGCCATGGGCCGGATGCCGAAGTCCGTAGGATTCCGCAGGAACCCCCAACAACACGCGGGAACCGGCGCGATCGGGCAAGAAAAAACCCCAACTGAGAACAGTTGGGGTTTGGGTATTGGTGGAGCCGGGGGGAATTGAACCCCCGTCCGCGAGCCCTCCGCAGGCAGTTCTACATGCGTAGTCGATTTATTTGGATTTAACCGCGCGCTTAGCCAACCGACAGGCCGGCGCGCGGCGATTCACGTAGTTTAAGCACGTACCGTGTGACCCGGCACGGGCCGATTCCTTGTCAATGACGTTGCTGCGGTTCGAAGTTGCCTTCTAGGGGGTTACCCCCTCCGCCTGGCCCAAGGACAAGCCAGTGCAACGGTTCGCCGAATTAAGCGGCGAGAGCGAAACGCTCGTCGTTGGCGTTTATTGATTTCCAGTGGATTTACGAGCGTACTGGTGCTCGGCATGCCCTGCGCTGTTTCGTGACCCACGTCGAATCCGGATCGGCCCCGACGGGAATCAATCATTGTAGCGGAACTACCAGGGTTAGTCCGGCGCCGTGCCGGAAAGTTCCGCTCGCGCCGCCCGGTGCGTGAGCAGCGACCGGATCGCATCCCAAAGCTCGCCGGGGCTATGCGCGTAGCGGTCTGCTTGCCAGGCGGCGACGTCTTCGCCGTCACCGCAATAGCCGTAGGCTGCCGCCACCACCGGCATGGCCGCGGCCCGGGCGGCCTGGACGTCGCGCCGGTCGTCACCCACGTACAGGCAGTCGTGCGGGGCGAAACCTGCCAGTCGCGCGGCGTGAAGCAGGGGCTCGGGGTGCGGCTTGGCGTGGGCCGTCGTATCACCGCACACCGTCACCGCGCAGGCTTCGGCCAGGCCCAGGTGGCGCACCAGGGGCAGGGCCAGGCGCTCGGTCTTATTCGTGACGATGCCCCAGCGCAGGCCCTGCGCCTGCAGGCGCTGCAGCAGTTCCGGGATGCCTGGAAAGAGCTGCGTGCGGCAGGTCATGGCCGCTTCGTAGTCGTCCAGGAATTGCTGCCGGGTCGCCAGAAAATCCGGGTGGTCGGGCAGCATGTCCAGCGCCGCCCGCAGCAGGCCGCGCGCGCCTTGCGAAGCAAAAGGCCGCAGTCGCGCCTCGGGCAAGGGCGCCAGCCCGCGGCGCTCGCGCTGGCGGTTGGCGGCTGCGGCCAGGTCCGGCGCCGTGTCGGCCAGCGTGCCATCGAAGTCGAACAGGATGAGCGCCTTCACGCCCGCGCCGCCATCAGGTAGTTGACCGAGGTGTCGTCCGACAGCTTGTAGCGCCGGGTCAGCGGGTTGTATTCCAGCCCGGCCATGCGGCAGGGCTGCAGGCCTGCCTCGCGCGCGGCCTGTGCGAGTTCGCTCGGGCGGATGAACTGCTCGTAGCTGTGCGTGCCGCGCGGCAGCAGTCGCAAGAGATATTCCGCGCCGATGATGGCGAACAGGAAAGACTTGGGATTGCGGTTCAAGGTGGAAAAGAACACCCATCCCCCGGGCTTGGCGAGCGTGGCGCAGGCGCGCACGACCGACGCCGGGTCGGGGACGTGTTCGAGCATTTCCATGCAGGTGACCACGTCGTACTGCCCCGGCTGCTCGGCGGCCAGGTCTTCGGCGCTTATTTTGCGGTAATCGACGCGGATGCCGGATTCCAGCCCGTGCAGCCGGGCGACCGTCAGCGAGCGCTCGGCCAGGTCGATGCCGGTGACTTGGGCGCCGGCTGCCGCCATGCTCTCGGCCAGGATGCCGCCGCCGCAACCCACGTCCAGCACGGTGCGGCCGGCCAGGTCGCCGGCGATTTCCTGTATCCAGCCCAGCCGCAGGGGATTGATGGCGTGCAGCGGCTTGAATTCGCTTTCCGGATCCCACCAGCGTGCGGCCAGGGCGCTGAATTTTTCCAGTTCGGCCTGGTCGACGTTGGGGGTGGCAGGGTCAGTGGCAGTCATTTCGGGCGCACCGATGGAAAAAGGGCCTCGCGATGCGAGGCCCTTTCATTGTAGCGGGTGTCGTACCCGCTTCAGGCGGTGTCGCGATTAGCGACGGGTGCCGACGATTTCGATTTCCACGCGACGGTTCTTGGCGCGACCTTCGCGGGTGCGGTTGTCGGCGATGGGCTCGGATTCGCCCTTGCCTTCGGTGTAGATGCGGTTGGGATCGATGCCCTTGCTGACCAGGTAGTTCTTGACCGAAGCGGCACGGCGCTCGGACAGGCGCTGGTTGTAGGCTTCAGGACCCGTCCAATCGGTGTGGCCAACCGCGATGATCGTTTCCAGGTTGATCGATTGCACTTGCGAAACGACTTGGTCCAGCAGCTGGCGGCCTTCCGGCTTCAGGGTGTCCTTGTCGAAGTCGAAGAAGGTGTCAGCATTGAAGACCACCTTGGTGGCAGTCGGGGTGGGAGCCGGGGCAGGAGCCGGGGCTTGGGCAACAGGTACGCCGTCGCAGCCAGGGATACCGGTGGCCGGGGTCCAGAAGGCATCGCGCCAGCAGAGCTCATTGGTGCCGTTCTTCCAGACGTCGCCGAACGCGCCGCGCCAATTGTCGATCGTTTGGGCAGTTGCTGCACCGGAGGCCGTCACGGCGGCAAAGGCGATCGCCAGAGCGAATTTGGAGGGTTTGTTCATGTTTCTCCTCGATTGAGCTTTGAAGCTGGGATGAATGACTCGCAGCGAACCCCCGCCGCATATCAGGAAAACGGGGCCAGTATATCAACGCCGACAGCAGGTTCAAAGAATTGCTGACCGGGTTTCCTGCGTGTTGAAAACATCTTAAGGCATTTGCGCAGCTTTAGCCTATCGCGCCGGCCGCAGCAATGCCTGATTGCGGGATTTCGTTCCGGGTGCCGGCTGCCGGTGTTGGCTTTTGACAACAGGTTGGGCGCCTTTGGCTGGCCGGACGGGCCGTGACCGGCGTGCCGGCGCACGCGCCGGGGTCGCACCCGGGCGGCGCCGACCCGGGTGCTAGAATCTGCCGTTTGTTTCCCGGCTTGGCCAGCCGGGCCGCCGATACGCACCGTTTGCGGTTTGCCGGTTTTGTCCGGCGCGGGGCAAGGCTGGGCCGCAGCGGGCCGACCACAACGCCGACCAAGGCATTTGCGCGATATCTATATGGATTCCTTCGCAAAGGAAACACTTCCAGTTTCGCTGGAAGAGGAAATGCGCCGCAGCTACCTCGATTACGCGATGAGCGTGATCGTGGGGCGGGCCCTGCCGGACGTGCGCGACGGGCTCAAGCCCGTGCACCGGCGCGTGCTCTTCGCGATGCACGAGCTGAACAACGACTGGAACCGGCCATACAAGAAGTCCGCGCGCATCGTCGGTGACGTGATCGGTAAATATCACCCGCACGGCGACCAGTCTGTCTACGACACCATCGTCCGCATGGCGCAGGACTTTTCCATGCGCTATACGCTGGTCGACGGCCAGGGCAACTTCGGCTCGATAGACGGCGACAACGCGGCGGCGATGCGTTACACGGAAATCCGCCTGTCCAAGATCGCCCACGAGCTGTTGGCCGACATCGACCAGGAGACGGTGGATTTCGGCCCCAACTATGATGGCAGCGAGCAGGAACCGCTGCTGCTGCCCTCGCGGCTGCCCAACCTGCTGGTCAACGGCAGCTCGGGCATCGCGGTTGGCATGGCCACCAACATCCCGCCGCACAACTTGCAGGAGGTCATCGACGGCTGCCTGTATTGCTTGCGCAACCCGGACTGCACGGTCGACGAGCTCATCGAGCTGATCCCCGCGCCGGACTTCCCGACCGGCGGCATCATCTATGGCATCGCCGGGGTGCGCGACGGCTACCGCACCGGCCGCGGGCGCGTGGTCATGCGCGCCAAGGTCCACTTCGAGGACATGGAAAAGGGCAACCGGCAGGCCATCGTGGTCGATGCCATCCCTTACCAGGTCAACAAGAAGACGCTGCAGGAGCGCATCGCCGAGCTGGTCAACGAGAAGAAGATCGAGGGCATCGCCGACATCCGCGACGAGTCGGACAAGGAAGGCATGCGCCTGGTCATCGAGCTCAAGCGCGGCGAGGTGCCGGAAGTCGTCCTGAACAACCTGTACAAGAACACCCAGCTGCAGGACACCTTCGGGATGAACCTGGTGGCGCTGGTCGACGGCCAGCCGCGGCTGCTCAACCTGAAGCAGTTGGTCGAACACTTCTTGTCGCACCGCCGCGAGGTGGTGACCCGTCGCACGGTGTTCCAGTTGCGCAAGGCGCGCGAGCGCGGCCACGTGCTGGAAGGCCTGGCGGTGGCGCTGGCCAACATCGACGAGTTCATCGCCATCATCAAGGCCGCGCCGACCCCGCCGGTGGCTCGCCAGGAGCTGATGGCGCGGGCGTGGGATTCGTCGCTGGTACGCGAGATGCTGGCGCGCGCCGACGGCCAGACGCCGGGCGGCCGGGCCGCCTTCCGGCCCGACGGCCTGCCCGAAGGGTACGGGCTGCAGGACGACGGGCTGTACCGCCTGAGCGACGTGCAGGCGCAGGAAATCCTCAACATGCGGCTGCAGCGTCTGACCGGTCTGGAGCAAGACAAGATCGTCGGCGAATACAAGGACGTGATGGCCGCGATCGCCGACCTGCTGGACGTGCTGGCGCGGCCCGAGCGCATCACTGACATCATTGCCGAGGAGCTGCAGGCCATCAAGGCCGAGTTCTCCACGGGCGCGAAGGACCAGCGGCGTTCCGAGATCGAGTTGAACGCGACCGAGCTCGACACCGAAGACCTCATCACCCCGCAGGACATGGTAGTGACCTTGTCCGCGGGCGGCTACATCAAGAGCCAGCCGCTGTCGGAATACCGCGCGCAGCGCCGCGGCGGGCGGGGCAAGCAAGCGACGGCGACCAAGGAAAACGACTGGGTCGACCAGTTGTTCATCGCCAACACGCACGATTACCTGTTGTGCTTCTCCAACCGGGGCCGGGTCTACTGGCTGAAGGTCTGGGAGGTCCCGCAAGGCACCCGGACGTCGCGCGGCAAGCCCATCGTCAACATGTTCCCCTTGGCAGAGGGCGAGAAGATCACCGTCGTCCTGCCGGTGCGCGAGTTCAGCGAAGACCACTACGTGTTCATGGCCACGTCGCGCGGCACCGTCAAGAAGACGCCGCTGTCGGATTTCTCCAACCCGCGCAAGGCCGGCATCATCGCCGTGGACCTGGATGAGGGCGACTATCTCATCGGCGCCGAGCTCACCGACGGCAAGCACGACGTGATGCTGTTCTCCGATGCCGGCAAGGCGGTGCGCTTCGACGAGAACGACGTGCGGCCGATGGGCCGCAACGCGCGCGGCGTGCGCGGCATGACGCTGGAGGAAGGCCAGTCGGTGATCTCCTTGCTGGTGGCCGACGACGAGACCCAGTGCGTGCTGACCGCGACCGAGAACGGCTACGGCAAGCGCACGCCCATCACCGAATACACCCGCCACGGCCGCGGTACCAAGGGCATGATCGCCATCCAGACCACGGCGCGCAACGGCAAGGTGGTCGGCGCGGTGCTGGTGCGCCCGTCCGATGAAATCATGCTGATCACCACGACCGGCGTGCTGGTGCGCACGCGCGTGGCCGAGATCCGCGAGATGGGCCGGGCCACGCAGGGCGTGACCCTGATCAGCTTGGACAACGGCAGCATGCTCTCGGGCGTGCGCCGGGTGGCCGAGAGCGACGCCGATAACGGCGACGACACTGACGACGGTGCCGAGGGCGACGACGGCACGGATGCCGCAGGCGGCGGAGACGATGTCGCATCGCAGGAGTAAGGCACTCATGGCTAGACCGTGGAATTTCGCCCCTGGGCCATCGACGATTCCCGAACCCGTCTTGCGCCAGGCCGCCGACGAAATGCTTGACTGGCATGGCACCGGCGTTTCCGTGATGGAAATGAGCCATCGCAGCAAACACTTCGTGCAGATCTGCGACGAGGCCGAGGCCGACCTGCGCGAGCTGTTGGGGCTGTCACACGATTACGCGGTGCTCTTCATGCAGGGCGGGGCGACGGCCGAGAACGCCATCGTGCCGATGAACCTGATCGGCCGCAGTGGTGCGCCGCGTGCGGACTACGTGCTCACCGGCCAGTGGTCGGTGAAGTCGCACAAGGAGGCCGGACGCTATGGCGACGTGCGGGTGGCTGCCACCAGCGGACAGGCCACCGTGCTCGACGGCCGCGAGCAGGCGCCCTGGACCTGGGTGCCCGATCCCGCCGACTGGCAGGTGCGCCCCGACGCGTCTTACGTGCATTTCTGCAGCAACGAAACCATAGGCGGCGTGGAGATCCGCGACTGGCCATCCCCGGCAGAGCTGGGCGCGCCAGACGTGCCGCTCGTGGTGGATGCATCGTCGCACTTCCTGTCGCGGCGGCATCCGGTGGAGCGGGTCGGCATGATCTACGCCGGCGCCCAGAAAAATGCCGGGGCGGCCGGCGTCACGGTGGTGATCGTGCGCCATGACCTCATTGGCCATGCGCTGCCCATCTGCCCGTCGGCTTTCGATTACGCCAACGTCGCCCGCGAGCACTCGCGGTTCAATACGCCGCCTGCCTTCGCCATCTACATCGCTGGATTGGTCTTCAAGTGGCTCAAGGCCCAGGGCGGGCTGGCGGCGATCGAACAGGCCAACAAGGCCAAGGCCGACCTGCTGTACGGCTACCTGGACAGCACCGCCTTTTACCGCAACGTTGTGCACAAGCCGGTGCGCTCGCGCATGAACGTGCCGTTCACGCTGCACGATCCGTCACTGGACCAGGCCTTCCTGGAAGGGGCTGAGCGGCACGGGCTGATCCAGCTCAAGGGGCACAAGAGCGTGGGGGGGATGCGCGCCTCCATTTACAACGCCATGCCGCTGGAGGGCGTGCAGGCGCTGGTCGACTACATGCGCGAGTTCGAGCGCAGCCATGGATGATTCAAGGCAAGGCGGCCTGCAGCGGCTGCGCGAGCGCATCGACGCGCTCGACGAACAAATCCTCTCCCTGGTCAACGAGCGCGCCCGCGCCGCGCAGGAAGTCGGCAAGGTCAAGCACGCGGCGCAGGCCGACGCGCCGGTGCTGCGTCCGGAGCGTGAAGCCCAGGTGATCCGGCGGCTGCGCGAGCTCAACCAAGGACCGCTGCCGGCCGATGCGGTCGCGGCCATTTGGGCAGAGATCATTTCGGCCTGCCGCGGCCTGGAGAAAGGACTGACGGTGGCCTACCTGGGCCCGCAGGGGTCGTTTTCCGAGCAGGCGACCCTGGAGCATTTCGGCCACGCCGTGCAGACGCTGCCTTGCCCGTCTTTCGATGAGGTGTTCCGCGCCGTCGAGGCCGGCCAGGCGGATGTGGGCATGGTGCCGGTGGAAAATTCCACCGAAGGCGCGGTCAACCGCAGCCTGGACCTGCTGCTGAACACACCTTTGCAGATCCTGGGCGAGCGGTCGCTGGTGATCCGCCATTGCCTGATGACCCGCAGCGGCTCGCTCGACGGCGTGACCAGGGTCATGGCCCATCCCCAGGCATTGGCCCAATGCCAGGGGTGGCTTGCGCGCAACGTGCCGGGCCTGGCACGCGATGCCGCGGCAAGCAACGCCGAAGCCGCGCGCCTGGCCTCGGAAGATCCCGCGGTGGCCGCCATCGCCGGCGAATCGGCCGCGGCCGCCTGGGGACTGCAGGTGGTGGCCGGGGGCATCCAGGACGATCCGCACAACCGCACGCGCTTCGTTGCCATCGGGCGGATTCCGTCGCTGCCCAGCGGGCGGGACAAGACCAGCCTGATCCTGGCTGTGCCCAACCGGGCCGGCGCAGTCTACGAGATGCTTGCCCCCTTGGCGACCAATGGCGTGTCGATGACGCGCTTCGAGTCCCGGCCGGCGCGCACGGGGCAGTGGGAATACTATTTTTACGTCGACATACTCGGCCACAAGGACGAGCCGCACGTGGCGCGGGCGCTTGCCGCCCTGCAAGAGCAGGTCGCTTTCTTCAAGATGCTGGGTTCCTACCCGGCACAGTAAACGCCTTCGGACATGAGTACCGCCAGCAAAGACCTCTTGGCGCCGCCGCACGTCAGCGCCATCGCACCCTACCAGGCCGGCAAGCCCATCGAGGAGCTGGCGCGCGAGTTCAACCTCGACCCGGCCGGCATCGTCAAGCTGGCCTCCAACGAGAATCCGCTCGGCATGCCGGATTCGGCGCGCCAGGCGATGCTGGCGGCGGCCGATGCGCTCGGCCGCTATCCCGACCCCAACGGATTCGACCTGAAGGCCGCGCTGTCGGCGCGCTACGGCGTGCCCGCCCAATGGCTGACGCTGGGCAACGGCTCCAACGATATCCTGGAGCTGGCCGCGCTTGCGCTGCTGCAGCCGGGCCAGGCGGCGGTCTATTCGCAGTACGCCTTCGCCGTTTACCGGCTGGCCACGCAGGCGCGCGGCGCGCGCCACATCGTGGTCCCGGCGCGCGACTACGGCCACGACCTGCCGGCCATGCTCGAGGCCATCGATGGCCAGACGCGCGTGGTCTACGTCGCCAATCCCAACAATCCGACCGGCACCTTCGTGCCTGCCGGACAGGTGCAGGATTTCCTGCAAGCCGTGCACGACCGCCATGGCTGCCGTGTCACCGTCGTGCTCGACGAGGCCTACAACGAATACCTCGATCCGTCGCTGCGGTTCGATAGCACGCGATGGGTCAAGCGCTTCCCCAACCTGATCGTCTCGCGCACCTTTTCCAAGGCCTACGGGCTGGCGGGGCTGCGCGTGGGCTACGCCATCGCGCAGCCGGCGCTGACCGACCTGCTCAACCGCGTGCGCCAGCCATTCAACGTCAATACGCTTGCCCAGGTTGCGGCCATCGCGGCGCTGAACGACAAGGCGTTCTTGCAGCGTTCGTACGAGCTCAACCGCGACGGCAAGCAGCAGCTCGCAGAGGCTTTCGACGAACTCGGGCTGCAATACGTGCCGGGCTACGGCAATTTCCTTCTCGTCCGGGTCGGCGAGGCGCAACGGGTCAACCTGGAACTGCTCAAGCGCGGCGTGATCGTACGGCCGGTGGCCAGCGACGGCCTGCCCGAGTGGCTGCGCGTGACCATCGGGCTGCCCGAGGAAAACCGGCGCTTCATCGAAGCGCTGTCGGCCGTGCTGTCGCCGGCATGAGTAACGGCGGCGTCAAGCCCGCCGCGCGCGTGCTTGCCGTGGTGGGGGTCGGACTGATAGGCGGCTCGTTCGCCGCCGCGTTGCGCCAGGCCGGATGCGTCGAAAAGGTGTTGGGCGTCGGCCGCCATCCCGCCAGCCTGGCACGCGCCGCGCAGCTGGGTCTCATCGACGAGGCCGTCACCCTGGAGCAGGCTGCGCGCGAGGCCGACTTCGTGATGTTGGCCGCACCCGTGGATAGCCTGGGCGGCATCCTGGCCGCATTGGCGCCGGGGTTGCGGCCGGACGCCGTCGTCACCGATGCGGGCAGCACCAAGGAGTCGGTGGTCTGCGCCGCGCGCGCGGCCTTGGGCGATCGCATCGGGCAGTTCGTGCCGGGCCATCCCATCGCGGGATCCGATGCCGCGGGCCCTGACGCAGCCGACGCGGCGCTTTACCGGGACCGCAACGTCATCTTGACCCCTTTGCCCGAAAACGACCCTGGACGCGTGGCGCGCGTGGCCGACGCCTGGCGCGCGTGCGGCGCGCAGGTGCGGGAGATGCCGGCAGCCGACCACGATGCCGTGTTCGCTTCGGTCAGCCACCTGCCGCATTGGCTGGCGGCCGTCTACATGGCCCAGGTCGCCGCAGCGCCGGATGCGCCGCGCAGGCTGGAGCTGGCCGGCACGGGGTTTCGCGATTTCACGCGCATCGCGGGCGGCTCGCCCGAGGTGTGGCGAGATATTTTCCTGTCCAACCGCAAAGCTTTGTTGGCCGAGCTGGCAGGTCTGCGTACGGCGCTCGACCAGGCCGAGCGCGCGCTGGCCGAGGGCGATGGCCAGGCGCTGCAGGACCTGCTGGAACAGGCCTGCCGGGCGCGGCGAGGCTGGCGGCTCGGAGGCCGTTCATGACGTCATACCTGGATTTACCGCAGGCGCGCTCGGCCCGGGGTACGGTGCCGATGCCCGGTTCCAAGAGCATTTCCAACCGCGTGCTGCTGCTGGCGGCGCTGGCCCGCGGGAGGACCGAGGTCGAAGGGCTGCTCGACTCCGACGACACACGCGTGATGCTCGCGGCGCTTGCCCAGCTTGGCGTGGCGTTGCATGACCAGGGGCAGGGCCGCGTGATCGTCGAAGGTGCCGGCGGCTTCGGCGTGCGGCAAGCCGACCTTTTCCTGGGCAATGCGGGCACGGCGTTTCGTCCGCTGACCGCCGCCTTGGCGGTACTGGGCGGACAATACCGCTTGTCCGGCGTGCCGCGCATGCACGAGCGGCCCATAGGCGACCTGGTCGACGCTTTGCGCAGCCTGGGTGCGCGCATCGATTACCTGGGCCAGGAGGGATACCCGCCGCTTGCCATCGGCGAGCCCGAACCGACGGGCGCGGCGAGCGTGACGGTGCAGGGCTCGGTGTCGAGCCAGTTCCTGACCGCCTTGCTGATGGCCGCGCCGCTGGCCGTATCTGGAACGGGCAAAGACCTGGCCATCGAGGTGGCCGGCGAGCTGATTTCCAAGCCCTATATCGGTATTACGCTGAACCTGATGGCGCGCTTTGGCGTGACGGTCCGGCACGAGGACTGGCGGCGCTTCGTTGTGCCGGCCGGCAGCGCCTATCGGTCGCCCGGCTGCATCCAGGTCGAAGGCGACGCTTCGACGGCATCGTATTTCCTGGCGCTGGGGACCATAGGCGGCGGGCCAGTGCGGGTGACCGGCGTCGGCGCCGATAGCATCCAGGGCGACGTGGCGTTTGCCGACACGCTCACAGCGATGGGGGCGCAGGTGCGGCGTGGGCCCGACTGGATCGAGGTCAGCGGCCCGCGCGTGGCCGAAGGCGCCAGGCTGCGCGCATTCGACGCCGATTTCAACCTGATTCCCGATGCGGCCATGACCGCCGCGGTGCTGGCGCTCTATGCCGACGGCCCGTGCCGGTTGCGCAACATCGGCAGCTGGCGCGTCAAGGAAACGGACCGCATCCACGCCATGCAGGTCGAGCTGGAAAAGCTGGGCGCGCAGGTCCGGTCTGGGCCGGACTGGCTCGAAGTCACGCCGCCGGCGCCCGGCGCCTGGCGCGGCGCGCATATCGGCACCTGGGACGACCACCGGATGGCCATGTGCTTTTCGCTGGCCGCCTTCGGGCCGGCGCCGGTGCGCATCCTGGACCCGGGTTGCGTGAGCAAGACTTTCCCCGGCTATTTCGAGGTCTATGCCGGGCTGGTCGGCGCGGGAGGACAGGCATGATCCGCGAACACGCTGCAGTCATCACCATCGACGGTCCCACCGCTTCGGGCAAGGGCACGGTCGCCCACGGGGTGGCCGACGCGTTGGGCTGGCATGTGCTCGACAGCGGCGCGCTGTACCGGCTGACGGCGCTGGCCGCACAGCAGCAGGGCGTGGCGGCCGACGACGCGGCCAGGCTGGCCGGCATTGCGCGCGACCTGCCGGTACGCTTTGCGCCGGGCTGCATTTACCTGGACGAACGCGATGTCACCGAGGCCATCCGCCGCGAGGAGGTGGGCAATTTTGCGTCGCGGCTGGCTGCGCTGCCCGAAGTCCGGCAAGCGCTGCTCGGGCGCCAGCGGGCCTTCCTGCGCCCGCCCGGGCTGGTGGCCGACGGGCGCGACATGGGTACCGTGGTCTTTCCCGATGCGGCGCTGAAAATTTTTCTTGTCGCCGACGTGCGCGCCCGGGCCGAGAGGCGGTGTAAGCAGTTGATGGAAAAGGGAATTCCTGCTAACCTAGAAGACCTTTTGCGCGATATGCGCGAGAGGGACGCCCGGGATGCCAACCGCAAGGTGGCGCCTTTGGCGCCGGCGCCCGATGCCCGGATCGTCGATTCTTCGTCGTTGACGGTCGGGCAAACGGTGCAGGCCATCCTGGACCTCTGGCACGAGCAGGAGCGCCGGCGGTCGGCGGCAGGCTAAGCCGCCACTTTTCGTGCACCGCCCTCGCGCATCCGGCCATGCCGTGATGTTTTTCAGCAGTCGGGCCCCAGGCTATCTCCCCATGCCTGGGTTTTCAGCAACTCCACCCTGGCGGCCATCCCCGCCCCAGGGTGTGTAAAAAGGCCGATCCGGCCATAGGGTTCCATTTACATGTCTTCAACCTCCAATCCCGCGGTCCAAGGCGGCGAAAGCTTCGCCGAACTGTTTGCCGAAAGCCTCAAGAACCAGGACATGAAGGCCGGAGAGGTCATCTCCGCCGAAGTCGTGCGTGTCGATCACAACTATGTGGTCGTCAACGCCGGCCTGAAGTCCGAGGCGCTGATCCCCATCGAAGAGTTCCTCAATGACCAGGGCGAGCTCGAAGTCAGCGTCGGCGATTTCGTGTCGGTGGCCATCGACTCCCTGGAAAACGGCTACGGCGACACCATCCTGTCGCGCGACCGCGCCAAGCGCCTGTCGGCCTGGCTGCAGCTGGAAAAAGCCCTCGAGAACGGCGAACTGGTCACCGGCACCATCACCGGCAAGGTCAAGGGCGGCCTGACCGTCATGACCAACGGCATCCGTGCCTTCCTGCCCGGTTCGCTGGTCGACCTGCGTCCGGTCAAGGACACCACTCCGTACGAGGGCAAGACGCTCGAATTCAAGGTCATCAAGCTCGACCGCAAGCGTAACAACGTCGTGCTGTCGCGCCGCGCCGTGCTGGAAGCCAGCATGGGCGAAGAGCGCCAGAAGCTGCTCGAGACCCTGCACGAAGGTGCGATCGTCAAGGGCGTGGTCAAGAACATCACCGACTACGGCGCCTTCGTGGACCTGGGCGGCATCGACGGCCTGTTGCACATCACCGACATGGCCTGGCGCCGCGTGCGTCACCCGTCCGAAGTGCTGCAAGTCGGCCAGGAAGTCGAGGCCAAGGTCCTCAAGTTCGACCAGGAAAAGAGCCGCGTCTCGCTCGGCGTCAAGCAACTGGGCGAAGACCCCTGGATCGGCCTGGCACGCCGCTACCCGCAAGGCACCCGCCTGTTCGGCAAGGTCACCAACCTGACCGACTACGGCGCCTTCGTCGAGGTCGAGGCAGGCATCGAAGGCCTGGTGCACGTCTCCGAGATGGACTGGACCAACAAGAACGTCGATCCGCGCAAGGTGGTCACCCTGGGCGAAGAGGTCGAAGTCATGGTCCTGGAAATCGACGAGGACCGTCGCCGCATCTCGCTGGGCATGAAGCAGTGCCGCCCCAACCCCTGGGAAGAGTTTTCGACCAACTTCAAACGTGGCGACAAGGTGCGCGGCGCCATCAAGTCGATCACCGACTTCGGCGTGTTCGTCGGCCTGCCGGGTGGCATCGACGGCCTGGTGCACCTGTCGGACCTGTCCTGGACCGAGCCTGGCGAAGAGGCTGTGCGCAACTTCAAGAAGGGCGAGGAAATCGAGGCGGTCGTGCTTGGCATCGACACCGAGAAGGAGCGCATCTCGCTGGGCATCAAGCAGCTTGAGGGCGATCCCTTCAACAACTACGTGGCCACCCATGACAAGGGTGCCATCGTGCCCGGCACGATCAAGTCGGTCGAGCCCAAGGGCGCGGTGGTGACGCTGTCGGTCGACGTCGAAGGCTACCTGCGCGCCTCGGAAATCTCGGCCGGCCGCGTCGAAGATGCCACCACGGTGCTCAAGCCTGGCGAGAACATCGAAGCCATGATCATCAACATCGACCGCAAGTCGCGTTCGATCCAGTTGTCGATCAAGGCGCGCGACAACGCCGAAGCGGCCGAAACCATCCAGCGCATGTCTGAAGCCAGCGCCTCGTCGGGCACCACCAACCTGGGCGCCCTGCTCAAGGCCAAGCTGGACCAGCAGCGCGAAAACGGCTGACGATGTGACCAAGTCGGAGCTGATCGCCGCCCTGGCTGCGCGCTATCCGCAGCTGGCCGCCCGCGACACCGATTTCGCGGTCAAGACCGTGCTCGATGCGATGACGCAGGCGCTGGCCGGCGGCCAGCGCATCGAGATCCGCGGTTTTGGCAGCTTCTCGCTGTCGCGGCGGGCGCCGCGCATCGGCCGCAACCCCAAGTCGGGGGAGCAGGTGCTGGTGCCGGGCAAGCAGGTGCCCCATTTCAAGGCTGGCAAGGAGCTGCGCGAGCGCGTGGACCTTGGCGCGCCGGGCAATGGGGCCGCTGCGGCGGACGACGACGCGCCCGAGCGGTCAGAAGACACGCTCAGCGTGCCATAGCGCGGCCGCGGCCTGACTAGGCCGCCACCGGGGGCAGGCGTGGTCCTTCCGTTCGCGGAAGGCGGCCTGCCCCCGGTCTTTTGCGTGGCCACCGGGGGCGAGGCCCCGTTTTTCAAAGGATCGTGGCAGGCCCTGGCGGCCCTGCCCGGAATACAATTGCAATCCCAAACCCTGCGGAGCGCTGCCATGCGTTACGTTGTCTGGGCCCTGCGCCTGGTCGTTTTCATCGCGGTCCTGATGTTCGCGTTGAAAAACACCGGCCCGGTGGCCGTCAATTTCTTCGGCGACTACGTCGTGCGCGACGTGCCCCTGATCGTTGTGATGCTGGCCGTGTTCGTGCTGGGGGCCTTGTTCGGCCTGTTGCTGACGGTTCCGGGTTCGCTGCGCCGGCGCCGCGAAGCCGCCCGGCTGCGTCGCGAGAACGAGCGCCTGCAGGCCGAAGCCGCTGCGCTGGCGGGCAACGCGCCCCAGCAGCCCGTGGCGCCCGAGACCATCGCTCCCATGTCGCCGCTGTAGGCGCGACTTTTGCAGGAAACGACCGCGTGGATTTCGAACCCTGGTGGCTGATTTTCGTGCCCGTGCTGTTCGGGCTGGGCTGGATCGCGGCGCGGGTGGACATCCGGCAAATGCTGTCGGAGACGCGCAACCTGCCCGATTCGTATTTCCGCGGGTTGAACTTCCTGCTCAATGAGCAGCCCGACCGCGCCATCGACGCCTTCGTCGAGGTCGCCAAGCTCGACCCGGAAACCACCGAGCTGCACTTCGCCTTGGGCAGCCTGTTCCGCCGTCGCGGCGAGATGGAGCGCGCCATACGCGTACACCAGAGCCTGTTGGCGCGTGCCGACCTGCCGGCCAGCGAGCGCGAGCACGCCCTACACGAGCTGGCGCAGGATTACCTGAAGGCGGGCATGCTCGACCGCGCCGAAAGCGGGTTCGAGCAGCTCAAGGACACGCGCTACGCGCTGCCGGCATTGCGCGCGCTGATACGCATTTACGAATCCGAGCACGATTGGCCGCGCGCGATCGAGGCGGTCAAGGCATTGCGCGGGCTGGTCGACGAGCCCGTGCCACAGCTGGTGCACTATCACTGCGAGCAGGCCCAATCGGCGCTGTCGGCCTCTCCGCCGGCGCTGGAGCGGGCGCAGGCCGCGCTGGATGCGGCCGACAATGCAGTGAAATCGGCCGGCGCCGGCCAGATCAGCGAGGCATCCACCGTGCGCATCGCGCTGCTTCGTGCGCGGCTGGCGGCGCTCGAAGGCGATGCCAAGCGCGAGCGGCTGCACCTGGAATCCATCCTCGCAGGCCAGCCTGAGTACGCGGGCCTGGCCGCGCAAGCATTGTTCGAGAATTACCGCGCCGCCGGCCAACAGGCCGAGGCGCTGGCACTGTTGCAGGCCCATTACGCCAAGCATCCTTCCCTGGATCTTTTCAACATCGTGTTCCGGGAGCTGCGCGCGCAACATGGCGTGGATCCGGCCTGGGCGTTTGCGCGCAACGCGCTGCGCACGCATCCGTCACTGCTCGGCCTGGATCGGCTGCTGGAGGCCGAGCTGGCCAGCGCGCCAGACGGCCAGCGACCAGCAGACAGCCCGGTGCCTGGCGCGGACCTCGCCTTGCTGCGCAGCCTCATCCACAAGCACACCCAGCGGCTGGATCGCTACGCGTGCCGCTCGTGCGGATTCCAGGCGCGCCGCTTCTACTGGCAATGCCCGGGCTGCAATGCCTGGGAAACCTATTCCCCGCGCCGGCTCGAGGAATTGTCGTGATCCGGACGCACCAGCAAAAAGGACACATCGATGGATCGGAATTGCCCGGCGGCCGATCCGGCCACCCGGGAGCCGCGATGACCCGCTTTCCCGCCGAAGCCGTGCGACGCGCGCGCGTGCTGGTCGCGGGCGACGTGATGCTCGACCGTTATTGGTTCGGCGAGGTCGAGCGCATATCGCCCGAAGCGCCCGTGCCCGTGGTCAAGGTGGCGCGTTGCGAAGATCGCCTCGGCGGCGCGGCCAACGTGGCGCGCAACATTGCCGCCCTGGGCGGCCAGGCCACGCTGGTCGGCATCGTCGGTGACGATGAGCCGGGCCGCAACATCGCGGCACTGGCGCGCGAAGCCGGCGTCAAGGCCGAGCTTGCGGTCGACGCCAGCCAGCCCACGACGCTGAAGATGCGCGTGCTGGGCCGGCAGCAGCAGCTGCTGCGCGTGGACTTCGAAGAATCGCCGGGCGAGACTGCCCTGGACGCGCTGGACGTGCTGTCCGAGCGGCTGCTGGCCAGCCACGATGTCCTGGTGCTTTCCGACTACGCCAAGGGGGCGCTCAAGCGCGTGCAGGCCCTCATCGAACGCGCACGCGCGGTGGGGGTGCCCGTGTTGGTCGATCCGAAGGGAGACGACTACGGCCGCTACCGTGGCGCGACGCTGGTCACGCCCAACCGTGCAGAGATGCAGCAGGCGGTGGGACGCTGGCGCGACGAGGCGCAGTTGGCCGAAAGGGCACAGCGGTTGCGCATGGACCTGGGCCTGGAGGCCTTGCTGGTCACGCGCTCGGAGCAGGGGATGACGCTTTTCACCGACGCCGGGCGCGACCACGTCGATGCGCAGGCCCACGAAGTCTTCGACGTGTCCGGCGCGGGCGATACGGTGTTGGCCACGCTTGCGGTCACGCGCGCGGCGGGGCTGGATTGGCACCAGGCCATGCGCTGGGCCAACCGGGCGGGTGGCGTGGTCGTGGGCAAGCTGGGCACTTCCGTGGTGACGGCGGGGGAATTGTCGTGATCCAGCGTTTCCAACCCGTTTTCGCGGATCGGCGCCGCGCCGGCTCGGCCGGCCTGTCGGCGCCTACGATCCGGTTACCTTATTTTCATGCGCTGCCGGCAGGCCGCAGCGCAAGGGAGCAAATGCCATGATCGTCGTGACCGGAGCAGCCGGCTTCATCGGCAGCAATCTGGTGCGTGGCCTGAACGGCCGCGGCATTACCGACATCATCGCGGTCGATGACTTGACCCAGGGAGACAAGTTCGTCAACCTGGTCGATTGCCGCATCGCCGACTACCTGGACAAGGATGACTTCCGTCGCATGGTCGCCGACGGGCGGCTGCGCCGCGTCGAGGCCATCCTGCACCAGGGGGCGTGCTCGGACACCACCGAGCGCAACGGCCGCTACATGATGGACAACAACTACCGCGTGACGCTGGAGCTGTTCGAATACTGCCAGGCCCACCGTATCCCGTTCATCTACGCTTCGTCGGCGGCGGTCTACGGCGCCGGGCCGGTATATGCGGAGGATCCGGCCAACGAGCGGCCGTTGAACGTGTACGGCTATTCCAAGCTGTTGTTCGACCAGGTGGTGCGCCGGCGCATGGCCGGGCGCCTGAAGGCCCCGACGGTGGGCCTGCGCTACTTCAACGTCTATGGCCCGAACGAGCAGCACAAAGGTCGCATGGCCTCGGTGGCCTTTCACAACATGAACCAGTTCCGCAACGAGGGCCACGTGCGCCTGTTCGGCGGCTGGGACGGCTACGGCGCGGGCGAGCAAAGCCGCGACTTCATCTCGGTCGAGGATGTCGTCGCAGTCAACCTGCATTTCCTGGACCACCCCGAACGCTCGGGCATTTTCAACTGCGGCACCGGGCGGGCACAGCCGTTCAACGACGTGGCGATGACCGTGGTCAACACCTTGCGCGAGGCGGAGGGCAAGCCGCCCCTGTCGCTGCAGGAGCTGGCCGAGCAGGGGCTGGTGCGCTACATCGACTTCCCGGACGATCTCAAAGGCCGCTACCAAAGCTACACGCGCGCCGACGACACGCAACTGCGCGAAGCCGGATTCACTGCGCCGATGCAGGATGTACAGACTGGCGTGGCGAAGTACGTGCGCGACTGGCTGGCCAAGCAAGGCGGCTGATCGCCGCGGTTTCTACGCATGGCCAAACCGCCGCGCGCGGTCTCGTGCGCGGCGCCTGCCGGCTCCATGATGGGCGCGGCGGCGCACTGGGGCGCCGCCTTTACAGGAGCCCGATCATGAATCCATTTCTGCATTCTTGCGTGGCCGCCCCGCGCGGCGATGCCACCGTGCACTTTCGCGCGGCGGCCCGTCCCTGCCGTCCGGTGCGCTGCGAGCGATCCAGCCGCCCGCGCCGCGGGCTGGCGCGCTCGGTCGGCGTGATGGCGTTGGCCGCCGGCCTGGGCTTATCGTGCGCGGACGCGGGCGCGGTCGACCTGAACACGGCCACGGCCGAGCAACTGCAGGCCTTGCGCGGAATCGGTCCCAAGACCGCGCAGATCATCGTGCAAGAGCGCACGCGTGCCGGCCGCTTCGAATCGCTGGAGGACTTGTCCGACCGCGTCCGGGGCATCGGACCGAAGCGGCTGCAACAGCTGCAGGCGGCCGGGCTGACCGTGGGCGGACAGGATGCCAAGCCGGCGCCGGCCAAGCCGCAGCCGTCCCAGCCGTCGCCGGGCAAGCCGGGCCGGTGACACCGGGGGCGGCAAGCCTGCTGCGGCGGGCGAAGCCTTTTGCGCGGCCACCGGACGGCGACCGCCGAAGCGGCCATCGCTGGTGGCCGCCGGAGCGCCCCGGCTATTCCCGCACGGCTCGAGGGGTATATGGGCCTGGGCGCGGCCGCGCAAACGTTATGATCGCGCCATGGCTACTACCTACCCTACCATCGAAGACACCGTCGGCAATACGCCCCTGGTGCGCCTGCAGCGCATTCCGGGCGATGCGGGCGAACCGCGCGGCAACGTCATCCTGGCCAAGCTGGAAGGCAACAATCCGGCCGGCTCCGTGAAGGACCGGCCGGCACTATCCATGATCAAGCGCGCGGAAGCCCGCGGCGAGATCCGGCCCGGCGACACGCTGATCGAGGCGACCAGCGGCAACACCGGCATCGCGTTGGCCATGGCGGCAGCCATGCGCGGCTATCGCATGATCCTGATCATGCCGGACAACCTGTCGCTGGAGCGGCGCGCCGCAATGACCGCCTATGGCGCGGAGCTGATCCTGACGCCGGCCGACCAGGGTGGCATGGAATATGCCCGCGACCTGGCCATGCGCATGCAGGCCGAGGGCAAGGGCAAGGTGCTCGACCAGTTCGCCAACCCGGACAACCCGCTTGCCCACGTCGAAGGCACCGGGCCGGAAATCTGGGAACAAACCGGCGGGCGGGTGACCCATTTCGTCAGCGCCATGGGCACCACCGGCACCATCATGGGCGTGTCCCAGTACCTGAAGTCGCGCAACCCGGGCATCCAGGTCATCGGCGCTCAGCCGGCCGAAGGCTCGCAAATCCCGGGCATACGCAAGTGGCCGCAAGCCTACCTGCCGCGTATTTACGATCCCTCGCGCGTGGATGCGTTCGAATCCATCGACCAGCGCGAAGCCGAGGCGATGGCCAGGCGGCTGGCCGCAGAAGAGGGCATTTTCGGCGGGATTTCGTCTGCGGGCGCGCTGATCGCCGCGCTGCGGGTGGCGCAGCGTGTCAACGACGCGACGATCGTATTCATCGTCTGCGACCGCGGCGACCGCTACCTGTCGACGGGCGTGTTCAACTGACCTCGCGTCGCCGCCCGTGGATGTGGCCGGCGGCACGACACGGCTCGGTCCAGGTTGCCGCCGGCCGTCATTGCGCGCAGCGGTCTCGTGCATCCGGCGCGGCCGCATCGCCTGGGCGGTAGCGCGCCTGGACGATGCCGGCGGGCGACAGGGAGAGCCAATGCAGCACGCCCGTGGCCTGCCATAGGCCGATGCCGCCTGTGGTTCCCCAAGAGACCGTTCTGCCGTCGATGTCGTGCAGCACGCCGGCAAGCGCCAAGTGCGATTCGCTGGCGCGCAGCTGCAGCATGCGCCCGTCCTCGGCAGGCGTGTAGGCGGTCGCTCGTCCGGCAGGCGTGCCGGGCGCGACCGCAATCCCAGCCTCGCGCACGGTGGCCGGCATGCAGGATAGCTGTGCCACGACCTGACCCGACAGATCGACGAGCAGGGCCCGGCCGTGCCCATCGTCACCCGTGGCCACGACCAGGAAGCGTCGCACGGTCGGCAGCCAGGCGGCTGCGTACACGTAATACTGCACGCGCCCGAGCAGTTGCATCGGCGGGCGGCTGCGGCCGGAGACCGGGTCCAGTACGGCGGACTCCAAGCGGGCATGGCTGGCGTCGGCGGCCAGCGCCTGCCAGAGCACGAGCGCCCGGTCTTCGCCGCCGGCAATCCTTGGCCACCAGGCGCGTTGGCGCGGTGCCAGGTCGATGCGGTGCTGCAAGCTGCCGCCTGCACCATAGACGCGGGCGTAGATGCCGTTGCCGCTTCCCAACTGCGCCACGCCGCCGCCCGCTATCCATCCTTCGGAATAGGCGATCACGAAGCGGTCGGCCACCGCCGCTACGTCGCCCGAATGGCCGCCTGCTTCGACTTCGGCGGGGTAGGGGTGCACGGGCCCGAGGTCTATACGGTAAATGCCATAGCGCTGGGTCACTGTGTTCGGGGTGTTCCAGCCATCTTCCATGGTCAGCAAGATGCGGCCGCCGGGCAGTTGCGCTGCTGCCACCGGTTCCTGGGCTTGCGGACGCTGTATGAAGGACCGCGCGCTGCCGAGCTTGCCGGTGGCGGCGTCCCAGGGGACCACGAAGACGTCATGTGTCCAATCGTCGCCTGCCGCCGGGCGGCGCGGCGGATAACCGGCACTGCTGAAAAAGACCCACCGAATGTGGCCGGGTCCATGCACGGCCGCGATGCCGTGCATGGTGCTGCGGGGATCGTCTGAAGGTGGCCGGCCGTTGCAGGCCGCGAGGATGGCCAACAGCGCAAGGATAGCGGCGCGGCAGGCTTGCAGCGGCAGAGGGCTTGGCACGGCAAGGAACATGCGGTCTCCGTCATCCCGGGCACGCCCGCGAGGCGCGGGGGGCGAGGCGATCCACGTGGTGCGATCGATCTGGCCGGGCGTCGCGGGCGCGTCAGCCGAAAGCATGCCGGTTTGCGCAGTCGCTGTCGTGCCCCGGATGGTTAGTGGCCAAAAAGCCGATGCGCACCGCTTGTAGCCGGTTTGCCCAGCAGATGTGTCAACCGCGCAACATTTCGCCCGACATAGTGCGTCACGATTTGAAGGTATTTTTCATTACCGGCACCAGTTTACGATTCTTTCCAATTCATTCGTCAAAGATTATTAAAAAACAATAGTTTACGCACCCATTGTCAATCCATTTGCGCCATATTTCCGGCCTCGGAGAGTTACTTCGGGTAACTCGCAAGGAAACGCATTTGTAAGCGTCCAGGCGTGGGACGCCAACTGGTTTTGGCAATAGGTAAACAAAGTGAATCGACTTTACAAATCGGTCTGGAATGAACGGACGCGCACTTACGTTGCCGTGTCCGAAATTGCCAAGGCACGAGGAAAGCGTTCTAAGGCGCAGGTGGTCTCTGGCGGCCCCGCCATAGATGCGGCCCGCAGGCGTGCCATGGGACTGTGCAAAGCCGCCGCGGCAGCCCTCATGGCCGCCAGCGTTCCGGCGCTCGCAGATGTTGCCTTGACGGGCGCCGAACCGGTCGAAACGGACGGCAATGAAATCGTATTTTCGAACGGAGCCGGTGAAATCCGGTTTTCCGAAGGCGGGAAAATAACCGGCCTGGATAATGGCACGGTTTCTGCCGATAGCACCGACGCGGTTAATGGATCGCAGCTGCATGCGGTGCAGCAGGATTTAAATAACGCGGTTTCGACCCTGCAAACCGGGGTTGATGCCGCGCAAAATACCGCCGACGAGGCGCTGGTCCAGGCAAACAAAGGCTGGAATATCAAGGCGGGCGGCGAGGCCGGTGCCGGCGCAAATGTCCAGCCGGGCGATACGGTCACGATCGAAGGCGGCCAAAACATCGAAGTCACCCGCAGCGGGACGACGATCACGGTCAAGACCGCCGACGACATCAGCGCGGCCACGCTTGCCAGCACCGGGAACACCAGCGTGGGCGGCACGTTGAACGTCGCGGGCGCATCCAATCTGGGTGGCCCGCTGACGGTGACCGGCGCCACCAACCTCAACAACGGCGTGACCGTGACCGGCCCGACCCAACTCAATGGCACCGTGACGGTCACCGGCGCGACGAATGTCAACGGGCCGCTGTCGGTGTCCGGGCAAACGACGTTGTCCGGCGGGCTGGACATGGCCGGCCAGAAGATCACCAACGTGGCCGACGGGACGATCGCCGCCGGCAGCAAGGATGCCGTCACCGGCGGGCAGCTCTACCAGCTGCAACAGGACCTATACGTCGACGGCGCGGGGGTGAAGTATTTCCACGCCAATTCGACGCTGGCCGATTCCCAGGCCATAGGCGAGGATTCGGTGGCCATCGGCCCGGAATCGGTGGCCAACGCTGACGCCAGCCTGGCCGCCGGCAAGGGCGCGGTGGTCGGTGTCGGCGCCAACGGCGCGATCGCGCAAGGCGAGGGCGCGACCGTGGCTGAGAACGCCGAGGCAGCCATTGCCATCGGCCAAGGGGCGCAGGCGGGCAAGGACGGCGTGGACCCGTCGCGCGCGGGCGTGGCCGCGGTGGCAATCGGCCGCAACGCGCAAAGCAACGGCGCCGGCAGCATCGCCATCGGCGACGGTGCATTGGTGGAACCGGAATACGTCAGCAATGCGATCGCGGTGGGTACCGGTTCGCGCGTGACCGGCAATGAGAGTGACGATGCGATGGCGCTGGGCGTCAATGCGTCGGCCAGCGCGGCCAGGGCAACTGCCATCGGCCAGTCGGCGTCGGCCAGCGCCCGCGATGCGCTGGCCGCCGGAAGGAACGCCCAGGCCGGCGGTATCTCGTCCGTGGCAGTGGGTACCGGCGCGCGCGCCGGCGGCGACAATGGTATATCCCTGGGCACCGGGTCCCGGACGGCCACGACCAACAGCATCGCCATCGGTACCGACGCGGGCGTGGGCACGGGCGACGATCCGGTCAACCCGGGCTTTGACAAAACCTCGCACATCGCGATCGGTACGCGCGCCGGGCAAAACGTTGTCGGCAACCAGACCACGGCCATCGGCTATCAAGCGGGCAGTGGCATCGTTGGCGATGGTACGGTGTCCGTCGGCAGCCATGCGGGTGAGCGGCTGGACGGCGACCACAACATTTCCATCGGTTACCGCGCCAACGCGCGCGACGCGTCCACGGAGGTCGAGCACGCGGTGGCCATCGGTGGGCTGACCACGGCGGCCACTGGCTCGGTGGCCGTTGGCGAACAGGCGCAGGCCATCGGACGGTATGCCACGGTCATGGGCTTTAACGCCCGCGCCACCGACGACAATGGCGTCGCGCTTGGCGCCAATGCGCGGGCCGCGGGCGATAGCGTCGCGTTGGGCAGCAACTCCCAGGCGGTGGCGTCGACCGGCGTCGGTTTCCTGACCGGCTCCAACGCGGCGGGCAACCCCATTTCGGTGGTGTCGGTCGGCGGGGGCGGCGGTTCGGCGGCCACGCGCCGGATCACCAATGTGGCCGACGGGTCGGCATTGACCGACGCGGTCAACGTCCGCCAGCTGGCCGCTGCGCAGCAAAACCTGGCCGATATCCTGGGCCAAGGCACGATCGTCGACGGCAAAGTCGTTGGGTTCAAGGTGGGCAGCACCACCTACAGTACGGTGGCCGAGGCGCTGACGGCCTTGGGGCCGGGCGGGCCGGGCGTGATCGACGACAACATCAACGCGGTGCTGTACGACCTCGGCAGCCAAAACCGCGTCGTTACCCTCAAGGGTGGCCCGGACGGCACCGAGAGCGTCCGTATCCGGAACCTGGCCGACGCCGAGGACGCGGGCGATGCCGTCAACCTCGGCCAGCTCAACCAGGCCATCGAGCAGAACATGGCCCATTACTACAGCATCAAGTCGGATGCCGCGGCGAATTACGACAACGCCGGCGCCACCGGCCAGGAGTCCATCGCCATCGGCCCGTCGGCTGCGGCCTCGGGCGACGTCAGCATCGCCGTAGGCCATGCCGCCGTGAGCGTGGGCAACAATGCCACGGCGCTCGGTTCGAACGTGCAGGCGCGCGGCGACAATTCCACCGTGCTGGGCTACGGTGCCATCGCGTATGACACGAGCACGGTGGCCATCGGCGATCATGCCAAGAGCCGCGGCGTGAACTCCATCGTCATTGGCACGCGCGCCGAAGCGGATTCGCAGGAAGCTGGCACGGTCGATGACGCCATTGTCATCGGCACCGAAGCCGACGTCACGGCCGATGCTGGGATTGCCATGGGCAAGCATGCCGTCGCTTCGGCCACGCGGGGCGTGGCCATCGGCCATACGGCCGCTGCACGCAGCTCCAGCGCCACCGCCGTAGGCGACCGGTCGGTCGCCTCGGGCGTGAACGCCGTGGCCATCGGCACGAGCGCGCACGCCTCCGGTGGCAATGCGCAGGCCAGCGGCACCGGCGCTTTGGCTACTGGCGCCGATTCCATCGCCAGCGGCAGCGGCGCGGCTGCCTATGCGGTCAACGGCATCGCACTGGGCAAGGGTGCAGTCTCGGGCGTGTGGTCGCCGGACCCCGACAAGGAGGCCGACAACGTCAACACTATAGCCATCGGCACCAATGCGTCGGCGACGGCCAAGAATTCGGTGGCGATCGGCGCAGATTCCAGTACGGAGGCCAGCTACGGCACCTCGGTGGCCCGCTACTCCAACATCGAGAACGACGATGCCGCAGCGGGCGTCGTGTCGGTGGGCAGCAGCGGTGGCGCCGGTGGTCAGCCCATCCTGCGGCGCATCACCAACGTCGCGGGCGGCATGGACGACACCGACGCGGTCAACGTGGCGCAGCTGCGCGCCGTGCGCAATACCGGCTGGACCTATGCCGGCAACAGCGGCAGCACCACCCAGACCATGGGTTCGACCGTGCAGATCGTGGGCGGCGCCACCGACGTGGCGACCTCCTCGCAGAACGTCAAGACGGTGGTCACGCCGGGGACGTACACGGTCGACGCCAACGGCGACGTCGTCTACGAGAACGGCAAGATCGAGATCCAGTTCGCCGAGACGCCCCGCTTCAAGGGCGCCGACATGGGCGGATACAAGGTCACCGGCGTGGCCGCGGGCAGCGTCACGAGCACCAGCACGGATGCGGTCAACGGCGCACAGCTCTATGAGGTGGCCAACCGCCCGATCACGTTCCAGGGCGATACGGGCAGTGTCGCGCGCAAGCTAGGCGAAACCCAGGTGATCCGCGGTTCGCTCGACGCGGCGGCGGCGGCCTCCAGCAGCAACATCCGCACGGCCGTCAACGGCGCGGGCGAGCTCGAGATCCTGCTGGCCAACAACCTGGCCGTCGACAGCCTGATGATCAACAACGGCGGCCCGGTGATCAGTGCCGCGGGCGTGGACATGAAGAGCCTGAAGATCTCGAACGTGGCGGCGGGCACGGCCGATACCGACGCGGTCAACCTTGGCCAGTTGAAGCGGGTCGAGCAGGTCGCCTCCCAGGGCTGGAACCTGTCGGCCAACGGTGCGAACGCCAGCAACGTCGCGCCCGACGACACGGTGGACCTGGCCAATACCGATGGCAACATCAAGATCGCCAAGGCCGGCAACAACGTGACGTTCAACCTGGCCGACAGCGTGAGCATCAACAACAACCTGTTGGTCGGCGGCAATTTTGACGTGATAGGTACGAGCATCCTGGCTGGTGGTGCGGTCATCGGCAACCAGCTCACGGTCAATCCCGACACCGTGGTCAACATGGGCGGCAACCGGATCACCAACGTCGCTGCCGGCATGGCCGATACCGATGCGGTCAACCTGGCCCAGTTGAAGGAGGTCCAGCTGACCGTCGGCCAAGGCTGGAAGCTGACGGCCAATGGGGCCGATTCGAGCGACGTGGCACCCGGCGCAACGGTGGACCTGTCCAACGACGACGGCAACATCGACATCACGAAGACCGGCAACGAGGTGGCGTTCAACCTGGCCAAGGACATCGAGGTCGATTCCGTGACGACGGGCAATACAGTGCTCAACACCAACGGGGTGACCATCTCGGGTGGCCCGGCAGGCAACGTCGTGCTCAGCAACACGGGCCTGCAGGCCGGGACGGTGGTGATTTCGTCGCAGACCGGCATCAACGCGGGTGGCTTCCGCATCACCAACGTCGCCGCCGGGGTGGCTGACACGGACGCCGTCAACGTCAGCCAGTTGAAGAAGGTCGAGCAAACGATCTCTGACTTGGGCGACCGTGCCGTGAAGTATGACGGTAACAGCGGCGATCCCAAGAACCAGATCACGCTCGAGGGGGATGTTTCCACCGACGGCGGCAAGACGGGCGGGACGAAGATCACCAATCTCGCCCGCGGGGAAATTTCGGCCACCAGCACCGATGCGGTCAACGGCAGCCAAATCCATGAGATGGGCGAGAGCATCGCCCAAGGCATGGGTGGCAACTCCAAGTTCGTCGACGGCAAATTGGTGACCGAACTCAATGTCGGCGGCAACACCTACACCAATGTCAACGACGCGCTCAATGGGGTGCAGAACGACATCGACAACGTGAGCGAAATCGCCAACAAAGGCTGGAACGTCCAGGTCAACGGCGACGCCGCGAGCAAGGTCGGCCCCGGCGACACGGTGCAATTCATCAACGGCAGCAACGTCGAGATCACCCGCAGTGGTACCAACATCACCGTGGCGATGGCCAAGGACATCAAGGTCGAGAGCGTGACTGCGACCAAGGTGTCGGCCAAGGAGATCGCGATCGAGAACGGCCCGACCATCAACGACCAGGGCATAGACATGAACGGCAAGCGGATCACCAACCTGGCCGACGGCAAGAACGACAGCGATGCCGTCAACCTGGGTCAGTTGAACCGCGTGGCCGGTAATGTCAACAACCGCCTGAACCGCATGGAAGACCAGATCCACCGCAACGATCACCGCGCCAGCGCCGGCATCGCTGCTGCATTGGCGACGGCGGGGTTGCCGCAGGCCTACCTGCCTGGCAAGAGCATGTTCAGCGTGGCCGGGTCCACCTGGCGCGGCGAAAGCGGCTACGCCATGGGCCTGTCGACCGTGTCTGACAACGGCCGGTGGCTGCTCAAGGGCTCGGTCAGCGGTTCTTCCCGCGGGGATTACGGCGCCACCGTGGGCGTGGGCTTTCAGTGGTAGATCGGATGACGCCTGCAAGGCCGGCCGCTGCCGGCCGGCCGAGCGGGCCTCGCAACGAGGTGACGATGAAAGATCGAATCAAGCGCTGCGCCGCGCGCGCAGGTGCGTTGGCCGTCCTGCTGATGCTGGGGGCGTGCGGCAACTTGAGCCAAGTCAGCAGCCAGGGTACGACTGAACAGGCCGTCTGGCCCGATGCCGACAAGGCTTACAGCAGCGGCATCTATCCGTCGAAAGACCACCTGGCGATGATCCGGCCGGGCATGACCAAGGACCAGATCTACGACCTGCTGGGCCTGCCACACTTCTCGGAAGGCTTCGGCGTGCGCGAATGGGACTATGTGTTCCGGTTCGCGGCACCGGGCGGCGAGGCCGTCTGCCAGTACAAGATTCTTTTCGATAGCGACAAATTGGCGCGCAGCTTCTTGTGGAAGCCAGAAAGCTGCGCCGACTTCGTCAAGTGAGGAAACCATGAAGCGCGTTCACATCCTTGCCTTGGCCGTTTGCGCGGCGGCGCTCGTCGGATGCCAGCACGCGCCGGCCAACCGAGCCGATGCTGCCGTGGGATTCGATCCCGCGCCGGCGGCCGCGGCCATGCCGCCCCAGATCGTCGCGGGGCAAGCGCCGCAGCAAGCCGCCCAGGCGCAACAGCGGGCGCAGGTGCCGCAACAAGCCCAGGGCGTGCAGCAGCCTGTCCAGGCCCAGCATGCCAGGGTGGAGTTCCGCCTGGCCCAGCTGCAACCGGCAGCGGGGCTGCACGAAGTGAAGCTGCGCGACGGCTCGCTCTGGATGGCGTCGCAGCCGGTGCTTACGCGTGCGGATCTAACCGGCGTGCAACCGCGCCGCACGTCGTCGGGGCACCCTTACGTGCGCTTCGTCTTCTCGCAGGAAGGCGCCCAAAAGCTCGCCGCGATTTCCAGGCGGTTCCCCGGCAAGTTGCTGGCGTTGACGCTGGACGACACGCTGGTCGCCGCGCCGCAGATCCAAGGGCCCATCAGCACAGGCGTGCTGGACGTGGGCTTTGGCTCCGACGAGCAGGCCGTCGGCGTCGCCCGGGAAGTCGCTCGATAGGCGACAGACACGAGGGCGTCGATATCGGGCTGGCCAATTGGCCGGTAGTCCGGGCAGCGACAATCCCGGTCGCGTGTGTCCATGCGTGGGTGCCGCCAGCCGCCGGGGCCGTGGTGCAACGGCGGCGCTATTTCGCTGCGACACCTGGCACCGCCTGGCGGTGTGGCGCAAGCGCGGCCGCCAGGTCCGCCACTGCCGTTGCATAGAAGTAGCTGCGGTTGTAGTGCGTCAGCGCAAAGAAATTCGGCGTGGCGGTGCGGTATTCGACGCGTCCGGCTGATTCATCCGGCAGGTCGATGACGCCCAGCATGGCCTGCTGCCAGGCAGCCGAGGCTGCGTCGCTGCGCGCGCCCGCCGCCTGCAGGTCTTGCCAGGTCAACTGCGGGGTCAGCCCGCCTTTGACCAGGCCCGAGGGATCCGGCGGAAGCGTCACCGGCGCGAACACCGGCAGGCCGCGCTGCCAGCCGTGCGCGACCAGGAAATTGGCCACCGACATGACTGAATCCGGCACGCTGGCGGCCAAGTCGATGCGTCCGTCTCCGTCGCCGTCGACGGCATGGCGCAGGATGCTGCCGGGCATGAACTGCGGCATGCCCATCGCGCCGGCATACGAACCCCGTGCACGGCGCCCGTCCAGTCCGTTCCTGACGCATAGCTCCAGGAAGTCAGCCAGCTGGTCGTTGAACAACTGCATCCGGTCGGCGCGCGTGGGATCGGGGTAGTGGAAGGCGAGCGTAGCCAGCGCATCTAGGACGCGGAAGTTCCCGGTGTTGCGTCCGTACAAGGTTTCCACGCCGATGATGGCGGCGATGATCTCGGCCGGCACGCCGTAGCGCCGTTCGGCCTCGGCCAGTTCGCGTGCGTGGCTGGCCATGAAGGCGCGGCCCTCGCGCAGCCGTACCGCATCCAGGAAGCGTTGGCGATAGGTCGTCCAACTGCGCCGGATTTTCCCACCGCCCGCGGCCGGCGCGATCAGCTTGGCAACCTGCGGGTTATAGCGGGCCTGCTGCAGCAGGCCCAGCACGCGATCCGCATCCAGGCCCCGGCGCGCGGCCACGTCGTCGGCATAGGCACGTAGCATGGCCGGGGCCGCGACGGGCTTGCCGGGCGTCATGCCGGGCGGCACGCTGGCCGTACCCGCCGGCCCGGCGCCGGGTTTGCCGGATGCCGCCGGCCGCGGCGCGGCGGAGGTGGCCGGGCGTGCGGCGGGGTTGCCTGCCATGACCGAGCCGGTGAGGTCGTTCGTGGCCTTGGGTGCCGCTGCGGCGGCATCGGAGGCCGGCGGCTGCGCCAGCAAAGGCACGGAAACGATGGGTGCCGGGCCGCTGCCTGCAGCGGCCGCCTGCTCGGGCGGGGCGCTGGAAGCGACGGGCGAGGTGGGCGCCGCAGAGGAGGCAGGCGTCTCGTCGCGGGCCGGGGGGGTGCCGCAACCGGCCAAAATGACGACGAGCAGCGCGCCGGTTTGCAGTATTCGCCAACGGATAACCATAATCGCCCTTATGGAGACACTCTATCTTACCCACCCTGCCTGCCGGCTGCATGAAATGGGCCCATGGCACCCCGAGTGCCCGCAGCGGCTGGATGCGATCGCCGACCAGATGCTGGCCAGCGGGGTCATGCAGTGCGTGAGCGAGCGCGACGCGCCGGCGGCGACGCTGGAGCAGGTCTGCCGCGTGCACGATCCGGCCTACGTCGAAGCATTGCGCCGCCGCGCGCCGCGATCCGGATACGAACCCCTGGATCCGGACACCTACATGAACGCGCACACGTTCGAGGCGGCGCTGCGCGCAGCCGGCGCCGCGGTGGCGGCGGTGGATGCGGTCCTGGCCGGCGACGCCGCCACGGCATTTTGCGCGGTGCGCCCGCCCGGCCACCATGCCCTGGCCGACCGAGCGATGGGGTTCTGCTTCTTCAACAACGTGGCCATCGCGGCGCGCCACGCCATCGACGCGCATGGCTTGCAGCGCGTGGCCATCGTCGACTTTGACGTGCATCACGGCAACGGCACCGAACAGGCTTTCGCGGGTGATGCGCAGGTGTTGATGTGCGGTTTTTTCCAGCACCCTTTTTATCCGCACTGCGGGGCCGAAGGGCAGGCCGCCAACATGGTCAACGTGCCCGTGTCCGCCTATACGGCGGGCAAGGCGGTGCGCGATCTCGCCGAAAAGCACTGGCTGCCGAGGCTGGAGGCCTTCCGACCCGAGCTGGTGTTGGTTTCGGCCGGTTTCGACGCGCACCGCGAGGACGACATGGCGCAGCTCGGGCTCGATGAGTCGGATTACCGATGGCTGACCGAGCGCATCGTCGAGGTGGCCGAGCGCCATGCGGGCGGCCGCGTGGTCAGCACGCTCGAAGGCGGCTACAACCTTTCGGCCCTGGGACGCAGCGTGGTCGCGCACGTGCGGGCCTTGGCGAAGTTGTAGAATCGACCGGATTTGCCTTTGGCTTGAAGAGTTTCCCTATTTCGTCCGGGCGCAACCCGGATCGTTTCCATCTGGAGGTTGCTTGATGAAGGTGCTGGTACCGGTCAAGCGCGTGGTTGACTACAACGTCAAGGTGCGCGTGAAATCCGACCAATCCGGGGTGGACATCGCCAACGTGAAGATGTCCATGAACCCATTCGACGAAATCGCCGTCGAGGAGGCGACCCGGCTCAAGGAGAAGGGCGTGGCGACCGAAGTGGTCGCGGTGTCTTGCGGGGTGGCGCAATGCCAGGAAACGCTGCGTACCGCGATGGCCATCGGCGCCGACCGCGGCATCCTGGTCCAGACCGACGTCGAGCTGCAGCCGCTGGCCGTGGCCAAGCTGCTCAAGGGCGTGGTCGAAAAGGAGCAGCCCCAGCTCGTCATCCTCGGCAAGCAGGCCATCGACGACGACGCCAACCAGACCGGCCAGATGCTGGCCGCCCTGCTGGACTGGCCCCAGGCAACCTTCGCCAGCAAGGTCGAGATCGCCGACGGCAAGGCCACGGTAACCCGCGAAGTCGACGGCGGGCTCGAGACCGTGGTGCTGACGCTGCCGGCCGTGGTCACGACCGACCTGCGCCTGAACGAGCCGCGCTACGTCACGCTGCCCAACATCATGAAGGCCAAGAAGAAGCAGCTCGATACGCTGTCGCCCGATGCGTTGGGCGTCGACGTGACGCCGCGCCTGAAGACGCTGAAAGTCACCGAGCCCCCGGCGCGCAAGGCCGGCATCAAGGTTCCTGACGTCGCGACCCTGGTCGACAAACTCAAGAACGAAGCGAAGGTGGTGTAAATGACGATCCTGGTTATTGCCGAACACGACAATGCGGAACTGAAGGGCGCCACGCTCAATACGCTGGCGGCGGCGGCCAAGATCGGTGGTGACGTGCATGTGCTGGTGGCCGGCCACGGCGCACGCGCGGTCGCCGAGCAGGCTGCCCGCGCGGCCGGGGTGACCAAGGTCCTGCTCGCTGACGCGCCCCAGCTGGCCGATGGGCTGGCCGAAAACGTAGCGGCCCAGGTGCTGGCCGTGGCAGGCGGCTACGGCCACATCCTTTTTGCCGCTACGGCCGCCGGCAAGAACGTGGCCCCGCGCGTGGCGGCCAAGCTGGACGTGGCGCAGGTTTCCGACATCATCGCGGTGGAATCGCCCGATACCTTCCAGCGTCCCATCTACGCTGGCAACGCGATTGCGACCGTGCAGTCGGGCGACCCGGTCAAGGTCATCACGGTGCGGACCACGGGCTTTGACGCCGTGGCGGCCGAAGGCGGCTCGGCGACCATCGAGGAGGTGCCGGCCGTGGCCGATTCGGGGCGCTCGTCGTTCGCCGGCCGTGAGGTCGCCAAGAGCGACCGTCCCGAGCTGACCGCCGCGCGCGTGGTGGTCTCGGGCGGGCGCGGGATGGGCAGCGCCGAGAATTTCAAGCTGCTCGAGGCCCTGGCCGACAAGTTGGGTGCGGCGGTGGGCGCGTCGCGCGCCGCCGTGGACGCCGGCTACGCCCCCAACGACTGGCAGGTGGGCCAGACCGGCAAGATCGTCGCCCCGCAACTGTACGTGGCCGTCGGGATCTCCGGCGCCATCCAGCACCTGGCCGGGATGAAGGACTCCAAGGTGATCGTGGCGATCAACAAGGATCCGGAGGCGCCGATTTTCGGCGTGGCCGACTACGGGCTGGTCGGCGATCTCTTCCAGGTCGTGCCGGAGCTGACCGCGGCCCTGTAAGGGGCGCCGGCAAGTAGTACGATGGCCGCGCATTCGTCCACAATGAAATAGTTGTGGCGGCGCGGCCGGCGACGGCTGGCGCCGCCGACGTGATCGGAGACGCCATGAGCTATACCGCCCCGCTGGAGGACATCCAGTTCGTCCTCGACGAGATTGCCGGCCTTGACGAGGTGCTGCAGGCGGCCGGAGGCGAACTGACCCGCGACCTGGTGCAGGCCGTCCTGCAGGAAAACGCCCGGTTCGCGCAGAACGCCGTCGCACCCCTGAACCGCGTCGGCGACACGCGTCCGCCCACGTGGCGCGACGGCGCGGTCGCGACGTCTCCCGGCTTTGTCGAAGCCTTTCGGCAGTTCTGCCAAGGCGGTTGGCAGGGCTTGCAGCACCCCGTGCAGTGGGGCGGGCAGGGCTTGCCCAAGCTGGTGGGGGCGCCCGCCACGGAAAACCTCAACGCCGCCAACTTGGCTTTTTCCCTGTGTCCGCTGTTGACCGACGGCGTGATCGAGGCCTTGTTGCAGGTCGGTTCCGAGGCGCAAAAGCAGCTGTACGTGCCCAAGCTGCTAGCCGGCGCATGGACCGGGACGATGAACCTGACCGAGCCGCAGGCGGGATCGGACCTCTCGCTAGTGTCCACGCGCGCGGTACGGCAGGCCGACGGCAGCTACCGCCTGACCGGACAAAAGATTTTCATCACCTACGGCGAGCACGACCTGGCCGAGAACATCGTCCACCTGGTGCTGGCCCGAACCCCTGACGCGCCGCCCGGCGTGAAGGGGATTTCGCTGTTCATCGTGCCCAAGTTCCTGCCCCGGCCGGACGGCTCCCTGGGCGAGCGCAACGACGTGTGGTGTGCATCGCTCGAGCACAAGCTGGGCATACACGGCAGCCCGACCGCGGTGCTGCTGTACGGTTCCGGCAAGGGAGAGGTCGGCGAAGGCGCCGTGGGCTATCTGGTCGGCGAGGAAAATCGCGGGCTGGAGTACATGTTCATCATGATGAATGCGGCCCGCTACGCGGTCGGGTTGCAAGGCATCGCCGTGGCCGAACGCGCCACCCAGCAGGCCTGGGCCTATGCGCGCGAGCGCATCCAAGGGCGCCCGCCAGAGGGCGCGCCCGGACCCGTACCCATCGTGCGCCACCCCGACGTGCAGCGCATGCTGATGACCATGCGCGCGCTGACCGAAGGCGCACGGGCCACCGCTTATTACGCCGCTGCCGCCCACGACCTGGCCCGGCTGCACCCCGATGCGCAGCAGCGCCTGCGCCATCGGGCCGTCTATGAATACCTGGTGCCGGTGGTCAAGGGCTTTTCGACCGAGTCGGCGGTCGAGGTTGCCACACTGGGCATACAGGTGCATGGCGGCATGGGCTATATCGAGGAAACCGGGGCGGCCCAATACCTGCGCGATGCGCGCATCCTGCCCATTTATGAAGGCACCACCGCCATCCAGGCCAATGACTTGGTCGGGCGCAAGACGCTGCGCGACGGTGGCCAGGCCGTGAGGGCGATGATCGACGCCATGCGCGCCACGGTCGGCCAGCTGGGCCGGGCAGCCGGCGAATCCGGCGCGCATGCCGCGCAGGTGCGACTGATGCGCGACGCACTGGATGAAGGCGTGCAAGCCTATGAGGGCGTGGTGGACTTCATGCTGGAGCAGGCTGCGTCGCACCCCCGCGCGGTCTACGCCGGCAGCGTGCCGTACCTGATGATCGCCGGGGTGGTGCACGGCGGCTGGCATATGGCGCGCGCCATGCTCGCGTGCTTACGCCATTTGGCTGAAGGGTCTGCAACTTCATTTCACACCGGCAAGCTTGCCACCGCGGCGTGCTATGCAGCGTACGTCCTGCCCAGGGCGGGCGCGCTGGCTGCCGGCGTGCGCCATGGCCAGGTCGTCGACGACGCTTGGGCCGGTGCGCTTATGGCATAAGGTTATTTACAAAGACTCTTTCCCAAACTGCGGGATTGCTGCCAGAATCGCAGCACGGGCCCGCGCGCGCGCCGTGCCGTCGGGTTCTGCCCGGCAGCCGGCTGGATTAGGCGGCCGCGCGGTCGTTTCCACTCCAACATAAGGACACTGCCATGAGCACGCTAAGACTGGGCGATACGGCTCCGGATTTCGAACAGGACTCTTCGATCGGTCGCATACGTTTCCATGAATGGTTGGGCGATAGCTGGGGCGTGCTGTTTTCGCATCCGGCGGACTTCACCCCGGTGTGCACGACGGAGCTCGGCTATACGGCCAAACTCAAGGACGAGTTCGCCAAGCGCAATGTCAAGGTGCTGGCCCTGTCGGTGGATCCGGTCGATTCCCACGTCAAGTGGATCGACGATATCAACGAGACGCAAAACTGCGTGGTGGACTTTCCGATCATCGCCGACGCGGACCGCAAGGTGGCCACGCTCTATGACATGATCCACCCCAACGCCAGCACCACCGCCACGGTGCGTTCGGTGTTCATCATCGATCCGGCCAAGAAGATCCGCCTGACGCTGACCTATCCGGCCAGCACCGGACGCAACTTCAACGAGATCCTACGCGTGATCGATTCGCTGCAGCTGACCGACAGCCACAGCGTGGCCACCCCGGTCAACTGGCAGGACGGCGACGACGTGATCATCGTGCCCTCGCTGCAGGATGAAGCCGTGATCAAGGAAAAATTCCCCAAGGGTTACAAGGCGGTGCGCCCCTATCTGCGCGTTACGCCGCAGCCGAACAAATAACCCCGGGCATCGAACCGGAAACCGGGCCGCCCGCGGTTGGCCCGATGCACAACCCCGGCTGCGATGCAGCGGCCGGGTTTTTTTCGCGTCCGCTGCCCAGCCGCTGCGGGCGCGTGCGCGGTGGCTGCCTGCGGCGCGGCCGATTCGGGGCGGGGCACCGCGCACGCTGCGATGCGTTTGCCGGCCATGCCAGCCTTTATGCAATTGGCCGCAGTCGCTCATTTCCTGTGGAATTGATGACCCCAGGCGATTAACTTCGCAGTTTTTATTCGTTCGCTTCGGCAGCCGGGTTCGGCAGAATCGCCTCTCGATCCTTGATGAGGCGGACATGAAAAGAACCACCGGCTTTCTCGTTGCCCTGGCTGCGCTGGCCGGGGCATTGGCCGCACCGCTGTCGACCCATGCGCAGCAGGCGGAACGGCAGACGCTGTTGAACGTTTCCTACGATCCCACGCGCGAGCTGTACCGCGCCGTGGACAAAGCCTTCGTCGAGCATTACCGCAAGACGACGGGCGTGGAGCTGACGATACGCCAGTCGCATGGCGGATCGGGCAGCCAGGCGCGCGCGGTCATCGACGGCTTGGAGGCCGATGTCGTTACGCTGGCATTGGCCTATGACATCGACGCGATCGCCGACCGGGGCCTGCTGCCGGCGGACTGGCAAAAGCGCTTGCCGCTGAACAGCTCGCCCTATACCTCGACCATCGTTTTCCTGGTGCGCAAGGGCAATCCCAAGGGCATCCAGGACTGGGACGATCTGGTCAAGCCCGGCATACAGGTGATCACGCCCAACCCCAAGACTTCGGGCGGCGCGCGCTGGAATTACCTCGCAGCCTGGGCCTATGCGCTGGACAAGAGCGGCGGCAGTGAGCAGGCCGCCGCGGACTTCGTGGGCCGGCTGCTCAAGAACGTCCCGGTGCTGGACACCGGCGCACGCGGTTCGACTACTACCTTCGTCGAGCGCGGTGTGGGCGACGTGCTGCTGGCCTGGGAAAACGAAGCCTTCCTGGCACTGAAAGAGCTCGGCCCGGACAAGTTCGACATCGTCGTCCCGTCGCTGTCCATCTTGGCTGAACCGCCCGTAGCCGTGGTCGACAAAGTGGTCGACCGCAAGGGCACGCGCGCCGTCGCCGAGGCGTACCTGGAATGGCTGTACACGCCCGAGGCCCAGGACATCATTGCACGCAATTACTATCGGCCGACGGACAAGGCGGTGGCGGCCAAGTATGCCTCGCAGTTTCCCGACGTGAAGCTGGTGGCCATCGACGATCCCGTCTTCGGCGGCTGGCGCAAGGCGCAGCAGACGCACTTTGCAGACGGCGGCACCTTTGATCAGGTGTACCGCCCGGGGCGCTGAGCGGACATGCCGCGCAACGCTGCCATGCCCACGCCCGTACTGGTCCCGGCCGGCGCCGCGCCGCGGCGCGGCAAGGCCGGGACCGGGGTCTTGCCGGGGTTCGGCCTGTCCATGGGCTACGCAGTGCTGTACCTGAGCCTGCTGGTGCTGCTGCCGTTGGCAACGCTGCCCATCAAGTCCATGGAGCTGGGCTGGGACGCCTTTGTTGAAATCGTTGCCTCGCCCCGTGCGCTGGCGGCCTACCGGCTGACTTTCGGCGCGTCGCTGGCGGCGGCGCTCGCCAACCTGGTGTTCGGGCTGATCGTTGCCTGGGTGCTGGTGCGGTACCGCTTTCCGGGCAGGCGCCTGGTCGACGCGCTGGTGGATTTGCCGTTCGCGCTGCCGACCGCGGTGGCAGGCATTGCGCTGACCGCCTTGTACGCCGGCAACGGCTGGCTGGGCGGGCCAATCGAGCGGCTTTTCGGGGTGAAGGTCGCGTTCACGCCGCTGGGCATCGTCATCGCACTGGTTTTCATCGGGCTGCCCTTCGTGGTCCGGACGGTCCAGCCGGTCATCGAGGACATGGATGCCGAGCTGGAGGAGGCCGCCGCCAGCCTGGGCGCCAGCCGGCTGCAGGCGCTGCGCCGCGTGATCTTGCCGGCGCTGGCGCCCGCACTGGCGACGGGCTTTGCGCTGGCGTTCGCCCGCGCCGTGGGCGAATACGGCTCGGTCATTTTCATAGCGGGCAACATGCCTATGGTTTCCGAGATTGCGCCGCTGCTGATCGTCGCGCGGCTGGAACAATTCGATTACGCTGGCGCGGCGGCCATCGCCACGGTCATGCTGGCCGTCTCCTTCGCCTTGCTGCTAGTGATCAATGCGCTGCAAGCTTGGCAAGCGCGGTGGGGGGCGCGGTCATGAGGATGAGCCAGGCAACGGCCGCCGGCGCGCACCGGCCTGCGCACCTGACCGAGCCGCGCTGGGCGCGCGGGGCGCTGATCGCGGTGGCGCTTGGCTTCCTCGGCTTGTTCCTGGTCCTGCCCCTGGTGACGGTCTTTGCCGAGGCGCTGCGCCGCGGCTGGGACTTGTACGTCGAGGCCATCGGCGAGCCCGACGCCTGGGCGGCGATCCGGCTGACGCTGCTGGTGGCCGCCATCTCGCTGCCGGTCAACCTGGTGTTCGGCGTGCTCGCAGCCTGGGCCATCACGCGTTTCCAGTTCCGCGGCAAGCAGGTGCTTGCCACGCTGATCGACCTGCCGTTCGCGGTTTCGCCCGTGGTCGCCGGATTGGTGTTCGTGCTGCTGTTCGGATCGCACGGCTGGTTCGGGTCCTGGTTGCAGGATCACGACCTGAAGATCGTCTATGCCCTGCCGGGGGTGGTGCTGGCCACGCTATTCGTCACTTTCCCCTTCATCGCGCGCGAGCTGATCCCGTTGATGCAGGCGCAAGGGCAGGACGAGGAGCTGGCGGCGCTGACCTTGGGTGCCAACGGGTGGCAGATCTTCCGGCGCGTCACGCTGCCCAAGATCAAGTGGGGGCTGGCATACGGGGCCATCCTGTGCAATGCGCGCGCCATGGGTGAATTCGGCGCGGTGTCGGTGGTGTCGGGCAAGGTGCGAGGCCTAACCAACACCATGACACTGCACGTGGAGATTCTCTACAACGAGTACATGTTTTCGGCCGCCTTCGCCGTGGCGTCGCTGCTGGCCTTGCTGGCGTTGGTGACGCTGGCGGTCAAGAACCTGATCGAATGGCGCGTCGCGGTGGCGCAGCGCGAGCCGGCGGCCGACACGCCCGCGCCGGCCGCGCTGCGGCCCGCCATGGCGTAAGGCGCGCAAGGAAAGCGACATGAGCATAGAAGTGCGCAATCTGAGCAAGCGTTTCGGTGACCACCAGGCGCTGGAAGACGTATCACTGCATATCGCATCCGGGGAGCTGGTCGCTTTGCTCGGGCCGTCAGGCTGTGGCAAGACCACGTTGTTGCGCATCATCGCCGGGCTGGAGGCGCCCGATTCCGGCAGCGTGCTTTTCGCTGGCGAGGACGCCACCGGCGTGCACGTCCGTGAGCGCCGCGTGGGATTCGTCTTCCAGCACTACGCGCTGTTCCGCCACATGACGGTGTTCGAGAACGTGGCTTTCGGCCTGCGTGTGCGTGCCAGGCGCGAACGCCCCTCCGAGGCCGAGATCCGCGCACGTGTGCACGATTTGCTTGGCCTGGTGCAGATGGACGGCTTGGCGCGACGCTATCCCGCCCAGTTGTCGGGCGGGCAGCGGCAGCGGGTCGCCCTGGCGCGGGCGCTCGCCGTCGAGCCGCGCGTGCTGCTGCTGGACGAACCGTTCGGCGCCCTGGACGCCAAGGTACGCAAGGATTTGCGCCGCTGGTTGCGTCGCCTGCACGACGAGCTGCACGTGGCCAGCATCTTCGTCACCCACGACCAGGAGGAGGCGCTGGAGGTCGCCGACCGCGTGGTGCTCATGAACGCCGGGCGCATCGAGCAGGCCGGCACGCCGCGCGAGGTCTGGGAGAACCCGGCCACGCCGTTCGTCTACGGCTTCCTGGGCGACGCCAACCTGTTCCACGGGCAAGTGCGCGCAGGCGTCTGGCACACCGAAGGCATTAGCCTGCCGGCGCCGCACGTGCCGGCGCCGGAGGGCGAGTCGGCGCCGGCCACCGCGTACGTGCGCCCGCACCATGTCGAGGTCATGCGCTATCGCGAAGGCGGCCCCGGCGTGCCGGTGCGCTTGCGCCATAGCTACCTGGCTGGCGCGAGCGCTTTCTTGGAGCTCGAGCGCGAGACGGACGGCGGGCCCATCGAAGCACAGCTGCCGGCCGACGTGTTTCGCAGCCTGGACTTGCAGCCGGGCGAGCGCCTGCTAGCGCGGCCGCAGCAGGGCAGGGTGTTTGCGGGAGCCCAGGCATGACCGCGGCCGTCGCGCCTGCAGGCGTGCAGCGACTGGCACCCGCGCAGGCTGCGCGCTGGCGCGCGCTGGGCGAGCGCCTGGCCGGCATTGCGGCCCGCCATCCGGATGCGGCGCTGGCCTCATCGCTGGCGGCCGAGGATATGGTGCTGACCCACGCGATCTTCACCGCCGGCCTGCCGCTGGCCGTCTTCACCTTGGATACGGGCCGGCTGCACGACGAGACGCTGGCCATGATCGGGATCGTGAGCCAACGCTACGGCCGCGCGATCGCCGTGCATCGGCCCGATGCCGCGGCGGTAGAGCAGCACGTGACGCTGCACGGACGCTATGCCTTTTATGAAAGCGTCGAATTGCGCAAGGAATGCTGCCGGATACGCAAGGTCGAGCCGCTGCGCCGTGCGCTGGCCGGACGCAGCGCCTGGATTACCGGCCAGCGCCGCGGGCAGGCCGTCACGCGCGCGCAGCTGCCGCTGGACGAGCACGACCCCGTGTTCGGCCTGCACAAATTCAATCCGCTGGCCGAGTGGAGCGAGGACGACGTCTGGCAGGTCATCCGCGCGCTGGACATTCCCTACAACCCGCTGCACGACCAGGGTTATCCGTCCATCGGGTGTGAGCCCTGCACCCGTCCCATCCGGCCCGGCGAAGACGTGCGCGCGGGGCGCTGGTGGTGGGAGTCGTCGGATTCCAAGGAGTGCGGGCTGCATGCCGGCAACGTCGGTAAGGCGGCGGTAGGCACCCGGCAATCCATCGCCGCCCCGCTGCGGGCCGGCGGAACCGGCCTTGATAACGATCCATCGGAAAGTAAGACATGACCATCGTTGCCACCCATAGCCACCTGGACTGGCTGGAATCCGAAGCGATCCACATCCTGCGCGAGGTCGCCGCCGAGTGCGAGCGGCCGGCGCTGCTCTTTTCCGGCGGCAAGGATTCCTGCGTATTGCTGCGCCTGGCGGAAAAGGCCTTCCGGCCGGGACGCTTTCCCTTTCCGCTGCTGCACATCGACACCGGCCACAATTTCGACGAGGTGATCGCCTTCCGCGACCGGCGTGCGGCGGAGCTGGGCGAAACGCTGATCGTGCGCAAGGTCGAGGACTCCATCGCCCGGGGAACGGTGGTGCTGCGCCGCGAGAGCGATTCACGCAACGCTGCGCAGGCGGTGACCCTGCTCGAGGCCATCGCCGAGTTCGGTTTCGACGCGTGCATAGGCGGCGCCCGGCGCGACGAAGAAAAGGCGCGCGCCAAGGAGAGGATTTTCTCTTTCCGGGACGAATTCGGCCGCTGGGATCCCAAGGCCCAGCGTCCGGAGCTTTGGAACCTGTACAACACGCGCGTGCATCCAGGCGAGAACATGCGGGTATTCCCGATCTCCAACTGGACGGAGCTGGACGTCTGGCAATACATCGAGCGTGAGCGGCTGGCACTGCCGTCGATCTATTACGCGCACGAGCGCGAGGTGGTGCGCCGCCGTGGCCTGTTGGTGCCGGTCACGCCGCTGACGCCGCCGGCCGAGGGCGAGACCGTCGAGCGCCTGTCGGTGCGTTTTCGGACCGTGGGCGACATTTCCTGCACCTGCCCGGTGGCCTCCGAAGCGGCCGACCCCGCTGCGGTCATCGCCGAGACGGTGCTTACCGACGTGACCGAGCGCGGCGCCACGCGCATGGACGACCAGACATCCGAAGCGTCGATGGAGCGGCGCAAGAAAGAGGGCTATTTCTAGCCGTGCCTGCGGCCGCGCGGCACGCGCGCCCGGGAAAGGGAAAAGAGGAACATCCACGATGAATGCCTTGAACGACGCTTTCGCCCCAGTCGGCGACGCCGGGGTGCTGCGCCTGATCACCGCCGGCTCCGTGGACGATGGCAAGTCCACCCTGATCGGCAGGCTGCTCTACGACAGCAAGGGCGTGTACGCCGACCAGGTCGACGCCATCGCGCGCGCCAAGCACAAGCGCACCCGGGGCGACGCGCTAGACCTGTCCTTGCTGACCGACGGCCTGGAGGCCGAGCGCGAGCAGGGCATCACCATAGACGTCGCTTACCGCTACTTCGCGACGCCGCGCCGCAAGTTCATCATCGCGGACGCGCCTGGCCACGAGCAGTACACGCGCAACATGGTCACGGGCGCCTCGACCGCGCACGCCGCCGTCATCCTGGTCGACGCCACGCGCGCAGCCGACGGCCGGCTCTTGCCGCAGACGCGCCGCCACAGTGCGATCGCCCATTTGCTGGGCATCCGCCACATCGTGTTGGCGGTCAACAAAATGGACCGGGTCGGCTGGGATCGCGCCGTGTTCGAACGCATCCGCGACGCCTATGCGGATCTGGCCGCCGGCATCGGCATCCGGGAATTCCAGGCGCTGCCGCTGTCGGCACTCGAGGGTGACAATGTCGTGACGGCTTCGAGCCGCACCCCGTGGTACGCCGGTCCGCCGCTGCTGGGCCTACTCGAGGCGCTGCCGTCCGAGGCCGCGCCCGTGGATGCGCCGCTGCGCCTGCCCGTGCAATGGGTCATCCGCCACGATGGCGACCGCGTCCATGGTATCCGGGGCTATGCCGGGCGCATCGCCAGCGGTACGCTGCGCGTCGGCGACGAGGTCGCCGTGCAGCCGTCGGGCGTGACCGCCCGGGTGCGTGCGCTGCAGACGTTCGACGGGCCGCTTGCGCAAGCCTCGGCGGGCGCTTCGATCACGGTGGTGCTGGATCGCGAAGTCGACGTCTCGCGCGGCGACGTACTGGTGCATGTCCATGCGCCGGCGCAGGTCGCGCGCCGCTTCGAGGCGCAACTGTGCTGGCTGGATACGACCGACCTGAATCCGGCGCGCCAATACTTGCTCAAGCACGGCACGCGGCTGACCTCGGCGCGGGTCGCCGCGGTGCACGACCGGCTCGACGTGCATGCGCTGCAGGCTGCCCAAGCAGCCGAGACGTTGCGCCTGAACGACATCGGTAGCGTGTCGCTCGCCGTGCGCGATCCCCTGCCGCTGGACCCCTACGACCGCCTGCCCGCCACGGGGGCCTTCATCCTGATCGACCCGGCCACCAACCAGACTGCCGCCGCCGGCATGGTCAGGGCCGCGGCGGCCTAAGGGGCCGCGCCGCGGCCGGCGAAAAAGGAGTAAAAAAGAAAGCGTCCGCTGCTTGCCCAATCTACTGTATTTTTGTACAGTAGATCCATGGCTGGCACCGAACACCTTTCTGCTTTTGCCGGTTCTGGGTCCCCGGCAGCCGCCCCCGCCGCCTTGCGCGGCCGGGGCGCGGCCACTAATGTCGAGCACCGTTTTACGGATGCCAGTCGGCAGCCGTTGGACGATGGCTGGCATGCCACCGGGGCCGCGCCAGCGCCCGTGACCTCGGTCAAGCCCGAAACCTGCCGGGCCGCCATCGCGCGCAATGATTCGCCTGACATTTCATTCACCCAGGCGGTCAACCCTTACCGCGGCTGCGAGCATGGCTGCGCGTACTGCTACGCCAGGCCGACGCACGCGTACCTGGGCTATTCGCCGGGCCTGGATTTCGAAACCCGGCTTGTGGCCAAGGCCAATATCGTCGACGCCTTGCGGGCCGAGCTCGCCCGGCCGTCCTACCGGCCCAGCGTCATCACCCTCGGGTCGGCCACCGACGCCTACCAACCCATCGAAAGGCAGTGGCGGCTCAGCCGCGGCATCCTCGACCTCATGCTCGCCACCCGCCATCCGGTGGCCATCATCACCAAAAATGCCCTGGTCGAGCGCGACCTCGACCTGCTGCAGGAACTGGCCAGGCAGCAACTGGTGGCGGTGTACTTCAGCGTCACCACGCTGGATGCCGCGATGGCGCGCACGCTGGAGCCCCGCGCGTCGGCACCCTGGCGCCGGCTGCAGGCCATGCGTAGGCTGGCTGACGCCGGCGTGCCGGTAGGCGTGTCTGCCGCGCCGGTCATTCCCTTCATCAACGACGAATACCTCGAACGCATCCTGGAAGCCGCACGGGACGCGGGCGCGCAGCGGGCTTTCTACACCGTGCTGCGCTTGCCCTGGGAGGTCCGCGAAGTCTTCGAGCGCTGGCTCGTCACGCATTTTCCGGAACGGGCCGAACGCGTCTTGCACCGCATCGAAGACATGCGCGGCGGCCGACGCAACGATCCCCGTTTCGGCACGCGCATGACCGGCACGGGCATCTGGGCGGACTTGATCGCCCAACGCTTCCAGCTTGCCGTGCGGCGCCTGGGGCTCAATGTCGAGCGCCACGCGCTGGATGTGCGCGCCTTCACGCCGCCCAGCCGGGCGCCGCGCCAAGGTCCGGCGCCGGCGACGGAGGAGGGCGTGCCGCGGCAGCTGGGATTGTTCGACGGGCCCGGAGCCCAATCTCCGGACAACGGGGCCATCAGGCCCGCATGGGGACGATGAGATGAATATCGCACTGCTGGATGCCATGCCGCAGCGTTTGCCTGGCAAATGGCCGTTTCCGCCGCCTTCCTCGGGCCATGCCCGCTCGCCAGGCTGCCGGCCTGGCTGGTCCGGCCCAGGTACGGCTGCCCCGGCCGGGGCGGCCCAGGGCAGCCGCGACAAGGCGCAAGGCGCCACCTCCCTGGCCGGCAGGATCGTGGATGTGGCCATGGTGCTGGCCTGGGGTGCGCTGATTCCTGGACTGATGTGGCTGGGCCACGCGGCGGGTTTTTGACGGCCAGGGGGGCGGCGCGCGATGGCCCAAAGTGAGGCCGGCTGTGGCCGCTGACGTGCAGGAAACCCATTTTGCCTGTAAAATACTTGGTTTTGCAAAACTCATCCTCTGCCTGGGCGCCAACACTGGCAGCGGGGACGCCTTTTTGATCGGGCGTTCTGCTGTGAAATCTTCATTCTTCGCCCTTGCACGATGACCCAGGAGCCATCATGAACCTCATCGCTCAGCTCGAGCAGGAAGAAATCGCCCGCCTGACCGGCGGCAAGCCGCCCGTCGAATTCGGGCCCGGCGACACCGTCGTCGTCAACGTCAACGTCGTCGAAGGCAACCGCAAGCGCGTGCAGGCCTACGAAGGCGTGGTCATCGCCAAGCGCAACCGCGGCCTGAACTCGTCTTTCATCGTGCGCAAGATCTCCTCCGGCGAGGCCGTGGAGCGCACGTTCCAGCTGTACTCGCCGCAGATCGCGTCGATCGAGGTCAAGCGCCGCGGCAGCGTGCGTCGCGCCAAGCTGTACTACCTGCGCGAGCGTTCCGGCAAGTCCGCGCGCATCAAGGAAAAGCTGGTGCGCAAGCAAGCTGCCGCCGAATAAGGCGCAGGCCGGATGGCAAAAAGGCACCCCGCGGGGTGCCTTTTTTGTTGGCCGTGCAGCGGCGCGGCGCGAATTCTGCGATGATCTGCGTCTGGAATGTCTTGCTCGATCCCCGGGGCGTTGCGCCAGGGACGCGACCACAACGCCACATGAATCCCCCTTCTGCCACGCGGGCGCGCCGCGCGCCGGTGCGCCCACAGTTCGATGCCGCGGCGCAGCCATGGACGCCGGCCGACGATGGCCTGGCTGCGCTTTCGGCCGAGCGGCTCACGCCCGATGCCTTGCGCAACGTGCTCGGCGCGCCGCCAGACTGGCAGCCCGAACCCACCGACGAGGCACGGATGCGCTATCCGGGCAGGGAAGGGCCGCCGGTCGAAGCCGCAGTGCTCATCCCCTTGGTCATGCATGAGGACGGGGTGCGTGTCATGCTGACGCGGCGCACGGCCCACCTGCATGACCACGCCGGCCAGATCAGTTTTCCCGGCGGGCGGATCGAGGCATGGGATGCGAGCCCGGAGGCGGCCGCGCTGCGCGAGGCCGAGGAGGAAACCGGCCTGCCACTGTCACACGTCGAGGTGTTGCCGAACATGCCGCCTTACCTGACCAGCACGGGCTTTTCGATCACCCCGGTGCCAGGCCTGGTGCGCACGGGTTACACCCTGTCGCCCGATGCCTTCGAAGTGGCCGAGGTGTTCGAGGTGCCGCTGGCCTTCCTGATGGACCCCGCCAACCACAGACGTCACCGGGTCCGCCTGCCCGACGGCCGCGAGCGCCAGTATTACTCCATGCCCTGGCAGGGGTATTTCATCTGGGGCGCGACGGCGGCCATGCTGCGCAACCTCTATCACTTGCTGCGCAGCGCCTGAGGGCGAGCGTGCATGCCGGCGCGGCAGGGATCCCGTTCGCGCAGCCGCCTGTCCAGGCCCACAGCGGGTTTTTCAGTAGCGCTGCGCCGCTTCGCGTTCCTGCAGCAGGCGCCTGTACAAGTCGTGCCGCGAGGCGGCGATCGTGCCCTCGCGCAGGGCGGCAAGCACCCCGCAGCCGGGTTCGTGCAGGTGGGTGCAGTTGTAGAAGCGGCATTGCCGCGTCGGCTCGGCGAATTCCGGGAATCCACGCTCGATCTCGCCGGGCGTCAGGTGCTGCAGCCCGAAGGCTTGGAAGCCCGGGGAATCGATCAGGTCACCGCCTGGCGGCGGCAGGTGGTACAGCCGGGTGCTGGTGGTCGTGTGGCGGCCGGTGCCCAGCGCCTCGGAATATTCACGGGTGGCCGCGCCGGCGTCGGGCGCCAGGGCATTGAGCAGGGTGGACTTGCCCATGCCGCTTTGGCCCAGCAGCAGCCCGGTGCGGCCAGCCAGCCGAGGGGCGAGCGCTGAACGGGTCGCATCCACGTCCAATGCGCTCAATTCCAGCACGGGCACGCCCAACTGCGTGTACGGAGCCAGCCGCCGGCGGGCGTCGTCACGCCCGTCGGCCAGGTCCACTTTGTTCATGACGATGACGGGCTCGACTTGCGCGGCCCAGGCGCCGGCCAGCGCCCGGCCCAGCAGGTCGTCGGAAAACTGCGGCCGGACGGCGACCACGATGATGAGCAGGTCGACGTTGGCGGCGAACTGCTTGGTTCGCATCTCGTCGGACCGGTAAAGCAGGTTGGTGCGTGGCAGCACCGACTCGATGACCCCTTCGTCGCGGCCTTGCAGGCGAATCTGCACGCGGTCGCCCACTGCCGCGGCGCCGGCCTTCTTGCCGCGGGGGTAGCATTGGCGCACGCTGCCGTCGCCAAGCTCGACGGTGTAGTGGCGGCCATGCGCGGCAATGACTCGGCCGGCCGCCAAACCTGGCGCCGCTGCGCCCGGGCGCGCCGCGCGGCCCGCGGGGCGCTGCGGCGTGGAATCGTCTTCGTCCAATCGCTGGGCGGGGGCGGTCATCCGGCACTCAACTGCCGTATCCGAACGGCCGCCGGCGGATGGCTGTCGTAAAAAGCCGAATGCACGGGGTCGGGCGTGAGGGTGGCGGCGTTGTCGTCATAGAGCTTGACCAGCGCCGAAACGAGCTTGTCCGGCGCGCTTTGCTCGGCAGCGAAACGGTCGGCCTCGAACTCGTCGCGCCGCGAATACCAGCTCATCAGCGGCGTCAGCGGAAAGGTGAATACAGGCACGACCAGGAAAAAGAGCAGCAGCGCCATGGCGTCGTTGCGCGCGCCGAGCTGGGGCACGACGCCCAGGCCGGTATAGAACCAGGGCTGTTGCGCCAGCCAGCCGAGCGCCGCGAAAAAGGCCAGCGCCATCAGCAGGCTGATCACGATGCGGCGCGTGATGTGCCGCCGCTTGAAATGGCCGAGCTCGTGCGCGAGCACGGCTTCGATTTCGTCGGCCGTCAGCCGCGCCAGCAGCGTGTCGAAAAACACGATGCGGCGCGATTTGCCGAAGCCGGTGAAGTAGGCGTTGCCATGGGCCGAGCGCTTGGAGCCATCCATCACGAACAGCCCGTTCAGGGAAAAGCCGCAGCGTTCGGCCAGCGCCCGGATGCGCGAGGCGAGCTCGGGATCCTGTAGCGGCGTGAACTTGTTGAACAGCGGGGCGATGACGGTCGGGAAAATCAGCAGCACCAGCAGGTTAAAGCCCGCCCAGACCGCCCAGGCCCATATCCACCAGTAGGGGCCGGCCGCGGCCATGATCCACAGCACCGCGGCGGCCAGCGGCGCGCCGAGCACGAGCGCCAGCAACACTCCCTTGGCCGCATCGGCGGCGAAAAGCGCGGGCGTCATCCGGTTAAAGCCGAACCGCGCTTCCAGGCGGAACTGCCGCCACAGCGTGAACGGCAGGCCGAGCAGCGCCAGCAGGCCCGTCACGGCGGCCAGCAGCAGCAGCTGCCGCAGCATGTCGTCGCGCACCAAGCCCATGATGAAGAGATCGATGCTTTGCAGGCCGCCCAGCAGCGTCAGCCAGACCAGCACGCCGGCATCGAAGACGCGCTCGACCATGCCCAGCCGCACCCGCGCGATGGTGTAATCGGCCGCCCGCTGGTGGCTGGCCAGTCCGATGCGCGAGGCGAACTCGGCTGGCACGGCGTCGCGGTGGCTGCCGACGTGGCGGATCTGGCGGCCGGCCAGCCACAGCCGCAAGGCGACGTCGGCAAGCAAGAAGAAGGCAAATAGCAATGTCAGCATGGAGCGGCGGGCGGATTACCGCGCGTATGAGAAAATCCGGCCTTGGCAATCCGGCGTGTGGAAGCAAATTATATGGCTGCGAACGACAATCGCCTGGTCTGGCTGGATATGGAGATGACCGGCCTAGACCCGGAAAAGGAGCGCATCATCGAGGTGGCGGTCGTGGTGACCGAGCCCGACTTGGCCGTGGTGGCCGAGGGCCCCGTGCTGGTCATCCACCAGCCCGACAGCCTGCTGGCGGCCATGGACAGCTGGAACCAGGCCACGCACGGGCGCAGCGGCCTGATCGACAAGGTGCGCGCTTCCACACTGACCGAGGCGCAGGCCGAGGACATCCTGCTGGACTTTTTGTCTCGCCACGTGCCGGCGGGCAAGTCGCCGCTGTGCGGCAACACGATCAGCCAGGACCGCCGCTTCATGGTGCGCTACATGCCGCGCCTGGAACAGTTTTTCCATTACCGCAACCTCGACGTGAGCACGCTCAAGGAACTGGCCCGGCGCTGGCGCCCGGAGGTCTACAAGGGGTTCGAGAAGAAAAGCCGCCACGAGGCGCTGGCCGACATCTACGAGTCCATCGAAGAGCTCAAGTACTACCGCGAGCACTTCCTGCGCGTCTAGGCCCGGGGGCGCCGGCCTGAAAGGCGGGGCGCCGGTGTCGCAATCGGCGCCTGGGCCATGGAAGGCGATAACCGCGCGCAAGCGCTGCCGCGGGATCACGCCGCCTGGGCTGCCATCACCTCGGGCGGCGCGCCGCCGAAGCGGCGGTACGCCTGTGGCGACAAGGGACGGTACCGGTCGTTGTCGCGCCCGGCCACCGCATTCAGGTGTTCTTCCGCTGCAGCAAATGCCATCCAGTACAGGCGCGCGCACAGCCGCCGCGCCGCCAGGCCGGGCCAGTCCGCCGGCAGCAGCGCCGGCGGCAATTGCGGGTCGTGCAGCACGATGCGGCGCCAGCGGTGCAGCAGCAGCGCGCGCGTGGCAAAGGCCAGCTGCGGGGCCGGCCGCGCCCGTAGTGATTTTTCCAACGGGCCATAGTCGGCGATAAAGGACCGATACTGGCCTGCCAGTTCCTCCAGGTTCCAGCACTGCGCGACCAGCGCCGCGATGGGCAGGCCGCCCGCATCGGCCAAGTCGCGTGCCGACAGCACCAGTGCCTTGTCCGGGATGCCCAGTCGATCCAGGATGGCATGGGCGGTGCTGGCCCGCACCTGCGGATGGGCGTATACCCCTGGCGCCAACGCGCCGAAACCTTCCCAAGCGAGCTGGCGGCGCAGTTCCGTGCGTTCGGCCAGGCCATTGCCTGCGGTGCGCGGTAGCACGACCAGCGTCCACGTGCCGTCCCAGTCCGGCGACGGCCCGTCGTAAATGCGCTGGCTGGCGTGCTCGGTCCAGCGCAGCCCTTGATCCGACAGCGCGTAGCGGCTGCGCCGCCCGTCGCGCTCGGAGCGCAGCCAGCCCTCGGCCGTGAGCCGGAATGCGCTAGTGCGTAGCAGCCGCTCGTTGATGCCCAGGGGCCGCATCAGCTCGATCAGGTCACCCAGCCAGATGCTGCCGCCATGGGGCAGCAACGCGTCGCCGAGCAGCGTCACGCATAGGGATTTGGCGCGCGGCGGGTCGCGCTCGAGCAGGCTTTCGATGTGGCTTTGCAGTGCGGACGAAGAAGTTGGCATGCCTAGGGCGTAATGGGTCGCAAACCGGCGCGCTCATGATACGGGATGTTCGACATGATACAGAAATACGTTTGACATTGGATTTTTTGTATTAAATAATCCCGCCGTAGGGTGCCTTAGGAAGAGCGCCCGCAAGGGAGACATCCATGTATGCCCAACTCGTGGAAACCGGCGTGACCCATGTCCGGCCGGTGCAAGACCTTCCGCCCGATGAGCAGGCCTTCCAGAAGCGCATCGATGCGGGCGTGCGCATCGAGCCGCAGGATTGGATGCCCGAGGCGTACCGCAGGACGCTGGTACGCCAGATCTCGCAGCACGCGCATTCCGAGGTCGTCGGCATGCTGCCCGAAGGCAATTGGATCACCCGCGCGCCCACGCTCAAGCGCAAGGCCATCCTGCTGGCCAAGGTGCAGGACGAGGCCGGCCACGGCCTATACCTGTACAGCGCGGTGGAAACCCTGGGCGTGTCGCGCGAGGACCTCATCGAGGACCTGCTTGCCGGCCGCGCCAAGTACTCCAGCATCTTCAACTACCCGACCCTGACCTGGGCGGACATCGGCATGATCGGCTGGTTGGTCGACGGCGCAGCCATCATCAACCAGATCCCGCTGTGCCGCTGTTCCTACGGTCCGTATGCGCGCGCCATGGTGCGCATCTGCAAGGAGGAATCTTTCCACCAGCGCCAAGGCTACGACCTGCTGGTGCAAATGTGCCGCCACGGCACGCCCGAGCAGAAGCAGATGTGCCAGGATGCGCTCAACCGCTGGTGGTGGCCGGCGCTGATGATGTTCGGTCCGCCCGACTCCGAGTCGCCCAACAGTGCGCAGTCCATGCAATGGAAGATCAAGCTGTTCTCCAACGACGAACTGCGCCAGAAGATGGTCGACCAGACCGTGCCGCAAGCCGAATACCTGGGGCTGACCATCCCCGACCCCAAGCTGAAGTGGAACGAAGCGCGCGGCCATTACGACTTCGGGGAGATCGACTGGAACGAGTTCTACGAGGTGCTGCGCGGCAACGGGCCGTGCAACCGCGACCGCATGCAAGCGCGGCGCCGCGCCCACGAAGAGGGCGCATGGGTGCGCGAGGCCCTGGCCGCGCATGCCAAGCGGCGGCAGGCGCGCGCAGCGGCGTGACGCCGCATGGAACCGAACCGAATCCACGAGAACGCCGGGCCGCGCGGCCCGAGGATACCAGCCATGAGCAGCAGCGAATTCCCGCTTTGGGAAGTCTTCATCCGCAGCCAGCACGGCCTGGCCCACAAGCACGTGGGCAGCCTGCATGCGGCCGACGCCGAGATGGCCATCAACAATGCGCGCGACGTTTACACGCGGCGCAACGAGGGCGTGAGCATCTGGGTGGTCAAGTCGTCTGACATCGTCGCCAGCAGCCCCTCGGACAAGGAGCCGCTGTTCGACCCGGCCGCCAGCAAGATCTATCGCCATCCGACCTTCTTCCCCGTGCCGGAAGAGGTCAAGCACATGTGACGGCGCCGGAGCGGGCTAGATGGATGCACACCTGTTCGAATACCTGCTGCGCCAGGGCGACGCCACGCTGATCCTGTCCCAGCGGCTGGCGCAGTGGTGCGGCCGGGCGCCAGTCCTGGAGGAAGAACTCGCGCTGGCCAACACCACGCTGGACCTGCTCGGCCAGGCCAGGATGTGGCTGACCCTGGCAGGCGAGGTCGAAGGCGCGGGCCGGGACGAGGACCAGCTGGCCTACCTGCGCGACGCGCCGCAGTTTCGCAACGTGCTGCTGGTCGAGCGCCCCAATGGCGATTACGGCCACACCATGGTGCGCCAGTTCTTCTTCGACGCCTGGCATTACTTCCTGCTGGACAAGCTGGCACGCTCGAGCGACGAGCGCGTGGCCGCCATCGCGGCCAAATCGCTCAAGGAAGTCGCCTACCACCTGCGCCGGTCTTCGGACTTGGTGGTGCGCCTGGGCGACGGCACCGAGGAAAGCCACCGCCGCATGCAGGACGCCGTGGACGCCTTGTGGCCCTACACCGGCGAGCTTTTCCACGACGACGAGGTCGAGCACGACCTGGCCGCGCGCGGCATCGCGCCGCGTTTGGCCGACCTGCACGATGACTGGGCCTCGCACGTGCAGGAGGTGTGCGCCGAGGCGACGCTGTCGTTGCCGCCGCCCGAGCAGGCCCGCCACGCCGCGCACCGCGGCGGCCGGCGCGGCCGCCACACCGAGGAGCTGGGCTATATCCTCGCCGAAATGCAGTACCTGCAGCGGGCCTATCCGGGGGCCACATGGTGAACGCGCCCGGGCACGGCGCGCGGGACGGGGCCACCGCGCCGGCGCCGCCCAACCCTTCGTTTGCCGAGCCGCAGCAGGTGCTGCGCTGGCTGCACGATGTGTCGGATCCGGAGATCCCCGTGCTGTCCGTGGTCGACCTGGGCGTGGTGCGCGACGTCGCCTGGGAAGGCGATGTCTGCGTGGTCACCATCACGCCGACGTATTCGGGCTGCCCGGCCATGCAGGAAATCCGTCGCGGCATCGAGCAGGCGCTGCACCGGCAAGGCGTGGCCAAGGTACGCGTCGACACGCGCCTGGCGCCGCCCTGGACCACGGACTGGATGACCGAGCGCGCGCGGCAAGCCTTGCGCGGCTACGGCATCGCGCCGCCTGCCGAGCAGGCCGTGGACGTCTCGGGCATTGCCTGGCGCCGCATGGCTCCCAGGGTGGCGTGCCCGCGCTGCGGGTCGCGCGACACCAGCCTGGTCAGCGGCTTCGGCTCCACCGCGTGCAAGGCCCTTTACCGTTGCCACGCCTGTCGCGAGCCGTTCGATTACTTCAAGCCGCATTAGCCCGATGAGTGCTGTATCGCAGTTCCACACCTTGACGGTCAGGGATGTGTCGCGCAACACGCGCGACGCCATTGTCGTTACCTTCGACGTGCCGCCGGCATTGGCGCCGGCGTTTGCCTTCCGGCCTGGCCAATATTTGACGTTGCGCGCCGTCATAGACGGCCAGGAGCAGCGGCGTTCGTATTCGATCTGCGCCGCGCCCGGCGACGGCCGGCTGCGCGTGGCGATCAAGCGCGTCGACGACGGCGTGTTCTCGTCCTGGGCCAACCGTGAGCTCGCACCGGGGCACGCGGTCGACGTCATGGGGCCGGCGGGCAACTTCACCGTCGACTTCGACCCGGCCAGCCGCCGCCATTACGCCGCCTTCGCCGTGGGCAGCGGGATCACGCCGGTGTTTTCGCTGGTGAAGTCGGCGCTGGAAATCGAGCCGCACAGCCGCTTTACGCTGTTCTACGGCAACCGGGCGTCGTCGGCCGTGCTGCTGCGCGAAGAGATCGAAGATCTGAAGAACCGCTACATGGACCGGTTCTCGGTCATCTACGTCATGAGCCGGGAGGTTCAGGACATCGAGCTATTCAACGGCAGGCTGGATGGAGCCAAGGTCGAGCGGCTGCTGACCGTCTGGCTGGATCCGGCAAGCATCGACTACGCGTTCGTGTGCGGCCCCCAGTCCATGACCGAAGAAGTGGTGCAAAGCCTGCAGCGCAAGGGCGTGCCGCGTGATCGCATCAAGTTCGAGCTGTTCGGCGCGCCGCGCGGCCCGCGCGCGCTGCGCACTGGCGTGGAGCCCCGGCTTGCGCCCGGCAAGGGGCAGTGCGAGGTGACCGTGGTGCAGGACGGGCGCAGCCGCAGCTTCGTCATCGACAAGAACCGCCACAGCGTGCTCGACGCGGCGCTTGCGCAAGGCATAGAACTGCCGTATTCCTGCAAGGGCGGCGTATGCTCGACCTGTCGCTGCAAGGTCGTCGAAGGCGAAGTCGACATGGACGCGAACTTCGCGCTCGAAGACTACGAAATCGCCCGCGGTTTCGTGCTGACCTGCCAGAGCTACCCGGTCAGCGACCGGCTGGTGCTGGATTTCGACCAGGAAACCTGAAGGCGCGGCGCCTGGCGCCGCGCTCGACCAAAGGAGATATCGACGTGCAACCGGATCTGTTCGAACGCCACCAGGAGATGCTGCAGCAGGCGCTGGCGGCGATCGCCAGCCGCGCCTACTGGAGTCCGTTTCCCGAGTCGCCCAGCCCGCGCGTCTACGGCGAGGCTGCGGCCGAGCAAGGCCGCGTCGCTTTCGAGGCGCAGCTGAACAAGCCCTTCGCCTTGCAGGTCGAGGGCGACATGGGGGCCGTGGGCGGCGAGGCGTCGCCCTACGGCTTTGCGCTGGGCATCACCTATCCGCGCATCTCGCCGCAGGCCCTGGTCGCGGCGGCCGAGCGGGCCGGCCAGGCTTGGCGTCGCGCCGGCCCGCGCGCGTGGGTGGGGGTGTGCCTGGAGATCCTGCAGCGGCTGAACAAGCGCAGCTTCGAGCTTGCCCACGCCGTGCAGCACACCACTGGCCAAGGCTTCATGATGGCCTTCCAGGCAGGCGGGCCGCATGCCCAGGACCGCGGGCTGGAAGCCGTGGCCTATGCCTGGCGCGAAATGTCGGCCGTGCCCGAGTCGGTCATCTGGGAAAAACCCCAAGGCAAGCATGAGCCGATCCGCATGGAAAAGCGTTTTTCCATCGTGCCGCGCGGCACGGCGCTGGTCATCGGCTGCGCCACCTTCCCGACCTGGAACGGCTATCCCGGCCTGTTCGCCAGCCTGGCTACCGGCAATACCGTCATCGTCAAGCCCCATCCTTCGGCCATCCTGCCGCTGGCGATCACCGTGCAGGTCGCGCGCGAGGTGCTTGGCGAGGCGGGCCTGGACCCGGACGTGGTGCAGTTGGCTGCGCACGAGGCCGGCGACGATACGCCACAGGCGCTTGCGCTGCGGCCGGAGGTCAAGATCATCGACTTTACCGGCAGCTCTGCCAACGGGCAGTGGCTGGAAGCGAACGCGCGCCAGGCCCAGGTCTACACCGAAAAGGCCGGGGTCAACCAGGTCATCGTCGATTCGACCGACGATTTTCCGGGCATGGCGCGCAACCTGGCGTTTTCCTTGGCGCTGTATTCGGGGCAGATGTGCACCGCGCCGCAGAACATTTACGTGCCCGCCGGCGGCATCGTCACGCCGCAGGGGCGCATGACCTTCGATGAGGTCGCCCGGGGGCTGGCCGCGGCGCTGGAAAAGCTGACGGCCGACCCGGCCAAGGCGGTCGAACTGACCGGCGCCATCCAAAGCGAGGCCGTGGCTGCGCGCATCGAGCAGGCGCGTGCGCTCGGACTGCCGGTCATCGCCGACAGCCGCAGCCTGGCGCATCCACAGTTTGCCGGCGCGCGCGTGCGCACGCCCCTGCTGCTTTCGGCGCGTGCCGGCAACGAGGCTATCCTGCGCGAATGGTTCGGCCCGGTCGCCTTCGTGGTCGCCACCGATTCGACCGCCCACAGCCTGGAACTGGCCGGCCGCGTGGCGCGCGAGCACGGCGCGATGACGCTGTCGGCCTATACCACCGATGCCGGGGTGGCCGAGCAGGTGCGCGAGGTCGCAGAAATGGCAGGCGTGGCGTTGTCGCTTAATCTTACGGGGCCGGTGTTCGTCAACCAGTCTGCGGCCTTCAGCGACTTTCATGGCACCGGCGCGAACCCGGCGGCCAATGCATCCCTGTGCGACGGTGCCTTCGTGGCCAACCGTTTCCGCGTGGTACAGACGCGCAGGCACGTGCAGCCGGCCGCGGCATAGGAGCGATGCATGACTTACGAGGACATCCTTTTCGACCTGTCGGACGGTATCGCGCGGCTGACGCTGAACCGGCCGGAAAAACTCAATAGCTTTACCGCGCGCATGCACGGCGAGGTCGCCGATGCGCTGGGCAAAGTCGAAGGCCAAGGGGCCCGCGTGCTGGTGATCACTGGCGCCGGCCGCGGCTTTTGCGCCGGCCAGGACCTGGGCGAGCGCCAGATGGCGCCGGGTGCCGAGCCGGTCGACCTGGGCTCGACGATCGAACGCTTCTACGCGCCGCTGGTGCGGCGCCTGCGCGCGCTACCCATGCCGGTGATCGTGGGCGTCAACGGCGTGGCTGCCGGTGCGGGCGCCAACCTGGCGCTGGCCGGCGACATCGTCATCGCCAAGGAGTCCGCCAGCTTCATCCAGTCGTTCTGCCGTCTGGGGCTGCTGCCCGACACCGGCGGCACCTACATGCTGCCGCGGCTCGTCGGGCGGGCGCGCGCTTTCGGGCTGGCCATGCTGGGCGATCGGATCAGCGCGCGGCAGGCCGAGGATTGGGGGCTGATCTGGCGCTGCGTGGCTGACGATGCATTCGAGGCCGAACTGCAGCGGCTGGCCGTCCATTTTGCCCAGGCGCCCACGCGCGGGCTGGCGGCCACCAAGCGGGCGCTCGACGCCAGCCTGGACAACACGCTGGATGAGCAGCTCGACCTGGAGCGGGACCTGATGCGCGAACTGGGGCGCAGCGCCGACTACGCCGAAGGCGTATCGGCCTTCCTGGAAAAGCGCGAACCGAAATTCAAGGGGCAATGATGGGCGACGGCAGCCAAGCGGCACCCGTGCCGGACGATCCCCAGGCGCTTGCGCAGGCGGCGGGCGCGGCCATGTATGCCGCCGATGCGGCCTCGCAGGGGCTGGGCATGAAGCTCGTGTCCATTGGCCCTGGTCATGCCAGCATGACCATGCGCGTGCGCGCGGACATGCTCAACGGCCACAAGACCTGCCACGGCGGGTTCATTTTCGCGCTGGCCGACAGCACCTTTGCGTTCGCCTGCAATTCGCGCAACCAAGCCACCGTGGCCTCGGGTTGCACCATCGATTACCTAGCGCCCGCCCATGAGGGCGACATGCTGACCGCCCGCGCGCAGGAGCGCTCGCTCGCCGGCCGCACCGGCGTCTATGACGTCGTCGTGACTAACCAGGACGGGCGCAACATCGCCCTGTTCCGTGGGCGGTCCTACCGCATCACCGGGCAGGTGATCGGATCGTCCGACCCAAGCTGAACCCCGCTACGGGCGCAAGAAAAGCAACCCCTGCCGCCGACCACGCAGAATCGAGAGAGCGAGAGGAGACAACGATGAATACGGCCACCGCCACCCGCCGTCCCGGGCTGCACCCCATCGAACACGCCAGCCGCGACGAGATCGAGGCGTTGCAGCTCGAGCGGCTGCGTTGGACGCTGGCGCACGCCTACGCCAACGTGCCACATTACCGCAAGGCCTTCGACGCAGCGGGGGTGCATCCCGACGACCTGAAGACGCTTGCGGACCTGGCGAAGTTTCCCTTCACCACCAAGCAGGACCTGCGCGAGAACTACCCGTTCGGCATGTTCGCCGTTCCGCGCGAGCAGGTCGTGCGCGTGCACGCCTCCAGCGGCACGACCGGCAAGCCCACCGTGGTTGGCTACACGCAGCGCGACATCGAGAACTGGGCGCAGCTCGTGGCGCGGTCGATCCGAGCCGCCGGCGGCAAGCCGGGCGACATCGTGCACGTGGCCTACGGCTATGGCCTGTTCACGGGCGGCTTAGGCGCCCACTACGGCGCCGAGAAGCTCGGCTGCACGGTCATCCCCATGTCCGGCGGCCAGACCGAAAAGCAGGTGCAACTGATCCAGGATTTCCGGCCGGACATCATCATGGTCACGCCATCCTACTTCTGCAACATCCTGGAGGAGATGCGCCGCCAAGGCATCGATCCGCGCAGCACGTCGCTGCGCGCCGGCATCTTCGGCGCCGAGCCCTGGACCGAGCAGATGCGCGCCGACATGCAAGCGCAGGCCGGCATCGACGCGGTCGACATCTACGGGCTGTCGGAAGTCATGGGCCCGGGCGTGGCCAGCGAGTGCGTGGAGGCCAAGGACGGCCCGGTGATCTGGGAGGACCATTTCTATCCCGAGATCATCGACCCAGTCACCGGCCAGCCGGTGCCGGATGGCGAGCCCGGCGAGCTGGTGTTCACGTCGCTGACCAAGGAGGCCATGCCGGTCATTCGCTACCGCACGCGCGACCTGACCCGCTTGCTGCCGCCCACGGCGCGCAGCATGCGCCGCATCGGCAAGATCACCGGCCGCAGCGACGATATGCTGATCGTGCGCGGCGTGAACCTGTTTCCCACCCAGGTCGAGGAGTTGGTCCTGAAGATCGCCGAGCTGGCCCCGCACTACCAGCTGGTGCTGACGCGCACCGGACACCTGGACGAACTGGAGGTGCTGACCGAGGTGCGCAGCGAATTCGACCACCTATCCGGGGCAGACCGCGACAAGCTCGCCGAGCGGTTGCAACAGTCGATCAAGGCTTACATAGGCGTGACCGCCAGGGTGCAAGTCATGCCCAGCGGCAGCGTCGAGCGCACCCTGACCGGCAAGGCCCGGCGCGTCATCGACAAGCGGCCGCGTTGAGCGCGACCCGGCGGTACCAACCGTAGAGCAGGGCCGCCGACAGCGCCAAGCCCAGGGCTGCCATGGCCCACATGACCGAGGCGCCCGCGGGCGCTTGGTCGGGCAGCACGCCGCGCAGCGCAGCCAGGCTGTGCCTGCCCGACCCGAACGCCAGCCACCACCCGCCGACCAGGCCAAAGAGCAGCAGCGACACCGCCTGGATCAGCATGGGCACCAGCGCTACCTTGTAGGCGCGCAGCAGGTACGACGAGACGCATTGCATCGCGTCGGACAGGTGAAAGAGCGGCAAGATGGGCAGCAGCGCCAAGGCCACGGTGGCAACCTGTGCATCGCTGGTGTATAGGCCGACGATGGTTTGCCGCCCGCCATATACGATGGCGGCGGTCAGCAGCGCGCCGGCAAGTGCCAGCGCCAGCGTGACCGACCCCGTGCGGGCAGCCAGCCGCGGGTCTTGCGCGCCGATCGCCTGGGCAGCCAGCGAGGCGCCGGCCACGCCCAGGGCCATCGGCATCATGTAGCAAAGCGCGGCCAGGTTGGCCAGGATTTGGTGGCCGCCGGTGACGAAGGTGCCTTCGCGCGCCACGAGCAGCGCCATGAAGGTGAAGGCGATCACCTCCACCAGATAGGATCCGCCCATGGGCAGGCCCAGGCGCAGCAACTCGCGCTGCGCTGCCCAGCGCGGTCGGCCCAGGCGCAAGCCGAAGCGGGCGAATGCCGGGTCATGGGATAGTACCCACAGCCCCGCGGCCAAGCTGAACCAGGACGCGATGGCGGTGGACACGCCGGCGCCGACCGCCCCCAGCGCGGGCAAGCCCAGCGACCCATAGATCAGCAACCCGTTGCACAGGGCCTTGACACCTACCGCGGCGAGGTTGATGGTCATGACCACTTTGGGGCGTGATACCGCGTTGCCCAGCGCATAGACGGTGCGGAACATCAGCGCCGCCGGCAGCGCCACGGCCAGCGCCTTCAGGTAGCCCGAGACCAGCGCCTGCACCTGCGGGGCGACCGCGCCGGAGATCGTCAGCCAAGCCTCGGGAAAGAGCAGCACCGCGGCGCCGCAGGCAGACAGCGCCAGCGCCAGCCATATGCCCTGGCCCCACGTCGCGCCCACCTCGGCCAGCCTGCCGGCGCCGAAATGCTGGGCTAGGATGGGGATGAGCGCATGCACCACGCCCATCAGCCCGACGAATACGGTGATGTAGATCGAAGCAGCCAACCCCATGGCGGCCAAATCGGCCGGGCTGGCGTGTCCGGTCATGGCGGTGTCGAGCACGCCGAAGGAAATGCCCGCCCACTGGCTGACCAGTACGGGCCAGGCCTGTCGCACGATGCGGCCCAGCAGCTCGCGCCGGCTGCTGCCGGAAACTTCGGCGCTCATTTGCGACCGGGCACGCGCAGCAGGCGGAACAGCTCGTGCCGGTCGGCCCGCCGGCTGCCTTCCCACAGGACGGCGGCGCTATCGCTATAGGCCGCCGTGCCGTCGCGCACCGATTCCCGGCTGGTCTGCTGCAGCACCAGGGTGCAAGCCGAATCGTAGGTGAAGTCTATGCCTTCGAAGACCAGGAAGGACGCGCGCTGGCCGGCGCCTACGCTGAGCGCGCGCAGGCATTCGCCTGGCCGGCGCTCACGCTCGATCGCCTCGGCCAGCTCCGCGGACACGGTCCGGTAGCTGCGCGCGTAATCGACCGCCGGCAGCCACAGCAGTACCAGCAGCACCCAGGTCGTGGCCAGGCCGCAAGCCGACAGTACGGTGCCGCGCCACAGCACCGCCGGCTTGGTGCGCACGCGCCAGCGCACGACTGCCACCCAGGCCAGCGTCACCGCCACCGCAGCCAGGCAAGCCAGCCAGGATATTTGGGGCTCGAACCCGGCCGTCTGCCTGGCGATGTTGCCCGCGATCTTGCGCGGCCAGCCGAAATGCAGCGCGACCCATCCGAGCCAGACCGTGGCTGCCGTCAGCGAAAAGCACATGACGGCGAACCAGTCCAGCGTATTGACGATGCCGCGGCGCAAGGTGGGCAGCGAAAACGCGGCCAGCACGGCGCACGGCACGACCAGCATCATGAACTCTGGCTCGGACGGCTGCACCATGGCCGGCAGCAACAGCAGCGTGCCCAGCGCGAAGGACAGCGGCACCCAGACGTGCGGGGCGGTCAGCCAGTCGCGCCAGCGCCATACCGCCAGGATCGCCAGCGGCCAGGTTGGCCACAAAAACCAGGGCATGTCACGCAGCGTGCGCAGGGCGTCGCCGATCTGCGGCACGCCGAAAACCGATTCGTTCCAGAGCTGCCAGTTCCGGACCCAGTACTCGCTGGTGCGCGCCGCCGGAATCCACCACGCCAGCGCCAGCAGTGCCCCGACGCCCATGGCAGCCAGCAGCCAGCGCCGCACCGGCCACAGCGGACTGCGCGGCTGCAGCAGCAGGCCCAGCGCGATCACGATGGGCAGGGTGCCCGGCCAGGAGCGGGTCAGGAAAGCGCCGGCCACGGACAGGGCGAGCACGGCCGCGCCCAGCAGGGGGCGGTCCAGCATGCGCGCGGCAGCGTAATAGGCCGTGGCCTGGAAGGCCATGATGGCCGGCACTTCGGAGGTTTCGTGCGTGCGCAGCAGGATGCCCGCCGTGGCGATCAGCAACAGCAGCGCGGCGTCGGCCAGCATCCGGCCGTAGTCCCGCACGGTCGGCTCGCCGCCAAAGGGCAGGGCGAGCGGCTGCGCTTCCGGACGCCGGCCCAGCAGATAGGTGCCGTACCACAGCGCCCAGGTCGTCAGGCCGAACCACAGCAGGTTGGGCAGCCGCGCAGCGTTCAGTTCGCCGATGATCGGGCCGGCCAGCCAGATGGCCAGCGCGCCTACCCAGGTCACCATCGGGCCGTCTTGGGCGTGGGCGAGGTGGCCGACCTGGGGCAGCAGCCAGGCGTCCGCGCCTTGCCGCAGGGCGGTGAGCATGGTCGCCACGCCCACCACGTCGTCGGTCTTCCACGGGTCGCGCCCGAACAGCCCCGCCACGATATAGACGAAGGCCAAGCCCAGCAAGGCCAGCCGGGGCAGTTTCTTGGTGGCCGGCGCAGTGAGCCGGGCCGGCGTGGATCGCGCTATCGATGACACGGGCGTACTGTAAACCGGAGTTGCCTGGCTGGGGGTAAAAGCCTGTACGCCGGCCAGATGCGGCCGTGGGCGCCGACGGCCCCAGGCAGGGTTCACCCCGGCGGCGGGGCGGGGCCGGGCGCGCCGGCAAAAAAGGCAGCCGCAAGGCTGCCTTTTTTGCCGTGGTCAGGCGAAGAAAACGGGTGTCAGGCCGATTTCTTGGCGCCCGCGGTGCGAGCGAACCGGGCGCGGAATTTCTCGACGCGGCCGGCCTCGACGATACGGGTCTGGGCACCCGTGTAGAAGGGATGCGACTTGGACGTGACGTCGCACTTAAAGAGCGGGTACGTCTTGCCGTCCAGTTCGATGGTCTCGCGCGTGGAGACGGTCGAGCGGGTCAGGAACTTGTCGCCCGTCTGCACGTCCATGAAGACCACTTCGCGGTATTCGGGGTGGATGCCTTCTTTCATGATGAGATCCTTTGAGTGCGGGTCGCCGACGGGCGCCACTTGCGCTGGCCGCCATCTCGCCGGCCCATGCCGCAACACCCGACACGTATCCAAAAAGTAACCCCGCATTCTATCATGAAACGGCCGGTCGGCAAAGGCTGCGCCCATGGTCCGGCTCCCCCACGCGGCGCGCACCGGCGGGCGCCGGCCGGCCGGCCGCTCGATGGGGCGGCGCTTTACAGGTCGGTGCGCAGCTTCCACAGTTCGGGAAACAGCACCACCTCCAGCATGCGCCGCAGATAGGGCACGCCGGAGCTGCCACCCGTGCCGCGCTTAAAGCCGATGATGCGCTCGACCGTCGTGACGTGGCGAAACCGCCATTGGCGGAAGGCGTCTTCCAAGTCGACCAGTTTTTCGCCCAGCTGGTATAGGTCCCAGTACTCGCGCGGCGCGCGGTAGACCGTTAGCCAGGCCTGCTCGACCCGCTCGTCTGCCTGGTAGGGCTGGCTCCAGTCGCGCTCGAGCCGCTCGGGCGGGACCGGCAGGCCCCGGCGGGCCAACAGGCGCAGCGCCTCGTCGTATAGCGATGGGGCCATGCAGGCCGCGCGCACTGCCTCGTACAGGTCGGGCCGATGGGCATGCGGCCGCAGCATGGCCGGATTCTTGTTGCCCAACAGGAACTCGATTTGGCGGTATTGATAGCTCTGGAACCCGCTGGACCGGGCCAGGTGTGGGCGCAGCGCCGAATACTCGGGCGGCGTCATGGTGGCGAGCACGTCCCAGGCGTGGACGAGCTGCTCCATGATCTTGCTCACCCGCGCCAGCATCTTGAAGGCAGGCTGAAGGTCGTCCTCGGCCACCTGGCGCAGCGCCGCGCGCAGTTCGTGCAGCATCAGCTTCATCCACAATTCGGTGGTCTGGTGCTGCACGATGAACAGCATCTCATTGTGTTCGCCCGACCGCGGGCGCTGGGCCGACAGCAGCTGGTCCAGGCGCAGGTAGTCGCCATAGCTCATTTCCCCGGCGTAATCCATGAGCAGGCCCTCGCTGCGCACGATTTTGGCCGGATCGTCGTGGGTGTCGTTCATGATCATGTCACCGCCGCGCGGCGCGAAAACCTGGGCTCGCGCCACTGCCCGCTTTCGAGGACCTCGCGTAACGCCTGCACGGCGCGCCAGACGTCGACATGCCGTGTGTAGAGTGGCGCGAAGCCAAAGCGCAGGATGTCCGGCTCGCGAAAGTCCCCGATCACGCCGTGCTCGACCAGGGCCTGCACGATGGCGTAGCCGCCTTCGCCGCGGGTGTAGCAGACCTGGCTGCCCCGATCTTCGGGCGCCAGCGGCGTGACCCGTTCCAGGCCGTGGCCGGCGCAGTATTGCTCCACCAGCTCGATAAATAAGTCGGTCAGCGCCAGGGACTTGCGTCGCAATGCCGCCACGCCCCCCAAGGGCTCGGCCGCCAGCACGGTATCGACCCCGCATTCGAGCGCCGACAGCGCGAGGATCGACGGCGTGCCGCAAAGGTAGCGCGCGATGCCGGGGGCCGGAGCGTAGTCGGTTTGGAAGTCGAAGGGTGCGGCGTGCCCCATCCAGCCGGCCAGCGGTTGGCGCAGATCATGGTGGCGACGATGCACCCAGACGAAGGACGGCGCGCCGGGACCGCCGTTCAGGTATTTGTAGCCGCATCCGACCGCGAAGTCCGCGCCGGCCCCGTTGAGGTCGACTGGCACGGCCCCGGCCGAGTGTGCCAAGTCCCACACGGCCAGCGCGCCTGCGTCGTGGGCCAGGCGGGTCATCGCCGCCATGTCGTGCATCCGGCCGCTGCGGTAATCGACGTGGGTCAGCATCAGCACGGCCGTCCGCGCATCGAGCAGCGCGGGGATGTCCTCGGCGTCGGCCAGCACCAGCTGCATGCCGTGTCGCTCGGCCAGTGCCGCAGCCACGTACAGGTCGGTCGGGAAGTTGCTGCGTTCGCTGACGATGCGGTCGCGCCCGCGCGCCCGGGCGACCGACAGCGCAGCGGACAGGACTTTATAGAGGTTGACCGAGGTACTGTCGCAGGCGACCACCTCGTCGGCGGCTGCCCCGATCAGCTGGGCGATCTTGCCGCCCACCCGCTGCGGCAGGTCGATCCAACCGGCGTCGTTCCAGCTGCGAATCAGCGCCTGTCCCCATTCTTGCTCGACCACCTCGCGCAGCCTTGCCGGCATGGCCGCGGGCAGCGGCCCCAGCGAGTTGCCGTCCAGGTAGACCTGTCCTTCGGGCATTTGGAACAGGGCGCGCAATCGCCGCAGGGGATCGCGCGCATCGCGCTCCAGGCATTCCTGTTCGGTAATCATGGTTCTTCTCCGTGGCCCGTGCGGGCAGGCAATTCGCGCAACACGGCGCGCACCGGGCTGGCGTCGGCTTCGACCCAGGCAAGCGGCAAGGCGATGAGCTCATAGTCGCCGGGCTCGACCGCATCGAGCAGGAGGTTTTCCAGCACCCGCAAGCCGCGCCGCAGCACCGCCTGGTGGCTGTCCAGCGTTTTGCTTTCGGCCGGGTCTATGCTCGGCGTATCGATGCCGACCAGCACGACGCCGCGGTCGGCCAGCCACTCGATCGTCTGCGGGGCGAAGGCGGCGAAATCGTCGTGCCAGGCATCCAAGGCGGCGCGCCTTGCCGTGCGCACCAGGACGCGCCCGGGCAGGGCGTCGGCGGCATGCGCCAGGTGCGCGGGCAGGACCAGTGGCCCGCACCCGATGGCATGGATGACACGGCACCGACCGAGAAACGGCTCGAGCGGCAAGGCGCCGGCGGCCTGCGCGCCCGACTGGTAGTGCAACGGCGCATCGGCGTGCGCGCCGATGTGGGGCGAAAGCGTGATTTCGCTGACGTTGACCGGGCAGTCGGGCGACAGCGTCCATGTCCATCGCTGCCGATAGGGGGTGTCGCCAGGAAAGACGGGCGAGCGCGACGAGACCGGCGGAGAAATATCCCACAGTTTGGGCATGGTTGCGAGGCGGCCCTTTTGGGGCCGGCACGGTGGCCGAGATGGGTCCAGTCTAGCTAAAGCTGCCCCAGTTCGGCCAGCGACACCGTCTGGCCGCCGGCCACGATGAGGTGATCGAGCAGGCGGATGTCCACCAGCGCCAAGGCCTGCTTCAGGTGCTGGGTCAGCCGGTGGTCGGCCATGCTGGGCTGTGCGACGCCCGACGGATGGTTGTGTGCGAGGATGAGGGCAGCTGCATGGTGGCGCAGCGCCGCGCGCACCACCTCGCGGGGATAGACCGAGGCTTGCGTGAGCGTGCCGCGAGCAATGTCTTCGCTGGCGATCAGGCGGTATTGGCTGTCCAGGTAGAGCGCCAGGCAGTGCTCGACCCGGCGGTGCCCCAGGATGGCCGCGCAATATTGCTTGACCCGCGCAGGCTGGTCCAGCGCGCGGCCGCGCGCCAGGTCTTCTTCGAGCGCGCGCCGCGCCAGTTCCAGCACTGCCAGTAGTTGGCAGATCTTGGCTTGGCCCAGCCCGGGCACGCGTTGCATTTCGTCGCGTCCGGCCGATAGCAGCGCGCGCAGGCCGCCGAATTGCGCCAGCAGCCGGCGGCCCAATTCCACCGCGTTGCAGCCGGGCGTGCCGGTGCGCAGCATGACGGCAAGGATTTCCGCGTCGGTGAGCACGCCCGGGCCATGGCGCAACAGGCGTTCGCGCGGCCGCTCGGCCGCGGCAGACAGGGGCTCGGTCATCGCAGGCTCTAAAATCGGGGTTTCGCGTCGCAGCCGACACGGTGACAGATCTTGAACGCCCCTGAGCAGCCAGTGAACAGTTTCGTCCGTCCGGACTCCTACCTGACCCTGCATTACCGCATCGTCCTGGCATCGGGGCCGGCGGCCGGGTCCGTATTCGCCGATACCTACGACGGCCGGCCCGCCACGCTGCAGATGGGCGCCGGGCAATGGGCGCCGGGCATGGAGGCGGCGCTGTTGGGCAAGCGCGAGGGTGACAGTTTCAGCGTCGAGCTTCAGCCTGCGCAGGCCTATGGCGAGCGCAATCCCGACCTCGTGCAGCGCGTCAGCCAGGCGATGCTGCAGGCGCACGCGGGCCCGGACGCGGATTTCGAGCCCGGCGACGTGGTGACCTTCCGGGCGCCCAACGGCGGGCAGTATTCGGGTATTTTCAAGCAGTGGGGCGACGGCTGGGCGCTGTTCGACTTCAATCATCCGCTGGCCGGCACCGCGCTGCGCCTGGACGTCACCTTGCTGGGAGTCCTGTAATGACCAGTCTTCAAGCCGGCGCGCCCGCCGCCGGCGCCGAGATCACCCTGGCGCAGCCGCGCGGCTTTTGCGCCGGCGTGGACCGCGCCATCGAAATCGTCGAGCGCGCCCTGCAATTGCACGGCGCACCCATCTACGTGCGCCACGAGATCGTCCATAACCGCTACGTGGTGGCCGACCTGCGCAGCAAGGGCGCGATCTTCATCGACGAGCTCGATGAGGCGCCGGCTGGATCGATCGTGGTGTTCTCCGCGCACGGCGTGTCCAAGGCCGTGCGTCGCGAGGCCGAGGCGCGCGGACTGCAGGTCTTTGACGCGACCTGCCCGCTGGTGACCAAGGTGCACGTGGAGGTCGCGCGCATGCGCGCGGCCGGCCGCGAGATCATCATGATCGGCCACAAGGGCCATCCCGAGGTCGAGGGCACGTTGGGCCAGGCCGACGAGGGCATGTACCTGGTCGAAACCGTCGAGGACGTGCAAAAGCTGCAGGTGCGCGACCCGGCCAACCTCGCTTTCGTGACGCAGACCACGCTATCGGTGGATGACGCGGCCGAAGTGGCCAACGCGCTGCGCGCGCGCTTTCCCGGCATCGTCGAGCCGCGCAAGAGCGACATTTGCTACGCCACGCAGAACCGGCAGGATGCGGTCAAGATGCTGGCGCCGGCCTGCGACCTGGTCCTGGTCGTGGGCAGCGTCAACAGCTCCAACTCCAACCGCCTGCGCGAAGTGGCCGAGCGCAAGGGTACGCCCGCCTACCTCATAGATGGCGCCGATGCGATCGACCCGGCGTGGTTGCAGGGCCGCAAGCGCATCGGCATTACCGCCGGCGCCTCGGCCCCGGAAGTCCTGGTCCAGCAGGTGGTCGACCGCCTCAAGGAGCTGGGCGCGATCTCGGTGCAAACCATGCCGGGGCTGGAGGAAAGCATCGCCTTTCCGCTGCCCAAGGGCCTGTCGCGCAAGGGTGTTCCCGCCGGGTCCGAATGACGCCGGCGTGTCCGTCGGGCACCGGCCCTGACAACCGATGACTGCCAAGGGAGACAGGCTGCCATGCAGTTGTATAGCTATTTCCGCAGCTCCGCCGCCTATCGCGTGCGGATCGCGCTCAACCTGAAAAGCTTGGCGTACGAATACCTGGGCGTGCACCTCTTGAAGGACGGCGGCCAGCAGTTTTCTGACGCTTATCGTGCCCTGAACCCTGCCGCGCTGGTACCGGCGCTGGTCGACGGCGACGCGGTGCTGACCCAGTCCCTGGCCATCATCGAGTACCTGGACGAAACCCACCCCGAGCCGCCGCTGTTGCCGGCCGACGCCGTAGGCAGGGCGCGCGTGCGGGCCATCGCCCAGACCATCGCGTGCGACACCCATCCCTTGAACAACCTGCGGGTGCTCAAGTATTTGAAGCGCACCCTGCAGGTCAGTGACGAGGCCAAGGACGGCTGGTACCGGCACTGGGTGGGCGTGGGCCTGGCCGCCGTCGAGGCCATGCTGGCCCATTCGCCCGCCACGGGACGCTTTTGCCACGGCGACCAGCCCACCTTGGCGGACCTCTGCCTGGTGCCCCAGGTGTACAACGCGCGGCGCTTCGATTGCGATTTGTCGGCCATGCCGACGGTGCTGCGCATCGACGCGGCCTGCCGCGAGATCGAAGCGTTCGAGCGCGCGCGGCCCGAGAACCAGCCCGACTGCGAGGGCTGACCTGATCCAGCTGGCGCGTTTTTCCGGCAGGCGCGGCCCCGGGGCCGCGCACGGCAGGATACAAAAAGGGGCAGCCCGAAGGCTGCCCCTTTTTTGATGCAAATCCTGGTGCCGGCAATAGGAGTCGAACCTACGACCTTCGCATTACGAATGCGCTGCTCTACCAACTGAGCTATGCCGGCGAAGCGCGAAATGATAGCACGACTTTCGAACGTTTGTGGTCGCGCCCATGGGTTTGTGGTCGCGCCCATGGATCGGGCGCCTCGTCTCGACCAGCCGTCGCAACGGCGCTGTCTGCCGGTGTTTGCTGCATGGACGCCGTCGTTGTCCCCAGCCGGGGTAGCCTGCATAATCGGTCGTCTCGGCCGACGTGGGCAGGGGTGGTTGCGCATGCCGCCGCCTTGCGTTGCCCGTTAGCCGGTCAACTACATCCAAGCCAACCCGGGTTGTTGTCGCTGCGTGACATCGCATGCGCGCGGCAGCGGCGCAGCAAAGGAGACACCATGAGAATTGTCACCCTTATCCAGGCCACCGCGTTGGCGGCCTCGTCGGTCTTGCATGCCGGCGCGGCGTGTGCGCAGGATTTCCCGCCGTCCAAGCCCGTGACGCTGGTGGTGGGCTTTGCCGTCGGCGGCGCGGCGGACTCGGCCGCGCGCATGATCGCGCGCAAGCTGGCCGACAACATCGGCCAATCGGTCGTCGTCGAGAACAAGGCAGGAGCGGGCGGCAACATCGCCCACCAGTTCGTGGCCGGCAGCCCGCCCGACGGCACGGTCCTGTTGCTGGGCTCGGTCGGGCCGTTGACGATCGCGCCGCACATCATGCAGCTGCCCTACGATCCCTTCAAGGACTTGGCGCCCGTCTCCGGCGGCGTTTACTTCCCGAACGTGCTCGTCGTCCACAAGGGACTGGGCGTGAAAAACCTGGCCGAGTTCGTGCAGCTGTCCAAGGACAAGCCCGGCAGCGTCGAGTTTGCTTCGACCGGCGCGGGTTCGGCCTCGCACCTGGCGGGCGAACTGTTCAACCAGCGCGCCGGGGTGGACATGGTGCACGTGCCCTACAAGGGTGGTGCGCCGGCCATGCAGGACCTGTTGGGCGAGCGGGTCGCCAGCTATTTTGCGGCGCCGCCCACGGCCATGCCGCACGTGGAGACCGGGCGCTTGATCCCGCTGGCGACGACGGGCCTGGCGCGTCCGGCCTACCTGCCGGACATTCCCACGGTGGCCGAATCGGGCTATCCCGGCTTCGAGGCGCTGAACTGGTATGCGTTCGTTGCGCCCGGCGCCACGCCGGAACCGCTGCTCGAGCGCTGGAACCAGGAAATCAACAAGGTGCTCAACGATCCGGAAGTCAAGCAGGCGCTTGAAAAGCATGGCCTGAGCCCGCACCCGACCACGCGAGCGGAGTTCGCCGCCTTCATGAAGAAGGAATACGACCAGTGGGGCGCCATCGTGCGCGAGCGCAAGATCTCGCTGAAGTAGGGCGTTGCCGGCTCGCGCGCGCGGCGCGGTGACGCCGGCGCGCGCTGCCTGGCGGATGCGGTCGCATGCCAGATGTGAGCGGCCGTTTGCGCAGGCAACCGAATTTATGCTATAGTTTTTCTTCTTCGCAGTTCCCCGATAGCTCAGTCGGTAGAGCGACGGACTGTTAATCCGCAGGTCGCTGGTTCGAGCCCAGCTCGGGGAGCCAACCCAATTCAAAACGATACCGACGCAGTCCTTGTTCAAGCCGCCTTTTGGGCGGCTTTTTTGCGTGCGCGCGTAGGTCGCCAAGGCCACTTTCGCTGCCTGCTTCGCGGGCTGGCGGCCAGCGTTGCCAGCCTGTGCTTTGGCGTTTTCTAATGCTTATTCGGATGCGCGTTACGCCATCGCCAGCCCGCACGGGCGGGCACGCTCTACGTGGTGCACGTCCTGCTGCCGGAAGCGAAAGCGCAGCACCGCACGGTCGTCCGATTGGCGGTCGTCCGCGGCCGGCAGCGATTCGCTGGTGTAGGTGATGCAGCCGAACAGCGTCACCACGACTTTGACGACGCTGGTGATCGGTGCTTGGCCGTTGTTGGGGTGCAGCGTCACCATGTCGCCGCAGCGGATGTCGGTGCGTGGCAGCTCGGCGTGCGAAGGGCGTTCGATCAGGTGGTTGGGATAGTAGTTTTTCAAGGTAAGGGCCTTTGCTGCATGGGCGCAGGCGCAACATCGCGGCGCATCCCGAAAAGCGCGTGTGGCTATCGGCCTGCCGCGGGTGCGCAAGCGCAAGCAGTCTGTACAAAAAGAAGGAAAGGAAGGCGGCTGAAAAAGGCGTCGAGTTTTATTGTCGAAATCACGTGCCGCCGCAATGCCGCGCCCCAAAAAACGATGGGTGCGCGCATAGGCAATCTGGCCATAGTAGCCTGCCTGGATGCGCGCGGTCAAATCGGTCGGCGTCCGCGGCCGGCTTGGGCATGGCGGGTGCGCTACCGTGGTATATACGGAATACGGCTGCTCGATCCCTGCCCGGCACACAAGCGCGCTTAGCGTTCGACCGTTGCAGAGCCGGCTGCCGCCAAGGCCGATTCCTCAGGGCAAGGCAAGCGCATGAACACGGCACCGGACCATCGCATAGGCGTTACCGTCGTCACGGGTTTCCTTGGTAGCGGCAAGACCACGCTGGTCAACCGCGTGCTGCGGGACGCGAGGTTCCACGATACCCTGGTCATCGTCAACGAAGTCGGCGAGGTCGGCGTCGACCACCAGCTGGTGCGCCAACTGGACGACAGCATGGTCCTGCTCGAGGCTGGCTGCGCCTGCTGCAGCCTGCGCGGCGGCTTGGCCGATACGCTGCGCGATGTGTTCATGCTCGCCTTGCAAAAGCGCATCCGCCCGTTCGGCAGGGTATTGGTCGAGACCAGCGGCCTGGCCAATCCGGGACCGGTGCTGTTTACGCTACGGCACGACCCATTTCTTGCCGAGCGCTATGTCTATGACGGCGCGGTCGCGGTGGCCGACGCAAGGCAGATCGTCCAGCAGTTGCGGCAGCATCCGGAAGCCGCGCAACAGGTGGCGCTTGCCGACGCGCTGGTGTTGACGCGCGCCGATGATCCCATCCTGCGCGAGCGTGCCACGCATGCGCTGCAGGGCGTGCAGCCGGGGTTGCCCGTGCATGATTCGGGGCCGATGCTGGATGCCGCGGGGCTGTTGCTCGGCCTGGGCCCGTATCGTGCCGGCCGCCAGGCGCGTCCGCTTGCCGGGTGGTTGCGCGGGGATCTGGCCAGCACCGGCAGTCATAGGCCCGCGCTCGCGTCGGCGACGGCGTTTTCGCTACAGTTTCCCAAGCCGCTGTCGCGTGCGCGGTTTTTCGCCGGTATGGCGCAGCTGCAGGAGCGTTACGGCGAAGCCCTGCTACGGGTAAAAGGGATCGTCGATTTCCAGGGCGAGCCTTTGCCGTGCGTGGTGCACGGCGTGCACCACCAGCTTTACCCGCTGTCGACGCTGCCGGCCTGGCCGGAGGGGCAGCGCCAGACCCGGCTGATATTCATCGTGCAGGGCCATGTCTGCGGCGCGGTCCAAGCCGACGCGCGGGAACGCCTGCGCCACGCGGTTTCCAACGGTTCGGGCTAGGCGTGGAGGGTGCGCGACGAAAGCGCGCACCGTTTTCGCACAGCGGGGCAGGTTGCGGTTATAATGGGGCAGCCCAGCAGATTTAAGGCGCATCGGCGCCGTTGCATGGCGGTGGGATGATAGGGCGGCTTGGCATCGCGGGCCGTCCGTTCAGCCGGTCGCAGGCGGTAAGGCCGCCTGGTCAGTCCAAGCCGGCAGCACCGGGCGCACGGCCACGCAGGTCCGGACATCGCAGGGCCGCGGCGCGACGCCGGTTACAACAAGAACGGCAGCGCCACTCACGAATCAGGCGGTCTCCAGGGGCCGACGCCCGCAAACGGCAGGCGTTCCATTCCGGTTGGCATCTTTATCTTTTGTCGTAGCGGACGGCGTAGAAATTTTCCGCTGTCTTGCGCATTTGCGCCTACGCGCATCCTGCGCGCCCGCCACGAGCGCGCCCGCTATTCGGTTTCTCTATTTCGTATGTCGTATTCGCGCAGTGCCGTCTCCCCGTATCCGAGCAGGGTTCTTGCGCCCGCGGGTGTCCGGTGTGCTGGCGCTTGCGCTTTTGGCGCGGATTCGCGCATGGACCTGCGCGCGCCGGCCGGGCAACAAAAAGGCCTGGCGCGGTGCCAGGCCTTGTGGGGGATCTCGCTGCAAGCGAAATCTGGAATTTGGTTGCGGGGGCAGGATTTGAACCTACGACCTTCGGGTTATGAGCCCGACGAGCTGCCAGACTGCTCCACCCCGCGTCTGAAGAACTCGAATCATAGCGCAGTTTTCCTGGCCGTGCAAATCGCCGGCTCCATGAGGCAGTAATCCGATGACTGATAGCGAGGCCACCGTCGTATTGGAAACCGCACTGCTGTGCGCGCCCGAACCCATGCCGCTTGCCCAAATGCGCAAGCTCTTTTTGGATACCGAATTCGACGGCGGGCGCCTGCCCGAGCTGTTACAGGCGCTGCAGCAACAATGGGAAGGGCGCGGCATGGCCCTGGTGGAATTGGCCGGCGGCTGGCGCTTTCAAAGCCGCCCCTCCATGCAGCGCTATCTCGAACGCCTCAACCCCGAGAAGCCGCCGCGTTATTCGCGCGCGGTGCTGGAAACCCTGGCCATCATCGCCTGGCGCCAGCCGGTCACGCGCGGCGATATCGAGGACATCCGCGGCGTGACGGTGTCGTCGCAAATCATCAAAACGCTCGAGGAGCGGGGTTGGATCGAGGTGATCGGCCACCGCGACGCGCCCGGGCGTCCCGCGCTGCTGGGCACGACGCGCCAGTTCCTGGATGACCTGGGGCTGCGCGCCCTGGACGAACTGCCCCCGGTGGGCGACAGCGAAATGACTGCCGTACTGGAAGGGTTGGACCTGGGGCCGGATGCGACTGCCGCGGCCGATCCGGCCGGCAGTGAAGGCACCGGTCCCGATGCCGACGCGGGCGCGGAATCGGCTGAAGCGGCAAACACAGAAGTGGTGCAAGCCACCGACTCGCAGCCGGCCGACCGGGATGCCGCGCCGGCCGATGCCGTCGAGGCGGCGCTCCAAGAATCGAAGGCGGCAGGCGCTAAAGCCGTTGAGCCGGCGGCCGTGGTGATGCAAGCCACCGGCCCGGCCGAAGGGGTACAAGCCGATCCGGCGGTTACGGCGGCTTCGGCCGCAAGCGAGCAACCCGAATCGCCCGGCTTCGATCCGGATGCGCCTGCGCAGCCCGAAACCCACCCGCAGCGCGACCCGCAGCCGGAAGTCCAGCCCGAGGATCCACAGCCGGAGATCCGACCCGACGGCGATCCCGAGGAACCGCCGCAGGCGCCCGGGCTGCCCGAGACGCCGCCGGAGTTGCCGGACCTGCCCGATGAGCAGCCTGAACTGCCGGGCACGCCGGACGAAGCACCGGCCGCGCCGACGCCAGCGGAGATGCCGGGGTTGCCGCGCACGCCCGAAATATCGCCGCCTCCTGCGGGCGCCGACACGAATCATCCCCAGGGTTGAGCCGCGCTCGCCCGCCTAGAATCTGAATCAGTGGAGTCTTCTTTGATGAGCGAAGAACAGCAGCACGACGCCGTCTTGCCCGATACCAAGGCCAACGATGCGAACCAGCCGCCCCAGGCCAATGGCGCCCCGGCCGGCGGCGGCAAGGGCCGTGGCCGCAAATTGCGCACGCCGTTCCGTCGCCGCCGCAACGATGCGTCCGCGGCGGCCGCGGCCGCCGACGGGGTTGCCGCCCCGGTTGACCCAGCCGATGCGCGCAGCGCCGAGCAGGAGGCTGAGCAGGCGCTCGCTTATCTCGACAATGCTTCGCGCACCCAGCAGCGCCTGGGCAAGTACCTCAACAGCGAGGCGGTCATGCCCAAGCTGCACAAGGTGCTGGCCGATGCGGGCATCGGTTCGCGCCGCGAGATGGAAGAGCTCATCATCGCCGGCCGGGTGTCGGTCAACGGGGAGCCGGCGCACATCGGCCAGCGCGTCGGCCCCAACGACCAGGTGCGCGTCAACGGCAAGCTGGTTGCGCGCAACAACGGCAAAAAGCCGCCGCGCGTCATCCTCTATCACAAGCCGGCGGGCGAGATCGTCAGCCATGACGACCCGGCCGGGCGCGCGACGGTGTTCGCGCGCCTGCCCAAGGTGCGCAATGGCAAGTGGCTGTCGGTGGGCCGGCTGGACTTGAACACCGAAGGCCTGCTGATCCTGACGACCTCCGGCGACCTGGCCAACCGCCTGATGCATCCGCGCTACGGCGTCGAGCGCGAATACGCGGTGCGCGTGTTGGGCGAGCTCGACGAGGCGCGGCGCCAGGCGTTGCTTGACGGCATCGAGCTGGAAGACGGCAAGGCCGCCTTCGGCGCGGTCGATTACCTCGGCGGCGAGGGCAGCAACCGCTGGTACCGCGTTACGCTGCACGAAGGCCGCAACCGCGAGGTGCGGCGCATGTTCGAGGCGGCCGGCGTGACGGTCAGCCGGTTGATCCGCACCCGTTTCGGCGACATCGTGCTGCCGCGCAACCTGCGCCGGGGGCGCTGGGAAGAGATGGATCCCTCGCTGGTGACCGCGCTCATGGTCAAGCTCGGCCTGCTGCGCGACGAGGAAGAGGGCAGCAAGCGTAGCCGCCAGCCGCAATCGCACGACAGTGCGCTGCCGCCGGGCTTCGGCACGCTCGAGCGCAACGGCATGAACGGCGCCCGGATCGGCCGGCGCGGCAAGCTGCAGGGCGGCGGCAAGTCCCGGCTGGTCGATCCGCTGGTTACCGCGGTGACGCCTTACAGCTCCGTGCTGACCATCACGGGCGGCTATGCCAACGGCCATCCGCTGGCTGGCGCCGAAGGGGCGAAGAAAGGGCGAGGCAAGGCGGGCAAGGCCGCCGGCAAAAACCGGGCCGCCAAGTCTGGGCAGAAGGGCGGCGCACGCCCGGCCGGCAACGGCGGTGGCAAGCGCAACCGCAAGCAGGGTGGCGCCGCCGCGGGCGGCGACGACTGGCAGCCGCGCAGTGCGTCGGCCCACGAATCGCGGCTGGGCTTCATCCGCGACCGCTAAAAACCGCCCGCTGGGCGTAAACCCCTAAGGAATCAGGAAAATCCCGGTTTTTCTGATAAAATAGCTGGTTTTCACGGCTTTGCGCATCGAGGCCTGGCACGCGGCTTTGGCCCGCCTGGGATGCCTTGCCGGCGGCTTTGCGCCGGTGGGGCGGGCGGGCACGGGTCCTGGTGGCAGGCGCGAGGCGGGGCGGCACAAGAACATTGCGCGAAAACAGCAAGACGGCCGGTGCCGCGTCATGCTGGTTGGTGGCGCGACACGATGGGCTGGGCTTGCAGCCCATTTTTTTTGAGTGTATGACTGATCTATACGCACTGACCGAGCAGGCCCTGGCCGGCATGGACGTCGAACTGGTCGACGTCGAGCGTGCCGCCATGGGCTTGCTGCGCGTGACCATCGACCGTCCGGGGGGCGTGCGCATAGAAGACTGCGAGCAAGTGTCGCGCCAGCTTTCGCGCGTCTACGAAGTCGAGGACATCGATTACCGCCGCCTGGAAGTCGGCTCCCCGGGGGTCGATCGTCCTTTGCGCACCGAAGCGGAAATGCGCCGCTTCGTCGGCGAGCGGGTCGAGATCCGCCTGCGCGAGCCGTTCAACGGGCGCAAGGTCTTCTCGGGCAGGCTGATTGCTCCCGATGAGGCCAATGCGGCCGGGACGCCCGCGGCGGCGGCTGTCTTCGGCCTGGAATTTGAGGCAAAAAAAGGCGAGGTCCAGCGGCTGGATTTCACGTTCGACGAGATCGATCGTGCCAAGCTGGATCCCGTCCTGGATTTCAAGGGCAAAAAGCGATGAGTCGCGAAATTCTTCTGTTGGTCGATGCCTTGGCGCGCGAAAAGAACGTGCCGCGCGAGGTGGTGTTCGGGGCCCTGGAAAGCGCATTGGCCTCGGCCATGAAGAAGCGCTTCAAGGAAGACGCCGACATCAGGGTGTCGATCGACCGCAATACCGGCGACCATGAGGGCTTTCGCCGTTGGCTGGTCGTGCCCGACGAGGCCGGCCTGCAGGAGCCCGACCAGCAGGAAATGCTTTCGGATGCCCGCGAGATCGTCCCTGACATCCAGGTCGGCGAATACATCGAGGAGCCGCTCGAACCCATCGAGTTCGGCCGCATCGGTGCGCAGGCGGCCAAGCAGGCCATCTTGCAGAAGATTCGCGACGCCGAGCGCGAGCAGGTGCTCAACGACTTCCTCGAACGTGGGGAAAAGATCATTTCCGGCACCGTCAAGCGCATGGACAAGGGCGATGCGATCATCGAGACCGGCAAGATCGAGGCCCGCCTGCCACGCTCGGAAATGATCCCGAAGGAAAACCTGCGCGTCGGCGACCGCGTGCGTGCCTACGTGCTCAAGGTCGACCGCGCCGCCCGCGGCCAGCAGGTCATCCTGTCGCGCACCTCGCCCGAGTTCGTGCGCCAGCTCTTCGAGAACGAAGTGCCGGAAATCGAGCAAGGGCTGCTCGAGATCAAGGCGGCTGCGCGCGATCCCGGCGTGCGCGCCAAGATCGCGGTGGTGGCCTATGACAAGCGCATCGACCCCATCGGCACCTGCGTGGGCATGCGCGGTTCGCGCGTGACCGCCGTGCGTAACGAACTGGGCGGCGAGCAGATCGACATCGTGCTGTGGTCCGAGGATCCGGCCCAGTTCGTCATTGGCGCGCTGGCGCCGGCCAACGTCGAATCCATCGTCGTCGACGAGGACAAGCACGCCATGGACGTGGTCGTCGACGAGGAAAACCTGCCCAAGGCGATCGGCGCCAAGGGGCAGAACGTGCGCCTGGCCTCGGAGCTGACCGGCTGGCAGATCAACATCATGACGCCCGAGGAAAGCAAGGCCCGCCAGGAGCAGGAGCGTGCCGCCCTGCGCGAGACGTTCATGAGCAAGCTCGACGTCGACGAAGAGGTGGCCGATATCCTCATCGACGAAGGCTTCACCGGCCTGGAGGAAATCGCCTACGTGCCGATCCAGGAGCTGCTCGAGATCGAGGCGTTCGACGAAGACACCATCAACGAGCTGCGCAACCGGGCGCGCAATGCGCTGCTGACCGAGGCCATCGCCCAGGAAGAGCGCCTGGAAAGCGCGCAGGACTTGCTCGAACTCGAAGGCATGACCCCGGACCTGGCGGCCAAGCTGGCGGAGAAGGGCGTCCTGACCCGCGATGAGCTGGCCGAGCTGGCCACCGATGAACTGTCCGAAATGACCGGCATCGATGCCCAGCAGGCCAGCGACCTGATCATGCGCGCCCGCGCGCATTGGTTCGAGGGCGATGAATCCGCCGCTTGAGACGGATCTCGCCCCGGACCCGATTACTGATTGCAGAACACAGGGAAGAGAGCCCAATGTCGAGTAACACCGTCGCCCAGTTCGCTACCGAGCTGAAAATGCCTGCCCACGTGCTGCTGGACCAGCTGCGCGTGGCCGGCGTTCACCTCCAATCGGTCGACGACGCCGTCACCGACAGCGACAAGGCGAAGCTGCTCGAATCGCTGCGGCGCGCGCATGGGGCGACTGAGGGCAAGAAGATCACCTTGACCCGGCGACAGACGTCGGAGATCCGCCAGTCCGACGCGACCGGCAAGTCGCGCACCATCCAGGTGGAGGTGCGCAAGAAGCGCGTGTTCGTCAAGCGCGACGCGGCCGAGCTCCTGGCCGAGGCCAAGGCTGCCGGGGCGTTGGAGCAGGCCGAGCAGAAGCAGGCGGCGGACAAGCCGGCCGACGCCGCGCCGGCTGCTGCGGCTCCGGCTGCACAGGCGCCAGCCGAAACTGCGGCGTCTGCCACGGCCGCGCAGGCGCCTGTGCCCGCTGCGACCGAACCGGCAGCCGCGCCGGCTGAAGCTGCGCAGCCCGAGGCGCCTCAGGCGCAAGAAGCGCCGGCCGAGGCCAAGGCCGAGCCGGCAGCCAAGCCCGAAACGGTCGACCAGCCGCAGCAGGCCGAATCGCCGGCTGCCGCGGCGCCTGCGCCGCAGGCGCCTGCCGACGCCGCGCCGGCGCCCGTGGCCGAAACGCCGCAACCTGAAACGCCGCAACCTGAGCAGGCGGCCCCGGCCGAGGCCGCGGCGGGCAAGTC
>CALEQZ010000034.1 GCA_937908115.1 uncultured Alcaligenaceae bacterium | reverse complement strand
ACGGCGACCGCTGCCGCGACCAGCGCGGCCACCGGCGCCCAGGCCGATCCCGGCAGCCACCCGTGGAGCGCCGCGGCAAGCAGGGCGGCTGCGGCCAAGGCGGTCAACGCCGGCGCAAGGATCATCAAGTAGACGGTGTCCAGCGCATCGACGTCGCCAGTCAGCCGCGAAACGACATCGCCGTCGCGCAGCGACGCGAGCCCGCCTGGGTCCTTGGGCAGCAGCCCCGCGAACACGCGCGCCCGCAGATCGGCCAGCAGCGACAGCGTCGCCGCGTGGCCGGCCAGGCGTTCGCCGTAGCGGGCGAGGATGCGCACGAAGGACAGGCCGCGCACCAAAGCGGACGGCGCAAAGAGGTTGAAAGCCGCGGCCGGGCCAGCAAGCGCCGCCGCGGTCAGGAACCAGCCCGATACCCCGAGCAGGGCCACCCCCGCGGCCGCCGTCACGATCGACAGGGCAAGCGCAAGCGCCAGGGCGCGGCGGCGCCGGCGATACAGCGGCGCCAGGATGCGGGCAAGCACATGGCCCGGCGCGCGCCGGCCGTGATCGGCCGGGTCGGCGTCCGCAAGCGCCGCGCCAGGGTCGGTCGAAGCAACGGCCTGATTCATCGGCTCTCCCGTTTGCCGCTGGGCAGCGGCACGGCGTGCAGCGCACCATCCTGCAAATGCAGCCGTAGCGGCAGTCGCCGCATGACTTCGCCATCGTGCGTGGCCACCAGCAAGGTGCGGCCGCGCGCGAATGCCAGCAGCTGGTCGAGCACGCGGTCGCGGGTGGCGGCATCCAGATGGGCCGTGGGTTCGTCCAGCAGGATCAGGCCCGGATCGCGCAGGTATAGCCGGGCAAGCGCCACGCGCTGCGCCTGCCCGCCGGACAAGCCATGGCCGCGCGGGCCAACCTGCGTGTCCAGGCCCAGCGGCAGCGCGTCGGCAAACTCGTCCACGCAGGCCATGCGCGCGGCCTGGGCGATGCGGGCGGCGTCGGCCTGTGGATCGGCCAGCGCAATGTTCTCGGCGATCGACCCCGGATGCAGGTAAGGCCGCTGCGGGATCAATGCCACGCGCCCACGCAACGCGGCCTCCGGCCAATCCTGCAGCGGACGGCCGTCCAACACGATTTCGCCCTGGTGCGCGCGCAGGCGCGCCAGCGCTTCGAGCAACGTCGTCTTGCCCGCGCCGCTGTCGCCGGTCAGCGCCACCCAGGCGCCCGCCGGCAAGCAAAAGTCCGCGCCAGCCAGCACCGGCCGGTCCCGGCCAGCCACGCGCACCACCAGTGCCCGCACCTGTAGATCGGCCGGGCCTGCACAGCCGGGTGCACCCGCCGCCCCGACGGCGGTCTCGGGCGCTTGCGCCATGGCACCGCCTGCCGGCAATCCGCCAAAGATGCGGTCCAGTTCGGCCACCGCGGCGCGCGCGGCGGCCCTGTCGTGATAGTGGGCAGCAAGCTGGCGCAACGGCCAATACACCTCCGGCGCCATGAGCAGGCAGAACAGGCCGGCCTGCAGCCCCAGCGCATCGCCGCGCAGGTCGAGAAACCCCAGGTAGGTCAACCCCACGTACAGCGCCACGCCCGCCACGCCCAGCGCGGCGAAAAACTCCAGCACCGCCGAGGACAGGAAGGCGATGCGCAGCACGGCCAGCGTGCGGTCGCGCAGCGCGGCGCTGGCGCGGGCCACGGTCTCGGCCTCGGCCTGCGCGCGCCCGTACAGCTTGAGCGTGGACAGGCCTCGCACACGGTCGGCAAAGAACCCCGACAGCCGTGCAAAGGCGTGCAGGTGGCGCCGACTGGCCGCCTCCGCCCCCCATCCCACCAGGGCCATGAACAACGGGATCAAAGGTGCGGTCGCCAGCAGCAACGATCCCACCACCCAGTCGACCGGCAGCAGCGCCAGCGCAAAGGCCGGTGGCAGCGCTGCGGCGGCCACCATGGCCGGAAGAAAGCGCGCGAAATACCCTTCGAGGGCATCGACCTGCTCGACCAGCGCGCCGGCGATTTCCCCGGAGGCTCGCGCACGGCTCCAATCCGTCCCGCGCGCCAGCACGCTGGCCAACAGCGCGCGGCGCAGCCGTGCCTTGACCGTTTCGGCGGCGCGGCTACCCGCGCGCTCGGCCAGCCACGCGAGCGCCGCGCGCGCGACCACCAGTGCGGCGATGGCGGCAATGTCGGGGGCAAGCGCCGACAGGCCTGCCTGGCCAGCCACGGCCTTATCGATGGCGCGCGCCAGCAACCACGCCTGCGCCAGCAGCAAGGCGCCCGACAGTAGCGGCGCGGCCACGGCCATGCGCAACCGCGGGCCGGCGAGCCGCGCGCAGGCCGACAGCCAGCGCGACTGCGCAGGCGTCAACCGCGGGATGGCGCGGGCCGGATCGTGCTCGACCGAAGCGGACATGCGTGCGCCCTGCCTGCCTTAGGCCTCGTCGTGTTGCGCGCCGCCGTCATCCGGCGACTGGCCTTCGCGCAGCTCGAACCACATGGCGTTGAGAATGGCAAAGGCGCAGGCCAGTCCCAGGCCCAGAATCCAAGAGAAGTACCACATGGCCACCTCCTCAATAGGCGTTGGGGTTGCCGTCGACGCCGGCGCGGGTGACCTTGCCGCCCATGACGCGGTACACCCACGCCGTGTAGGCGGTGACGATGGGCATGAAGAACACGGTCGCCAACAGCATCACCCACAGCGTCAGCCGGCTCGATGACGCGTCCCAAACCGTCAGGCTGGCACGCGCATCCAGCGACGACGGCAGGATGAACGGGAACATGGCCAGGCCCACGGTCAGGATGATCCCGGCGATGGCGCAGGATGATGCCAGGAAGGCCGGCCCCGCCCGGCGCACCACCAGCAGCGCCGCGGCCAGCAGCGCGCCTGCGACACCCACCGCGGGCGCCGCCCAGGCGATGGGCCAGGCGTGAAAGTTGGCCATCCAGCCGCCCGCGCGCACGACCACGTCCTTGGCCAGGGGATTGGACATCGCGCCGGAATCGACCGGCGCGGCCAGGCGGTAGCCGGCAAGCCCGCCCGCCACCCAGAACCCGCCCGCCACGAACAGCGCCAGCGTCGCCAGCGCGCAGGCGATGCCCCAGGCGCGCGCGCGGCCCGCCATCGGATCCTCGGTGCGCCAAGCCGCCAGCACCGCACCGTGCATCGCCAACATGGCCAGCGACAGCGCACCGGCCAGCAGCGCGAACGGATTGAACAGTGCAAGGAAACTGCCCTCGTACACCGGGCGCAGGGTGCCGGCCTCCAGCGCGAACGGAACACCTTGCAGCGCATTGCCCACGGCGACGCCGAACACCAGGCTGGAGACGATGCCGGAAAAGCACAGCAGCCCGTCCCAGGTGGCGCGCCAGCGCGGATCGGCAAGCTTGCCGCGGTACTTGAAGCCCACCGGCCGCACGATCAGCGCCACCAGCAACAGGAGCATGGCCAGGTAAAAGCCCGAAAACGACACGGCGTACAACATCGGCCAGGCCGCGAAGATCGCGCCGCCGCCGGTGATGAGCCAAACCTGGTTGCCCTCCCAGACCGGGCCAACCACGTTGACCAGTACGCGCCGCTCGTCTTGCGTACGCCCCAGCACCGGCAGCAACGCGGCCAGGCCCAGGTCGAATCCGTCCATCACCGCGAACCCGATCAGCAGCACGCCCATCAGGGCCCACCAAATCACCCGCAGCGTTGCGTAATCCAAGGGGATGAGATCCATGGCATTGCTCCTGTCAGTGGGCGGCCGTGGCACCTGCCGGCAGCGGATCGGCGGCATCGCCGGGCTGGCCGGCACGCTGCGGCCCCGCAGGGCCCTTGCGCACCGCGTGCAGCATCACCTTGATGCCCACGATGGCCAGCACGGTGTACAGCGACAGATAAACCGCCAGGCTGATGGCCAGGTCTGAAAGGCTCAGGCCCGAAGCCGCATAGAAGGTGGGCAGCACCCCTTCGATCACCCAGGGCTGGCGTCCGTACTCGGCGACGAACCACCCCGCTTCGATGGCCACCCACGGCAGCGGCAGGCTCCAGACGGCGATGCGCAGCAGCTTGGGGTTGTCCGCCAAGCGCCCGCGCGAGGCGCGCCAGAACGCCACCGCGAAGAAAACGATGAAGTACAGGCCCAGCCCCACCATCACGCGGAACGTCCAGAACAGCGGCGTCACGCTCGGCACGGTATCGAGCGCGGCCTGCCGGATGTCGGCCTCGCTCGCCTGCGTGACGTCGTCACGGTAGCGCTTGAGCAACAGGGCATAGCCCAGGTCCGGCCAGGTCTTGTCGAAGTCGGCACGCGCCTGCGCGTCTTTCGGGTCGGCGCGCACTTTCTGCAGCGCGCGGTAGGCCTCGATGCCGTTGCGCACCCGCTGCTCGGCGCTGGCGACCAGGTCGTTGATGCCCGGCATGGGGGTGGTCAGCGATCGCGTGCCGATGATGCCCATCACGTAGGGGATCTCGATGGCGAAGTCGTTGCGCCGCTCGGCCTGGTTGGGAATGGCGATCAGGTTGAAATTGGCGGGCGGCGCCTCGGTTTCCCACATCGCTTCCATCGCGGCGATCTTCATGCGCTGGTGCTCGGTGGTGAGATAGCCGCTTTCGTCGCCGAGGACGACGACCGACAGCGCCGAAGCCAGGCCAAAGCTCGCCGCCACGGCCATCGACCGCTTGGCCAGCGCCACGTGTCGGCCGCGCAGCAGATACCAGGCACTGATCGACATGACGAACATGGCGCCCGTGACGTAGCCGGCACTGACGGTATGCACGAACTTGGCCTGCGCCACCGGATTGAAGATGACCGCAAAGAAATCGGTCATCTCCATGCGCATGGTTTCGGGGTTGAACACCGCGCCCACGGGGTTCTGCATCCAGCCGTTGGCGATCAGGATCCACATCGCCGACAGATTGGTGCCCAGCGCCACCAGCCAGGTCACGACCAGGTGCCCGACCTTGGACAGCCGGTCCCAGCCGAAGAAAAACAGCCCGACGAAGGTCGCCTCCAGGAAGAAGGCCATCAGGCCTTCGAGCGCCAGCGGCGCGCCGAACACATCGCCCACGTAATGGCTGTAATAGGACCAGTTCATGCCGAACTGGAACTCCATCACGACCCCGGTGGCCACGCCCAGCGCGAAATTGATGCCAAAGAGCGTGCCCCAGAACATCGTCATGCGGCGCCAGATCTCGCGCCCTGTCATGACGTAGACGCTTTCCATGATCGCGATCAGGAAAGACAGGCCCAGGGTCAGCGGCACGAACAGGAAGTGGTACATGGCCGTCGCGGCGAACTGCAACCGCGACAGGTCGACGACGTCGAAATCAATCATGACGGCTCTCCAGGCTTGGACGCATGCTTGCCGCGTAGCCGGCCGGCCAGGCCGAGCACTTTCTGCACCTTCGCGCCCAGGCGCATCAGGCTTTCCAGCGTCTCGGGCGGCAGGCGTTGCACCTCATCGAACCAGTCCGTCGCCAGCTCGATAAGGCCCAGCATCTCCTTCATGCGTTGCTGCGCATATCGCTCGGCATCGTCGCCCGGCGGCTCGAGCAGCGTCTCGCGCAGCAGCGTCAGCGTGGGGTCGATCTCGCGCTTGCGCTTTTCCTCTGCCAGCACACGGAAGATTTCCCAGACGTCCTTGGGCGTCTCGAAGTAATCGCGCCGGTCGCCGGCCTGGTGGCCCATCTTGACCAGCCGCCAGGATTGCAGCTCCTTGAGCCCCATGCTGACGTTGGAGCGGGAAAAGCCCAGCGTGTCGGCGATCTCATCAGCGTTTAGCGGCCGCGGCGACAGGAACAGCAGCGCGTAGATCTGGCCGACGGTGCGGTTGACGCCCCAGCGGCTGCCCATTTCGCCGAAGTGCAGGACGAATCGTTCGATCTGGGGCGATAGCTCCATGGCAACCCTCTTGGAAATACTGGAATTTTTGAAATTTCAGAATTTACTGAAATTATCGAACAAAAGAAAAGGGCATGCAACCGGACGTTGCATGCCCCTTGCCTTGCGGCCGAACCGCGCGTTGCGTGGCAGTGCCGGCGCCCGGGGTGGCCCCGCGGCCGTCTACGCCTTGACCCGCACGGCGGAGGACACCCGCTGCGCCTTGGCCCGGGCCGCCTCGGCCGTTTTCGCCGTGGCCAGCGCCACGCCCATGCGGCGCTTGATGAAGGATTCCGGCTTGCCAAACAGGCGCAGGTCGGTGCCGGGCTCGGCCAATGCCTCGGCCACGCCATGGAACGTCACCCCGGTGGCGTCCACGCCGCCATAGATGACGCTGCTGGCCCCGGGCTGGCGCAGCGTCGTATCCACGGGCAGCCCCAGCAGCGCCCGCGCGTGCAGCTCGAACTCGTTCTGCACCTGCGTAATCATGGTCACCATGCCGGTGTCGTGGGGCCGCGGGCTGACCTCGGAGAACCAGACCTCGTCGCCCGCGACGAAGAGCTCCACGCCGAACAGGCCCAACCCGCCCAGGTCGGCAGTCACCGCGCCGGCGATTTCCCGCGCGCGACGCAGCGCCGTCGGCGACATGGGGTGCGGCTGCCAGCTTTCGACGTAGTCGCCGTCGACTTGGCGATGCCCGACCGGCTCGCAGAAGTGGGTATAGACCTTGCCGTCGGCGCCGCGGGCGCGCACGGTCAGCAGGGTGATTTCGTAGTCGAAGCGGATGAAGCCCTCGACGATGGCACGCCCGCCGCCGACCCGGCCGCCTTCCTGGCAATAGCGCCACGCCGCCTCCAGGTCCGCCTCGCCGCGCAGCACCGACTGGCCCTTGCCCGAGGAGGACATGACGGGCTTGAGCACGCACGGGTAGCCGATTTCGGCCGCCGCCGCGCGCAGCTCCACCAGGGTGTCGACGAAGCGGTAGGGCGAAGTGGGCAGGCCCAGCGTTTCGGCGGCCAGGCGGCGGATGCCCTCGCGGTTCATGGTCAGCCGGGCCGCGCGCGCGGTGGGCGTGACCCGGGCGACGCCGGCCGCCTCCAGCTCGACCAGCAGGTCGGTGGCGATGGCCTCGATCTCGGGCACAATGATGTGCGGGCGCTCGCGCTCGATGACTGCGCGCAGCGCCTCGCGGTCGGTCATGGTCACCACGTGCGCGCGGTGCGCGACCTGGTGACCCGGCGCATCGGCATAGCGGTCCACCGCGATGACCTCGACGCCCAGGCGCTGCAGGGCGATGATGACTTCCTTGCCGAGCTCGCCGCTGCCCAGCAGCATGACGCGGGTGGCGGCGGGACTGAGCGGCGTGCCGAATACGGGGCTGGGAATCATGGCAGGGAATCAGGGCGGGCGGAAGAAAAACCGAAGTATAGGGTCACGCGGCCGGCTTGCACCCGCGCCGGCAGACCCCCGTACATTAAAATCCGCCGCATGACCGCCCTGTCGCCCCAATTCTCGGAAGACACGCTGGCCAGCGCCCGCCGCACGCTGCAGATCGAGGCACAAGCCGTGCTCGACCTGCGCGACCGGCTGGACGACGCTTTCGTCAAGGTCGTGCGCATGCTGCTGGACTGCCGCGGCCGAGTGGTGGTCAGCGGCATCGGCAAGACGGGGCACATCGCCCGCAAGATGGCGGCAACCTTCGCCTCGACCGGCACGCCGGCCTTTTTCGTGCACGCGGCCGAAGCGGTGCACGGCGACTTGGGCATGATCACCGCCGATGACGTGCTGATCGCCATTTCGCACTCCGGCGCGGGCCAGGAGCTATTGACCATCCTGCCCATCGCCCGGCGCATGGGCGCGAAGCTGGTCGCCCTGACCGGCAATCCCGATTCGGAACTTGCGCGGCTGGCCGATGTCCACTTGGACGTGAGCGTCGCGCAGGAAGCCTGCCCGCTGAACCTCGCCCCGACGGCCAGCACGACCGCGGCGCTGGCATTGGGCGACGCGCTGGCCGTGGCCTGCCTGCAGGCGCGCGGGTTCGGGCCGGCCGACTTCGCGCGGTCCCATCCAGGCGGCGCGCTCGGGCGTCGCCTGCTGACACACGTGCGCGACGTGATGCGCCGGGGCGACGCCTTGCCCAAGGTGCGGCAGGACACGCCGATTTTCGAAGCGCTGGAGGAAATGTCGGCCAAGCGCATGGGGATGGCCATCGTCATGGACGAAGCCGGCCGGGTCGCCGGCATCTTCACCGACGGCGACCTGCGCCGCCTGCTCGAGCGCCAAGGCGACGTGCGGGGCCTGACGGTGGCCGCCGGCATGACGCGCACACCCCGCACGATTTCGCCCGACGCGCTGGCGGTGGACGCTGCCGCGCAGATGGACGCCCAACGCCTGAACCAGATGCTGGTCGTGGACCCGTCCGGCGAGCTGGTCGGGGCCCTGCACATGCACGACTTGATGGCAGCCAAGGTGGTATGACGATCACGACTCCCCGCGCCCCCCATCCCGCCGAAGCGCTGGTTCTGTCGCGCGTGGCCCCGGCCGTGCGCGAACGCGCCGCGGCGCTGCGCCTGATGGTGTTCGACGTCGACGGCGTGCTCACCGACGGCAGCCTTTGGTACGGCGAGAACGGCGAGGTCATGAAGCGCTTTCACGCGCTCGACGGCCACGGCCTGAAGCTGCTGACCGAAAGCGGCCTGCGGGTGGCGCTGGTGACCGGGCGCCGCGGCGGCATCGTCGACCGCCGCGCCGCCGAGCTGGGCATTTCCGACGTCATCCAAGGTGTGCGCGACAAGGGCCAGGCCCTGGCCGACCTTGCCCAGCGCTACGGCATCGCGCTGGAACAGACGGGCTTCATGGGCGACGACCTCATCGACCTGCCAGCCATGCAGCGTGCCGGCTTTGCCGCCAGCGTGCCCAGCGCCCCCGCGTACGTGGCGCAGGCCGCCCACTGGATCGCGACCCTGCCGGGCGGGCAGGGCGCAGCACGGGAGTGCTGCGACCTCATCCTCGCCGCCCAAGGCCGCCTCGGCGCCTTCTTCCATCCCGGGCGCCTGGGCCCCGGCGAAATCCAATAGCCATGAAAGAGCGACTCCCCACCGTCATCGCCCTGCTGCTGCTGGGCGCGCTGGTGGCGCTCACCTGGTGGGCGGCCGATTACGCGCAGCGCGCCATCGCGCTCGACCCACCGCGGCGCCTGACGCACGAGCCGGACGCCTGGGGCCACGACTTCGTCATGGTGCGCACCGACGAACGCGGCGCGCCGGTCAACCGCCTGGAAGGCGAGTACATCGAGCACTTCCCGGACGACGATTCGTACGAGGTCATGTCCCCACGCGCCACGGGGCTGCGCACCGGCAGCCCGGTCACCATCGGCACGTCACGCACGGCGGTGATGGACCGCGACGGCCAGCGCATCACCATGCGCGGCGACGCGCACCTGCACCGCCTGCCCGACGCCGAGCGCGCCGCGCTGGACGTGCGCAGCGAAGTCATCGTCATCCTGCCCGACGAGGACGTCGCCTATACCGATTTGCCCGCCGAGGTCGTCAATGGCCGCTCGCGCATGAACGGCACCGGCATGCGCTACGACAACCGCACCCGGCAGCTGCAGGTGTATTCGGCTACCGACGTGGAAATCTCCGGCACGGACATGCGCCGGCGCCGGCAACCCAGCAATCCTTCTTCCGATCCATCATGACCATGTCCCGTCCGTCTCAACGCCGTTGGCTCGGCGCCGCCTTGCTGGGCCTGGCCGCCGCCTGCGCGCAGGTCCTGGCCGCCGAATCCGGCGGGTCCGCAAAAAACGGCAGCCAGGAAGAAGAACCCAATACGCTGATCCTGTCCGACACCCTGCATTACGACGACGTCAAGCGCCAGAGCACCTTCACCGGCAACGTGGTGATGACCCGCGGGCTGATGACGCTGCACGCCGACCGGCTCGAAATGCGCGAGGATGCCGAAGGCTTCCAGTATGGCGTGGCTACCGTCAACGCCGGCAACCGCGTCTACATCCGCCAGGACCGGCCGGAAACCTTCGAAGTCATCGAAGGCCGCGGCCAGCGCGGCGAATACGACGGCAAGAACGAGCAGATCGACCTCATCGGGCAGGCGGTGATCACCCGCTTCGTCTGCGGCAAGCCCTTCGACAGCATCAGCGGCCAACGCATCCGCTACAACCAAAAGACCGACACCTACGAAGCCTTCGGCGGCCCGGACTCGGCTGCCGCCGGCGGCCGGGTTCGCTCCCTAGCCGTGCCGCGCGCCAGGACCGATGCGGCGGTGCAGGCCTGCCGCAAGTCGCAGGGCGCCAGCCAGGGCGGCCAGGCTTCCCCGGCGCCGCAGCAACCCGCGCCTGCGCGCTAGGGGGCATCGCAGCAGCCATGCAAAATCTTTCTTCCAGCCATACTGCCCCCGCGGGCAGCCTGCGCGCCACGGGACTGCGCAAGACCTACAACGGCCGCACGGTGGTGCAGGACGTGTCGGTGTCGGTGGCCAGCGGCGAAGTCGTCGGCCTGCTCGGACCCAACGGCGCGGGCAAGACCACCAGCTTCTACATGATCGTCGGCCTGGTGCCGGCAGACGCCGGGCGCATCGAGATCGACGGGCAGCCGGTCACGGCCATGCCCATCCACAAGCGGGCACGCCTGGGCTTGTCCTACCTGCCGCAGGACGCGTCGGTATTCCGTCGCCTGACAGTGGAACAGAATATCCGCGCCGTGCTCGAGCTGCAGGTCGACGAGCAGGGGCGCGCCCTGACCCCGCGCAAGATCGACGAAAACCTGGAGGCGCTGCTCGAGGAACTGCAGATCGGCCACATCCGCAAGAACATGGCGATCTCGCTGTCCGGGGGCGAGCGGCGGCGCGTGGAAATCGCCCGCGCGCTGGCCACGCAGCCGCGCTTCATCCTGCTGGACGAACCTTTCGCCGGGGTCGACCCCATCGCCGTGATCGAAATCCAGCGCATCGTGCGCTTTCTCAAGGGACGGGGCATCGGCGTGCTGATCACCGACCACAACGTGCGCGAAACGCTGGGCATTTGCGACCGCGCCTACATCATCAGCGAAGGCAAGGTGCTCACCGACGGGCAACCCGACGAGATCGTGGGCGACCCAGCCGTACGCCGCGTGTACCTGGGCGAGCATTTCCGCATGTAAGGCCGGCCTGGCAGGCCGTGCGCCCTTGTCCGATGCGGGCGCCGCCGCCCGCATCGGGGTCGTTTCGCGCGCTGGTCCGTCTTCGCCGGGCACGGGCTTTCCCGCCCGCCCTGCCTTTTCCTATCGCTCCTCGCTGCCGCTGCAAGGACGTTGCGCCCTGGCTTTTCGCTCGGTCCGGCGCCCTTTTTGCCGCAGCCTGCGACGCGCCCGCCGGCGGTGCCGCGGCGCGGCTTGGAATTGCCTGCGGGAGTCGATACACTGGGCTTGTCATCGTTTCCAAAAGGAGGATCCACCACGCCACTGGCGCATCGTTGCGCGTTCATGCCTTTTCAAAGGAGAGCCCTTTATGAACCTGAGCATCAGCGGTCACCATCTCGACGTCACCCCGGCCATCCGCGAGTACGTCGTCAATAAGCTGTCCCGAGTGCTGCGGCACTTCGATCACGTCATCGACACGCAGGTTGTGCTCTCGCTCGAACCCCTCAAGCACAAAGCCGAAATCACCATGCGCCTGCCCGGCAAGGACATCCACTGCGAAGCCGCAGCGGAAAACCTTTACGCCGCCATAGACACGCTGGTCGACAAGACCGACCGCAAGGTCATCCAGTACAAGGATCGCGTGCAAAACCACGCGCATGCCCCGGTCAAGCGGCAACTCGCCGCCTGATCGCATGACCGGCTCGGTGTTCCTCTGGGCGAATCGCCCGGCGGGACATCGACGCAACGGCCCCCGCGCCGGATTTCCCTCCCATCGATTCGCCCGCTTCCCCTCGCGCGCGCCGCACGACGCATCACCCGGCACCGTTTTCACGGCCTTTCGTCGCCCGCCGCTTTATCCCGCGACATATCCTGCCTACAATGCCGTTCCCGCAGCCGCGCCGCTGGCCGGCCAACGCCCCGCTGCGGGCACGGAATCGCGGTTTTTTGCACCGCGTCATATAATCATATAATCCTACGCATGAACCACTTGTCGCGCATTCTGCCTGCCGGCAATATCGTGCTCGACCTGCCCGTCACCAGCAAGAAGCGGGCGTTCGAACAGGCCGGCCTGTTGTTCGAGAATCATCACGGCCTGGCCAGGGCTACCGTATTCGACAGCCTGTTCGCCCGCGAGCGCCTGGGTTCTACCGGCCTGGGCCAGGGTGTGGCGGTGCCGCACGGCAGGGTCAAGGGACTGACCGAGGCGCTTGCCGCCTTCATGCGCCTGGCCAATCCCGTCCCCTTCGACGCGCCGGACAGCCAGCCCGTCAAATTGCTCATGTTCCTGCTCGTGCCCGAAGCGGCCACCCAGCAGCACCTGGACATCCTTGCCGAGCTCGCACAACTTCTGTCGAACAAAAGCCTGCGCGAGCGCCTGGCCGAGGAGCCCGATCCGCTGGTGGTGCACAAGCTGCTGACCACGGGCTCGGCCTGAATTGCGAAGGATGCCATGCTCACCATCCAGGAACTGGTTGACGACAACGCCGACAAGATTCCTTTCACCTGGCTGGCCGGGCATAGCGCAGCCGACCGGGGGATTCCGGACGAGGGCATGTCGGCCGCCGACCTGATCGGCCACTTCAACCTCATCCACCCGTCGCGCATCCAGGTGTTCGGACACGAGGAGATGTCCTACTACCTGCGCTTCGAAGTGCGACGGCGTTCCCACCACATCGAAGAACTGCTCGCTGGCGGCGTACCGGCCATCCTGCTGGCAGACGGCATTGCCGCGCCGCAGGACCTGATCGACAACTGTGACCGCCAGCACGTGCCGCTGCTGTCGACGTCGATGCCCGCGGCGCAGCTGATCGACCTGCTGCGCATCTACCTGGGCAAGAAGCTCGCGCCCAAGACCACCGTGCACGGGGTATTCATGGACGTGCTCGGCCTGGGCGTGCTGATCACCGGCGAATCCGGCCTGGGCAAAAGCGAGCTGGCGCTGGAACTCATCTCGCGCGGCCACGGCCTGGTCGCCGACGACGCGGTCGAGCTGTCGCGCACCGCGCCCAACGTGATCGAGGGCACCTGCCCGCCCCTGCTGCAGAACCTGCTGGAAGTGCGCGGCCTGGGCCTGCTGGACATCCGCACCATCTTCGGCGAGACCTCGGTGCGCCGCAAGATGAAGCTCAAGCTCATCGTGCACCTGGTGCGCGCCACCGCGCAGGACAAGTTCGAGCGGCTGCCCCTGCAAGACATGACCCAGGACATGCTGGGGCTGCCCATCCGCCGCGTCATGCTGCAAGTGGCCGCCGGCCGCAACCTCGCCGTGCTGGTCGAAGCCGCCGTGCGCAACACCATCCTGAAGCTGCGCGGCATCGATACGCTGGGGGAATTCATGGAACGGCAAGCCATGGCCATCCTGCAAAACAGCAAGTAGCGCCGGGATGACTACGCACGTCGTCCTGATCACCGGCATATCGGGCTCGGGCAAGTCGGTGGCGCTGCGCATGCTGGAGGACTCCGGCTACACCTGCATCGACAACCTTCCCGTCCGGTTCCTGCATGAGTTCATCGCCAGCGCCCGCGACGACATGCTCGAGCGCGTGGCGGTGGCCATGGACGTGCGATCGCCAGGGGAAATCGCCGAACTACCCGGGGTGCTCACGGCGTTGCGCGCCATGGGCACGTCGCTGCGCGTGGTGTTCTTGGACGCCAGCACCGACACGCTGATCCAGCGTTATTCCGAGTCGCGCCGGCGCCATCCGCTGACCGACCGGCTGCGGCGCCAGGGCGTCACGCCTTCGCTGCAGGACTGCATCGCGCTGGAGCGCGAGCTGCTGGCGCCGTTGCGCGAACAGGAGCACGTCATCGACACGTCGCAGCTGACGCCCGGGCAGCTGCGCGCCTGGGTGCGCGACCTGGTGCAGGCCGACAGGCAGCCGTTGCTGCTGACTTTCGAATCGTTCGCCTTCAAGCGCGGGGTGCCCAACGACGCGGACCTGGTGTTCGACGTGCGCTGCCTGCCCAACCCGTACTACGACAGCCGGCTGCGCCCGCTGACCGGGTGCGACGAGCCCGTGGCGCAGTGGCTGGCCAGCTTCGAATCGGTCGGCCAGATGATCGACGACATCGAGGCTTTCCTGTCCAAGTGGCTGCCGCGCTACATGCAGGACACTCGCGCCTACCTGACCGTGGCCATCGGCTGCACGGGCGGCCAACATCGCTCGGTCTACGTCGTCGAAGAGCTGGCCAAGCGCTTCAAGGGACGCACGCCCTTGCTGGTGCGCCACCGCACCCAGGCCGGAGGAAGCGAGCCGTGACGGCCGAAGCCCGCCTGCCCCTTGCCCGGCGACAGCGACGCCTGCCCGGTGCCGCAGGCCGGCTGCTTGCCGCGGCCGTGCTGCTTGCCCTGGCCGCGTGCTCGACCGGGCCGCGCAAAGGCGGTTATTACAAGGACGACGGGCCGCACGAGCGCCCGCCCGCCAACCTGGACCAGGTGCCCGATGCGGTGCCGCGCGTCGAGCCGCTGGCGCGCGGCGCCAACAAGCCCTACGTGGTGCTGGGCCGGCGCTATGTCCCCGATGTGTCGGGCCGACCTTACCGTGAGCGCGGCGTGGCCTCCTGGTACGGCAAGAAATTCCATGGCAACAAGACCTCGATCGGCGAGGTCTACGACATGTACGCCATGACGGCCGCGCACAAGACGCTGCCGCTGCCAAGCTACGCGCGCGTCACGCGCGTGGCCACCGGCAAGTCCATCGTGGTGCGGGTCAATGACCGGGGGCCGTTCCACGACGGCCGCATCATCGACCTGTCGTACGTGGCGGCGTACAAGCTGGGCATCTTGCAGCAGGGCAGCGACGAAGTCATCGTCGAGCGCATCATGCCCGACGAAATCCGGCGCTGGAACCCGGCGCCCGACCCGGCGCCGATGCTGGCCGACGCCTCGGCCGCCCCGCCTGCCGAAGCGATGCCGGTGGCACCCGCGCCGACGGCCGCGCCGGCCAGCGTCGCGCAGGGGCCTGCCCCGGCAGCGCCTGCGATGCCGTCCGGGTCCGCACCGGCCGCGCAGGCCGCGTCGCCGGGCGGCGGGGTTTTCCTGCAGCTGGGCGCCTTCAGTCAAACGGCCAACGCCCATGCGCTGGCCGAACGGGCCGGCAACGCGCTGGCCGGCAGCGGCCAGCCTGCGGTCACCGTTCGGCAGGCCGCCAACCAGCTTTACCGCGTGCTGGTCGGGCCCTACCTGACCCGCGAAGCGGCCCTGGCCGCCGCCCAAACGATCAGCACCTATACCGGCATCATGCCGAGCATTTCGACGCCCTGAGCCCGGCCGAAGGCAGGCTCGGCGCAGACTGCCGCCACCGGGACGCTACAGATCCAGCGGCAGCTGCCCCGGATGCACGTAGCGCGAGCGCGCTTGTTCGCCCGCGTAGGGGTGGCCTTCATGCGCGAGCAAGGCCCGCTTGCGCATCAGCCCGCCCCCAAAACCGGTCAGGGACGTGTCGTGGCCGACGATGCGGTGGCAGGGGATGAAGAGGGAAATCGGATTGGCGCCCACGGCCTGGGCGACGGCGCGCACCGCCCGCGGCCGGCCCACGCGTGCGGCCAGTCGCCCATAGCTGATGACGGCGCCGAACGGTACTTCGCACAGCACCCGCCAAACGCTTTGCTGGAACGGGGTGCCGTGCGCGGCAAGCGGCACGTCAAACGCGGTCCGCTCGCCGCGGAACCAGGCCTGCAATTGGCTTTCGGCCTGGTCCAGGACGGCGTGGTCGGCGTCGCCGCCGTGCTCCGGTGCGGCCTGGGTTGCTGCCGCGGGCAGGGGCGGCGCATCGGCTTGGTCGACGAACCAGGCCCCGACCAGGGTGCCATCGCAAGCGGCTAGGCGCATCGGGCCGAGCGGGGTCGGCGTATCCCGCATCGCCGGGACGCGCCCGTCCGGCAGGCCGCGCCAGCCTTTGCGTCGGCCCGCGCGCGGCTGCGCCGCCGGCCTGCGGCCCGGCCCAGGCCGGCGCTTGGCCGCTGGATCGATCGGCTCGCCCATGGACCGGGGCACCTCAGCCCCCCTTGCGCGCCAAGGCGCGCGCGTACAGCGCATCGCGGGCAAGGCCGGTCACGCGCGCGGCGACCCGCGCGGCGTCACGCACCGACACGACCTCCAGCAGCGCGTCGAGCAAGGCGTCCGCCTGAGCGTCGGCCCCGGGCCCGGCGTCCGCGGCCGCATCGGCCTCGTGCAAGATCAGCACGAACTCGCCTTGTCCACGCTGCGGCCCGGCCTGCAGCCAGGCCTGCGCATCCCCCAACGGCATGGTGGCGATTTCTTCGAAGCGCTTGGTCAGTTCGCGCGCCACCGTCAACGCGCGGCCGGGTCCGCACACCGCGAGCAAATCGGCCAGCGTCGCGGCCAGCCGATGCGGCGCCTCGAACATGACCACCGGCGCGGGCAGGCTCGTCCATTGCTGCAACCAGCGCCGGCGCGCGGCCGACTTGGCGGGGGCGAACCCGGCAAAGGCAAAGGCGGGGTTTTCATCGGAGGTGGCGCCGCTGGCCATCAGCGCGGCGATGACGGCGCTCGGTCCCGGCACCGGCACCACGGGGTAGCCCGCCGCTCGCACGGCGCGCACCACCCGGGCGCCCGGATCGCTGACGGCCGGTGCCCCGGCGTCGGAAATCAGCGCCACGCGCTGGCCTTCGGCCAGCCGCCGGACGATGCCTTCGGCGGCGGCCGCCTCGTTATGGCGGTGCGCGGCGATCAGCGGCGTGGACACGCCCCAGGCATCGAGCAGCGCGCGGCTGGCGCGGGTGTCTTCGGCGGCGATGACGTCGGCCAACGCCAGCGCCCGCCACGCGCGCAGGCCCAGGTCACCCAGATTGCCGATCGGCGTGGCGACCACGTACAGGGCAGGGGCCGGCCAAGACTGGGCGTCCACGCGGGCGGCCACCCGTTGCCAGGCGTCGCCGGCGACGCCTGGCGCGACATTTTCGTTCATGCAGCAAGACAAGTTGGGCGGAAAACTGCCAGTGTAGTCGCCTCCATGCCTACCCCCGCCCCTTTTCCCGGACTCGACGACGACGCCGCCTACGCCGCCGCGCTGGTGGCGCAGCGCAAGGCCGTGCGGCGGCGGCGCCAGCGGAATGAAGACCGCGCCGGAGACGGCGATGGG
>CALEQZ010000033.1 GCA_937908115.1 uncultured Alcaligenaceae bacterium | reverse complement strand
GGGGTCGCGGCCGCCACTGGCGGTGGCTCGGGCACGTCGCCCGCGGGCGCCTGCGCGTCAGTCGGCGCGCCGGCGGCCGGCTCAGTGGCCGCCGGGGCGGAAACCTGGGGTTGGAAGGGAGTGTCGCGGTCTGGGATGCGGATGGGGATGTCGGCGGCCACCGGCACGGGCTCGGAATCGAGCACCATGGGCAGCACGATCACCGCTGCCAGCACCAGGGCCACGGCGCCGGCCAGGCGCCGCCGGGCGCGGGCCCGCAGCTCGGCGGCCTGGGCCTCGCTGGACACGGATGGGCGTGCCCTGCCCTGCTGCCCTTCAGCCGAGGCCGGGTCTTTGCGACTGAACAATCCCATGGAAACGAATCCCAAGCTTTCAGAGCGGGCCGGCCGCGCCGGACGCCACCCGCTATGCCTTGCGCCCTAGGGCCTCAAGCACGGCAGCCACGGTGAGGAACGAACCGAACACGACGATTCTATCACCCTCGCCCGCCCGTTTCCGGGCCGCCTGCCAGGCCTGGAGCACGTCATCGAAGGCCTGGACGGTACGCGGCTCGTCACCCGGCGCGGGCACCGGCAACAGCGCCCGCACCCGCCCGGCCAGCTCCGGGCCCGACCGGCCGCGCGCGCCGGCCAGCCCGGCGCAGTACCAGTGGTCCACCACGCCCGCGAGCTTGGCCGCCACGCCGTCGGCGTCCTTATCGCCCAGCATCGCGAACACAGCGTGCGTGTAGGGATGAAACCCCATGTTGCTCAAGTTCTGCGCCAGCACCGCGGCAGCCTGTGGGTTGTGGGCCACATCCAGGATGACGATGGGCTGCCCGGGCAGGATCTGGAATCGCCCAGGCAGCGTGGCTTGCAGCAGGCCCTGGCGCACCGCCTGCTGCGGCACGGCCAGGCGGTCGCGCATCGCCTCGAGCGCGGCAAGCGCAGCCGACGCATTGAGCAGCTGGTTCGCTCCGCGCAACGCCGGGTACGCCAGGGCGTTGCGGCGCTGGGCGCGTCCGCCGTACGCCCATTGCTGGCGGTCGCCCGAATAGTTGAAGTCCCTGCCGAACAGCCACAGGTCGGCGCCGATCGCCTCGGCATGATCCACCAGCGTGCGCGGGGGCATGGGATCGCCGCATATGGCCGGGCGGCCGGGCCGGAACACGTGCGCCTTTTCCAGCCCGATTTTCTCGCGGGTGTCGCCCAACCAGTCGGTGTGGTCGATGTCCACGCTGGTGACGATGGCGCAGTCGGCGTCGACGATGTTGACCGCATCCAGCCGCCCGCCCAGGCCGACCTCCAGCACCACCGCGTCCAAGTTCGATTGCGAAAAAAGGCGCAGGATGGCCAGGGTGGTGAATTCGAAATACGTCAGGGAAATGTCGCCGCGCGCGGCCTCGACGGCGCGCAGCTGTTCGACCAGCGCCGCGTCGCCGGCGGGCTGGCCGTTGATCCGGGCGCGCTCGTTGAAATCGATCAGGTGCGGCGACGTATACAGGCCGACCTTGTAGCCGGCTGCCAGCAGGATGGCCTCCAGCATGGCGCAGGTCGACCCCTTGCCGTTGGTGCCCGCCACGACGAAGGTGACGCCATCCAGTTCCAGCGCCAGCCGCTGGGCGACCGCCTTGACCCGCTCCAGGCCCAATTCGATGTTACGGGGATGCAGGGCTTCCAGGTAGCGCAGCCAATCGGACAGGCTGGCCTCGTCGGTCGGGGTAGCGGGGATGGACATAGGCGGATGGCGGACGGTCCGGTCATGCCGCGCCGCACGGCGCGGATCGGCAAGGCGCGAAAGTGTAGCAGCCAGCGGCCCAGCCCGCCGCAGGGCCCGGCAAGCCGCCGGGCGCCCCACCCTAAAGCCAGCCCCGGTCGTGCCGTTATGGTAGCCGAAGATCCCAATCCCAGCGTCCGCTGCCGCGGGCATGGCGCGTGCCTACGAAACTGGAGCGAATCATGGCGATCAGCCCGCTGAACCCGGCCCCCCATGCGGCCATTGCCGTTCCGGCCGCCCCCCTGCCGGAACCCTCGGTGTCCGTGACCCCTGCGGCCCAAGCGGCCAGCCAGGGCGACACGGGCAGCGCCACGTCGGAACAGTCCCGTCAGGGCAGCCCCCTGCCGCTGGAAAAGGCGCTCGAGGAAATCAACCGCAGTATGCAGGCCTGGTCGACCAGCCTGCGCTTTGACATCGATCCGGAAGTCAAGCGCGTGGTGGTATCCATCATCGACACCGAGACTGGCGATGTGGTGCGCACCATCCCCAACGAGGTCATCCTTCGGATCGCCAAGATGCTCGTCAACTTGCAGGGCCAGGCGGTCACCACCAGCGCCTGAGAAGATCAGCGTGCGGGCGGCCGCTACACGCGAATCGACGAAATAGCCGGGATTGTGCCCGCTGCCCGCCGGATAGCCACAACTAAGAATTTTCGATAATTCGGTCGTATAGGAGATATCTCATGCCCATTTCCGCCATCGGCGTCGGCAGCGGCCTGCCGCTGGATCAACTGCTCGCCGACCTGGAAGCGAATGCGCGCGTGCCGCTTGGCCTGATCGAGGACAAGCAAACGCTCGCCAAGAGCCGCATCTCCGCGTACGGCATGATCAAGAGCGCGGTCGAAAAGCTGCAGTCCGCGGGCAAGAAGCTTGCCGAGGCGCAGACGTACACCGCCACCAAGGCCACCGTCACGGGCGACGCCCTGGCCGCGACGTCCAACGCCTCGGCCATCGCCGGCAGCTATGTCATCGAAGTCGGGCAGCTGGCTACCCACCAGACCATGGTGGCCCAGGGCGTGGCCGACCGCGACGAAGCCATCGGCTCGGGCGGCATCATCAAGGTGACGATCGACGGCGAGGTCACCGAAATCGACCTGACCGGCAAGGACACGTCGCTTTCCGGCATCATGGAGGCCATCAACGAAAGCGATCTCGGGATCAAGGCCACCATCATCAACGACGGCAACCCGGATGCGCCCTACCGGCTGATGCTGACCGCCGCCGAAAGTGGCGAAGCCGCTTCGGTCCAGGACATCACCGTCGAGGGCAACGACGACCTGGCCGACCTGCTCGGCTTTGCCAACCTGGACGTCACCGCCGCCAAGAACGCCGAGCTGACCATCAACGGCGTGCAAATCGTCAGCGGCAGCAATACCATCAAGGACGTGATCGAAGGCGTGACGCTGACATTGACCAAGGTCACCAGTGAGCCCGCCACGCTGACCGTCAGCCGCGATACGTCGGCTGCGCGCACCGCCATCCAGGGCTTCGTCGACGCCTACAACGCCGTCCAGAGCACGATCGCAAACCTGACCACCTACAACGCCGACACCCAGGTCGGCAGCGTGCTCAGCGGCGACGCCGTCGCGCGCTCCGTGCAGAGCAGCGTGCGCAGCATCATGAATACCGTGGTTGGCGGCAACGGCATCGCCACCCTGTCGCAGCTGGGTATCACCACCGACCCCAAGACCGGCCAGCTCAAGATCGATTCCGCCAAGCTGGACGACGCGCTGGCCAACGACCCGCAGGCGGTGGCCAACCTCTTTGTCGCCGAAGGCGGCGTGGCCGAGCGCATCGCGTCGGTGACCGACCCCATCCTGCGCAACAAGGGCATGATCGACACCGCCACGGCCGGCCAGCAAGCCACGCTCAAGACCCTGGACGAGCAGTACGCCAGCGCCGAGGACCGCATCGCGGCCAGCATCGAGATGTATCGCAAGCAGTTCATCCAGCTCGACAGCATGGTCGCCCAGATGAACAGCCTGAGCTCCTATCTCACGCAGCAACTGCAGATGTTGGGCAACATCGGCAAAGAAGGCAAATGACATGACATACGCCGCGCGCCGTAGCATGGGGGCCGCGCGCTCCTATGCAAGCATCGGGTTGGAAACCCAGGTCATGAGCGCCTCGCCGCAGCGGCTGATCTCCCTGCTTTTCGACGGCGCCCGCGCGGCCATCGGCCAGGCGCGGCTGCATTTCGAGCAAGGCAATACCGCCGCCCGCGGGGCGGCCATTTCCAAGGCCATAGACATCGTCGAAACCGGCCTGAAGGCCAGCCTGGACATGAAGGCCGGCGGCGAGCTGGCCGCCAACCTTGCCGCGGTCTACGACCTGGTCATCCGCCACCTGCTACTCGCCAATCTCAACAATGACCCGCAGCGGCTGGACCCTGCCGACCGCCTGTTGGCCGAGATCGGTTCGGCCTGGCGTGAAGCGGCCGATCCGGTCACGTCCCCGCCCGCATAACCCTCCGCCCCGCTGCCCTCCCCGGTCGCATGATCCCTATTTGCCCAGGCAGCGTCCAACGAGCCTAGAATGCCGACATCCACCAAATTGCGCCACTACGAGCAGATCGCGGAGGTGACCGAGGCCATGCTGGGCGCGGCACGCAAAGGCGACTGGGGGGAAGTGCTATTGCTGGGGCAGCAATACTGCGAACTGGTCGAGCAGCTGCGCACGCGCGATCCCGGCTCCGCGCCGTTGGGTCAGGCCGAACGCGTGGCCAAGCACGATCTGCTGGTGCGCATCCTCGAAAGCGACGCGGCCACCCGCGACCTGGCCATCCCACAATTGGCGCGCCTGGGCGAGCTGCTGGGACGGATGAAACGCCAGCAATCGCTGCTGCAGGCCTACCGCATGCCTGACGACCGGCGATGAGCATGGGGCAGTCCGCCCTCGGGACCCTGCTGGTCCAGCGCCTGGACGCCGTGCTGGGCACGACGATGGCACAGCATGCCGAACTGGTCGCCCGCACCCGCACCAACGCCGTCACGCAGGCCGGCCCGGCGCCTTCGACCGATGCCACCGACACGTCGACCGTGCGCGATCCCCGCCATTCGGTCGAGCGCGCCCGACAGCAGCTTGCGCGCGATCCGCGCGGTGCCGTCAAGGACGCCCGCGTGGAAACGGCGCTGGCGCTGGCCGCGCGCGGCCGGCTCGTCTCGACCGAATCGACGGCCTCGGCGCCGACCAGCCTGGGGCCGGCCGCCCGCATCATCCTCGCCCTGCTGGCCCGGTTTCCGGAGCCGGCCCCGCCCGCCCAAGGACGCCAGCCGCTGTGGACGCCGCCCGGGCACCATCCTGCAGCTGCCCGGGCCGACACGGGACAAGCCGCTGGTGCGCAAGCGGCCCGCAGCCACCCCCTGGCGGGCGCATCCGGGCAGGCGGCCTCGCTCGGCCCGGCGGCCGCGCGCAGCCATGTCCCCGCCGCCGGTGCGGCCGCGCACGCAGCCGGTCCGGCCGCCGGGCCGACACCCGCCCCGGTGCTACTTGCGCGCGCGCTGGCCAGCGCGCTCGATGCCAGCGGCATGTTCTACGAATCGCACCTGGCGGGGCTGGCCTTCGGCAAGCGCACGGCCGGCCAGTTGGCCAACGAGCCGCAGGCCCGGCTGGCGGCCGGGGATCCCGGGCAACCGCCCCGGGCGGCATCCGTGTCACAACAGGCATCGCCGTCGGCTTCGCACCCGACCGGCGCAGACAGCGAAGCAAACCCGCCCGCAACTGGCGCGTCGGCCGGCGCCGCCTCCCAGCCGACCCCTGCGCCAGCCGGCCAGCCGGGATGGCACGGACTGGCCGGCGCCGGCCTGCATCCGGATGCAGCGCTGCTCGTGCGCCAACAACTCGAAGTGCTGGCCAACCAAGTCTTCGCCTGGCGCGGCGAAGCCTGGCCCGGCGCGCCCATGTGGTGGGAGGTCGGACGCGACGGCGGCCAGGCCGCGGCCGGCGACGCGGAGATCCCGGCCTGGGCGACCCGGCTCACCTTGACGCTGCCGCGCCTGGGCGAAGTCCGCGCCGCGATCAGCCTGGCCGGCAACCGCCTCGTCATGCGCCTGGCCGCGCCCGACAGCGCCGACGTCCTGCAGGAGCACGCCGGCGAACTGCGCGAGCGTTACGGCGCGGCCGGCTTCGCCCTCGAGCAGCTTTCGGTCAGCGACGACCGCCCTGGACAGCCATGAACACGCCCGCCTGCACCGGCTCGCCCTACGATCCCGGCAACCGCCCCCGCCACTCGGCCGTGGCGCTATCGTACGGCACTGGCGATGTCGCGCCCCGCGTCGTGGCCAAGGGCTACGGGATACTGGCCGACACCATCGTGCGCACCGCGCGCGAGCATGGCCTTTACGTGCACGAATCGCCCGAGCTGGTCAGCCTGCTGATGCAGGTCGACCTCGACGCCCACATTCCGCCGCAGCTCTACCTGGCCGTGGCCGAGCTGCTGGCCTGGCTGTACCGGCTGGAAGCCGGCCAAGCGCCGGCCGAACCGCCTTCAATCTAGGAACTTCCATGCACGCGCCCGAGACGGAACCCGAGTTCACGCTGACCTCGCCGGACGACATCCGCGCCGCCCTGTTCGAACTCCAGCACGCCGACAGCCTGATCGGCGTGCGCAACGCCTATGCGCTGGGGCGTCAGGACGACGCTGCCCCCGCCGACGCCGGCGGCGAACGGTCCGCTGCGGGGCAAGCGGCGGTCCCGGGCCGGCCACAGCCGCTTAGCCACCTGGGCGGCGTATTCGTCGGGCTGGACAAGCGCCGCCAATCGCAGCTGCAGAAAATCGTCTGGCGGCTCGAGCGCTCGCGCGACGATCGCTAGGCGCCGGCCGCCTCGGTCCAGGGCGAGTCGCCGAACTTCGGCTCGCCGCCGCCCAGAAAGCGCTTTTCGATTTCTTCGGCCGGCATGGGCTTGCCCAGCAGCCAGCCCTGCACGCGCTGGCAGTCCAGCGAATTGAGGATGGCGAACTGTTCCTCGGTCTCGACCCCTTCGGCGACGATTTCCCGCCCCAGCCGCTTGGACAGTTCGACGATGGTGCCGATGATGGCCTGGGCCCTGGCGTCGCTTTCCAGGTTGCGCACGAACGAGCGGTCGATCTTGATCGTGTCGAAGGGCAGTTCGTGCAAGTAGCCCAGGCTGGAATAGCCGGTGCCGAAATCGTCGATGGCCACGCGCACGCCGCTGCGCCGCAACTCCGCCAGGCGCGCGATCTCGCCGCTTTCAGCGGCCACCAGCACCCCTTCGGTGACTTCCAGCTCCAGGCCCTCGGCGGGCAAGCCGGAGCGCTCCAGCGCGGCCTTCACATCGCGCACCAGGTGGACCTTTTCCAGCTGGATGGGCGAGAGGTTGACCGAGAGATACCGGGAGTCCGGCCAGCGCGCCGCCTCGGCACAAGCCGTCTCCAGCACCCAGGCGCCCAGCGGCACGATGAGTTCGGTCTGCTCGGCCACCGGAATGAATTGCATGGGCGCCACGGGGCCACGGGTGGGATGGTTCCATCGCACCAGCGCTTCGAACCCGGCCACGGTGCGGGTGCTGGCATGAAAGATCGGCTGGTAATGGACGTACAGCTGGCCGTTGCCGCGCATGGCATCGCGCAGGTCGTCTTCAAGCGCGTCATTGTCGGCCACCTGGGACAGGACGCTTTGGCCGCGCGGGGTGCGCATGGCCCGCAAGGCCGGTTCGGCGCGAAGCAGGCTGCCCGCCAGCACCGTCACCAGCGCGCAAGGCACGAGCACGAGCAGCGCAAGCAGCACCCAATTGAGGACAGTGTCATTACCGACGGCCCGCGCATCCCATACATACCACGCGCCCGCCATGCCCAGCGACAGCAGCAGGCACGCCCCCCGCACACGGCCAGCAATGGCCGTGCATGCCGGATCAGCAGCCAAGCCAGCAACAGGGCCGCGCCCATGACTTCGAATAGAAGCACGGAAACGGCCAGCAGGGTAAACGTGTCAAGCATCCAAAACCGTCGACGGCACTCCAGGATACGCCCCAACAAGCCGCGAACGGCCTGCTTGCGCCCCTAGACGGGCATGTTGGCGATTTCCTGGTACGCGGCAACCAGGCGGTTGCGTACCTGCAGTGTAGTCTGGAATGCAATGCCCGCCTTCTGCAGGTCGATCATGACGTCGTTGAGCGATATCCCCGGTTCCCCCAGCTCGAAGGCCTTGGCCTGCTCGTAGGCAGCATGTTGGGTGGCCGAGACGCGCTCGAGCGTGCGCCGTAGCTCGGCGGCAAAGCCGTCGCTCGCCGGCGCGGGTTGGGCAAGGCCAGCCCTGGCTTCGGCGCTGCGCACGACCTCACGCATCTGCGCGAGCATGGTCTCGATTCCGGACAAATTGTGTACGGCCATTGGGCGACACCCTCGAAATGAGTGGCAACGTGAAACGGGCCTTAGGCTACCTTGCGACGGCCGAGGCCATAGCAAGCAAATAGCGGCAAAAGACCCGATTTTTTTCCATTTGGAAAACGGCGTCGGGCCGGCATTTTTCCCTGGGCGCCCATGGATTTCCCTAGTGCCCAAATAACGCGTGAAAACCGCGCCTTTTCTCGCCTTGGGTTGTCCGGGGCGCCGGCCATAATCCACGCTCCCACATAAGAAGCACGTTGCATGCGTAACCTGCCCTCTCGCACAGCCGTCCCACAACCGGCGCGCCACCTGGCCTGCGGGGGCCTGCAATGAACCAGCAGGCCACTTTGGCGTCGGCGACCCTGGCCCGCTTCCCTTTCCTGGAAAAGCTGCGCGCATTGCCCAAGCCGGTGCTGCTGGGCGCGGCCGCCTTGGGCGTGGCCCTGGTCATTGTCGTGATCCTGTGGAGCCGCGGTCCCGAGTACCGCGTCCTGTTTTCCAACTTGGACGAGCGTGACGGCGGAGCCATCGTCAACGCGCTCAACCAGATGAACGTCCCCTACCGCTTCGCCGACAGTGGCGGGGCGCTCATGGTGCCGGCCGATCGCGTGCACGAAACCCGGCTGCAGCTGGCCAGCCAGGGGTTGCCGCGCGGCGGCGCCGTCGGCTTCGAACTGATGGACAACGCCCGCTTCGGTGCCAGCCAGTTCGCCGAGCAGGTCACCTACCAGCGCGGGCTCGAAGGCGAGCTTGCCCGTTCGATCGAGGCCATGCACGCCGTGCAGCAGGCGCGCGTGCACCTGGCGATCCCGCGCCAGACGCTATTCGTGCGCGACCGCCGGCCGCCCACGGCGTCGGTGCTGCTCACCCTGTATCCGGGACGCACGCTGAGCGACTCCCAGGTGTCGGCCATCGCCTGGCTGGTGTCGTCCAGCGTGCCGGACCTGACCGCGGAAAACGTCTCCATCGTCGACCAGAACGGGCGGCTACTTTCTTCGCCGCGCGAAGGCGCCGGCGGCCTGGACGCCAACCAGCTGCGCTACGTGCGCGAGCTGGAACAGCGCACGGTCGAGCGCATCCTGGCGCTACTGAACCCGCTGCTCGGCCCGGGCAACGTGTACGCCCAGGCCACGGCCACGGTCGATTTCTCGCAACGCGAACAAACGTCCGAAGTCTACCGGCCCAACCAGGAGCCCGGGCAGGCGGCCATCCGCAGCCAGCAGACCAGCGATTCGACCCAGCGCGGCATCGTGCCGCCGCAGGGCGTGCCCGGCGCGCTGACCAACCAGCCGCCGGCCAATGCCGCCGCGCCTATCGTCAATCCGCCCGCCGTCGTGCCGCCCGGGCAGGCCGCCGAAGGCACCGCCCAGGCGCAATCGCAGCAACAACAGCAGCAATTGGCGGCCGCCCTGCCGACCAGCGAGCGGCGCGACACGACCACCAATTACGAAGTCGACCGCACCATCAGCCACGTCAAGCAGTCTGCGGGCGAACTACGTCGCATGTCGGTGGCGGTGGTCGTCAACTACCGCCCCGGCGCCGACGGCGAAATGCAGCCGCTGCCGCCCGAAGAACTGGAAAAAATCACCACGCTCGTTCGCGAGGCGATGGGCTATTCCGAGGCGCGAGGCGACACACTGAACGTGGCCAACAGCCTGTTCACCGACATCGAGCCCAGCATTCCGTTCTGGCGCGATCCGGAATTCATCCAACTGGGCAAGAACCTGGTCGGCTACCTGCTACTCGCCCTGGTGTTGTTCTGGGTCTGGCGCGCCGTGGTCCGTCCGCTGGTGCGTCGCCACATCGACCCGATCATCGACCACGAAGCCCTGGCTGAGGCCGAAGAAGAAGCCCGGCGCGAGGCGGCCGCGCAGCAGCGCGCCGCCCAGCGCTCGCGTTACCAGGAAAACCTCGAAACCGCGCGCGAGATGGCGCAGAAGGATCCGCGCGCCGTCGCCATGGTCATCCGCTCTTGGATAGAGAAAGATGGAAAGCAATAGCCCAGCCAGCCAGCAAAGCGGCTTGACGCGGGCGGCCCTGCTCATGATGTCCCTGGGCGAGGACGCCGCCGCCGAAGTCTTCAAGTACCTGACCGCACGTGAAGTCCAACTGCTGGGCTCGGCCATGGCGTCGCTCAAGCAGGTCACCCGCGACGACGTCAGCGCGGCGCTGGAAGAATTCCGCCAGGAGGCGGACCAGTTCATGGCCGTCTCGCTGGGATCGGACGAGTACATCCGCTCGGTGCTGACCAAGGCGCTGGGCAGCGACCGGGCCGCCAGCCTGATCGAGGACATCCTGGAAGCCAGCGAAGGCAGCAGCGGCATCGACGCGCTGAACTGGCTCGACGCCAACACGGTGGCCGAGCTCATCGGCGATGAGCACCCCCAGATCATCGCCACCATCCTGGTGCACTTGGAGCGCGACCGTGCCGCCGCCGTACTGGCGCTGCTCGGCGAACGGCTGCGCAATGACGTCATGCTGCGCATCGCCACCTTCGGCGGCGTGCAGCCGACGGCGCTGGCCGAATTGACCGAGACCCTCAACTCCGTGCTGGCCGGCCAGGGCGCCAAGCGCAGCAAGATGGGCGGGGTGCGCACGGCGGCCGAGATCCTCAACATGATGAGCAGCAGCGACGAGGAAGCGGTCATCTCCAGCCTGCGCGAGCGTGACGCCGAGCTCGCCCAGCGCATCGTCGACGAAATGTTCGTGTTCGAGAACCTGATGGACGTCGAAGACCGCGGCATCCAGCTGCTGCTCAAGGAAGTCGACCACGACACCCTCATGGTCGCGCTCAAGGGCGTGCCCGATGAGCTACGCGACAAGTTCCTGCGCAACATGTCCAGCCGCGCCGCCGAAATCCTGCGCGAAGACCTGGAGGCGCAGGGGCCGGTGCGCATGTCCAAGGTCGAGGCCGAACAGAAGAAGATCCTGCAGATCGCCCGCCGTCTTGCCGAAAGCGGCCAGATCGTCCTGGGCAACCAGGGGGACGACGCCTATGTCTGACGGGCCCTACGCCGGCCTGGCGGTCCAGGGCCACGGCGCCGTCTGGCGGCGCTGGCGCATGGCCTCGTTCGACGAGCCCGAGCCTGTCGTGGTCGAACCCGCGCCTGCACCGCCCGAACCGCAGCCCGACCCAGAAGCAATCCGCCAGCAGGCCCACGCCGAAGGCTATGCGCAGGGCCTGGCCGAAGGGCGCGAGCAGGGGCACCGCGAAGGGCTTTGCGCCGGCCACACCGAAGGCCTGGCCCAAGGCCGGGAACAGGGCTACGAGGAAGGCTACGAAGCCGGTCTGGCGCAAGGCCGGGAGCAGGCTCGCCAGGAAGCCCTGCGCCTGGAGCAGCTGGCCGGGGCCTGCGCGGCGTCCTTGGCCGCCCTCGAAGAAGCGGTCGGCCAGGGCCTGATCACGCTGGCGCTGGACATTGCCCGGCAAGTCGTCCGCACCACGCTCGTGGAACAACCGGGCGAGGTCATCGCCGCTGCGGTTCGCGACGTGCTGCGGGTGGAAGCCCCGGACGGCGCCAGGCTGACGCTGTGGGTGCATCCCGACGACATCGACCTCGTTCGCCTGCATCTGGCCGATGAGCTCGCCGAGGGCCGCTGGCGCGTCATGGCCGACCCCGCGTTGGCGCGGGGCGGATGCCGCGCCGAAAGCGCCTATGGCACCATCGACGCCACACTGCAGACGCGCTGGCGGCGCGTGGCCGCCTCGCTCGGACGCAACGACCCGTGGGAGGATGCGCGGTGAACGCGCAGGACGCGCCCACCCCCGCCCACGCCGCGGACGAGCCCGTCCCAGCGATCGACCGCTGGCTGACGCAGCTCAAGATCGGCTCGATACGCGCCGGCGCCACCGATCCCCTGCACAGCACCGGCCGCATCACCCGCGCCACCGGCCTGGTGCTGGAGGCCACCGGCCTGCGCCTTCCCGTGGGCGCAGCCTGCCGCATCGAAATTGCCGCCGGGCACGACGACGAGCATAGCCATTGGGCCGACGCCGAAGTCGTCGGCTTCGACGGCCACACCCTTTACCTCATGCCGCAAAGCGACACCTCCGGGCTGCCTCCGGGAGCGCGCGTGGTGCCCGCCGAACCCCTCGTACAGCGGCCGATTCCGCTGCCGCGCAAGCCCATCGTCAACGGCAACGCCAAGCCCGCCCGGGGCCATCACCTGCCTGTGGGCGATGCGCTGCTCGGGCGCGTGCTCGACGGCGCCGGCAGGCCCCTGGATGGACTGGGTCCGCTGACCGGCGCGGACCTGGCGCCGCTGACGGCCGCGCCCATCAATCCCCTGTCGCGCGCACCGATAGACACGGTGCTCGACGTCGGCGTGCGCGCGATCAACGGGCTGTTGACGGTCGGACGCGGCCAGCGCATGGGGCTGTTCGCCGGCTCGGGCGTGGGCAAGAGCGTGCTGCTCGGCATGATGGCGCGCTACACGCGCGCCGACGTGATCGTGGTCGGGCTGATCGGCGAGCGCGGCCGAGAAGTCAAGGAATTCATCGAGCACAACCTGGGGCCGGAGGGCTTGGCCCGCTCGGTGGTGGTCGCCGCGCCCGCGGACGTCTCGCCGCTGCTGCGCCTGCAAGGCGCCACCTACGCGACGCGGCTGGCGGAGTATTTCCGCGACCAGGGCCTGGACGTGCTGCTGATCATGGATTCGCTGACACGCTACGCCATGGCGCAGCGCGAGATCGCGCTGGCCATCGGCGAGCCGCCGGCCACCAAGGGCTATCCGCCGTCGGTCTTTGCGCGCCTGCCGGCGCTGGTCGAGCGCGCGGGCAATGGCGCGCCGGTCAACGGGCGGCGCGCCGGCTCCATTACCGCCTTCTACACGGTGCTGACCGAAGGCGACGACCAGCAGGATCCGATCGCCGACGCCGCCCGCGCCATCCTGGACGGCCACATCGTCCTGTCGCGCGAGCTGGCCGAAGCCGGGCACTATCCGGCCATCGACATCGAGGCCTCCATTTCGCGGGTGATGAACGCGATCATTGCGCCCGAGCAGTTCGCCCTGGTGCGCAGCTTCAAGCAGATGTTCAGCCGCTACCAGCGCAATCGCGACCTGATCGCCGTCGGCGCCTACGTCGCCGGTGCCGATCCGCGCCTGGACGAGGCCATCGGCCGGTATCCGGCGCTGGAGCGTTACCTGCAACAGGACATCCCCGTGAAGGTGGACTACGAGACGGCCATCGCCGAGCTGGCGGGCATCTTCGGCCAAGGAGAGGCGCATGCCTAGCAAGCTGCCGCTGGATACCCTCATCGAAATGGCGCGCGACAGCACCGACAAGGCCGCGCGCGTGCTGGGCGAACTGAGCGCCCAGCGCCAGCACGCGGCCCGCCAGCTCGAGATGTTGCGCGAATATCGCCAGGACTACTTGCAGCGCCTGCAGTCTGCGCTGCAAAGCGGACTGTCGGCGGCCGACTGCCACAACTACCAGCGCTTCATCGCCACGCTGGACGAGGCGATCGCGCAGCAGCTCGTCGCGCTCGAACGCGCCGACGCGCAATTGGCCGACGGCCGGCTGGCCTGGCAGCGCGAGAAACGCCGGCTCAGCTCATTCGATACGCTGCTTGGCCGCGAGCAGCGCGCGCAGGCCGTGCGCGACATGCGCCGCGAACAACGCGCCAACGACGAATACAGCAACCGGCTGACCCGACGCCACGCCGGCATGCATTGAGATCACCCGTCCGGAGGCTTCATGACCCCCCACGCCGCTTCCCTGCCCGCCCTGGCCACGCCGCCGTCGGTCCCGCGCGCCGCCGAGCGCGGCACCCAGGACGTTGCTGCCGACGACGGCAAGGCCAGCTTTTCCAAAGTCCTCGACAAGGAGCGCGGCCGCCAGGCCGAATCGAAGTCCGACGCGGCCGGTCCGAAACCGGCGCAGGAATCGGCCCCGGGCAAGGCCGCCGGCCTCGCCGCACGTGATCGTCCCGCCAAGCAAGCCGATGACGCCCAAGCCGCGCTTGCCGACGCTGCACGAAGCGACGCTGCCCTGGCCACGGCCGCCCAGGACCTGCCCCGCCAAGCGCTGGACATCGCCATGCAAGCGGCCGCGCAGCTGCACGGATTGAAGGCCGAAGCCGGCGCCGACGGCCCGGCGGACGGCGCGGTGGACAAGGGTGACGCGGTGAACGAGGACGGCGCGCAAGCACCAAGGGGCTTGGCAGCCGCTTTGCCTGCGGCACGCGGCAACCTGCCGGGCCATGGCCTGCCCGGCCTGGCGCTCGGCGCTGCGCTGCGTGGCGACATGCCAGCCGCCGTGCCCCACGAAGCGAGGGACGACACCGGCATCTTGCCTGCACAGCCCGCTGCGCCGGCCCCGGTCGATGCGGCCGGCCGCGAAGCCGTCCCGTCCCTGTCACGCATCGCCCATGGCCTGGGCGTCGCGCGTCAGCCGCAGCCGACCGTGTCCCTGGCCGGGCAGCCCGTTGCGCAAGCCGAAGGCGTAGCCGAGTCCAGGCCGGTGCCTTCTTCCGGGCAAGACCCGGCCGCGCTCGTGCCCGCGGCCCAGGCAATCGCGCCCACCCACTCCGCGCTGCTCGCCGCGCAGCACGAGGCGGCCGCGCTCGCCAGCCTGGCCGGCGGCGCGTCGC